>JACRHD010000015.1 GCA_016234115.1 Nitrospirota bacterium
CACGGAGGCACAGAGTTAAAAAATAAGAGAAAAGGCCAATATGAATCATTCACCTAAGTGATGAAGCAAAATTATTCGATAACCTCTTGTTTTCTCAGTGTCTCTGTGCCTCTGTGGTAAATGAACTGCTGTTTTTAGGTTGAATGGTTTGAACGGCTTCCTTTTGAGTAGATTTTATCATGTCCCGCCTGCCCTCGCCCGGTTTTCCTGCCGGTTCTCTTGAGGGGCGCATACAATGCCTTGCCTGGGCAAAGCTGAACACACCTCTTCCTTCGCCAAGTTCTTTAGTGCATGCGGTGATGCACTCACCGCAGTTTACGCAATTGATGTCCCTCCTCAGCAGGCGGGGTTTGACATTCATAAAGCAGACCTTTTCACACTGCTTGCAGTCTGTACAGGCCGCGAGTTTTTCAATGTCCGTTTTGACCCTTATCGATACGGGGCCGGCCCATCCGAACAACATTTGCATGAGACCCGCTGAACAGACGAATTTGCAGAGGGTATGACGGACGATCATCGACGAAATAAATATGTAGATGGCGACCCCGATAATCCCGGCCTTTACGCCGAAAGTAAAATTCCAGTTTATGATCTGGCCCCATACGGTCCGCGGGTCCACAAAATACCCGGTCAGGGCAATGCCGAAAACAAGCGGTATTATGACCATGCCGGACAGAGCAAAGATGACGTAAGGAAGCCTGCTTGCCGCAGGCCCGGCAGGATCATTCGGTTTTTTAACCAGGAGGCTCCTCCTGCCGAAGATCTTTACCGTAAGGAAATCAAAAAGCTCAAACAGCGCACCCTCAGGACATAGCCAACCGCAAAAAAATCTCCCGGTAAAAACGCCGAGTATGGGAAATACGGCCAATACGCCAAGCCACGGAAGAATGGCCTTCAGAAAAAATTGTAATGCCACGTGAGATGCTCCGCCCAGGCCCCTTTCTGCGTAAAAGCCCTCGTGCAGCCCGAGACTCCACACCTTACCGAATACTATTAATGCTCTCGTATCGACATCAAAGCGGAAGATATTTAAAACAGGCATCAGAAGTATCAGAAGGATAAACGTTATCTGTGTGATTCGCCTGTATCCGGTAAGCGTCATAATTATTTATACCATTTGCTCTGGAGGCCGCGCCATGAGGTAAATCATAAAGAATCTGTTTATATGATTTGCGTCATAAGAAAATCGGGAGGTCCGGGTGAAAATACTAATGAGACGTCATTCCCGCAGTTTGTTGAGCGGGAACCCATGGTTCGACAGGCTCGCCATGACAAGCCGTGTCACCCTGAGCCTGTCGAAGGGTGGATGCCCGATTAAAAACTTCGGGCATGACAAGAAGGATTATGAATCCTGATAAATATATATGGACGACCTGAATAAATACTGCAATATCTCTGATGAAGACATCAGGGCGGCTCTCAACAGGATGAAGACGTATATTGATGTTACGGAAGAAGACCTGAGGAAAATTTATGAGCTGGCTGTGATACATGCAAGGGAGAGGCTCGCTGCAAAGATTCCTGTCATTGATGTGATGACCAGAGAAGTGATAACAGTAAATAAAGATGACGATTTTCATAAGGCGGCGGGTCTCTTGTCGGAACATAATATAAGCGGCATGCCTGTAGTAGATGAAGACGGCATCGTCATCGGCATTGTCTCAGAGGCGGATATCCTGTCCGCTGCCGGGATGAAAAAGGGGCGCACGCTGAAAGATATTTTAAGGCACATATTCGGAGAGCCGTTGCCTGAACGCACCGGCGGACATAAAGTCAGAGACATTATGACGTCCCCCGCGATTACAACAGCCGCCGATGAGGACATAAAAGAAGTGGCAAGGATATTTGATGAGAAGAGGATCAAAAGGCTCCCTGTAGTCGATGATGAAAACAGGCTCCTGGGCATCGTCTCAAGGGCGGACCTTATAAGGGCCTTAAGCAAGTGAGAAGGGGGAAGTGAGAAGTAAAACAGCTTAAAGGGCGCTGCTTTTTCTTTACTTCCTACTTCCCATTTCTTACTTCTTTCTTGGTTGTGACCATTAATGATAAAAGAGTACATTTCAAAAATGAAAGGCGGGGCGCAGTGCCCGCCGGGAGTCGCGTCTTCAGAAGTGCTCTGGTCGTGGATCGGAGCGGCAACCGGCGTAGGCTTATGCGGTTATTTATCATCAAAATATTTTGAACCCGGAGCCCTCACATTATTAATCGGCTCCATCGGAGCATCAGCTGTCCTTGTGTTTGCCGCGATCAAAAGCCCGCTCGCACAGCCGAGAAATTTAATCGGCGGGCACATCATAGCGGCTTTTATCGGCGTGGCGTGTTACAAATTATTCGGAGACACTCAATGGCTGGCAGGGACGCTTGCCGTGTCTATTGCAATAGCCGCTATGCTTTTGACAAAGACCCTCCATCCGCCTGCCGGAGCGACCGCATTGATTGCAGTTATAGGAGGCAAGAAGATCCAGGACCTCGGCTTTCTTTATCCGCTCGTGCCCGCGGGATTAGGCGCTCTCATTCTCCTTATTGTCGCCCTCATAATCAACAATCTTTCAAAAAACAGAAGGTACCCGGAGTACTGGTTTTAGGTCAAATCGCCGATAACCAGGCGATTCGTCCGCTCTATAGCGGTTCCCTGTGGCACTGTTCAATGATCAAATGAAGCACCACTTCCATGAATTCCTTGTCCCTGATCATTCTCATTACCACGCCTTTCCTTTCACTGTCAGGTAACGCCTTCAGGGCCCTCCAGAATACTTCGGATGATGCATCGCCATACGTCATAATCCCTGCCTCCCCTCATAAATACGGTTCTTTCATGTCCCCGTGGGTAAAATTTATTGTTGATATTGACGATTAAGGACTGCGGGAATGACTGCCTGTGATTCAGCAACGTCTCTACGCCGACCGTCTCGCTTCAAACTCTTTATGCAATACGCGATGACTCTGTCTGAAATGATTACTTCGTCCGGACTGTAAGTCACCGGCTTCATTCTTCAATTTTCCTGTCACAAGATTATCCACATTGAAATTGATATTGTCAATACAAACACGAAAAAAACGTAACCCCTCAGTTACGTGGATACAAGTTATATCTACCTAAGCTTGTCATTCCCGCAGTCAGTAAGCGGGAATCCACACTTCGACGGGTCCATGGATGCCCGATTAAGCCTGCCCTCGAAGGTCTTAGTCGGGGGAACTTCGGGCATGACAGTTCTATGAGGTCGTTCAGGTAGCCTCAGCCACATAATTGAGCGGTTACAAAAAAAGACAGGGAAGAGGGCGGCAATTGACCGCCCTCGCCATTGAGTGGGCAAAGAAATTTTATTATGACCTCACGACGCCGGCCTGCGTACAAGCGATAGCACGTCTTTTACAAGTATCAGCACACCCACAAGGAAGCCGACCCCGAAGATCGCCCGGAATATCCAGAACCACAGGTTATAGGAGGCCTTTACCGTCACGTAGTCAAGGCCGAGGAGGCGTTCGAGATAGGTCTGGACCATCCCGGCCCCTGTAATGGATAATACGATAAAGACCATCGAGATCGTCATCCACCAGAAGGACTGGAACCCCCGTGACTGGTTGAATTCCTTAAGGTTCCTGATGGAAGGCAGGGTGACATAAATTATCGCCACGATGAGGAGCACATAGGCGCCGTAAAACGCGAGGTGTCCGTGAGCTGTCGTGATCTGCGTACCGTGCGTCCATTTGTTGACCTGCGGCAGCGTGTGTATTACCCCCCAGAGCCCCGCGCCGACAAAATTAAATATCGCGTGGGCCACCGTAAGGTAAAGGCCGATCCTGTTTTGCACGGGGGCGCGGGTTTCACGAGTGGTCCTGAAGGCGTCCCACACCATCAGCAGAAGAGGTATAGGCTCAAGGGAACTGAAAAAGCCCCCGACCCAGAGCCAGTATTTCGGCGTGCCGATCCAGTAGTAGTGATGGCCCAATCCTAAAATGCCGGTAAAGAGCACGAGACCTGTCTCGATGTACATCCATTTTGCGAGGACCTTTACGTCGGCCCCAAGCAGCTTGTGAAGCATAAACGCAAGCAGCGCGGCAGCGATCATCTCCCAGGAGCCTTCCACCCACAGATGCACTACCCACCACCACCAGAACTGGTCCTTGACCATGCTCTTTGTATAGAACATCCCCGGCAGGTACATGAGCGCGAGAAAGGTCAGACCTCCCAATAACACTCCCTGGACAGCCGTAAATTTTCTGGTCTTCAAGACCGTCATGAAACAGTTGAACAAAAACAGCAGGACCGAGACGACGATAAGGACATCCGCCCATCTCGGGGCCTCTATGTATTCCCTTCCTTCATTCAGGAGGCGTGTGCCGAATACCTCCATATTGGCCTGCGGGTATAAACCCATCACAATATACCCTGCCACTACAGCGGTCACGGCAATGACCGTTGCCCAGAACTGAAATTGGGCCATCGGGATGCTCCACAGTTCGGACTCCGATTCCTCGGTGACTACATAATAAGTCGCGCCCATCATTCCCATAAGAAGCCATACCACGAGCGCGTTGATATGCAGCGTCCTTATGGTGTTGAAATTCAATATGAAGAAATCCGGCCACATGAACTGAAGCGCAGCTATGATGCCTACAAGGACCTGCACCAGAAAGAGCAGGACCGAGGCCGTGTAAAAGTTTAATGATATCTGGTGACTTTGATATTTCATTGTCCCGTCTCCTTTATTTCAGTGTGGTTAAATATTCCGCCAGGGCCTTTAATTCTTCATCCGTCAGATTTGCAAAAGCGGGCATCGCAGAGCCGCTGACAACGGATGAAGGGTCTTTGAGGTGTCTTATGTGCCAGTCTATATCGGGCCGTCTGTTCCCCACGTTTGTGAGGTCCGGGCCTGCCGTGCCTCCCAATCCCTGTATCTGATGACAGGCAGCGCAGTCATGCTTCTGAAAAAGCATCTGCCCTTGTCCCGACCCTCTCCCGGCAGTGGCGACCGCAAGCACGGGTTTCGGAGGCCAGTTGTTGGTGTCTACTTTCGAGGTCCAGTCCAGAAAGGCCAGGAGATCATCGGCCTCCTCTTCGGACATCCCGAGCCTGGGCATTGCGGCGTCCGGCTTTATCGTGCGGGGATCAAGGAGAAATTTCTTCAGATAACCTTTCGGCTTTCGCTCTGTCGCCTTTGTCATGTCAGGGGCGAAATAGGAACCGTTTCCAAAAATGGTATGGCAGCCGATGCAGTCATATTTGTGCCATACCTTTTTCCCTGCGTCAACCTTTTCAGTGATTTCAGGCGCCCTCTTGTCCAGGGTCCCCATTGTATCGATGGTAAGGACGATCAGGGCGATAAAACAGATAAGGCTGCCGTAGATAAAAAGGTTCTTTGCTGAATTATTACTCATTAGCCTACCTCCTTTTGATTCAGCGCAGCGCATTTCAATGCGTCCCTGCCGAATAAATTTTCAATGATAAAGTCTGTGCTTCTTTTATATATGAAATTATTCAATCATGGGAATGACTTGCGTCATATGATTTATGTCATATGGCATAGCGGTCAGCTTTCAGCGATCAGCATTCAGCTAAGGCAATCGCTTTTTGATCTGACTGCTGAAGCCAATAGCCGGCAGAAAAGAACGGGAGCTCAAAGGGCAGGACTTAAATAAGCGAGCGATCGGAATTCAATAATCAGCCACGGAGGTCATTTTTAGCTGATCGCTGATAGCTGACTGCTGACAGCTTATTTTTCAGAGCGCAGGATGAGCAACTATCTTTGAATTTCCCCCCCATGCACATCTTCGATATCCCGTGATGGCAGAGGGCGAAGTCGTATTTAAGCGGGTCATCAGGGTCAATTTTTTTCAATGAATCGGTTATCTCTTTCGCGGTCTTCCAGTCTGAAGACTTTCTCTTTGTCAGACAGAGGCACCTTGAAATCCTTGCGATGTGCGTATCGAGGGGAATGATCAACTTTGACGGCGGGACCTTGTTCCAGATACCGAAGTCTATATCCGCGGTCCTCACCATCCACCTTAAAAAGAGATTCATCCGCTTGCACGCGCTGCCGCCTTCAGGAGAGGAAAAGAATTGCCTCGACCTCCCCCCTTTGACAAAGGGGGGTAAGGGGGGGTTATAGACTGCCGATGTGTCAGTGTTGTGAAAATACTCAACGAAACCCGTCAAAGCCTTTCTGATGTCCTCGTGTTCCGGTTTATAAAAGTGGTAGAACAGGTTCTTCAGCGAGCCCCATTCGTTCAATGTCCGGCTCAGGATATAAATAAGACAGAGAACGTCCTCTTCTTTATTGAATCTGTAGCTGATCCCGCGGAAATATTTTTTGTCTTTCTTTAAATTGAAATTCATGACAAATTCCGCTGGACGCCTGCCGCCGGGTCCGAGGATTTTTTCTATAACTGGTTTGAACAGCTCTACCTTGCCGTAAGCAAAACAGGAAGCGATGAACCCGGCTATTTCGATATCGCCGGGGTCTGAGTGTCGGTGAGGGAATTCAATCGGGTCATGTTTCAGCCGTTCTCTGAAGTTGTAGTCATCATAAAAACCGTCCAGGACCTGCTTGAGAGAGCTTGCGGAGTTGCACGGTTTGCACACGGCGGTCATGGTCCATATTAACACAGCAGCGGCATCCGGTTCACACCCTCTGTAAAAGCGGCCGCGCGCCGACCCGGCGCCCTTTTTATAGCTGCTTTCCTTCAGTGGCCTGTTCGATAGTGTTTTTCAGCGTGTCAAACACTGACTTCAGGACGCAAATATTTTTGTCGAGGTCCAGATTGTTTTCTCTTCCGTTCATTTCTATTTCTTTTGCAATTTCGTACATGTCCATAAATCCGAGATTGCCTGATGAACCTTTTATTGAATGCGACGCCTCGACAACCTCCTGGAGGTTTCCGGATTTTACCGAATATTCCAGTCGCTCTATGGCAGACGAGCTTTTTTCCACGTAAAGCCCGAGGAGCTCCACGAACTCTCCGTATTCCATCTCCAGATTGGCGGCCATCGCTTTTATGTCCACTATATTATCTCCTTTCCTGTTTCCGGTTTTCACACCGCTTTCAGCAGTCCGAGCGTCTCGATTTCCTTGAAAAGTCTCTCCTTGCTGACAGGCTTGACAAGGTATGAGTTACACTGCAGTATCCCGAATAAAATTACACTCTCCCGGTCGCTATTGGCTGTTGTCATTATTATTTTGACGCCGTCAGGGAATATGACGCCTCTTTCTTTTTCTATCTCCCGGATGGCCTTTAATACCTCCTTGCCGTCCAGTTCCGGCATCATGATATCCAGACATATCAGGTCATAAGGGGTCTTCTCTTTCAACGCAAGCCGGAAGGCCTCCAGGGCCTCCCTGCCGTTAGAGGCGATGTCGCATTCCGAACATTTTTCAAGATATCTCTGCATCAGTCTGCGGCTTACGAAATCATCTTCAGCAATGAGTGCCTTCATTTATATCCACCTCTTCATTGTAAGCGCGCTCTAAAGCGGCTTTGCCCGAAAGCCGTAATGGCCCTGCGCGGTTATCTATTGTTTCGGCATTCCATTTTCATCACTTTAGCCTTGATATTCACGGATATGCGGCAGGTAAGGCAAAACGGACCGGGAAATTATCAGAACAGATTAAACGGCGAGATCAATCCTTGTGCACCTCGAATATTTCTTTGAATTCGCTTTCCGACTCTTTAAACACTTCGAGTATCTTCGGGTCGAAGTGCGAGGGCATGGTCCTGCCGTCTCCTTCGGTAATTATCCTGATCGTCTCTTCGTGGCTGAATCCCGTTTTATAAGGCCGCATACTGCGAAGGGCGTCGTACTGGTCGCAAATATTGTAAATCCTGCCCTCAATTGGTATCTCTTCTCCCTTCAACCCCAGCGGATATCCCGAGCCGTCCCATCTCTCATGGTGGCTCAGGGCGATCTGCTCGGCCATTTGCAATATCCTCGAGGACGACCCGCTCAGGATGTGGGCCCCGATGGCGGCATGCGTCTTCATAAGCGAAAATTCCTCTTTGCTCAGTCTTCCGGGCTTAAGAAGTATCTCGGAAGGAATCGCCACTTTGCCTATATCGTGCATTGGAGACGCATAAAAAATCGTGACGAGCTGCTCCTCGGGCCATCCCAGCCTATTTGCAATTACACTGGAAAAGAAACCCGCCCTTTGAATATGGGCGGCTGTGTTTTCGTCCTTGTATTCGGCTATTCTCGTGAGCCTGAGTATCGTATCGACATAGCTGTCTCTGAGCTCATGCGTCATCTTTTCGACCTCCGCCCTGAGCAATTCATTGTGACGCACAAGAAAGTCTTCAAGCTCCTTTATCCGCAGCAGGTTTCTCGTCTTCGCCAGGAGCTCCGCGCCGTCAAAAGGCTTCGTAAGAAAGTCGCTGGCTCCGGCGTCGAGCCCCCTGATTTTTGATTCCTTGTCCGAGAGGGCCGTGACCATTACAACGGGAATGCGCTGGGTCAGGGGGCCCTGCTTCAGGGTCCTGCAAACTTCAAAGCCGTCCTTTCCCGGCATCATGACGTCGAGAAAGATCAGATCGTAGGCGGACCTGCCCGCTTTCTCCAGGGCCTCGAGGCCGTCTTTTGCCAGCTCAAATGAGTAACCGTTTTTCTTCAGCAAGGCGCTCATGATCCTGAGATTTATCTCATTGTCGTCCACTACGAGTATTTTCGGGTCCTTGTCCGACATACGTTTCTCCTTTTACATTTACATTTAAACGAATTTTCAATTACCGTCAGGATTTTTTATTTCCCCGGGGGCCTCGCTGAAAATCCTGCCTGCGTCTTTAACGCCTCCCTTTTCTCTCCTGATCCATTTACCCATCATTTCAAGTATAGAGTCTTTTTTCACGGGCTTCGTGATGTAATCATTCATGCCTGCGTCAAGACAGTTTTCTCTGTCTCCTTTCATCGCGTGCGCCGTCAGCGCGACAATCGGAATATCGCTGAATCCCCTCACCCTGATCGTCTTCGCCGCCTCGTATCCGTCCATCTGGGGCATCTGGATATCCATAAAAACAAGGCCGAACTTCCCGGGCGAACCGGCAACTTTCTCTACGGCCTCTTTCCCGTTATTTGCGATTTCAACCCTGTACCCCATCTTGTTCAGCATCGTTGTCATCAGCTTCTGGTTGACAGGATTGTCTTCGGCAAGCAATATGCTGGTATCCCGGGCCTTTCCGCCGGACATCACGGCGTCTTCCCTGTTGCCGCCCCTGTCCTCTGAAAGCATGTCCGTTTCCGTCAGGGCCTTGCCCATAAGGGCCATAAAATAAAAAGTGGCGCCTTTCCCGTATTCGCTCTCCACCCGGATATTGCCGTTCATGAGCGACACGAGTTTCCTGCAAATCGACAGCCCCAGCCCGGTGCCCCCGAACCTTCTTGTAGTCGATGTATCGGCCTGCCTGAACGGTTCGAAGATTGCGTCGAGTTTGTCTTCGGGGATCCCCGTGCCTGTGTCCCTGACGGCGACGTGCACTTTTATAAAGGCGCTATTTTCATCTTCCGCCCTGAGAGAAAGCTCGATTTCCCCTTCTTCGGTAAATTTCACTGCATTGCCCATAAGGTTCAGCAGGACCTGCCTGAAGCGCACGGGGTCGCCCATGACAATAGCGGGCAAGCTGTCGTCAGCGCTGCAGATGACCCTGATCGGCTTGTCCCTGGTCCGCAGCTTTATGGTTTCACAGACATGGCGGGCGATTTCTTTCAGGTTGAATTCTATGGACTCCAGGCTCATCTGCCCCGCCTCTATTTTTGAGAGGTCGAGGATATCGTTTATCAGGGTAAGGAGCGTCTCGCTGCTCTGCTTTATCATCTCCGCGTATGTAGTCTGCTCCTCTGTAAGTCCCGTCTCCAGCATCAGGTCGGTAAACCCGACCACCCCGTTGATAGGGGTCCTTATCTCATGGCTCATGTTAGCGAGAAATTCGGATTTGGACCTGTTTGCCTGGTCGGCGGTCTTCTTTGCCGTCAGCAATTCCTCTTCCGCTTCCTTGCGTTCCGTGATATCGTGCAGGGCTATCAGGACGTATTTCCTCCCTTCAATGGTCAGCATGTCCGCGTTGATTTCAAACCAGGGCCTGGCCATGCTGCCGTTGGCCGGGGTCTCTATCCGGAACTCGAGGCCGTGCACGGACCGCCCGGAGCTCAGTGTCGAGGAAATCGCTTCGCAGAGCCGGCAGGTCCGGCAGGCGGGGGAGTGACCGCAGCCGCCGGGATATTTAGTGCTGTTTATGCATCCGATGCCATATCCCGGAAGGAAGCCCACAGACCCGGAAGCTTCTTTGCCGAAGACCTTTGCGCCCGTAAGATTAATGCGCACTACCTTCATGTCTTCATCGATCAGCATCATGGCCACACTCGCGGCGTTAAATATGGTTTGAAGGTTTTGCCTTTCCGTGACAAGCTCCTCCACCGCGTCCGTCAGATCGTTGTTTGTCTGCATGAGCTCGCCGGTGCGCTCCTGGATCACCTGTTCGAGCCCCTCGTTGTATTCTTTCAGCTTTTCATCGCGCTCCTGTATCTGGGTCAGCATATCATTGAACCCTGTGACAAGGACGCCTATCTCGTCGTCGGGGACTTTTTCCGCCCGGACCGAATAATCCTTATGCTCGGAGACCTCTTTCATTTTCCGGGTCAGGTCCGTGATCGGGCCGGTTATGGATTTCTGCAGCGCTGAAATAACGGCATAGGCGACAAGGAGCCCGGCTATGATACAGGCGATTACGATAAGGATATCCATCCTTAATCTCGAATAAATCTTGCCGAGATCGGAGCGGATAAAGACGATGCCGATGAGCTCGTTGTCAAGAGATATACGCCTGAAAAGATTCAGGCGATTGGCTTCAAAATAATAATATTCTCCGTCAGGCGCACCCGGCATAGTCCTGTCTTTAAGGACAAGACTTCTAACAGTTGCAGATTCGGACGATGATACGCCCGCCCTGTTTCTGGAGAATTCGGCAAACAGCTCCCCGTCACCCGCATAAATACCCGCCCTTGTAATTCCTGACGTGGAATCGAGCGCCCTGAGCGTTGCCTCCGCGGACTCCCGGTCGTTGAAGACAATGGCCGAGGCGCTGTTTTTCCCTACTACATCCGCCACGCTCGAAAGGTCTTCTATGATGTTCTTCCTTGACTGATGATATTCATAAAAGAGAAAAGCCGCCGAAGCTATCAGCAGTATGACGGCGCTGGTCGATACGGCGATCAGGGTAAGCTTGTGTTTGATGGGAAGGGCCGCGAAACGCCTCATCAGTTTTTCTCCTTCACAATTCTGGCAAGTTTGAGGAGCTGCGAGCTTATGCCCAGTCCCCTGCGCCTGGCGGCCTCGACGTTGATCTCGAAGCGTACCTTGTCATCGACTATAAAAAAGTTGATAATGCCGCCGGCTTCGGCGAAACCCGTCATTTCCCCTACTAACAGGACCCGGCGGTTTTTTAAGGAATTCAGGATTGCAGGGAGGTTTTTTCCGTCCGGGTCGCTGCTGAAAACGATGTGACATCCTTCTGTTGCTTCAGGACGTGAAACTATCCTGATCGAAAGTCTTCTCCCGCCCACGGTCTTGTCTTTTAAAGAATCGAGCGCGTCGCCGAAGGGGTTGCCTCCGGAAATGCAGAGCGTCAAAGGGGTGTCGGCATTTTCAAAGCTGTCTGCCGGCCATTCAATGAACTTCGTGAAGTTATATAAAAAAGCCGCTTTTACCTTATATTCTTCATAACCATGGACCTGTGAAAAGACCTCCTGCGTCCCGGCGCCCGCTATTAATATCAGCGCCGCCGCGATTACTGCTGAATACTTCTTAAAAGACATATGTTATCTTCAGCCGGAAAGCCCTGCCGTCCTGTTCGATGAAATCCTGGACATATTCATCTCCGGACGGGTCGTGATAGCGCTTGTCGAAAATGTTGTATATGCTGCCTGACAGTTCAAGCCCTCTTGCCAGGTTGCGGCCCAGTATTGTCAGATTGGAGACGATAAAGGCGTCTGTCTGATCTCCGGCAAGCGTCTCCCTTTTGCTCGTGTATTGCGCTTCCAGACCCGCAATAAGGTTTTCATCGAGAACCGGCGCGGTGAGGTTGAGCTTTGCGAGATGCCTCGGCGAATTGACCGGCCTTGTCCTCTCCTCTGCTTCCTTTGCATTCTGGTAGGTATAGCTTACCCTTCCCTCCGCCCTGTCGCCGAGGTTGCCCCCTATCTCTAATTCGACGCCGTCAGTTTCGATGTCATTACTGTTCATAAAGACCAGCAGATCGTCTTCCGGGTCGGAGTGCTGGTGTATCAGATCGCTTATCGTGTAATGGAACGCGTCCACCGTCATATTGAAGTTCTTCCCCAGGGACTGCTCCCATATGATTTCATGGGTCCTAATTGTCTCGGGGCCGAGGTCCTCATTGGACTTTTGAGTTGTGGCTTCTTCGTAATAGAGCTCATAGGAATTCGGGATCCGGAAGGCCTGACCGTAAATTGCTTTAAATACCGTGCCGTCAAAAGGACTGTAAATAAGGGCGAGCCTCGGGTTGGTCGACTCAAACCGGTAATAATTGTCATGACGAAGTCCCGCGTTAAAGATCAGACTCTCCGTGACGGCGAACTCGTCCTGCAGATAAACCGCCAGCCTTCTGGAATCCCGCCTGTCGTCAAGATCAGCCGTGAGAGGGTCCTGGTCGTCGTATTTCTGGTCCTGTTTTGAGTTGACCTGATATTCGGCCCCGAGAGAGAGCTTGTGCTTGTCCAGGGGCCTCACGCTGTACAATGTTTCCCCGCCCCACCAGGTTCCTTTGCCGAGGTCCTTGTTCGTTACCCCGCCATACATATATGTGCCGTCATAATCATAGACATCATAAAAGAGGCGGCCCATGATCTGTGAATTATCTCCGAGCTGCCGCTCATACCTGAGATATGCATAGCCCCGTTCATCGACGGTCATGTTGCGGCTGTCGTTGAAGTCTGTTTCGAACGACGCCGTTGGAATTCCTTTTTCCCGTGACGCATATAATCCTTCCAGGGTAAACCCGCTGCGGGAGAGTTTCAGAAAGAACCCGTGATTTCTGTCATAATCGGCGTTCTCCGCAATGCCGTCATTGGTTGAGGGATCATCAAACTCACTGAAAAACAGCCTGCTCCTGCCTTCGCTGTCCATAATGGAGCCGGAGAGCAGCACCCCTGTTCCGTCATTGAATTCATGAACAAAGCTCAGCCTGCCTTTGTAGGTCTCAAGGGCGCCTGCGTCAACTGAAGCCTCCATCCATTCTGTGGTCCCGGCCTTTCTCGTGATGACATTGATGACGGCGAAGAAGGCATTGCTGCCGTAGAGCGCCGAGCCCGGTCCCCTTACGATCTCGATCTTTTCAATGAGATCGACATCAAGGGGGAACTCGGTCCCTATAAAGCCCTGGTCGTAAACATTGTCGTTTGTCCTGTGTCCGTCGATCAGTATGAGGACCCTCCCATTGTAATCCCCGCTCCTGCCGAAGCCCCTCACGCCTACGTAGGAATAATTCCTGTCATAAGTTATATAAAAGCTCCTCTGGCTCTTCAGAATATCCGACAGGGTCCTGTAGCCGTATTTTTTTATGTCTTCAGAGGTAATGATACTTACGGAGGATGGGGCTTCCGTTGTTTTCTGTTCGAATTTTGAGGCCCCGTATACGGTAACGTTCATCAGCTCCTCGATACTCATTTCAGTCAGGTCCGCCAGCACAATATTGTCCCCGAAGACCAGCGCATGAAGCAGGAGGAAAAACGCTGTGACCGGGATGAACAGCCTTGCAGACTTCGGTGGCGCAGATTTGTAACCCATTAAAACCCCTCCATTTTTTACAGCCGGGTCCGCTGAAGAACACTGCAGCGCTAACTTATTATCTTTTAATGGTTATTTATCGGCTTATGGCGAGGAATCTTTAATCCGGATTATTCATAAACTCGGGGAGGTATGATATCTGTGAATAATTCGGGTTACGGTTGACGGGCAGGGGGGAACAGGCAAAAATTGTATTGACCGGGACAAAAGTAATTCGGTCGCGTTTTACGGCTGGACTATGATGTTTTCAGACTTCTCCACCAACGCCCAGTAAATGGCGCGGGCGTCATCTTCGCCCATCTCCAGATAGATGGAAGTAAAGGGCCTGCCTTTTATCGAATTCCATATGGTAAGAATAGGGCGGGACGCATACCACCCGGTAAAACTCGCGGCGGCATATAATCTTGAAACAAATCCCACCGACTTCGGCCTCACGGAAACAAATATCCTTTCATAAAACTCCAGGTAGTAACTGGTCGGCATATCTTTAAGCTCCAGGGCCTCGACATCGAAGGCCCCGGGAGCAGCGCTTGCGGCCGGGGGTAAAGTCTCTTCTTCTTTGGCCTTGTTCGGATCGATGTTCACTCTTTCAGGCTCTTTGAATAATGCGCTTTTCCTGACCAGCGGCCTCGGCGATACCCCGACAGGGTCCCCCCAGAACCCGACATCCTCCACCTTCATCCCCCTGAGCACAAGGCCGCGCGACTTTAATAACACTTCCTTCTCTTTCAGGTCGAACACAAAATATATGATCGGGCTCTTTGCCAGGGACAACTCCGACTCAAGGACAAGGGTCTCGCGTTCCACTGAAGAATTGTCCTGGGCCGCTGCGTCGGAATATAACGATATCGCTAAAAAAAACAGTATGGGGAAGAGCCGGAGGAAGTAGTTCATGTTAAAAGATCAGCACCTTTGTTCCAACGGGGATTGTTTCGTACAGTTCTTTAAGGTCTTTATCTCCTACCCTGACGCATCCGTGCGTGACATTGCGCCCGAGAAGCCTCGTATAAAGCGTTCCATGTATCATATAGCCGTCGCCCAACTCGAAGGCGTAGTCCCCGAGGACCCCTTCCTCGACCCGGTCCTTGAAGCTCTTGGGGACGTCCTCTCCTTCCTCGATAAACGCCCAGTCAGGCTTGGTCCATACCGGGTTTGTCTTTTTTAACCGGATGGAATGTTCGCCCCTCGGCGTGTCGAAGACCCATTCCCTGTTGCCCTTGGGGTCCTTCAGGACGCTGCCGCTGCCGGTGGAGACAACGATCTCCTTAAGGGTCTGTTCCCCTTTTTTCACATATATCCTGTTTTTGGCGGTATCTATGACGAGGTATGTCCCTTTGGGAGAGAGGGAAGCGATACGCTTTTTCAGACCGCTATTTTTTGCCTTAAGCTCCGGCAGTGATCTTGCGTCCTCAGTCCCTGACGACTCCGTCAGGGCGCTGCCGCGTCTCGAGAGATAAAAACCGCACGCCTCGAGGGCCAGAAAAACAATAAAGACTATGAGAAGCGCGACAAGCATTTTCTTTTTCATTTCTACATGTCCTTGATCGTCGAGGAGATAATATTATCGTATTCAGTGGCCCCGACAATCGTCACCGGGGTCCCGACATCAACCAGGTTGTAAAGCTCCGCTATCTGATTGTTTTCCATCGCGATACAGCCGAAGGTCATTCCTTCTTTCCCGCCGCCGTGTATTTCAATGAGGCCCCCGATGCCGGCCCTCGACGGGATAAGTCCTTTTTTCTTGGCCACCGCAAACTGTCTCATATCTTCTTCATTGGGATAATTTATAAGCAGGGCCATGTGATATTTGCTCCTCGGGAGTTTCTTTATGACACGATATTTCCCTTCGGGGGTAGCGAGGTCGCCTGCATGCAGCTTGTCGTGAAAACCGTTTTTGCCGAGCCCCACCGAGTACGTTTTATACGGGCGACCGCTTTTATAAAGGACCAGTTTCCTGTCTATCTTGCTCACGTAAATCGAAGTGATGCCTCTTTCTCTTGACGCTTCAATGGTCTCATCGACCCAGGCGCGCCATTTTGCTATCTGGCCTTTATCGGCGTATCTGTTTAGTACGGGGGAAATCGATTCCGTTGCCGACGCCGCGTATACCGGTATGATCTTAAGTTTTTTCTCGGCCTCAGGATAGTTGCCTTTTTCCGCGAAACGCCGGGCCTCATTTAAAAGGAGCTCGGCGCTCATTAATTGCCTTCGCGCGACCCTCCCTTCGTTGATCAGTAAAGTCAGTTTTTTCAGGGTCTCGATCCTGTTCTGGAAATAGGCGATCCGGCTTGCTATAAAAGTCAACCTGCTCTGCTTCTGTTCCTGGATCCTGGCAAGAAGACTGCTGCCGTTTGAAAGGACGTCGCAGAATTCTTTTTGCACCGGCTCATAATCCCTGAACCACGCAAACCTGCTCTGCTCCGCTACAAGGCGGTCTTTCCCCTTTCTCAGGGCCGCCTTATAAGACTTGTACTCCTGCGGCGCATAAATAATAGCACCAGCCCTCCAGAGTTCATGTTCCTGCGTTTCCGCAATCGCGACCTCTGGAGGAACTGGTGCAGAGTTACATCCTGATAGTATGCCCAGGCATACAAGGATTAACGTACTTACTATGCCGTGAACAATACGTAACTGCATGCTTCTAATTTACTACTTTCCCGCCTTCTTTTCCAGGGCTGCCGTGATCTGGCCGGAGACTTCCGCCGCCTTGTCCTTTATGCCGTTGGCCTTGTCAAGGGCGCCGAAAAAATCTTCGCTGTCAATCTGGCCCTGTACTTCCGCCAGAGATGCCTCAAGTCCTGCGATGTCAGCGCGCATTGCTTCGATGTCGGCCTTGGAGCCTTTGCCTCTCGGCGCTTTGCCCAACATCGTCTTTGCGTCTGTGACGGCAGTCTTTGCAGTTTCCAGCGCTGCAATAGCGTCATTTTTGGCTTTCTCTTTCCTTGCCGGGATTTCGGCCTTCAGAGCGTCCGCATCGCCTTTTACTTTTGCGAGCATCTCTTTTGCCTTGTCGTAGTTCTTGAAGAACTTGCCGTCCTGGACTTTAACTTCATCCAGCGCAGCGGTCAGCGCATCGTTCATCTGCTTTACTTCCTCGCTTGCGTATTTGTCGCCACCATCTGCTATTACGGCGTCGATTGCAGCCTTTGAATCATTCATTTCCTGTGTAGGCTGTTTTGCACAGGATGTGAGAACTACCAACATGGCCAGAGCTACTGTAAAAGTCAGTATAATTCTTTTCATGTTTGTTCCTCCTTTCTCATAGGTTATTATTAATACCAATGGTATCGGAGGTACAAGTATTGCAATTTAAATGCCACACGCAACTTATCTGAAGATAACGGGATATGAATCCGCAATACTCCCCATTTGAGGAAACACTCCTTATTTGGGGAAGATACCGAGGATAATCAGGGATATATTGCAAATACGACTAAGAACATCTTGCGCGATACCCTTTTAAGGTTGTTTAAAAAGCAGTTGAAAAGTAGTTCAACCGTTGTTAATCTACTTTTGAGCAACTTTTGAGCTATTGTTGAACAGTGTCTGATTATGCCTGAGTGATTATATCTTTGAAATCTTTCTCAATGTCACTGATAAATCTTTCCCTTCTTTTCTTGTAAAAGCTTTTCTTGGCCTTCATGTACATCCTGAAATTGAAGAAGAAATACATTTCAAAACAGCCGATCCCGACTGCCGCAATGGTTATTAATTCCCTTATCCTCGCGATCGCTGGAGAAATAATGATCAGGTTCATCTTCAAGATGAACAGGACGACGATGCACAGGATGAATACGACGATCTTGGATATATTAAAAAATCTCCTTTCGGTCTCCGACATCTCAATCGATTCAACGTAGTCAAAAAGCCGGCCGGCGTTTACCTTGAACGTCTCCCATTCACACTGCTTCGCGCAAAAAAGAAGCGCATTTTTATATCTGTTGACCTCTTCACTGAATCGTTGATTGAATTCTTCGTTCATGGCAAACTCCGTTTAGAATATTCAGGGGGTGGGGTTTAGGGCTTGGTCGTTGACTGCCAATTGCCGGTCTCTGCCTCCTGTATCCCGGACCGGCATTCCCTTTGCGCGGTTTGAGCATCTCAAATGACTTTTAAGATGGCCGATAACTGATAACATAGTAAACTTCACTTCTTTTTCTAACTTAGCATCCTTTTTTATTTTCTATAATCGGTAAAAATACTCATATACTTGAATGCCTTCCTAAGGACGCGTTTTTCCGGGGAAATCCGATTCGGAAGCGGGGGGAAAGGGACGGACCCGGAGACGTCGGAAACGCAAGGGAAGGCCCGGCCCGATGCGGGCAGGCGCGTCTGTGAGCAAACCGGGAAAAAGTCCTGATTAATAGCCCGCATCCTTTATAGGCTGATCAAGGAAGGCTTCCCTGATGACACGGAAGGCGCCGGTTCCAACGTTGACGTCATAAATATTGAAATTCGTGCGTATGTCTATACCGTTATGGTGGACCGCAAAATTTATTGCAGCGGAGCCTTGATCGAGGCTGCTTACGCGGTGGAAGACCGCGCGAGGCCAGCAGAGCATGGCCGCTCCTTTAACCTAAAAACGGCAGTTAGACGTAAGCACTACCCTGTTTGACGGATTAGATTTACAGGATTTCCCTCCAGGTAACCGAGCAATTTTCTGAAAGCATGAATTGCAATGATCTTTAAATTTAGAAAAAGCAGTTAACCACAGAGGCATGGAGGCACAGAGTTAAAAAATAAGAGAAAAGGCCAATATGAATCATTCACCTAAGTGATGAAGCAAAATTATTCGATAACCTCTTGTTTTCTCAGTGTCTCTGTGCCTCTGTGGTAAATGAACTGCTGTTTTTAGGATGAAATAACTATGGTAACTATGTGAAGGCCTGCCGGGTTTTTTAGGGTTATAGCCTATGAC
>JACRHD010000018.1 GCA_016234115.1 Nitrospirota bacterium
ATTTGGTTTGAATGCAATTTTGCCGAATAGCCCGATTTCATGGGGAACAGTTTTGATTAGCGGCGGTATAGTATTGATGACTTTTATTTTAGCTTTAATAATCACACCCGAAAAGGAGAGCAAATCATGAATACACTTCTTTTTGCGTTATTATTAGCTTTGTTGATCGGCCTTGGAGCTGGGATCTACTTCTACCTTTCAGAAAAAAAGCATAAACATACGCATTAATATCGGTAAATCTCTTCTCCTATTGCCTTTCCATAAGACCTTTACTTATAATTTTCATACTGGCAGGGCAGGGCTTTCGCCTTGTATTTGCCTGCAACCCTGAAGGGCTGCCATATATATTCCCGAAAATATAACAAATATTCATCAAGGAGATAAACACACTATGTCAGGACATTCAAAATGGTCGCAAATCAAACACAAAAAAGCCGCTACCGACTCAAAGAAGGGGAAGGTTTTTTCCAGACTCTCCAAGGAAATCAGTGTCGCCGCCCGCATCGGCGGGGGAAATCCGGATATGAATGCCCGTCTCAGGCTTGTAATAGAAAAGGCCCGGGAGGTCAATATGCCCGCCGACAATATCAAACGGGCAATCCAGAAGGGCACCGGAGAACTGCCCGGATCGCATTACGAGGAAATAGTGTATGAAGGCTATGGTCCCGGAGGCGTTGCCCTGATGCTTGACGTGCTGACAGATAATAAAACAAGGACCGTTGCCGAGATCAGACACATACTGTCCAAACACAACGGCAATATGGGAGAGACAGGCAGCGTTTCATGGATATTCGATAAAAAAGGTTATATTCTCGTGAACAAAAAGGCCATTGACGAAGACACCCTGATGACAAACTCGCTCGACGCCGGGGCTGAGGATTTCAAAAATGATCCGGAAGAAGATAATTATGAAATCATAACAGCGCCTGAAGATTTGAGCAAGGTCAAGGACTACCTTGCATCAAAAAATATTCCAATGAATCTATCTGAAATCACTTTTCTGCCCAAGAATTATATAAAACTCGACGGCCGCGACGCTGAAAGGATGCTTAAACTGATGGAGGTCCTCGAAGAACATGAAGATATCCAGAATGTCTATGCGAACTTTGATATCCCGGATGAGATTATGGCCGAGGCCGAGTAATGCGTATTATAGGCGTCGATCCGGGCACTGTATGCTGCGGCTACGGGATTGTAGAGTCAGGCAACCTGAATTCAAAATTCAAGATTCAAGATTCAAAACTCTTAACTCATAACTCTAAACTCTCTTACGTCGCTTCCGGGGAAGTTCGCATGAACCAGAAGTCGCCCCTGCCCGAACGCCTGAAAATACTGCATGATTCTCTTAAGGCAATTATAGAACAATACAATCCATCGCATCTGTGCATCGAGAATATTTTTTACCATAAAAGCATCCGTTCGGCCCTTGCATTGGGCTCAACAAGGGGTGTGGTACTCCTTCTCGCCGCTCAAAACGGTTTGCCTGTATTTGAATACAATTCCACCTCACTAAAGATGGCGCTGACCGGCTATGGAAGGGCGGAGAAGAGTCAGGTCCAGCAGATGGTAAAGATCCTTTTAGGCATCAATTCGGCAAAAATGAGCGAAGACAGTACGGACGCCCTTGCGCTGTGCATATGTCATATACATTCGGGTGCCAGATTACTATAATATTTAATCATATATGATGATTGCATCCCCAAATTAAAGATCAAAAATCAAAATGCAAAATGACAAATCAAAATTCAAAAGTGAATTTAGCCGGAGAACATATCATTTTGCGCTTGAAACAATTAAATTCATCGACGGTCTTCCTAAAAACAATTCGTGTGAAATCATAGCAAATCAATTGATGCGGAGCGCTTCAAGCATAGGAGCCAATATAGTAGAAGCCGGTTCTGCCAGCTCCAAAAGAGACTACATAAATTTTTTTAATTATGCATTAAAATCAGCCAATGAGACAAAGTTCTGGTTAGGATTGTTAAGAGACTCTGAGAAAGCCGATAAGGCTATCGCTAATACCCTTTTAAAAGAAACTATTGAAATAGCCAACATACTGGCGGCAAGCATAATTACAATGAAAAACAAAAGATAATTTTGCATTTTTATCTGTCATTTTGATTTTTGAGTTTTGAGTTTTGATTTTTTTATGATCGCTTCCCTAAAAGGCATAGTTCAGAGCAAGAAACCCGAAGGGGTAATCGTCGACGTACAGGGAGTCGGTTATCATGTCTGCATCCCGTTAAGCAGTCTTGCCGACATACCGGAACGCGGCGAGCCGGTTTTTCTCTTTACATATACCCATGTCCGTGAGGACGCCCTGCAGCTCTTCGGCTTTCTTACGGAAGAAGAGAAAAAGGTCTTCACCACGCTTCTTGGAATCAGCGGCGTAGGGCCTAAACTCGGGCTGGCAATCCTTTCAGGAATGCGGGTGCGAAAGTTTATTGAGGCAGTCAATAATGAAGACGTTTCTCTGCTGTCGACAATTCCAGGACTGGGAAATAAGACATCGGCAAGGCTCGTCCTCGAACTCAGGGGGAAACTGCCGGCAATGGCCCCTGGCGGTGAGTTTTATTCTCAGTCTCGAAGCGCCGCCGATGACGCAGTGTCGGCCCTTGTAAATCTGGGTTATAAAAAACCTCTGTCCGAAAGGGCCGTTGAAAAATCCGTCAAGGGCGGCTCGTCCTCGATTGAAGATATAATCAGGGAAGCGTTAAAATATCTGACGGAGAATAAATAATATCAAAAATTAAAAATCAAAGATAAAAATGACAGATTAAAATGTGAAAATACCGATTTTACACGATCCGGCATATCTTTGATTTTTGATTTGTCATTTTGCATTTTGATTTTTAATTTTTGAACTTGTGAGAACAGATATGGATAAACCCTTACGCAGCATTGCCCCCGACGTCATACCCGATGACCTCAACTTCGAGCTCAGCGTCCGTCCGAGGTCGTTTGAAGATTTTGTCGGACAGCACAAGATTAAAGAGAACCTGAAGATATTCATACAGGCTGCGAAGGGCAGAAATGAGGCGCTGGACCATGTCCTTTTCTGCGGGCCGCCCGGCCTCGGCAAGACAACCCTCGCGCACATAATCGCCCTGGAATTGGGCGCAGACATTAAAGTGACTTCCGGCCCGGTGCTCGAAAGGCCGGGCGATCTCGCGGCCATACTTACCAATCTCGGCGAAAAAGACATTCTTTTTATTGATGAAATTCACAGGCTTCCGAGGATGGCGGAAGAGATACTCTATCCCGCAATGGAAGACTACCAGCTCGACATAATTATAGGACAGGGGCCGAGCGCGAGGTCTCTCAAGCTTAATTTACCGCGCTTCACGCTCATCGGGGCGACAACGAGGACCGGGCTGCTGACCTCGCCTCTGAGGGACAGGTTCGGGATAATCAACAGGCTTGATTTCTACACGTCAAGAGACCTTGAAAAAATACTCCTGCGCTCCGCCGGGATATTGAATTCGGAGATAAGGGACGAGGCCGCCGCTGAAATCGCGGGAAGGTCCAGGGGAACGCCGAGGATAGCGAACAGGCTGCTGAGGCGCACGAGGGATTTTGCGCAGGTCAAGGGCACCGGGGTCATTGATCTCGACATTACCAGGGAAGCGCTCCACGCGATGGATGTCGATGTCAAGGGCTTTGACGAGATGGACAGAAAACTGCTCCTTGCTATAATAGAGAAATATAACGGCGGACCTGTGGGGCTGGATACTCTCGGGGCGTCGATCAGGGAAGAGAAGGACACCATAGAGGACGTCTATGAGCCGTATCTCCTTCAGGAAGGCTTTCTGGAAAGGACCCCGCGCGGCAGGATCGCCACGAAACGGGCGTATGAGCATTTCGGGTTAAAGAAAACGGAGGGATTATTTTAAATTCTATCCGCAAATTACACAGATTGACACAGATTTTTTAAAAGAAGTTTTTCTAATCTGTGAAATCTGCGTAATCTGTGGACGGTTAATCTCTTGATATGAAGATCCTCTTTCACATATGCTGCGGCAACTGCGCCCTGTTTCCGGTAAAGTTGTCCCGCTCCGGGGGACACGATTTTACGGGCTTCTGGTACAATCCCAATATCCACCCGTTTGAAGAATATATGCTGCGGTTAGACTCGTTAAAAAAACTGGCGGACGAATGGCGTATTGACATGTTTTACACTGATGAATACAAGCCTGAAGAGTTCTTTGAGTCTATAAAATCTCCCCTGACCCCTCTTTTACAAAGAGGGGAACCTGATATTCCCCCTTTGACAAAGGGGGGTGAGGGGGGATTTTTTACAACATTTCCTGAACGATGTAAAATGTGCTATCGGCTTCGACTTGAAAAGACGGCTGCAAAGGCCCGTGACGAGGGTTTTGAGTCCTTCTCAACTACATTGCTGATCAGCCCCTATCAGGATTTTGAACAGATTATCGCGACCGGCAAGGGATTGGCTGATAAATATAACGTCCGGTTTTATGAAAAAGATTTCAGGCCCTGGTTTAATGAAGCGCTGGACCTCTCCAGAGAACTGCGTCTGTACAGGCAAAAATATTGCGGTTGCCTGTTCAGCGAACAGGAGCGGGAGCAGGCGATCAGGGCAAAGGAGCTCTCCAGAGGGAAGAGAGAGAGTTAAGAGTCAAGAGTTAAGAGTTAGTGCAAGGAGCTTTTGTAATAGTTTACTTGACTCTAAACTCTTGACTCCTTACTCTAAGAATATGGCGGAGCTGGGGAAATTATTAATAATAACCGGCATCGTAATTGCCGTGACAGGGGTAGTGTTGATTTTATTTAAGGAAGGCGTCCCTTTTTTGGGGAAACTGCCGGGAGATATTGTCATGAAGAGGAAGAACTTTACTTTCTATTTTCCCCTTGCGACAAGTATTGTACTGAGCATCATTCTGAGTCTGGTTTTTTATTTTTTGGGAAGAAAATAAAACCGCATGGGCGACCCGCCGGGTCCCCCGGAGGAGAAGTATATGAACGCATATCAAAACAAGATAAGATTCGTTTCGATTTTGTCCGCAATATTTCTTTTGGCCGCTGCCGCCTTTGCAGACGATACCATAAAAGTATTGATGCTCGACTCCCCCGGCAATCCCCAGCCGTCCCTGCAGGCGGAGATGGTTGAGAAACTCAAGGGCAAGGTCTTTTTCAACGGACAGTCCTGGTCCGGGTCCTTTGAGATCATGAAGGATGAAAACGGGCTTTATGTCATCAACAACCTGCCTTTTGAAAAATATATTGAAGGGGTCGTGGCTTCGGAAGTCGGCAAAGACTGGGAGAAGGAGGCCTTGAAGGCCCAGGCAGTCATTTCAAGGACCTATGCCGTCTTCACCAAAAATCTGAACGGAGAAAAAAACTTTCACCTGACGTCCAGCGTCCTGCATCAGGCCTATAACGGCGAAAACACGGACCCCTTGATAGCTGAGGCGGTGGACTCCACTAAAGGAGAGATACTTACATATGAAGGCAGACCGGCAAAGACGCTTTATCACTCTACCTGTGAAGGTAGTACGGAACTTCCTGAAGAGGTATGGGCGGAAAGTTTCCCGTATCTCAGGTCCGTCGAATGCTACGGTAAAAATACGCCGTATGAAAGCTGGCAACGACGGTTTACCTTTGATGAAATTAATAAGTCCCTGGGGGTAGAGGGCTTCAGCGATATGAGCATTGCCTCTTATTCCTCAACCGGCAGGGCAAGGACGCTGAAAATAATCTTTTCCGGCGCAGATGGGACCGGACCTTCCGAAATGGAAATCAGGGCCGTTGAGCTCCGCAGGATGCTGGGATACAGGGAGCTTCCCAGCACTCATTTCACGCTGACACGGACCGACACTGACATTATCTTCGACGGCAAAGGATATGGTCACGGCGTAGGATTGAGCCAGTGGGGCGCCCTTGAAATGGCGCGGGAGGGCAAGAATTACAGGGACATCCTCGCCCATTATTATCCGGGGACAGTGATAAATAAGGACAACGGGGAGATGCGCTCGCGGAATCAAAGCGCTGAAAAATGATACCATAGAGACACAGAGGCACGGAGGAAAAATTCATTGCAGATTTAGCAATGCAAAATTGTCATGCTTCACTTTGAAATGCTAATTGATAGTTTTGCAATTTAAAATTTTCTGAGAAATTCTCTGTGCCTCCGTGCCTCTGTGGTTATCTTTTATTTATAAATCCATGAACCTTTCCGATTTCGATTACCCTGTATCTCAGAAGCAGATCGCCCAGTACCCCCTGCCCGATCGCGATTCGTCAAGGCTGTTTGTAATTCGCCGGGACTTAAACAGATTCGAGCACAGAATTTTCAGGGACATCTCCGGTTATTTCAGGTCGGGAGACGTGCTCGTTCTTAATGATACCCGAGTAATTCCCGCTCGCATATGCGGGACAAAGCCTTCAGGGGGGCGGGTAGAGCTCTTGCTGTTGAGGGAGCTCGGCATTAATATGTGGGAGGCGCTCGTGAGGGGAATTAAAGAGGGTAAGGTAATAATTACAGATGAAATAACGGCCCATGTTACGCGTGCCCGCGGCGCGCCGGCAGGCGTGAGATTTGAGTTTGAAAATGAAGGGGCGGGTCTCAGGCCCTCTTCTACTGCTGATATCAAATCCAGCTTAAATGAAATCGGGGGCATGCCCCTGCCGCCCTATATCAGGCGCGATTCCGTTGAATCTGACAGGACCCGGTATCAAACCGTCTTCGCAAGCAGAGACGGGGCTGTTGCGGCCCCGACGGCGGGGTTGCATTTTACAGAGCGTCTGTTAAATGATCTCCGGGCGAAACAATTGGATATCAGGACAATCACGCTGCATGTCGGCTACGGCACTTTCAGGCCGGTAACGGTCTCTGATATTACCGACCACAGGATGGGCGAGGAATTCTATGAAATCCCTGAGACGGCCGCTGAGGCGATCAACCGCGCGAAATCCGAAGGCAGGAGGGTCATCGCCGTCGGCACTACGGTCACAAGGACGCTTGAGGCGGCGGCGTGTACGAATTACTTGAAAAATCTCCCTGAATCCCTCTTTGCCAAAGAGGGACTAAACGAACTCCACCCTTTGAAAAAGGGGGGCAAGGGGGGATTTTCCGAACAATCCCAGCACCAGATTAACTCCGGTCCGGGCAAGGCGTCAATCTTTATTCATCCCGGATACAAATTTAAAATCATAGACGCCCTTGTCACGAATTTTCATCAGCCGAAGTCCACACCCATGATGCTGACCGCCGCGTTTGCGGGACTCGATCTTCTGAAGCATGCCTACTCGGAGGCGCAAGAAACTGGATACAGATTTTTCTCGTACGGAGACGCGATGCTTATACTATAAAAAGGGTTTAAGGGTTCGAGGGTTCAAGGGTCCTCGTGAAAAAATACAGCCCTCCCCTTCACCCTTGAACCCTCGACCCCTCAAACCCTTTACTTATAGATATTCTCGTCTATAATATATATGGGATAACGCGGCAAGGAGAAATATTACGGTAAAACACGAAGTAGATCTCGGCGAGGAAAAAGACCTTTCATCTTTATATGGAAGGCTTGACGGAGCCCTCAAACTCATGGAAGAGGCCCTCGACATCAAGGCCTCCATAAGAGGAAACAAAGTCTTCCTTCAGGGCAGTGAAAAATCCGTCGGCAAGGCGGAAAAACTGATACAAGAGTTTTATTCAATCAACTCCGGCGGCTATACGATAAGTCCGGAGGACGTCAAATTCGCCCTCCGGGCCATGCAGGACACTGAGACGGAAGGCGACTCTGTTTCCTCCCTCAAGCCGGCTTCTCCCTCACTTAAAGAATTTTTCCAGAGCAATATCCCGCTGTCGGCAAAAAAGAAATTCATTGTCCCCAGGTCCGAGACCCAGAGACAGTACATTGAAGCTATAAAACAATACGACATGGTCATCGGCATAGGGCCGGCCGGCACAGGCAAGACATATCTTGCCATGGCTATGGCGATAAATGCCCTGCTGAACAAGCAGGTCAGCAGGATCATCCTTGCCCGACCGGCTGTCGAAGCAGGGGAAAAACTCGGCTTTCTCCCCGGCGACTTATATGAAAAAGTGAACCCGTATCTGAGGCCGCTGTACGACGCCCTTTTCGACATGATGGAGGCCGAAAAGGCCCACGGCCTGATAGAGAAAGGCATTATTGAAATTGCGCCTCTCGCCTTCATGAGAGGGAGGACCCTGAACGACTCGTTCATCATACTCGATGAGGCGCAGAATACGACCTCCGAGCAGATGAAGATGTACCTCACCCGCCTCGGCTTCAATTCAAAAACCGTTATTACCGGCGACGTCACACAGATCGATCTGCCGCCGGGACGGGTATCGGGTCTTGTGGAGACCAGGAAGATATTAAAGGACATAAAAGGCGTCCGGTTTGTTTACTTTTCCGAAAAAGACGTGGTCAGACACAGGCTCGTGCAGGAAATAATAAAGGCTTATGATAAATTTGAAAAAAGCCGTAGTATTAAGCCATGAAATCCTCTAAACTTCCCGACCAGAAAAAGCATCTCTTCCAATTCGACAGGGACGTAATGTCGAGGGTGGCCCTCCTTGTAATATTCGCGGCCATCCTGAACATATCGCTGATATGGGGACAGGCCGTCCCCATCGAATCAATCGCCGGGGCGTTTTTCATCACGGCCCTGCTGCTGCTCATTCTCTACAAGGACTTCATAAGATACAAGCCCCAGATAAAAGAGGACTACAAGCTCCTGGTCCTCATCGGGTCCCTCTTGTCCGGCAATCTTATCATCGGACGCCTCTTCTTTTTTGTCTCGCAGGGGTTCACAAAACTTGCCGGCACCTTCGACCCCTCTCTTACTGTTTACGCGGTCCCCCTTGCCATGGGGTCCATGCTCGCCGCCCTGCTTATCGATATCCATACGGCAATTGTCTTTACCGTCATCACAAGTCTCCTGGCGGGCCTGTGGCTGAATGACCCTCTTTATTCCATATTTATATTCGCGTCGGGGCTTACAGGGGCGTTCGGCGTCATAAGGTGCAAAAAGCGCTCCGCGATCCTGAGGGCGGGGTTCTATGTCGGCCTCGTCAGCTTGTCGACCGCGCTGGTAATATCCCTTTTCAGGGAGCAGTTCTTTACCGTCGACAGTATCTTCGTCGCCGCCTTTGCCTTTTCCAACGGGATCATCGTGGCCACTCTCGTCTCAGCCCTGCTGCCGCTTTTTGAATACCTGTTCAAACTGACGACCGACATAAGCCTTCTCGAACTCCTTGATCTGAACCAGCCTCTCATGCGTGAGTTGTTGGTGGAGGCCCCCGGCACGTATCATCACAGCATCATAGTCGGCAGCCTGGCGGAGGGCGCTGCGGAAGCAGTCGGCGTAAATCCATTATTGGCGAGGGTAAGCGCCTATTATCACGACGTCGGCAAGATAAAGATGCCGGACTATTTCATAGAAAACCAGATAGCTTCGGTGAGCAAACACGACAAACTCACGCCTCGGATGAGCGGTCTGATTTTACTGTCTCATGTAAAAGAAGGGGTCGAGCTGGCAAAGAAACATAAACTTCCCCAGGTAATAATCGATATCATCCAGCAGCATCACGGGACCTCGGTGCAGACCTTCTTCTACCAGAAGGCAAGGGAGCAGCACGACAGCCTTTCCCCGATTACCGAGGAAGACTTCAGATATCCCGGACCCAAACCTCAGACGCGTGTCGCGGCCCTGGTCCTTATGGCCGACGCCGTTGAAGCGGCATCCAGGGTCCTTTCGGACACGTCGCCTGCGCGCGTTTCTCTGCTTGTCGATAAAATAATCAATCACTGCTTTATAGACGGTCAGCTTGACAACTGCGAACTGACACTCAAGGACATCCGGGAAATCAAGGCCAACTTTGTTTTTCTCCTCAGCAGCATGTATCACAAGCGCATTAATTATCCCGGGTTCGAGATAGGGAAAGATGAGGATACTCATAAGAGACCGGCAAAGGCGCAGGCGCTTAAATAAAGGCAGGATAAGCAAGTGCTCCCGCAGGATACTCACCCTGTTGAATCAACCGAAGGCTGAATTAAGCATTCTTTTTGTAGGGGAGAAAAAAATGGCCGGCCTTAATTCCGAATACAGGGGGATACATAAAAGCACAGATGTCCTCTCTTTTCCACAGATAAGTGAGAAGTGGGAAGTAAGAAGTAAGAAGTTGAAGAAGGGCAATAAACCCGGAGGAGAGTTTCATACTTCTCACTTCTCACTTCTCACTTCTCACTTTGTTCTCGGTGACATCGTCATAAGCGTGCCGAAGGCTGAAGCGCAGGCAAAGACCAACGGCCTCGGATTTTATCAGGAGGTCCGGCGCCTGCTGATTCACGGCATACTCCATCTCCTTGGGTATGATCACGAGAGGTCTGTTTATCATGAAAAGCGGATGAAAAAAAAGGAGCAGGAGATATTTCATGCCACTCAGGAAATGGGTTGAAAGCGCCAACCACGCCATAGAAGGCATTCTTCACGCGGCAAGGACCCAGCGTCACATGCGGTATCATTTTTATGCGGCCATATTGATACTCATGGTCGGGTTTTCCCTCGGCATAAACTGGTCGGAGTTTGTAATATTAATAACGCTGTCCATTATCGTACTGTCCGTGGAGATGCTCAACACTTCGGTTGAATTAATCACAAATGTCCTCTTCAGAGACTACGATGAACGCGCCAAACAGATAAAAGACATAGCCGCGGGCGCCGTGCTTATAACGGCGCTTGGAGCGGTGGTCATCGGGTATATCATTCTTTATGAGGCCGTAAAGAATTTCTTCTACACCGGACTGAACATCGCAAAACACGCGGAAACCGACGTGGCCATAGTCGCGCTCATGGTCGTGCTCATACTGGTGGTCCTGACCAAGGCATTTTTCGGAAAGGGACAGCCGCTGAGGGGGGGCATGCCGAGCGGCCATTCCGCGGTCGCCTTTTCAATCTGGGTCTCGGTAACGTTCATAAGCGAGAGCTTTATGCCCTCCGTGCTCGTGCTGGTCATGGCCGTTCTTATCGCCCAGAGCAGGGTGAACACAGGCGTTCATAAACCCCTCGAGGTGATCATCGGGGCGCTGTTGGGCAGCGCAGTGACGTTTTTGCTCTTTAAGGTGTTTTCATAATAAATTCCTGATGAGGTCGCGCGCGGGGAAGCTTAACTAAAAGTCCGCATTTTTGTCCGCTTCATTATTCTTATTACTGTTCAGGACCGCTTCTTTAATTTTCTCTGATAAAATTGTCCTCTGATATCCGGTCGGGTGCCCGTCGTCTACAAAGAGATCGGCCACTGATTTGCCGTTCTTCATTTGCTGAAATATAATATCTTTCGACCAAATATAGGGAATTTTATGTTCGGTCAATATCTGTTTAATAATAGTATCTCGCCAGTCAATTGGATTGTCCTTTATAGGACCGGTACCCCTTATCCAGTTTGGATGAAAGACCAGGAAAACATAGTTTAAGTTCCTTGATTTTAACTCTTTTATAATTTCCAGCATTATTTTTTCGTTTATTTCTTTTGTCTTCTCTCTAAAGTAGGTTTCTCTTCTCAGGTATGAGATTAATTTGTCAGGCATCAATTTCTTTGCAACTTTACTATAAATAACTCTTCTGTAAAAATAGGAGGTTATTTGCGGCTTGTTATTTGAAAACAGACTTTCCGCAGTTGAGTAAACAGGCTTTTCATGAAGTTTAAGGACGTCATTTTCGATCGTGAAGAAGGGTTTAGGGTCCTCTCTGAACGAAAGACAGCTTCGGTCTAAATCAAGGGTCATAAAGCTCAGCACGACAAAGGGCTTGTCGTAGTTGTCGACAGAGTTTTTTAAAAGTAAATATATCTGGTCCAGTCCATATCCGCCCACGCCATAATTCAGCAAGTAATGATTTCTGGAAAAGGCAGTATCATTGTTTAAGATATGGTCAAAACAGTCATCCTGGGAATAACATGCGACAAAAGAATCTCCATACATAAGAACGGGGCGCCTGTTGTTCAGATGCTCAACATCTATATGTTTAAAATTACCGTCGATGTATCTGTTGATCTGGCGGGCCTGATATCTATTTGCCTTCATCGCCTTATTGAAAAGCGGCAAATATTCTTTTTTATTCAACTGGAAACGAAGCTTCCAGAAATCATCATCAGCATATTCATCGGCATATAATTCCGGCAGTCTCTGTTTTGCGAAGATCTCAATATCGCTGAAAAGAATAATGCGCCAGATAATTTCGATAACTATAAAAGATAATATTATGGATAAGCACAGGACAACAACGTTTAAAACAAAGGACTTTTTATTCATGGCATAAATATTATATTACTTCGTAACCAGGCACAACGTTATACAGGACAGAGAGATGGATATCCTAAAAATACTAAAGAATTTTCAGTTTACAGGGGGCCTTCCCTATAAAATTTTACAGAATAACAAAATAAAAAAGCAAGAAAAATCATGAAGAATTCGTATCAATTCAGTTATAGGGTGTATCTTTGTGCCGGAAAGAAACACACCCCCTACTCCTCCCAAGAGGGGACCTTGTCTTTAGTCCCCTCTTGAGAGGGGTAGTGGGTGTGTTATAACTTGTAACTGAACGGATACAAGAATTCGTGAAAAATGCGGATGGTAATCATAATCGCCTCAATTTTTATATAATTGCTGCCGATAAGTTTATTTATTGATTCTGCAAACGATCTTATTGAAATTTTTATCGGATTCATTTATATTTTATGCTGGCAATGGTTAATCACAGGAAGGTGAGCAATATGAAGGGATGCTTATTATTCATTTTTATCGTCGCTTTTTTTGGTCTCGTTGCGCCCTCGTGGGCCGATAAGACGCATACCGTAAAAAAGGGAGATACTCTTTACAGGATATCGAAAAAATACAAAACTGATATCGGTACGATCACTCAAGCCAACAACCTCGATTCCGATAAATTGGTCCCGGGAACAAAATTATTAATCTCTTCCGTAAAACAGGCGGCAAGTCATCCCGTTAATGAGGGCCCGGAGACATACACGGTGAAGAAAGGCGATTCCCTGTGGAAGATAGGGAAAAGATATTCCGTCAGCGTAAAGGAGCTAAGAAAGCTAAATAACCTGAAATCCCGCAGGTTAAAGCCGGGCCAGGAGCTCGTTCTTGCTCAGCCGAGTATCCTGGAGATAAAAGCAGACGCCGGAGCTTCTCCCGTCATGCAGCCTTTAGTTAATACGGAAACCGCAGAAGCGGCGCAACCGAATGAAACAACCGACCCGAAAAAGGAAACGCCGGAGGAATTTTTGATGTTTATCGCGCGCCAGACCCTCGGCATCCCCTATAAATTCGGCAGCAGCTCGAACAGGGCCACCGATTGTTCGGGCTACGTGCAGAGGGTCTTCAGTTTTATGGGCATACAGCTCCCGAGAAGCGCGAGAGAGCAGTTCAATCACGGCGTGTCCGTGGAGAAGAAGAACCTTTCCATCGGGGACCTCGTCTTCTTCAGGACCTATGCCCCGTTTCCTTCTCATGTAGGGATTTATTTAGGGAACAATCTTTTTGTTCATGCCTCAACTTTTGCCAAAAAGGTCACCATCGACAGCCTCGACGCCCCGTACTATATAAAAAGGTTTATCGGCGCAAAGCATCTGCCCGGATTTGACGAATTGGACTTGTCCGGTGCGGCGGAGCTTTCCGGACCGGTCCTGCGCTGAGTTCGGACCATGGTTGGACAGGGCCTGGGCTCAATGACAAGTTGCCCTGTTACCCTGAGCCCGTCGAAGGGTAGCCTCTGAATCATCGAAATAATAGCATGAAAAATTCAGGCATAAAATTTTTTGAGAAAGCGGAGAAGCACAGGAAGTCCGCTGAATACGCCACGGCGATAGAACTGTACCGGAAGGCGCTTGTATGTTTCAAAGAGGAGTCGGACATTGTCAGGATGCTTGACAGCGTCATTTCCCTTGCCGATACATTCAGGGCCAAAGGCGAATTCATTAACGCAAGAGAATATTACGAAGAAGCTTTAGAGCTTGCCGATATCCTTGGCGACAGGGCTTCAAGGGCGGATTCACTGACAGGGCTTGGCCTTAGCTGGAGGGCGCTGGGTGACTGGAAAGACGCCCTTGACCTGATAGGCAGGGCCCAAAAATTATACCGGGGCCTGCGTGACAAAAAAGGAGAAGCGTTTTCAATATGGGCGCGAGGAGGCACATACCGGATTAAAGGCGACATAAAAAAGGCGCTGAGGGATTTTCATTCTGCGCTCGAAAAGTTCAAGGCGCTGAGAGACAAATCAGGGATCGCCTATTCATACTGCGGGCTCGGGGGCAGTTCGAGGATCGCGGAGGCCTTCGGCGATTCGGAGAAATATTACGCCTCCGCCAACAGGCTTTTTCAGGAGTCGGGGGACCGCTTCGGACTTGCGTATTCCTTTTGCGGTCTCGGCAATGTCCGCAGGATGCGCGGAGCTTACAAAAGCGCCCTGGCTTATTTCAGGAAAGCCGAGGTCTTGTATAAACGGATAGGCGACAGGGTCAGCTATGCATACACCCTCTGGAGCGTCGGCACTACCCATTTGATGATCGGTGAAAAAAGGAGGGCGCTGAAGAGCTTCAAAGAGGCCATGGATTTTTTCATACAGACGGAAGACCCCAGGGGAAAGATATACTGCATCCTCGGTATCGGGGAGATAGATTACCTCGAAGGCAATAAATCCAAAGCGAAGAAGGCCTTCACAACCGCCCTCGCTTCTGCCGACAAGTACGGCTTTGCCGTTGAAAGGGGATATGCGGAGAGACTGCTCAAGGCATTAAAGGCGGGCAGCGGCCTTCCGGTGAACCTGCCCTGAAATTAGGCGGAAAGTAGTTAGTAGTAAGTAGTTAAGGGGAAGAATTTCTTAAAGGGGAGTCCCTTAACTACTTGCTACTAACTACTACTGAATTAAACTGGTTGAAGGGTATCCTCAGGGGGGTCCCGGTTTTTGAGCGGGACCCCCTGAGATTTTTAAGAGTGCTATTTTACTGCCTGCCTGAGTGCCTTGCCGGCGGAAAATCTGGGGGTTTTAGTCGCAGGGATTTTGATTTCTTCTCCGGTCCTCGGATTACGGCCTTTTCTTGCCTTCCTTTTGGAGACCGAGAAAGTCCCGAAACCGACAAGGGTCACTTTGCCGCCTTTTTTCAGCGCCTTCGCAACTCCGTCGATAAATGCGTCAACGGCTTTTCCTGCAGCGACCTTTGAAATACCCGCTGCCGATGCCACTGCGTCGATAATTTCAGATTTTGACATGCCTTTCCTCCTTTCATCAAAACTAAGAAGTCAGAAGTGGGAAGTGAGAAGTAAAATCAAAGCACACATTTATTAATATTAAGTAATCTTTTTCTTCTCACTTCTCCCTTAAGAAGTTAGGCTGAAAGATACCAGAGGTATGAGTGTTTGTCAATACGTAGTTTTCGCAGTTTTCGGCAGAACAAGCTCGGCAATCTTTCCCTGCTCTCCGAGCACGCCCATATCCTCTCCATTGAACACTACTCTGGTGCCGCCGGCATTGCCTGTCTTTATTACGAACTTCTCCGAGGCGGACAGGGACAGCTCCTCCCCTTTTTTCAGGAGCCATTCCCCCGGCTCCTTACCGTCAATGCTCACGGATATCCACGTCGTATCCGCTGCGGCAATAATCAGGGACAGGTGCCCCCGCGCCGCAGGGGCCTGCTGATCGGGCGCCTCTTTTATTTCCGGCTCTATTATCTCCCTGGTTTGTTCAGGCTCTCTCAGCTCACGCGTCTCTTCTCTGATCTCGGGTCTGTCCGTTTCCGTCGCCGCAGGCAATTCTTTTTCCCTTACAGTTTCCACACGGGGCTGCTGAAGTTTTGCGATAACGGCAATCAGTACGGCAATTACAACGACAGCGGAAATTATGAGCGCCGGTTTAAAAGGGAAGCCCGCCTTCTTTTCGATGGGCGGTTGGGGTTTCTGGACGGGAGGAGCGGCCGTCTTGTTCTGATATAAATTTATGATTTGGTCGCTGTCCAGGCCCAGTGCCCGGGCATAAAACCGCAGATAGGCCTTTGTATAGATTTCAGCGGGGACCAGATCATATTTTTCATCCTCGATGGCCCTGAGGTATTCAATGTTCAGTTTCAGTGTCGCGGCAATCTCTTCGAGAGACTTATTCTGTTTTTCACGTTCTGTCTTTAAAATGTATCCGGGTGTGTCCATAAAAATCCCTCTTTCTTCGGAGAGGCCGGGGGCGGCCCTCCGCGTACCTACTTGATCAATTCTATATATTCGAGCGCCTCCCTGCTTCTCCGGACATCGCTGTCTTTCTCGGAGATTATCCTGAATTGATTCACTGCCTTTTCTCTTTCACCGGCCCTGAGATAGGCCTGGGCCAGCTCCCAGCGCGCGTCCATATATTCCGGCATAATGCCGATCGCCTTTTTAAATTCTTCTATCGCGGCGCTATCGTCGCCGAGTTTTACATAAACGAGGCCGAGCGTGTGGTTCGCCACCGGATATACCGGGTTTCTCATGAGGGCGTCCTTTAAGGCTTTTTCCGCGAGGGTATATTCCTCCTTTCTGTAATGAACATATCCCATGCTTGTATAGGCCTTTTCAGGCGAGCGGTATAAAGGATTGTTTAATGCCGCCCTGAAGTATCCGAGGGCCTCGTCCCAGTTTTCCATTTCAACATAAAGCACACCAAGATTATTCATTGCCTCGGCATAAGCCGGGTCGGCCTTAATCGCACGTTTGTAAAAAGATATGGCCTCATCATATTTTTTATAGAGTGCGTTAATATATCCAAGCTGGTTCAGCGCCTCTTTATTGTCGGGATTCAGCAGGATAGCTTTCTGAAATTCCAGATACGCCTCATTAAGCTGCCCTTTGTTAAAATAGGAATATCCCAGCTTATTGTGCGCCTCTGCGCGGTTGATGTCTTCAGAGTCAGGAGAGGTCGCACATGAGAAAAAGCAAAGGGCAAAGAGCAAAGGGCAAAGGGCAAAAATAAGTCTTGTGGAGATATTGACCCCCGATAACATTCCGTTCTCCTGTCGAACCATATCAGGCTAAAGTTACCAGAAAGCCGTAAAGAATTCAAGGAGGGGGGAGGGGACAAGGCGGTTCGAAAGTATGTGATCGTTTACATTAGCTTTTTACCCTCCCGGGACGGGAATTAACGCTCCCGGATTTGGATACGGGTTCACGGAACGGCGTGAAAAGGATAAATAATGTGCCGCAGATTACGGATTTTTATTGCCTTTTATTATTATTATAATTATAATTTCTTTAATGCATGAAGGTGTTAAGATTATAATTATAAATATAATACGCGGGGTTGCTTTTTTGCCGGCCCTGATTCTTGCATTTGTCGCCTCCTCTTCCGAGGCCCTCTCTGCCCAGATATCCGCCAGGGCCGCAATCGTTGTAGACAGCTCAAAAGAAGAGATACTCTTTGCCAAAAACCCCGACCTCAAACTTCCTCCAGCGAGCACGACTAAGCTTATCACCTCGATGGTCGCCCTGGATAAATTAAATCCCGACAGCGTGGTGTCCGTCAGCCGGAAGGCGGCAGAAACCCCTTCCGTTCAGCCACATCTTCGCGCGGGTGAAAAAATCAGTGTGAGAGATCTCCTCGACCTTGCCCTCATCAGATCCATAAACGGGGCCGCCGTAGCGCTTGCGGAAACCACCGCAGGCTCTGAAGATTCTTTCGTCCTCCTCATGAACGAGAAGGCAAAATCCCTTGGGGCCGCAAACACGAAATTTATCAACGCCTCCGGACTTCCCGGAAAGGGACAGCACACCACTGCCCGCGACCTCGCGGTCATAATGAAAGCCGCCCTCTCATACGAGCTGATATCGGAGATCATTGATACGAGAGTCAAGACCCTTGAAGTAAGCGGGAGGACCGTCCTCCTGACGAACACCAACAATCTCCTCTGGGCCGACGAAGACCATTTAGGGGGCAAAACAGGTTATACTCGCGCTGCGCGGCACTGCTTTGTCGGCGCCTCTGAAAAGGATGACGGCATCCTTATAATCGCCCTTTTAGGCGACTCCTCAAGGGGCACGCTCTGGACGGACGCGGAGAAGCTCCTTGCAAAGGACTTTGAAAAAGGCACGCTCATAATAGATACCAAAGAGAGCGACCTCAAAGTCAAACGCCAGAAGGCGGTGCACCGCACGAGAGGCAAGAAAAGCAAGGCAAAAGCGCTGTAGGAATATATCCTGCAGTGCATCTCTATTTTTCATGACTCCCCGTTTGCATCTTCTCACCGTCATACAGTAAGATTAATAGTCATGCTTCAGAGCTTCAGCACAACGGGTATCGGCAGTCTGCCTCATACGGATCCTGCGGCGGCGTGCGACATAATTTTGAATTCGGTGGACATACCGTTCTGGCCGCAGTTGCCGCACAGGAGCTTTCTCGAACTTATGGTCCCCCAGTATTCCGAGGGCTTTCCATTCATAAAAATTGAGGGCGAGCATGTCAATGTCGTACAGGGCGAGGAGCTTGCCGTCTCTGCATTTTATGAGGCCATCGCGAACAAAAGCGGCTTTCCCATTTCCGAAAATAATGCTGCGGGGTTTAGCGCTTTTATCGATATCCTCGGCAAGCAAAACAGGAAATTAGATACGGTAAAGGGGCATATCACAGGCCCTCTGACTTTTGCGCTGTCGGTCACTGATGCTCAGAAGCGCCCCATTTATTTTGATGACGAGCTGAGGGAGCTTTCGCTTGAACTGCTTAAGGGCAAGGCAAGCTGGCAGATCGAAAAGCTCAGGCCGTTCGCGGAAAAAGTCCTGATCTTCATCGACGAGCCGATTCTTTCCGCGCTCGGGACATCTACTTATATAGGAGTAAATACTGAAGAGGCCTCAAGGATGCTGCAGGAAGTCGTCAATCACATCAAAAGCTGCGGAGGCACAGCGGGCATCCACTGCTGCGGCAAGGCCGACTGGCCGCTTATACTGTCTTCCGGGATCGACGTTTTTAACTTTGATGCTTATTTTTTCTGGGACACGTTAGGCATATACCCGGAAGAGATGAAGGCGTTTATCGACAAAGGCGGTTTCATTGCGTGGGGGGTCGTACCCACGACCGATATCGTCAGGGGCGTGACTGTCGAGGGATTATGCGAGCAGCTTGAGCGCGGCCTGACCTCTCTTGAAAAGATCGGCATCCCCCGTGAAAAACTGCGCAGGCAATCGCTCCTGACCCCTTCATGCGGGACCGGGTCCCTGAATATTGAAGATGCCCTGAAAGCATTTTCCCTGCTTAAGGATTTAAGGAACAGGTATGCCGGGAGTTAAGGGCTTTATTTCATTTGAAGGCATTGAAGGGGCCGGCAAGAGCACCCAGGCAAAGCTCCTGTCGGAATATCTCGGCGCAAAGGGACATAATGTCCTCCTGACGGTCGAGCCCGGAGGGACGGGCATCGGACAAAAGATCAGGTCCCTCCTGCTTGAACCTCAGAACCATATGGACCCCGTTACGGAGATCCTTCTTTATTACGCCTCAAGGGCCCAGCATGTGAGAGAGGTCATTTACCCGGCGCTGCTCAAAAATACGGTTGTTATAACGGACCGGTTTACCGATTCCACGATTGCGTACCAGGGATATGCCAGGGGACTGGACCTGTCTATTATACATTCCCTCGATGAGATCGTCGTGCCTGACCTGAAACCGTTCCTGACTTTTCTGCTGGACCTCGACGTAGAGGAGGGGCTCAGAAGAAACAGGCGCGCGCAGAAAGAAGACCGGTTTGAGCTGGAGACCCTTGAGTTCCACAGCCGCGTGCGGGAGGGTTTTCTCCGGATTGCCGCGGAAGAGCCTGAACGCGTAAGAATAATCGATGCCTCCCGTGGTCCAGAAGAGGTCTGCAAAGATATTATGAGGATAGCAGAGGAAGCATGGCGCTGAGAGATGTTATCGGGCAGGAAAGGGCGGTCCATATCCTTCGGGGCTGTATCGCGAGGGAGCGGGTCCCCCATGCCCTGTTGTTCGCAGGCGATGATGGGATCGGCAAGAAGCTTACGGCATTGAATTTCGCGAAGGCGTTGAACTGCACGGGGGGCCAGGGGCCAGGGGCCAGGGGCCAGAATGAAACCTTATTTGAAGTGACAGACCACAGGACCCTGGACCCTGGCCCCCGGACCCTTCATGATTCCTGCGACCAATGCTCTTCGTGCCTGAAAATAGAGAAGCTGTTTGATCCCGAGTCGCTGATACTTTCCGGTGAAGACGAGAAATCACTGAAGGAAAAAATTTACGTCAGCCATCCTGATGTCGCCCTGATCACGCCATATAAGGATGAGATAAGAATTGAGGTCATAAGGAAACTTGAAGAGGCGCTTACATACAAACCTTTTGAAGGCAGGTATAAGATAGCAATTATCGACAACGCAGATACGATGAACAACTCGGCTTCCAACGCCTTCTTGAAGACCCTTGAGTCGCCGCCCGGCCAGAGCATTCTGATCCTGATCTCATCCAGGCCCGATATGCTCCTGCCGACGATCCGCTCAAGGTGCCGGAGGATAAATTTCAATCCCCTGCCCTTTCACGTCATGAGCGCCCTGTTGAGGGAGAAATCAGGGAAATATGACGAAGGACGATCTCTGCTGTTAAGCGCGCTCTCGGGGGGAAGGCCCGGCTGCGTCCTCAACGAAGACCTTATTGCGCAGAGGGACAGATTTTTCGCCTCCCTGAAACGGTTGTCGGACAGCGTCGACGAAGAAGAAAAAGGAGACATAGATGAGCTGCTGGAATGGGCGCAGGTATGGCTGCGGGACCTGGCTGTCTTCAAGGCTACAGGCCGCGCGGACCTGCTCATCAACAGCGACAGGGAAGGCGAGATAAAGGCGCTCGTTCAGGGGGCCGCCCTGAAGGGGATACTCAAATTGGCGCAGGAAATTTATAATATCAGAGTAAACACGCGTTTTAACTTAAACGAAAAACTTACCCGGAATTACACGGGTCTTTTAATAAGGAAAAGGTTGGGAAGACTGAATGCAGGAAAATGATAACGCTTTAGAGTTGGGCGCCGCCTCTGAAACATCCGACAAGACCTCGGTAGTCGGCATACGGTTCAGGGCGTGCGGCAAGGTCTATACATTTGAGGCCGGCGATATTGAGTTGTCGCCGGGAACAAAGGTTGTTATTGAGTCCGACATGGGATTAAGCGTCGGCACCGTTGCAACATCGAAATATACGGTGGAGCCCCCCCGGGAGCCGTTCAAGAAAGTCATCAGGGTCGCTTCTGAAAAGGATTTCGAGGCAATCCGGGACAACCGCGCCTTTCAGGATGAAGCGAGGGCGTTTTGTGTCATCCGGGTAAGAGAGCTGAACCTGCCCATGAAGATAGTTACGACCGAGATCACGCTCGACAGGAAGAGACTGATCTTTTATTTTACGGCGGACGGCAGGATTGATTTCAGGGAGCTCGTGCGGGACCTCGCCTCGAAATTCAAGACCCGCATTGAGATGAGGCAGATAGGGGTGCGGGACGAAGTGAAGCTTTTAGGCGGCATAGGTGTTTGCGGCAGGCAGACGTGCTGCAACCTCTTCCTGACGAATTTTGAGCCGGTCACCATAAAAATGGCAAAGCAGCAGGACCTGTCGATCAACCAGAGCAAGCTCTCCGGGATCTGCGGCAGGCTTATGTGCTGCCTCGGATACGAATGCAGGGACGGGTGGGACAGGGAAACATCCCGTGAAGAGACCGGGACCGGGGAGGCCTCAGAGACAGGTCCTGAGGAGGCGGATTCAGGGACCGTCGGCGAAGGCGAAACACGGTTGAGCGCGGACCAGACCTCCTCCGAAGAGGCGCTTGCGGAACGCGGCCGCGCGGAACAACCACGCAAAGAACAGACCGCAGCCGCTCCCGGAGACAGAGATGCAGGAAGAAGGCATTCAAGGCGGGGCCATCGAAGACATAAAAAGCCCATGCAGGACAAACCCGCGCAGGACAGGCCGGTAAATGAAAGACCTCAGCAGAAAGAGGCTGCTCAAAAAACTGAAGGTGAAGAGAAGGGAAAGGCGTTCAACCGGCGCAGGAGGTTCTGGAAAAAGAAGAAGACGGAACAATAGAGGACAGGAGATCGTAGTAAGTAGTTAGTAGTTAAGGGGTCCGCTTAGAGAAACTTTCCCTCCCCTTAACTACTAACTACCTAACTACGTAACTACTAATTTAAATGGAACAAAGACCGGCAAATAAATTTTATATCACCACTCCCATCTACTACGTCAACGACGTCCCGCACATCGGGCATGCCTACACGACCGTTGCCGCCGACATCCTTTCGCGTTACAACAGATTAAGGGGGAAAGAGGTGTTTTTCCTGACCGGGACGGATGAGCACGGCCAGAAGGTCGAGAAGGCCGCGCAGGGAAGGGGACTTTCCCCCAAAGAGCATGCCGACCGGATGGTTGAGAATTTCAAGGCCCTCTGGAGAAAACTGAATATCTCAAATGACGCCTTCATCCGCACTACCGATCCGGAACATATCAAGACTGTGCAGGGACTCATACAGATTCTCTGGGACAACGGGGAGATAGAAAAGAGGCAGTACGCCGGATGGTATTGCACCCCTGATGAGCGGTTCTGGACAGAGAAAGCCCTGGTCGGGGGGAACTGCCCTGATTGCGGACGGCCTGTTGAGCAGATACAGGAGGAGAACTATTTCTTCCTGATGTCGAAGTACCAGGTCAGGCTCATTAAATATATTGAAGACAACCATTCGTACATCCTTCCGGACACGCGCAGGAACGAGGTGCTGGGATTTCTAAAGAACAACACCCTTGGAGACCTCTGCATATCGAGGCCGAAGGCGAGACTCGCATGGGGGATTCCCTTTCCTTTTGACGAGGCCTTTGTGACTTATGTCTGGTTTGACGCGCTGGTGAACTATTTTTCCGCAACACGCTACCTTGCCCCGCAAAAAGGAGAGGGTCAGGGGTCAGGGGTCAAGGGTCAGGAAGAACCACTTAACTCGTCACTCGTCACTCGTCACTTGTCACTTGATTGGTGGCCCGCGGACCATCATCTTGTGGGAAAAGACATCCTGACCACTCACGCCGTCTACTGGTCTACAATGCTCATGGCGCTGAAGTTCCCCCTCCCTCAAAATATCTTTGCCCACGGCTGGTGGACCGTTGAAGGGAAGAAGATGTCAAAGTCTTTAGGCAATGTTGTGGACCCGAATGAAATGGTCGAAAAGTACGGGGCCGACGCCTTCAGGTATTTCCTCTTCAGGGAAGTGCCGTTCGGTTTAGACGGTAATTTCTCCGAAGAGGCCTTGGTGAACCGGATCAATACCGACCTCGCCAACGACCTCGGGAATTTGCTGAGCCGTACATTGACGATGATTGAAAAATACAGAAACGGCAAAATTCCTGCACCGGTAGACAGTAAAGACCGTGATGGACTGGAAAAGAGAATTAAGGCATGGTTCGCTGCTGATTCAACAACTTCGATTTACAGGAGTTATGATGAATTCTTGAGACAACTGCAATTTAATAATGCACTCGCGCAGTTATGGAAAATTATTGGTGAATTAAATGAATACATCGCTTCCTCAGAGCCGTGGAAAGTAAAAGATGAGGAGATGCTTTCCAATATACTTTTTACTCTTGCCGAATCACTTCGGCTTATTGCGGCTTATATTTATCCTTTCATGCCCTCCGCGGCTAATGCCGTTTGGGAACAACTCGGTATAAGGAAAGAAATAGGAGACATCAAGTTGGATGACATTGCGAAGTGGGGTGGCCTGGCGCCCGAAACGAAAATAGAAAAAGGAAAACCGCTTTTTCCAAGGATAGATTTGAAAAAGGAAACATCTGTTGAAAAAATCCCCCTTGCTCCCCCTTTGACAAAGGGGTATTTAAAGGGTTCCCCCCCGTTGAAAAAGGGGGGTGAGGGGGGATTTTTTGATACAGACAATCTTATCGCCATAGAAGACTTTGCAAAGGTGCAACTGAAAATAGGTAAAGTCCTTCAGGCGGAGCGTGTGCCCAAGTCGAACAAACTCATCAAACTTCAGGTCGATACCGGCGAGACCAGACAGGTGGTCGCGGGGATCGGGCAGGTGTATGCGCCTGAAGCTTTGATCGGCAAGAGTATCGTTGTCTTGACGAATTTAAAACCCGCAAAGCTCATGGGAGTCGAGTCGCAGGGCATGCTCCTTGCGGCAACGGACAGCGAAGGGGCGCTGTCGATTCTTGTTCCGGAGAAGGATGTGAAAGAAGGGGCGAAGATAAAATAGAACAGGGCGTTGGCTTTGTAGCGTTGGGGTTTATCCCCGACGTTTATACCCAATAAGGATCGCCCCCAGTAAATGAGGGCGCTACTACAAAAAAGGAAATTAGAATGTCTGCGAAAGTTATCTCCATCAACATAAGCGACAAAAAAGGCGTGAGGAAGAAGGCCGTTGAGACGGCGCTGTTGAGGGAGAATTACGGGATTGAAAACGACGCGCACGCCTCCGAGACATGGCACAGGCAGGTGAGCCTCCTTGCTCTTGAAAGCATTGACAAGATGCGGGCAATGGGGCTGAAAGTCGGCCCCGGAGATTTCGCTGAGAATATTACTACTGAAGGCATTGATCTCGTAGTCCTTCCGGTGGGCACTAAAATGACTATCGGTGCGAAAGTAGAAGCGGAGGTCAGCCAGATCGGCAAGGTATGTCATACGCGCTGTGCTATTTATCATCAGGCAGGCGATTGCGTAATGCCGAAAGAAGGGATCTTCGTCAAGGTCCTCAAAGGCGGGACGATAAAAGCAGGAGACGAGATAAAAGTAGTTGGTAGCAAGTAGTTAGTAGCTAAGGGAAGGAGGCTTATCCAGTCTTATTTTTCCCCCCTAACTACTAACTACTTGCTACTAACTACTGTACTTTTATGATAACCGTGGCAATCCTTACATTAAGCGATAAAGGCTCAAAGGGTGAGCGGGTGGATGCGAGCGGTCCGGCAATAGAGAAAATGATGAAAAAGATGGATGCAAAGGTCGTCAGTTGTGATATTCTCCCTGATGAAAAGGCCTTGATTAAGAAGAAGCTTCTTTCCTTGTGCAATAAAGTGGACCTGGTTTTGACCACCGGCGGCACCGGTCTGTCTCCGAGGGATGTAACGCCTGATGCCACGATGGAAGTTATTGAACGTGAGATACCAGGGATAGCGGAAGCCATGCGGTCTGAGGGACTGAAGAAGACACCTTTTGCCATGCTTTCAAGGGCGGTTGCCGGGGTAAGGGGAAAGACCCTCATTATCAACCTGCCGGGGAGTCCGAAGGCGGTCTGGGAAAATCTCGCTGCAATACTCGATGTGCTGCCGCATGCAGTTGAGAAGATAAAGGGAAGCCAAAAAGACTGTGGGTGTAGTAATATATAAAGTTAAGAGTTTAGAGTTTGGAGTTTAGTAACGACTTTTTCCAGACTCTTAACTCTATACTCCAAACTCTGTTTTTATTATGTCAAACGTCGGATACATAGGCGCGTTTTTGGGCGGGGTGCTCTCGTTTCTGTCGCCGTGCGTGCTGCCGCTTATTCCCTCGTATGTCTCATACATCACCGGGATATCTTTTGAAGATTTCAAGACCGGGGATAAGGCGTTAATAAGAAGGCTGACCCTTGTAAATTCCTCAGCCTTTGTCGCCGGCTTCTCCACGGTCTTCATTCTGTTAGGCATATCGTCTTCCTATATAGGGGCCCTCTTCTCGGTTTATTACGACCAGATAAGGATCATCGGCGGGATAATAATTATTGTCTTCGGCCTCTACGTTATGGGTGTTCTTAAACTGAACTTCCTTATGGCGGACAAACGGGTGCATCTCAAGTCCAAGCCGAGGGGGGTTTTGGGTTCCCTCGTTGTCGGGCTCACCTTCGGCGCGGGCTGGACGCCGTGCATAGGCCCGATATTAGGTTCAATCCTGCTTATCGCGGGCACAGCGGGCTCGGCCATGTACGGTTTTAAACTGTTGCTTGTTTATTCCCTGGGACTTGCGATCCCGTTTATCACCACGTCTCTTCTGATCAATATCTTCCTCAGCCACTTCAGCGCCATCCAGAAATATATGAGAATAATTATGATCGCAAGCGGACTGCTGCTCATCTCTTTCGGGATAATCCTTCTTACCGATTCGGTGCACATACTTTTAAGCGTTGCGCCTGATCTGGGGGTTGAAGAGATGATCAGCACTCATCCAAAGTAACGTAAAAAATCGCCACAGAGAACACAGAGAAAATTCCTTACAAAAGATATCATTGCATTGCAAGTCGCGGCCCCTGTCGGAATGCGTGATCTGGCCTACACATTTCAAAGTTTTGTTGAAACCTATTTTACCGTATGAAATGTGTAGTCCCCCCCCCGCCAAGGGGGAGGGAAACATCGGAGAAGAGTTTCTACACAGTCTTTATATCCTGGTCCTCCACCGCAAACCCGTTTTTGCGCATGAAGGTCGGGACGTCGAGATAGCCTTCGTCATTCGCCTTCAGCGTTTCTTTTGAAAGGACCCTGTACGATCCCTTCAGACTGATATCGCTTGCAGCAGCAGGTTTCCACTTATCGAGCGTAGGCATGACGGCCTTCGGCTTTTCCTCGAAGCCGGTGGCGATTACGGTGACCGTTATCCTGTCGTCGAGGTCCTGGTCGATTACAGAGCCGAATATTATCTCTGCGTCGTCGTGCACGGCGTCCCTGATAAGGCTTGCCGCTTCGTTGACCTCGTGAAAGGAGAGGGAGGAACCTCCAGTGATGTTTATCAAAACGCCTTTGGCGCCATCAATGGAGGTTTCCTCCAACAGGGGGCTTGTGATTGCCATCTTGGCGGCAAGGGTCGCCCGGTCTTCGCCGTTTGCGCTTCCGATGCCTATGAGCGACCTGCCGCTGTTTGCCAGGATGGTCTTTATGTTTGCAAAGTCGTGATTGATGAGTCCGGGTACCAGGATCAAATCCGAGATGCCCCTTACCGACTGCCTCAGTACGTCATTGGCCAGGTTGAGGGCCTGAAGCCATGTTGTGTCCTTGTCCGAAATATTCAGCAGTCTCTGGTTATGAACGACGATAATAGAATCAACGTGCTTCTGGAGCTCTTTTATCCCCTGCTCCGCATGCTTCGCCCTTTTGTTGCCTTCAAAAAGAAACGGCTTCGTAACGACCGCTGTCGTAAGCACGCCTAATTCCCTTGCGATCTCGGCAACGACCGGGGACGCCCCGGTGCCGGTCCCTCCGCCCATACCCGCTGTAATAAATATCATGTCCGCGCCCCTGAGCGCGTCTTCGATCAGGACACGGTCTTCCATTGCCGCGTCCCTGCCTATCTCCGGCCTTGCCCCTGAGCCCAGTCCCTTGGTCAGTGAATTGCCTATCTGAACTTTCTGGTGGGCCAGGGAAAGTTCAAGCGCCTGGGAGTCCGTATTGACGGCGATAAACTCCACCCCCTGCAGATTGGAAGCGATCATGCTGTTGACGGCATTGCTTCCCCCTCCGCCCACACCCACGATCTTGATCTTAGCTGGGTTGTTAGTGTAATTGTTCTGTACCTCTTCAAGCTCAAAAATTTTCATATAGTTCTCCTTTCTTAAAAATGTTTATTTAATTGTTTCTTTTCTGATTTTTTTTTTACTAATGAGGTCATAATTAAAGACACATGAATTGGTCCGTCATGCCCGAAGCCTGCCCTCGAATGTCTTAGTCGGGGGTTCTTAATCGGGCATCCACCCTTCGACAGGCTCAGGGTGACAAGCTTGTCATGGTGAGCCTGTCGAACCATGGATTCCCGCTTACTGACTGCGGGAATGACAACTAATATGTCGTTAGTTATGAGCTCCATAGTCGATGACAACCAGTATCTTGAATTTTCAATCTTAAATTTAAAATTCATCCCTTGAACCATCCGCTCATCCTCGACTTGATTCCATGAAATATACCGCCGTCGTTCAGTCCCTGCTCCGCAATATACGCGTCCGCCTCCCGAAGCGCCAGTCCGATCCCCGCCGAATATGAAGGGTCGCCGATTATGTCCGGCTCTCCCTCAATCCCTGACGGGGCCGCTATCCGGACAGGGAGATCGAGTATGTTCTCAGCCATAATATCCATGCCCTGCATCATGACCGTCCCGCCTGTCAGTACCACGCCCGAGTTCAGCAGGCTGTGAAGGCCCTTGCCGGTTATCTCCTCTCTTATGAGAGTGAACAATTCTTCTGCGCGGGGCTGCAGAATTTCAACGAGATGCGTCCTCGGCATCGTTTTGCCCGGCCTTCCTTCGCTGTTGCCTATTTGAAGCTCGTCTCCCGCATTAATCAGTGAGAGCATTGTGCAGCCGTGTTCCCTTTTTACCTGCTCTGCTTCCTGGAAAGGGAGCCTCAAGCCTATCGCAACGTCATTCGTAAAATTGCCGCCTCCCACCGACAGCACCGAAAAATGGGACATCTGTCCCTCCCGGAAAAGGGCGATATCAGTCGTTCCGCCGCCGATATCTATAAGCGCGACGCCGATGTCTTTCTCGTCGGGCGTAAGGACGGCTTCGGCAGTTGCAACAGGCTGGAATACGACATCGGAGACCTCAAGCCCCGCCTTTTCACAGCACTTGACCAGGTTCTGTATCGATGACGCGGAGCCGGTAATAATCTGCGCCTTTGCCTCGAGCCTCACCCCTGCCATCCCGCGGGGGTCGGTTATGCCTCCATGTCCGTTTATGATAAATTCGGACGGGACCACATGGAGTATCTCCCTGTCAAACGGGGTAGCAACGGCCCTTGCGGCGTCGATGACCATATCGACGTCTCTTTGACCTATCTCCTTTTCCTTGACCGCGATGACGCCCTGACTTGAAATAAAGCCGACGTGACTGCCTGTAATACCAACACTCACGGTTTTTATGTCGATTCCCGTTGCCTCTTCGGCCCTCCGCACGGCCTCCCTGATCGAATCCACCGCCTGCTCGATGTTGATGACGACGCCTTTTTTGATGCCCTTTGAAGGCGCATATCCCGCGCCGATGATACTGACACTCCGGTTTACGGATCGCCCGTTTGCGCCTGATTGTTTGAGAAGGCGGACCTCCGCCGCAATGGCGCATACCCTCGAAGAGCCGACATCGAGCCCCACGACGAGCCTGCTGTTTTTTACCGCTACATCTTTGATAAATCCGAATAGCATAATATAATTCTTTTCCTATCCACAGATTACACAGATTATCACAGATTTTTTAAGGATTTTTTTAATCTGCGAAATCTGTGGATCATCCTTTTTATTCTCCTACGAGATCTTCTTCTCCTTTTTATCCTTCTCCGCCACCTTCGCCTTCACCTTATCTTTCACTTTGTCCTTATCTTTCTCTTTCTCCATCCTTACAGGCTTAACGATGACGGAATCCTTGAACCTCAGGTCGATGTACTGGACCGGCACCCCCCTTTTTTCCAGTTCGGGTTCGAGCTCCAGCCACCTGTCGAATTTTTCAGCGTACTGCCCGTAGCCGACCATGATAAATTCCCCGTCGATATTGGCCGTAAGGCCGTATGTTTCAATTCCTATTTCCACGCTCTGTTTGTCGGCAATGATGTTTTTCACTGTCAGGGCCTCCACAAGCTTCATCGCCTCCGTCATGACCTTCTTATACCTCGGATCGATGTCCTTAAGCACCGGGAGAAACGGCACGGCCTGTCCCCCCAGGGCTTCCATAATGCCGCCTCCTTCGTTAACGAGAAACATCTCTCCCTCATAACTCAGCAGGGCCTTCGGAGAAGCCTCTTCAATATTCATCACGAGCGTGCCGGGAAGGAGCCATCGCAGCGAGGCGTTTTTGATCCAGGCATTGCGCCTCAGCCTTGTGTCGATTTCTTTCAGGCTGATGTTCAACAACGGCTCGCGCCTGATGTTCAACAACTCCTCTATATCTCTTTTATCGAGATGATTATTGCCGGAGACCCGGATATCCCTGACATAAAAAGCCGTTGCAAGGAACCAGGTCCCGGCGACAATACCCGCGGCAAGGACGCCTATCGCAGAGAAGAAGATCGTCCTCCTGAAGTATATTGCCGCTTTCCCCTGACGCTGTGAAGCCGGTTTTCTCCTGCTATTCCTTGATCGCAAGACGTAATATCTCCTCTACAAGATCGTTAAAGCTCAGGCCCGCGGACTTTGCTATTTTCGGCAGCAGACTCGTAGTGGTCATGCCCGGCAGGGTATTTACCTCAAGGATATGAGGGACATTGTTGTCGTCAATCCGCAGGTCCACCCTGCTCGCCCCCGAGCATCCCAGCGCCGTGTGTGCCTTCATGGCGATTTCTTTTGCCTTCTCATATGTAGCATCATCAATCTCCGGCGGGATTATATAGTCTGTAAGTCCCGACGTGTACTTTGCCTCATAATTATAAAATTCAAGCGAAGGCCTCACCTCGACCCCTCCCATGGCCTTCTGTCCCAGCACCCCGATGTGGACCTCTTTGCCGGGGATGAATTTCTCGATCATCACCCTTTGATCAAAAGCAAAGGCCTTCTCAAGATTTGGCTGGAGGTCTTCCACTTTTTTGACAATGCTTACCCCTACGCTCGACCCCTCTGCAACGGGCTTCACCACCCAGGGCAAAGTAAAGTCTATGACCGGAAGATCAACCGTTTTTTGAGTTTTACCCTTTGCCTTTTGCCGCGCTATCACAAACGGCGCTACGGGCAATCCGTGATATATAAAAATCTTTTTTGACGCTTCCTTGTCCATGGCAAGCGCTGAGGCCAGCACCCCGGAGCCGGTATACGGGATCCCCAGCACCTCAAGCATCCCCTGGATAGCGCCGTTTTCGCCGATGCCGCCGTGCAGGGCCAGGAAGGCGACCTTCACCTTATCTTTCTTCAGGGCGTTGACCACGTCCTTGCTGATATCAATCGGCACTGAGTTGTAACCGAGCTCCTGCAGGCCCTGGTAAATCGCAAGCCCGCTCCTGATGGAGATGTCCCTCTCCGAGGACTCACCCCCCATCAGTACGCCTATTCTTTTAGCTGTAACCAGATTCTTTGTCATGTTCTTTCACCACCAATCAATTTCAAATCTCAAATTTGAAATTTGAAATTTTAAATTTTCCCGATAATCTTTATCTCCGGCTCAAGGACCACACCGCTGTGTTGCCCGACCTTTTCCTTTACTTTCTCCATGAGCGCCACAAAGTCCCTGCACGTCGCCGCGCCCTTATTGATAAAATAATTCGCGTGGAGCATGCTCACCTCGACTTCCCCGGTCCTCATGCCTTTGCACCCTGCCGCTTCTATCAGCCTCCCCGCCGCGTCCCCTTCCGGGTTTCTGAAGACGCATCCGGCGGAAGGCTCTCCCAACGGCTGTGTCTCTTTCTTCCTCCTCAGAAACTCTTTCATGCGCCCTGATATCGCGTCGGGGTTGTCTTTTGTCAGCGCGATATTGCCGCTGAGGATCACAAGATCAGCCGGAAGATTTGAGCTCCGGTATGAAAATTTCAGTTCATCCTTCTTCAGTATTGAAAGCTCTCCCTTCATATTCATTACCGCGAGGGACACAAGCAGGTCTTTCAGCTCCGTTCCGAAGGAACCGGCGTTCATATATACGGCCCCGCCGAAATATCCGGGGATGCCCGCAAGCGCCTCCATGCCCGAGCAGCCGTTTTTTTGCGCGAAGTTCAGAAGGCCCGAAAGCGGCACGCCTGCCCCTGCAAACAGGACCGCCTTCTGTTCATCGGCCTCTCTGGTAAATTCAATGCTCCTGAAGGCCTTCAGCGATATTACGACGCCTTCGATGCCGCCATCTCCGGCAAGGACGTTCGTCCCCGCGCCGATGACCTGCACAGGCACATTCTCTCTGCCAGCGGCAAGCAGCGCGTATTTCAGGGACACAGGGTCTTCGGGAAACAGCATTATCTCCGCAGGCCCGCCTATCCTCAAGGACGTATGCGCCGAGAGGGGCTCGTCGTACCTTATCTCACCCCTGAATGAAAGCTTGTCGAATATCTCTCTTATAGTCATGCAATATTTCATTGGTCGTCATGCCCAAAGTCCTTAATCGGGCATCCATTTTCCCTGGATTCCCGCCTTCGCGGGAATGACAGCTATTTTTCATTTTGAATCTTTGAATCTTGAATTCTGAATTTTAAATATTCCTCCCCTATCTTCCACACATCGCCCGCCCCTAAAGTCAACAGCATGTCCCCTTCTCTGAGCTCACCACCGAGATAGGGCAGGATGTCGTCCCTGTCCTTTATATATTCAATATCCATACTTGTCTTTTTGATCCCGTTGAACAGGGCCTCCGAGCTGATCCCCTCTATCGGCTGCTCCCCGGCAGCATAAATATCCATCAGCACCACCTTGTCCGCGTCGGCAAAGGCGTAGAAGAAATCAGTGAGAAGGTCCCTGGTCCTCGTATACCTGTGAGGCTGAAAAACAACTACCAGTCTGGGGTCTGGAGTTCGGAGTTTGGAGTTTTCCTTTTCTAAACTCCGGACTCCCGGCTCCGGACTCTGCCTTATCGCGTCTTTCGCTGCTTTAAGAGTAGCCATGATCTCCGCGGGATGATGCCCGTAATCATCCACCACCCTGACGCCGGAGACGACACCTTTCATCTCGAAACGCCTCTGGACCCCGCTGAAATTCCTCAAGGCCTCCCGCACGTCTTCAGTGTCCATTTTCAGCTCATTGGCCACAGCGATAGCGGCGAGGCAGTTGCATACGTTATGGGCGCCAAGAAGCGGGATTTCAAAAGCGCCGATGGATTTTCCGTTGAGCGCCGCCTCGAATTTTGTACTGAATCCGTCCGTCATGACATCCCTTGCAACAAGATCGAGCCGCTCGCTCAGTCCGTAGGTAATAAACCTGCGCGTGACCTTCGGCAGAAGCTCTTTTATGTGTTCATTGTCACCGTTGAGAATTGAAAGCCCGTAAAACGGTATCTTGTTTATAAATGAAAGGAAGGCGTTTTTTATTTCATCAATGGTCCTGAAATAGTCCATATGCTCCCTGTCGACGTTTGTTACGACCGCGATTGTGGGCGAGAGTTTCAAAAAGGAACCGTCGCTCTCATCCGCTTCCGCCACCAGGAATTCGCCCTGACCGAGTTTCGCGTTGCTGCCGATACCTTTCAGCTTACCCCCGATCACAACAGTCGGATCGAACCCGCCTCCGGCAAGGACGCTCGCTACCAGCGAAGTGGTCGTAGTCTTGCCGTGAGCGCCGGCAATGAGCACGCCGTACTTCATCCGCGCAAGCTCCGCTAACATCTCGGCCCTCGGGATTACGGGAATGGACAGTTTACGCGCGGCCTCGACTTCGGGGTTATAAGGAGAGACAGCCGACGAAGTCACGACCACGTCGGCGTCTTTTATATTCTCCGCCGTGTGTCCGATACTGATGTTAAGGCCCATCTCCTTCAGCCTGATTGTAGTCTCCGACTCTTTCAGGTCCGAACCGGAAACCTCGTAACCGAGATTATGAAGGACCTCGGCAATGCCGCTCATCCCGACGCCGCCTATCCCGATAAAATGCACTTTCTCAAAATGTTTGTACATGTCTTTATGAGGGTCCGGGGTCCGGGGTCCAGGGTCCGGTTTCCCCTGACCCTTGCCCCTTGACCCTTGACCCCTCTATCCTATATTCCGTCTTTTTTTTTAATAGTCCCATCATAAGCTCAACAATCTTCCCCGCTGCGTCCACATTGCCGAGAGATTTGCTGGCGCGCTCTATCGCAGCTATGGCGTCGGGGTCCTCAAGAAGATATTTCACGATATCAGCGAGGGTCTTGCCGTTGAGGTCCCTTTCGAGTATCATCTGCGCTGCCCCGGCGTCCCACAGTTTTCTCGCGTTGATTTCCTGGTGATTGGCCGCGGCAAAGGGAAACGGGACCAGTATCGCGGCCTTTCCGCACGCCGTAAGCTCGGCAAGGGTAGTTGCCCCGGCGCGTGAGATAATCAGGTCCGCAGCCGCGTAGGCGTCGGCCATATCATAAGCAAACGGAATGACCGTTCCCCTGAATTCCCGGTACCGGTAGGCCTCCCTGACAGCGTCAAGCTCTCTCTCTCCCGTCTGATGCAGAAACTGTATACGGTCCCTGAAAGGCTCGAGGTACGCCAGGGCCTCGCTGACGGCCTTATTGATACTGCTTGAACCCAGGCTGCCGCCGAATACAAATATGGTAAAGAGGTCCCTGTCGAGGCTGAATATTTCGCGTCCCCTTTCCCGGTCTCCGGTCAATATCTCCGTCCTGACGGGATTGCCGGTAAGAAATGTCTTTTCAGGAGGAAAGAACTCTATACTTTCATGATACGTCACAGCCACGGTGTCGACGAACTTCCCTAAAATCCTGTTGGCAAGCCCGGGGAGCGTATTCTGCTCATGAATTATTGTGAGGATACCCATCATCGAAGCGCGTAAAACAAAGGGGCCGGAACTGTAACCGCCCACGCCCAATACGAGGTCCGGCCGGAACTCCTTCAGTATCCTGCCTGAGTCTTTCAGCGACAGCGGGACAGTAAAAAGCGATTTTGCGGTATGGACGATGTCTTTCCCGACGAGTCCTTCAGACCTGATGAAGCGGATTTCGTATCCTTCTTTGGGAATTATCTTCGCCTCCATCCCCTTCGCGGTGCCGACAAACGTGATCTTCGCCCCCGCAACCGCCTTCCCGAATTCCCGCGCCACGGCGATCGCCGGGAAGATATGACCGCCTGTTCCGCCTCCTGCAATTAAAATATTCATCTTCGCCTTCTCACGTAATAATCATTTGTCATAAAATTGTCCGCATTCGCGCCCTGCACGGTTGTCCTGTTTTCATTTCTCTTTGAAATATTAATCAGTATTCCCGCTGCCGCCATGTTGATGAGAAGCGCAGAGCCCCCATAACTTATAAAAGGCAGCGGCAGCCCCTTGGTCGGCATCAAGCCGGTCGTTACCGCAAAGTTGATAAGGACCTGGACCCCTATCATCATAGTCATTCCGGTCGCAAGGAAATAACTGAAAGGATCACAGGTCCTGTTGGCGACCCTGATCCCTTTTATGAATAACCAGAAAAAAAGGACAAGCACCGCTGCGGCGCCTATCAACCCTAATTCCTCGCCGATCAGGGAAAAGATAAAATCCGTATGGACTTCAGGGAGAAAATACAGCTTCTGTTTGCTTCCGCCGGGACCGAGCCCGAATACGCCCCCGTTTCCGAAGGCGATAAAAGACTGAATAAGCTGGAACCCGCTGCCCTGCGGGTCTTTCCACGGGTTGGTGAAGCTCATTATTCTCTTCATCCTGTATGACGATGAGGCGACAAGATAAAAAATGGCCGGAAGTGAGAGCAGGAACATCGCGCCCACGTACCTGAGCCTTACGCCCCCCACAATCAGGAGCCCCAGGGTGAGAATGCCGAGGCTCATTACCGCCCCAAAATCCGGCTGCATTATAATAACGAGCTGAAAGACCAGCATGACGCCGATGGGGACCAGTATGCCGTAGCGGAAGTCTTTCATCCTGTGAATGTTCCTGTCCATATAGTGGGCGAGGAAAAAAACCATCACTATCTTTACAAACTCCGAAGGCTGAAACGTCGTGGGCCACAACCTCAGCCACCTCCTGGCGCCGTTGGCGGAAATCCCTATGCCGGGCACAAATACCAGCAGCAGCAGCGCCAGGCCGGTCCCCATAAGCACATAGACAAAGTCCCTCGGCCTTTGATAGTCCATATGTGACAGAAGGACCATCGCGATGGTCCCTATAAATACGGTAAAGAGATGGCTAACCAAATAATGAAAACTGTTGCCGTGCTTGTTCATGGACATCAGCACAGTGGAGCTGTAGACCATGAGTATGCCGACGCATAAAAGAGCGGCAACCAGAATTATTATTGTCCTCGTGTCCTTATTATTTGTCATTAATTTCTTTTCCTTGTAAGGGCGACCCGGCGGGTCGCCCCTACGCTAAACTCTTAACTCTTGACTCTTGACTCTTGAACCAGCTTCACCGCTTCCTTGAATTTCCTGCCCCTGTCTTCGAAATCCTTAAACATATCGAAGCTCGCGCACCCTGGCGACAGCAGTACGACATCTCCGGGAGACGCCTTTGCCATAGAAAGGTCAACCGCCGCCTGAAGGTCCCCTGCAATGAGGGTCTCCGTTACGCCTCCCAATGCCTCTTCAATCTTGTCTTTTGCCTTGCCGATTAAAACCAGGGCCTTCACTTTCCGCCTGACCAGGTCCCTCAGGACCGAGAAATCGCTCCCCTTGTCAAGCCCTCCCATAATTAAAATTACATCATCAAGCCCCTCCAATGACTTAAACACAGCGCCGATGTTTGTCCCTTTGGAATCGTTAATGAACCTGACGCCTCCGACCTCGCCGGCAAATTCGAGCCTGTGTTCGAGACCCGGAAAACTCTTCAATACGTTTGCAATAGCGTCCGGGGGACATCCCGCTGAAAGGGCAACCAGGGCGGCCGCCATAGCGTTTTCGATATTGTGAACACCCTGGATTTTTATCTCATTCTGAGATATAAGTGGGAAGTGAGAAGTGGGAAGTTGGAAGTGGGACGAATTGCAATAAATCATTCCGTCTTTCAAATAAACGCCCTCGACTTCTTTCATGCGACTGAAATAAAGTATTTTGGGTAATTTTTTACTTCTGACTTTCAACTTCTCAGTCCTCACTTTTTCTAATACATCATCAGCATTAAGGACCAGAAAATCATCGTGAGTCTGATTTTCAAAGATCCTCGCCTTGGCCTCGATGTACTCTTCCATGTTTTCATATCTGTCAAGATGGTCGGGCGTAATGTTGAGAACAGCCGCGATCTTCGGCCTGAATTCGTTAATTGTCTCGAGCTGGAAACTGGATATCTCGGCAACAATATAATCAAGAGGCAAGGGACGTGGACTTTCCCCTGACCCTTGACCCATGACCCTTGCCCCTGCCTTTAATATCTCCTCAGACAAGGCAATTCCTATGTTCCCTCCCAACAGCGTACCGAACCCCGCCTCTTTCAGCATGAGGTCAACAAGCATGGTGGTTGTCGATTTCCCATTGGTGCCGGTAATGCCTATGAAGAAGGGGCAAGGGGCAAGGGGCAAGGGGCCGGGAGATCCATGACCCTTGACCCATGCCCCTTGACCCATTTGTTTAATCGCCTGATACGCGAGTTCGAGTTCGCCGATCACCGGGATGCCCTTTATTCTCGCGCGTTCGGGTACATGGGATTTTAGAGGCACTCCGGGGCTTATTATTATCATGTCGGCAGAGTCGATAATTTCATCCGGATCATCACCGGTTAATATATTTACAGACGGCAGCAGTCTCTTAATATGGGCTTCAAGCGCACTTCTTGATTTACTGTCGGTAATTGTGACTTCAGCGCCTAACGCGGAGAGAAGGTTTGCCGCGCCCGTACCGCTTCGCGCAAGCCCGACTACTACGATGTTTTTACCTTTAAATGTCATTTCCTGTTTTTCCATTTGTATCATTCTGTATGTTCACATGGGCAAGTCACCGACTCGCCCCTACCAAACTCTAAACTCTAAACTCTTGACTCTGCCTTTTCACCTGACCTTCAATGTCGTCAAACTCAGCAGCGCCAAAACAATCCCGACAATCCAGAACCGGATGATCACCTTGGGCTCCGGCCAGCCCATCACCTCGAAATGATGGTGTATAGGCGCCATCTTGAATACTCTTTTACCTGTAAGCTTAAACGATGTAACCTGGATAATAACCGAGAAGGTCTCAATAACAAATATGGCGCCGACAACCGCCAAAATGATCTCCTGCTTTGTTATCACCGCGAGGGTCCCTAACGCGCCCCCTAATCCGAGGGAGCCCACATCACCCATAAAAACGTCGGCGGGATAGCTGTTGTACCAGAGGAAACCGAGGGCCGCGCCGAACATCGCACCGCAAAAAACCGTAAGCTCTCCCGTGCCCGGCAGATAAAGGACCTGAAGGTATTGTGAAAATCCCGCATGCCCCGAGATATAAACGAATACTGCATTTGCAAGAGAAGCGACACCCACGAGACCTATCGCCAGACCGTCTATTCCATCCGTAAGGTTCACGGCGTTAGAGGACCCTACTATTACGAGTATTATGAAAGGGATATAAAACCACCCCAGATCGATCAGCCATTTCTTGAAAAAAGGGATGCTCAGTTTGGCGATATAAATGTCATTGGGATCGAAATAAAATACAAAGCCTATCAAAAGCGCAAGGAGGATCTGCGCGCCGAACTTGTACCAACCCTTCAGTCCCTTGGGGTTTTTCTTGATCACCTTCAGGTAATCATCCGTCAGCCCTATAAGCCCGAAACCGACGATTGAGAAGACCATGATCAGGACAAATTTATTGCTCAGGTCCCCCCACAGCAGCACGCTCGTCACAATAGACAAGATAATGATTACTCCGCCCATTGTCGGAGTGCCTTCCTTTTTCAGGTGTGTCCGGGGGCCGTCATCTCTGACATACTGGGTCATGCTCAGCTTTCTGAGTTTTTTAATGATCGCCGGGGCGAATATAAACGTTATAAACAATGAAGTAATAATGGCGAGAGCCGTCCTGAAGGTAATGTACCTGAATACATTAAGGGCCGAATAGGAATCGTGAAAATAATAGAGCAGTTTATACAGCACGTCTTCCCCCCGCGCCGACTCGAAAATCCCCCTCTTTTAAAAAGGGGGGGAAGTCTTTTACATATTTCTTTGTGATCAATCGACTCACGTTGATAATCCTCTTATAATCCGCTCGGCTATTTTTTCCATCTTCATGGATCTTGATCCCTTTACCAGCACGGTATCTCCTTCTTTCAACAGGGTCATGATGCCTTCCGCAGCCTCTTCCGAATCTCTGAAGGTGTAAATTTCGGGACCGGTCTTTTTTTCTTTGATGTTTATGCAATCTTCCGCGGCCATACTCATCATCCGGCCGACGGCCATAAACACATCAACGCCTGCCCCTGATATCATCCTGCCGAGTTCTTTGTGGGCGTCGTCTGAAAATTCATCGAGCTCACCCATATCGCCCAGCACGGCGACCTTTCTTCCCAGGGCAGCCACCCGGATGGTCTCTTTCAGCGACTCTTCCATGGATGACGGGTTGGCATTGTAAGAATCATTTATCAAAGTTATTCCTTTTATCTTCCTGATCTCGAACCTCATCTTGCAGGCGCTGAAGGCTTCAAGCGCCGCCTTTATTTCCTCCAGGGGAACTCCTAAGGAAAAGCCCGCGGCAGCGGCAGCGAGCGCGTTATATACGTTAAACTTTCCATGCACGCTCAAATTTATGGGTATGCTGCCCGATTCTCTGAATTCCAGCGTAAACCCTGTCCCGCTTTCAGTGGCCCTGACCCCTTTGGCCATGACATGGGCCTCATTATTTATTGAAAAGGTAATGACGTCGCCGTTGAATCTGCCCGCTTCGGCAAGCCCTTCCATTAAAAATCCGTCATCGGCATTGACCGCGGCAACTTGGAGTCCGTGCAGGATTTCGAGTTTTGCGTTCCGGACTGCTTCATGACTGCCGAGCCTGCCTAAATGGGCGGTCCCTATATTGGTAATTATTCCGTGTGTCGGGACCGCTATCTCGCATAACCTTTTTATCTCCCCCGGGGCGTTCATCCCCATTTCAAGGACCACGGCCTCGTGGATATTCTCAAGCCTCGTCAGGCTCAGCGGCAAACCGATATGGTTATTCAGGTTGCCCTCGTTTTTAAGGGTCCTGAATCTCCTTGAGAGGACCGCGTACACCATTTCCTTTGTCGTCGTCTTTCCGCTGCTGCCTGTTATGGCGATTACCGGGACGTCCTTCTTCATCCGCATGAAATGGGCGAAATCCTGCAACGCGCTCAGCGTGTCCTTCACCCGGATTATCACCTTGCCCTTCGGCAGCGCTCCCTGCATTGACGACACCACCGCGCCGTCTCCTTTCAAAAGGGCCTTATCCAGGAAGGCATGCCCGTCGAAGTTATCGCCGCGCAGGGCAAAAAATATCTCTCCTTCCGCTATCGTCCTGGAATCTATCGAGACGCCGCTGAAGGCCATCGAACGTCCCGATAACAATTCTCCGCCTGTTGCCTTGAGAATGTCGTCTACGGTTATTGACATAATTCAAAATTCAACATTCAAGATTCAAAACCGGACATTCAGACAAGCTTAATCTTGAATGTTGAATTTTGAATCTTGAATTGCTTTTTTTATGACCTCCTCATCGCTGAAGTGATGTCTCACTCCCTTAATCTCCTGGTAATTCTCATGGCCCTTGCCGGCAACAAGCACCGTGTCTCCGTCCTTTGCCATGAAGACCGCCTCCCTGATGGCCTCCGACCTGTCGGGCCGGACCGAATAATTGCCGCGCACGCCTTTTAATATGTCATCTATTATTGCCCCCGGCTCTTCATTCCTGGGGTTGTCCGAGGTGACAATTACAAAATCACTGAGCTCCGATGCAACCGCGCCCATCAGGGGCCTCTTGGTCCTGTCCCGGTTGCCGCCACATCCGAAGACCGTTATCAACCGTCCCTTTGTCAGGGGTCTTGCCGCCTGTAAAAGTTTTTTCAGGGCGTCATCCGTGTGCGCATAATCGACAATACACAGAAAGCCCTGCCCTTCGTCTATGTTTTCAAACCGGCCGGTTACAGGCCTCGTGTTCATGATCCCGGTCCGTATCGCCGTCTCACTCATACCCAGAGAATACGCAATCCCCGCTGACATCAGGATATTGTAAACATTAAACATGCCGATCAACTGTGATTCAACCCTGAACCCTCCAGCCGGCGTCTTTATGTCAAACGATACGCCGCGCAATCCCTTCCCGTGTACGGGCGGGGTCACCCCGCCCCTACTTCTTGCCCCTTGCCCCTTGCCCCTTGCCCCTGTTTCTATGTTTTCCGCCCGTATCATCGCTCCTTCTTCAAGACCGCAGGTTGTGACCTCGCAGTCAAGGCTTTGAGCCAGAGGCCGCAGCCTCGGGTCATCCCAATTCAATACGGCAGTTCCGCCCGGGGCAAGATAATTGAATATCCTGCTCTTGGCGCGGAAGTATTCGTCCATGGTGCCGTGGAAATCGAGGTGGTCTTGCGAGAAATTGGTAAAGGCCGCTGTCTTAAAAGCGCATCCCTCTATCCTTTTAAGGGCCAGCGCGTGGGAAGAAACCTCTAATACCGCGTAATCCATCCTATTATACACCATTTCACTCAGGCACCTTTGCAGGTCCAGGGACTCCGGCGTCGTATGCGATGCCGGGACCTCTTCTTCCCCGGTGATATAACAGATGGTTCCCATAAGGCCCGCCCTCTTTCCTCCGGCGTTCAGTATATTTCTTGTAATAAAGCTCGTTGTCGTCTTCCCGTTCGTTCCTGTAATTCCGATCAGTGATAAACTCCTGGAGGGGTTTCCGTAAAAGGCGGCAGAGACGAGCGCGAGCGCTTCCCTGCTGTCGGTCACTTCAACGAAAGCAACGTTTTTTTGAATGGCGAATGGTCCTGCGTCTTTTAAATCCGCCGCCGCCTTTTCCGAGACAATGGCAACAGCCCCCCTGTTTACCGCATCTCTAATGTAATCATGGCCGTCAACGGACAACCCCCTGACAGCCACGAAGAGATAACCGTCTCTTACGGTCCTTGAATCATAAGCGATCCCCCTGATCTCGGCGTCTGGAGGTCCGGCCCTCCGTCTTACGCTGAGACCCTCTGATAGTTTCGATATCGTCATCTACTGACAAGGTAAATCCTGTTCTCATCCTGTTCCATAGGGACATCAAGATATGCAAACGCATGTTCAACAATATTCTTAAAGACAGGGGCCGCTACAAGTCCTCCGTACGTCGCCCCCTGCGGTTCATAAACAACTACGATGAGCGCTATCCTCGGATTGTCCGCAGGAGCAAACCCCACAAACGAACTTACAAACCTGCTCCTGGAATAATGGCCTGTCGCGGGGTCGAATATCTGGGCAGTGCCTGTCTTGCCGGCCACGAAATTTCCCTTGACCGAGGCCCTCTGCGCCGTGCCCCCTTCCTCCACAACAGTCTTCAGGATGTTCCGCATAGTCGCGGCGGTCTTTTCGGAGATGATCCTTCTCTCCGCAACAGGGGCGTTCTTTTTAAGGACCTCCCCCGCAGGGGAAATTATCTCCGATACTATGTAAGGTTTCATCAGGTTGCCGCCGTTTGCAATGACCGAATACGCCCGAAGCATTTGCAGGGGGGTCATGCCTATCTCCTGTCCGATGGACATGGCCGCAAGGGACGTGCCCGACCAGTTTTTCACCCCCCTGAGGATGCCTCTTACTTCCCCGGGAAAATCTATGCCCGTCTTCTCCCCGAACCCGAACTTTTTAAGATAATCATGATATTTCGCCGCCCCGAGCCTCATCCCGATCTTTACGGCCCCGACGTTGGAAGATTTCTGTATGACCTCCTGAAAGCTGAGCACGCCGTGCCTGTGGACATCATGGATCGTCTTGCCGCCTACTGTAATGGCCCCTGCCGAGGCATCGAACATGTCGCCCGTCCTGACGACTTTTTCTTCTAACGCCGCGGACGCAAGCACGGACTTCATAGTCGAACCGGGCTCGTATATATCAGTTATCGCCCGATTGCGCTTCTCCTCTCCGTCCGCCGCCGCCGGGGTGTTTGGGTCGTATGTGGGCCTGTTGGCGAGGGCAAGGATTTCACCTGTCATCGGGTCCATCATTATCGCTACGGCGGCCTTCGCCTTGCGCTCTTCCATGGCTGCCGTCAATTCCCTCTCGACAATATACTGAAGTCCCTCGTCAATGGTCAGAATAATGTTATTTCCGGGCACTGTCTCCCTGATGTCGCCGGCAAGGCTCCTGCCGCGCGCATCTACCCCAACCGACACGCTTTTGACCTCGCCCTTCAGATATTCATCGTAAACAAGCTCTATCCCCGCAATACCCTTGTCGTCGATATTTGAGAAACCGAGTATGTGAGAAGCTGTCTGCCCTTTAGGATAATATCGTTTCGGCTCGGTCACAAAGCCGATCTCGCCCTCCTTGAGAGGCGAACGGAGACCTTCCAGTTTGCGGCTTGTTTCCAGGTCCACTCTCCGGGCAAGCCATGCGAAACCCTTTCCCTTTTTTTTCTGCAATAACCCGTTTATCTCTCCCGAAGGGACATTTATTATAGGGGCAATCTGCGAGGCCAACTGGTTATTGTTTTTAACCTTGACCGGTACCGCGTAAAGAGAATCCGTCTCGATATTGGTGGCCATCTCCTTCAGGTTCCTGTCCCATATTATTCCCCTCTGGGGGGTCAGCGTCTTTTCACGAATATACTGCTGGGCCGCCCTTTCGGAGAGCTTTTCATGGTCCAGTACCATGAGGTCCACAAGGCGGAACAGGATTACGCCGAATCCGAAAAGGATCACCGTAATAATTACAATTCCCCTTTTACGGCTGTTCTCAAGCGGCAGTCGCTTCGTATCTTCGTCCCAAAGCTTCCTTTCATCGGCCTTTTGGACTTTTAGCATTCTCCTTCTAATCATGTTCGTCCCAAAGTATTATTATTCTGTCATTCATTAAGACCTTCAGAAACTTATTTATATTGTTCCCTCTTAACCCTTCTCCCGGGGTCAAGGGAAGAAGTTAAGTGATTTTACCCTTGACCCTTGCCCCCGGACCCTTGACCCTTTTATTTCAACGACGCCTTATACGGTCCTGCCGCAGGCGTTCTCTTGACGTAAAATACATTTTCCCTCACAGGGAGGGTCATCCCGAGCCGGTCCACCGCGACCCTTTCTATCTTCTCAGTCGAGTAAAGACTTGCCCTCTGCGCAACCACCATCTTCCTTTCGCGCACATGCTCCACCCGGAGCCTGTCAAGCTCCCCCAACTCATATTCAAGATTTATCACCGCGGCCTTCAGCCATACAATCGCAAAAAGGCAGAATATGAAATATAACGGGAAACAAAACATCAGCAGGCCCTTTTTCCTGCTGTTTTTCACTCTCGGCCTGCTCATACTCTCTCCCCAACCCTGAGCTTCGCGCTCCTTGATGAAGGGTTTAATATTTGTTCCTCACGGCCCGGCGCCAGAGGCTTTTTGGTTATTATGTTAAATACGCCTTCCTTTGCAAGTTTTCTGAATGCATGCTTTACAATCCTGTCTTCCAGTGAATGATATGAAAGGACACAGAATCTGCCACCCGTCTCCAGCAGGTCCGCCCCGGACTGAATTGCAGTCGACAGTTCTTCGAGTTCCCTGTTTACCTCGATCCTGATCGCCTGGAAAGTCCTCGTTGCAGGATGTATCCTGCCTTTTCTGCCCACAGCTTTCTCAATGATTCCGGCTAACTCCATGCATGTCCGGACCGGGCTTTTGTCCCTCGCGCGGACAATCGCCTTTGCTATTTTCCTGCTGAACCTCTCTTCGCCGTACTTCCAGATGATGTCCGCAAGGTCGCGTTCGGTATATCCGTTTATGACTTTTTCAGCGGTAAGGCCCCGGCCCTGGTCCATCCTCATGTCAAGGGGCTCGTCTTTCAGAAAACTGAAGCCCCTGCCCTCTGCCTTCAGTTGCATGGTTGACACTCCTGCGTCAAGGACGATGCCGTTCACCCTGAAAAAGCCCAGACCGTTGACGACCGCCCCCATGTTGGAGAAATTTTCTTTCACAAGATGAACGCTGTCGTATTCTTTTAAACGCTCCTTTGCAATTTCAAGGGCGCTCTCATCCCTGTCAAGCCCTATCAACGTACATCCCTGGGCGCTGCGGAGTATGTCTTCCGCATGCCCGCCGGCGCCGACGGTGGCGTCGACGTATATACCGTCCTGTCGAGGCTGAAGCATTTTAACTACCTCCTCCGGCATTACCGGTATGTGCCTTGCATGCATCTAAAGCCCGTATCCCGCCAGCTTTCCTTCTACCGCCTGTTGGTCCACGCCTGAAAGGTCCGTGACCGAATCCCATGCCTTTCTGTTCCACAATTCTATCTTCTCAAGTTGTCCGACAATGACGATATCTCCGTTTATGTCCGCATCTTCCCTGAGGGCGGCCGGGACCAGGATCCTGCCTTGCCTGTCGAGATCGCACTCCGTTGCCGAGGCAATTACTTTCCTTTTAAAAAGCTTGACGTCCGGGTCCATCCTGGGGAGAGACCTTACCTTCTCTTCAAGGACGTTCCATTCTTCCTGGGGGTAAATGTGGAGGCAACTGTCAAACAGCGCGTTGGTAATCATAAGCTTTGTGTTATAATGATCAAAAATAATTTTTCTCAAAGGAGAAGGCATGATTATTCTGCCTTTTGGATCAACGGTATAATAATATTTTCCTGAAAATGATGGCATCTTAAACCACTATCCTCCACTATTTACCACATACGATAAGTATATGGAGGCAATGGGTTCTTGTCAAGGGAAAAATTACTACTATATTTTGTGTCTTATTGCAGGAAGATATACTGTAAGTAGCGGTCAGCGATCAGCAATCAGCAATCAGTCGGAATCGACCGAGGATCTTTTGCTGAGAGCTGATTGCTGAACGCCGGCAGCTATTAAAACTTTATGGTCGATATCATAGAAAGGTTCCTGTCTTATCTGACAATCGAAAAAGGACTTGCATCGAACACAATAGAAGCGTACAAAAGAGACCTGCGTAAATTCAGCGCTTATCTCAGCGAGGCGGGGAAAGATATAACGGACTTCGGCCGCGGCGATATCCTTTCCTTCATAAGCCGTCTCCGGGATTCCGGAAACCAGACTGCCACCCTTGCAAGAAACATATCCGCACTGCGTGGCTTATGCAAATTCATGCTCATTGAAAAAATCATCTCGGAAGACCCGGTTGAAAACCTCGCCGCGCCCAAGGGCTGGAAAAGGGTCCCGAAAATAATCGGCGTCGAAGACGTCTCCTCCCTGCTCAGAAAACCTGCCGGGGAGAAATTCTCCCTCAGGGACCAGGCCATCCTTGAGATACTTTATTCATGCGGCCTGAGGGCCAGTGAAGTGATAAACATGAAAGTCAGCGACATAAATTTTGAAGCCGGCTTTATAATCATTTTAGGGAAAGGGTCCAAGGAAAGGGTCGTGCCGGTGAATGAGACGGCGCTGGAGACCATAAAAAAATATATCGGGGAGTTGCGACCGGCCCTCCTCAATAAAAAAACAAGTCCCTTTCTGTTCCTGCGAAAAGGCGGAAAACCGATGACGAGGCAGAGACTGTGGCAGTTGATAAAGACCTACTCCGGGGGACTGCCGGTCAGCGTCTCTCCTCACACCCTCAGGCACTGTTTTGCGAGTCACCTGCTGGACGGGGGCGCGGACCTGAGGGCGCTGCAGAAAATGTTGGGGCACGCGGACATATCCACAACACAGATATACACAAAAGTCACGCCCGAACGGCTGAGGAAAATTCATAAGGAATTCCATCCCAGGGGATAGTATAAATCCCTCTTGAATCTTTTGACATGAATCTTGTATCCTGCATCATTTACTGATATCCTTTGGGTAACAGCATTTCATTATTACCGATACTGTTATGAAGAATGCAACAGCGCAGGGTACGCACTTTCCCCCTGTGCGCTTTACTGAGATAATATCTTACGGGAGGACAACGCATGCTACGAAAGGTGACAAAAGAGGAGCTTTACAAATGCTGTGAACCGTCTGAAATGCCGTTCAGCACAACTGATGAAATTTCTCCCCTGAAAGAAACCATAGGACAGAAAAGGGCTCTGAACGCCCTGAGGTTCGGTCTCGGGATCGACAGTCACGGATTCAACATATATATCCTCGGCGAAAGCGGCACCGGAAAGATGACGACGATCAGGAAGATACTGGAAGAAAAAGCGGCGAACGAGCCGGTGCCTGCCGACCTGTGTTATGTTTATAACTTCAAGAACCCGGATATGCCGCGCGCCCTCAGCCTGCCCCCCGGGACGGGACTCGCCTTACACAAAGACATGGACGAGCTTATTACCGCTCTCAGGCAGGAGATACCCAAAATATTCGAATCAAAAGAATATGAAAAGCAGCGCTCCAAGCTGCTCGAAGATTTCCAGCAAAAACAGAAGAAATTTTTTTCCGACCTTGAAGAAGAGGCGAAGGCAAAGGATTTTACTCTGCGGAAGACGGTCAGCGGACTCGTCCTCCTCCCTGTCAAGACAACGGGCGAGACCCTGAGTGAAGAAGAATATGAGGCGCTCGAGCCGAAAGTGAAGGAGAAGATCGAGGCCATAGGCAGGGAGCTTCAGGAAAAACTCGATGACGTGATACGGATCGTCAGGGAAGAGGAAAAGAAGATCAAGGACATGATGACGCAGCTCGAGCGCGAGGCCACGCTGTCGTCCGTGGGACACAGGATTGACGAGCTGAAAAGCAAATATAAGTACCATGAAAACGTCATTAATTATCTCGAAGAGGTAAAAGAGGACATCCTCGCGCACCTTGATGATTTCAAGGCGCAGGAAGAACAGGCGGCCCCGCTCCCCTTTATGAAGCCCGCAAAGACGGAGCCGTCGTTTGTCAGGTTCGTCGTGAACGTTTTTGTAAATAACAGTGAATTAAAAGGCGCCCCTGTTGTGATTGAAAGCAACCCTACGTATTACAATCTCTTCGGAAGGGTCGAGCACAAGGTGCAGTACGGAATTGCCGTGACCGATTTCACTATGATAAAAACAGGCTCTCTCCAGGCGGCCAACGGGGGCTATCTGGTAGTGGACGCGCTGGAGATGCTGAAGAATATTTTCGCCTATGACGCGCTTAAAAGGACGATAAAGGACAAGGTAATAAAGATAGAAGACGTATGGGAGCAATACCGCCTGATCTCGACGGTCACGTTAAGACCGGAGGCCATTCCTTTCAACGTAAAGATTATCCTTGTAGGCAGCCCGCGTCTTTATTATCTCCTTTACAATCTTGACGAGGAATACAGAGAGCTGTTCAAGGTGAAGGCGGACTACGAAAACCGCATGGATAGAAATCCGGAGAACATGCTCAGGTATGCAAGCTTCATCAAGACGAAATGCGACGAACGGGGGCTAAAGCCCTTTGATAAAGGGGCGGTCGCAAAGATCATCGAATACGGCTCGCGGTTGGCGGGACATCAGCTCAAGCTGTCGGCAAAATTCAGCGACGTAGCCGACCTCCTCAGAGAAGCGGACTACTGGGCCGGGGAAAAGAAAAACGGCGCCGTGACCGCGGAAGACATTGAGAAGGCCCTGGAGGAAAAGACATATCGTTCAAACAAGGTTGAACAGAAGATACTGGAAGCCACCCAGGAAGGGACCATCCTCATGGATACCGAAGGCGCGGTGGCGGGACAGATCAACGGGCTCTCCGTGCTCGATCTCGGGGATTACAGTTTCGGCATGCCTTCGAGGATCACTGCAAAGAGTTACGCGGGCAGGGCCGGAATTGTAAATATAGAGAGAGAGACAAAGATGAGCGGCAGGATACATGAAAAGGCGATACTGATACTTACCGCCTACCTCGGCGCCAAATACGCAGTGAAGCATTCTCTCAGCCTTACAGCGTCCCTGACTTTCGAACAATTATACGGCGGTATCGAAGGGGACAGCGCCACCTGCGCCGAGGTCTACGCGCTCTTAAGCAGCATATCCGGCGTGCCGATAAAGCAGTCCTTCGCCGTAACGGGTTCGATGAACCAGCATGGAGAGGTGCAGCCCATCGGCGGGGTGAATGAAAAAATAGAAGGCTTTTTTGAAGTCTGCAAGCTCAGCGGACTCAACGGGCAGCACGGCGTCATTATCCCGAAACGCAACCTGCTGAACCTGATGCTGAAAAAAGAAGTGACCCTTGCCGTGGAAGGCGGGAAATTCAATATCTATTCGATTGAAAACGTGGAAGACGGTATAGAAATTCTCACGGGAATGCAGCCGGGTGAAATGCAGCCTGACGGGACATACCCTGAAGGTACATTCAATTATCTTGTGGCCAAAAGACTGAAAGAGCTTGCTGACGCGCTGAAGGGCGAGAAGGCCGAAGGCAAGAATGACGAGAAGAAGAAGGAAAACCCGGACTAAAAGACCGGCAGGGCGAGTTTTTCATTGAGGTACCGGAGATGTTTCTTTAAGAATCTCAACTCCGCGATCGTGTCGACGTCATACCAGAACGGAAGCAGGAAGAGACTTACATCAAGCGGCTCCAGATTATCAAGCGTCTTGTTCAGCACTCCAGACGAATCCCATGGGATATCGCGGAATATCCCTGGAGTTATCTTTTTCTTCGCGCCTATCAGGTACAGGCCGCCGTCACAGCAGGGACCCAGAACAAAGTCATGCCTTTCCAGGGCGGTAAACGCCTTCCTTATATAATTCATCGGTATCGTCGGGCTGTCGCTGCCGATCAATACTATCGAGGAATGGCCCTTTTTAAAATAATCCTGGAACGCATGAACGATCTTCTCGCCGAGATCTTTGCCACGCTGATCAAATCTTTTCAGATTGTATTTCCCGGCAATTTCGCGCAGGAAGTCATGTTCCGCTGAAGGCGCGCAACCCAGGAGCCTGTCTACTCCCTTAAGCCGCGAGCACCGGGACACTATCCCGGTCACAAAGGCCTTGTAAATCTCTGTGACCTTTTCCGGTTCCAGATCAGTCTGCAATCTCGTCTTCACCGTCCCCGGCACCGGCGCTTTGACAAAGGTAATGAGGGCTTTTTTCATGAGTTAGTTATAATGCCCGAATCCGGTAAGTCCCTGAAAAACATGGTGGGCGATGAGGGTATCGAACCCACGACCTCTTCCGTGTGAAGGAAGCGCTCTCCCACTGAGCTAATCGCCCTCGGCGGCATTAATTAAAGATTATAAGGAAACCCGCTGTTTAAATCAAATGTTCCGTGATATGGATTACGAATCATTTTATCTCTATCTGTTAAGATGAAATTATGCTGACTGAGAAATTGCTCACACTGTGTTACTTGAAGGATTTTTTACAACGCATTAAGAAAATCGTAAAAAAAGATTCTCTTGACAACAGGGGGATTTATCTGATTTCATTAATTGGCGTTGAAAGTTTGTATAATCGGAGTTCTTTTTGATATGATCTGTACGATTAATAATTGTTCTATTGGAAATAGCAATGGTGAAAGTATAAGGTTTAAGGATTTAATAATTTTTCCCGATAAAGTCACTATATAAAGGGCGCAATATGTAACACGATAAAACTGATGAGAAAAAATAATTATATAGTGAGAGCAGACGAGACCATCTTAAGGCTGAGACACGCCGTCAAGATGGTCTTTTTTCATACCTTGTTAAATAAGGAGAGGAACGATTATTAACATATTCGGGAAAAAAGGGATTGTCGGACTTGATATCGGCTCCAGGCACATCAAGGCCGTTCAACTAAAAGAAGTCAGAGGGAAATATCACCTTGAGCGCCTGGGAATTACCACCCTTGAACCCGAACTGATTGTAGATGGTTCCATACTTGATTCAGCCCGCGTCATCGAAGCGATCAAGGGACTGATCGCGAATACCAACATCAAGGTGAAGGACGTCACTTTATCTCTTTCAGGCCATTCTTCGGTAATTATAAAAAGGGTGTCCCTCCCTGAGATGTCGGAGGATGAACTGGGCGAATCGATAAAATTTGAGGCAGAGCAGTATATTCCGTTCGATATCGAAGACGTTAACCTCGACTTTCAGATACTCGGTCTGGCCGATAAGGCAAATATGATGGATGTCGTTATCGTTGCCGCAAAGAAAGACAAGATAAACGAGTACGTGACGGTGGCCAAAGAAGCGGGACTGTCTCCCGTTATTGTCGATGTCGATGCGTTCGCTCTTGAAAATATGTACGAACTCAATTACGAAGTGAAGCAGGATGAGAATGTGGCTATTGTCAATATCGGGGCAAGTATGATCAATATCAACATCCTGAAGGGAGGGGGGTCAGTCTTTACAAGAGACAGCGCTGTCGGCGGCAATCTGCATACCGAGGCCTTGCAAAAGGAATTTACCATATCATATGCCAGCGCGGAAAAGCTGAAACAGGAAGGCTCTATGGAGGGGATTTCCAAAGAGGATGTTGCTGCGGCGCTGACCTCTGCCTCGGAAGACATAATTGCGGAAATCTCCCGTTCGTTCGATTATTTCAGGGACACTACAAACTATGAGAATATCAACGAGATACTATTATGCGGGGGAGGGGCGCTTACCGAGGGGTTTGTCTCTATGCTGGCAGAGAAATCCGGAATAAATGTCAGGATGGTAGAGCCCCTTAAGAATATCCATGTCCCGGACTCTTTCGACAGGGAATACTTAAGTAAGGTTGAGCCCGTCATATCCGTCGCCGTAGGGCTGGCCTTAAGGAGCTTAGGGGACAAATGATAAGAATAAATCTGCTCCCGACAAAAAAGGCGATAAAAATACCCCCTGTCTTTTCTTACGGCATGGCCGCCGCCGTTATATTGGTGATCGTCCTTTTGGCATCCGGCGTTTACCTCTCTAATAAGGTTTCAGGAATGCAGGCCGATGTGAAGACCAAGGAAAAGAGGCTGGAGGAACTGAAGAAGGCGATACTGGAAATCCAGAACTATGAGAAATACAATCAGGAGGTAAGAGAGAAGACCCAGATAATCGAGCAATTAAAAAGGAACCAGGTCGTGCCGCTGAGACTCCTTGACGGAGTGAGCGAAATGCTTCCAAACGGAGTGTGGCTTACGTCTCTTACAGACAAGGACGGAGTTGTAAGTATAGAAGGGTATGCCCATACGAATTATGATCTGGTCGGATATGTCCAGAACCTTAAGGGGGCCAAATACTTTACGGACGTTATGCTGGTGGAATCCCGGCAGACGGCGATCGAATCGGTTTCTGTTTACAAATTCAAGCTCACATTCAGGATCAAAGGGTAGAGAATATGGCGATCAATATAAACATAAATTTCAGCAGAGTAAAAAAACTTCCTGTGAAATTACAGGTCCTGATAGTGGCGATACCCTGTCTTGTGCTTCTCGCGCTGTTTATATTTCTTGTTCTCCTGCCGAAACATAAGGAAATCCGTACGCTCGATGCCAGGATAGCAAAACTGAACCAGGAGATTGCCGGCAGCGAAGCCATGGTCAAGAGACTTGACGTGCTGATCGAAGAAAATAAAATGTTAAAAACAAAATTGGCGAAATTGAAGGAGCAGCTTCCAGAGGAGAAAGAGGTATCCGAGCTTTTGAGGCAGACCTCCGAATTGGGGCTCCAATCAGGGCTGGAAATACTCTTATGGAGACCGGAGGCAAAGAAGACAAGCCCGGACTATCTTTATGTTGAAATACCCGTAAAGGTCGAAGTGCTGACGGGATATCATAATCTCGGTGTCTTTTTCAGCCATATCAGCCGGTTGCCGCGTCTTGTGAATATTTCCGGCATCGAGCTGCGCGTCAAGGAGAAGAAGGGCGCCGGGGAAGGCGACATCACTGCCGCGTTTACCGCGCGTACATTCGCCTCCGTAAGCCCTGAAGAACTGAGCAGGATGAAAGCCGCGGAGCCTGTAAAGGACCCGAAAGGGCAGGGCGCGTCAAAGGGCCAGGCGGCGCCGGAGAAAAAATGAAAACTAAGGATAAACACATAAAATTTGCCGCGGCCTTACTGTCCGTATCGCTGCTTCTTATCCCGGTCCTGCATGGATGCAAGAAGAAGACGCCGCCTGCCAAGCCCGGAGCTACCCAGGGCGAAACAGGGCAGCCGGTCGCGTCCCTGGCCAGGCAACCGGAGGCGGCAGTAGTGGAAACCGTACAGGAAGAAGGTTACATTTATCAGCCTGGAGACCGGAGGGACCCTTTCGTACCTCTCATCGTACCGACCCAAAAAGCTGAAGCGAAAGGGACCCCGGCGGCACGGTTAGGCACTCTTGAAAGTTATGATATCACTGAATTTGCATTATTGGCTATCGCCAAGAAAGGCGACAAATATTATGCGCTCCTTATTACGCCCGACAACAGGTCTTTCACGGTATATAAAGGATCGGGCATCGGATTACATAAGGGGCGTGTCGAAGACATTTCGGGCGGCAAAGTCGTATTAGTTGAATACTCAAAGGATTTCAGAGGAGACTTGCGGCCCAAACAAATAATTTTAGAATTAAAAGAGAGGTAAAATAATGCGAATCGGGAAATGCTTTTTATATTTTATGGTCTTATTGATCGGGGGCCTTCCGGTGTTTGATGCCCTGGCGCAAGAGCATCCGGAGATTAAGAGTATAGAGGTACAGGACCGTAACGGGACCACCGAAATTAAAATAATATCAAGCGCTCCCTTTAATTATATTGTCGACAAGGAATCCGACCCGTATCAGGTTATCGTCGAACTGCAGAATATGGAACTGGGCGAATTTCGGGAGAAGATGATCGTCAACAAGGCCGGCGTATCGGAGATAATACCCATGCAGGACCGGAGTTCATCCGGTATCTCCAAATTAAAGATTGCCCTGACAGTGCCTGCAGATGTCGAGCCGGAGTATGTGGACAACACCCTTATTCTTACCTTCATGAACCCGGAACATGCTGAATCCATGAATGCGCCGGGGGAGACGGAAGAGGCGTCATCCGTGGAGACAGAGGAAAGGAAGCCTTTTGAAACCAGGGAATACGTAGGTGAGAAGATCAATATTGATTTCCAGGAGGCGGACCTTGTCCATATCTTCAGGCTTATCGCGGATATAAGCGGTTATAACATCGTCGTGAGTCCTGAGGTAAAGGGCAAATTTTCCATGAAGCTCATCGACGTGCCGTGGGACCAGGCCCTTGATGTGATACTTAGAAATTATGGTCTTTCCAAGACACTGGACGAGAACATCATTCGTATAGCGCCGACTGCCGTAATCGCCAAGGAGGAAGAAGAAATCGCTCAGGCAAAAGAGTCCCAGGAAAAATCCGGCAATCTCGTCACTAAGGTATACGCGATCAATTATGCCAACGTTGATGAGGTCAAAAGATCGGTTGAGACGGCCAAGATACTTTCAAAGCGGGGGTTCATCAGCGCTGATGCAAGGACAAGCTCCGTCATCATCAAAGACGTTGAAAAAATGCATACTGAATTTGGGACCATCATCGAGGCGCTCGATGTCCCGACTCCCCAGGTCAGCATTGACGCGAAGATTGTGGAAGTCAATACTACTTATTCAAAGGAACTCGGGATACAATGGGGAGCGCTTGCTAAGCCCAATCCCCAGTCACAGATTTCAGGCACGAACCTCACTACCGCCAACGGTTTCTTCTCCGGCAATCCTTTGCTGGTAAATCTTCCCGCTGCCGTTAGTCCGGGGTCGGGAGGCGCAATAGGGATAGGCTATATATCCGCAGGCATTCTGAGGTCAATCGACATACAGCTTTCCGCGCTGGAATCCATCGGTAAAGGCAAGGTGGTCTCAAGCCCGAGGGTAATGACAATGGACAACCAGAAAGCGAAGATCCTGCAGGGCAAGAAAATCCCATATGAGACAATTTCTCAGGAAGGGACGCAGACCGCGTTTGTCGATGCGGCGCTGGAGCTTACGGTTACTCCTCACATAACGCCTGAAGGGACCATTCTCATGAATATCGATACGAAAAAGAATGAAGCGGATTTTTCCAATGTTTCTTTCAACGGCGTGCCCACCATAAATACCAACGAGCTCTCAACGCAGGTATTGATAAAAGACGGAGACACGCTGGCCTTAGCCGGGATACTGAAGACAATATATTCAAAAGACTCGACAGGCGTGCCTAAATTGAGAACGATACCAGGCTTCGGATGGCTGTTCAAGAAAGAAGAAAAGACGGAAGACTCAACCGAGCTGATGATTTTTATAACTCCGAGGATAGTGAAATGAGTTCTCTTAAGTTGACGATGACACGTGACGATAAGAGTAAAGTAATGAATTCGGCAAATCGAGAAGTAGAAAAATCATGTTTGGAGGCAAAATGAGAACACTTACTGTTCCTTTAATGATAGTGGCCCTGTTTTTGATATTATCCGCCTGCGGGGGTGGGGGCGGCGGCGTCGACGCCCCGGCTGAGAGCACTCTTACCACCAGCGTCGCTTCAATATCCGTGGAATTTGCGGAGACTGATCCTTATAGCTGCAGCATCGTAGATTCTTTTGTAATCAGCGCCAAGACTGCAAGTGGAATCCCGCTTAATAATGTAACCCTGACGATATTTTTCCCGTATGCGCAGCCGTACGGGTCTATTCAGTTGTATGACGGAAACCCCGCGTCCGGGGCCCCTGCCAAAGATGCGCCGATGACTGTAACAACTGATGAGAATGGGATATATATCCTTTACTTTACATATTGCGGAGGGGGAGGCGTAGAATATAAATCCGACTTCACTGTCACTTCAGGTGCCCTCTTTGAAGCTGTGACATTCGAAGTAAAGAAAGTTTCGGATGCTTAGCAGCAGCTAATTAGAAAATGCGCAAACAAAAATACCCCTTACCGGGGTATTTTTGTTTGCCGTCGTCCATGCTTCGGCAGCCACCTTTACTTCCCTATTCATTTCTAATAACATAGAAGCAAAAAGTCACACATCCTATGCTTGAAAAATTAAGATACCTGACAACGGGTGAGTCACACGGGCCGGCTTTGATTTGCGTAATCGAGGGAGTCCCGTCCAATCTTTCTTTATCCGGAGAAGATATTGACAGGGACCTTATCAGGAGGCAAAGAGGCTACGGCAGAGGCGGCAGGATGAAAATAGAATCCGACCACGCTCAAATCATGTCCGGCGTCCGTCACGGTAAAACACTCGGCTCTCCGATATCCCTGCTTATTGAAAATAAAGACTGGGAGAATTGGCGTCACATCATGAATCCTGAACCTGCGGGGGAGATTCATGAATCGCCCCTGCAAAACCAATCCCCAATCTCCAATCCCAAATCCCAACCTGTTACCCGCCCGCGTCCGGGACACGCGGACCTTGCGGGAGCCCTGAAATATAACACTCATGACATGCGCAATATCCTTGAACGCTCAAGCGCCCGCGAAACTGCCGCGAGGGTGGCGGCCGGAGCAGTGGCGAAGAAGTTCCTCGCTGAATTCAATATACGGATTGTCAGCTATGTAACTGAGATAGGGGGAATAAAGGGGCAAGGGGCAGGGGTCAAGGGGCAAGGGGCAGAAAAGAATTTGTTAGCGCTATTTAAACAAGCGGAAGCGTCTCCGGTCAGATGTCCTGATAAGGAAGCTGAAATGAGAATAATTAAAAAAATCGATGAGGCCATGAAAAGGGGCGATACCCTTGGCGGGGTTTTTGAGGTGATGGCATTTGGGGTCCCGGCGGGACTCGGCAGCCATACACAATGGGACCGGAAGCTCGACGCGAAACTGTCGTCCTCTCTGATGAGTATCCAGGCGATTAAAGGTGTCGAGATAGGACTCGGGGTCGAGATGAGCAGGCGGTGTGGATCGGAGGTTATGGATGAAATATTCTATAAAGGGTCAAGGGTCAGGGGGCAAGGGTCAGGATTCTACAGAAAGACGAATAATGCCGGAGGCATCGAGGGCGGAATGAGCAACGGTATGCCTATTATGGTCAGGGCCGCGATGAAACCGATACCTACCTTGAAAAAGCCGCTGGCCTCTGTGGACGTCATTACCAAAAAGCCGTTCACGGCTGCATATGAAAGATCGGATGTGTGCGCGGTGCCTGCTGCATCGGTTATCGGAGAGGCTGTAACGGCAATAGCGATTGCAGACAGCTTCCTTTGCAAGTTCGGCGGCGACAGCATGGAAGAAGTCAGGAGAAATTACGAAGGGTACATGAAGCAGACGGGTAAATTCTGAAATCATGAAAATCGTTCTGACAGGCTTTATGGGAACAGGCAAGACCTCGGTCGGCAGAGAGCTCTGCAGAAAGTTGGGCTGCCGGTTTATAGACACCGATGCGATGATAGAGGAGCGGGAAGGGATGCCGGTTTCTCTTATTTTCAAAAAGAAGGGCGAGGACTATTTCCGTAAGATCGAGCATGATGTGGTTGCGGAAGCGGCTCAATGCAACAATATTGTCATCGCTACCGGCGGGGGCGTCATCAAGAGTAAAAAAAATCTGGACAATCTCGGCCGGAGGGGGTCCATCATCTGGCTTAAGGCGGACCCTGATATAATTCTCAAACGCGTTATGACGGAGGGCGGGAAAAGGCCCCTGCTCGAAGTTGAAGAACCTCTCAAGGAAATAAACAGGCTGCTTACGGAGAGACTGCCTCTTTACAGGCAGGCGGACGCGTCTGTCGATACCAATTATATAACTCCGGAAGAAGCGGCGCAGGAAATAATTGAAATGCTCGGACTCGATTCGGAGATTGTGAAGGTTGACCTGAAGGAGAGAAGTTATGACATCCTTATCGGCAGCAAGGTCCTTCGGAAACTCGGTCTCAGGTTGAAGGAGTTCAGACCGTCAAAGGTCGCGATTATCAGCAACAAGACGGTATTCCCTCTCTATAAAGACATTGTGCTGAATTCACTGAATGAATACGACATAAGACCGGAGGTCATTCTTATTCCGGACGGCGAAGAATACAAGGATATTGCCTGGGCATTACATATACACGGAGAACTTCTGAAGGCGAGATTCGACAGGAGCGGGCTTCTGATCGCCCTCGGAGGGGGAGTCGTCGGAGATATTACAGGTTTTGTGGCATCAACATACATGAGAGGCATCCGGTATGCGCAGGTTCCGACCACCCTGCTTGCTCAGGTTGACAGCTCGGTCGGGGGCAAGACGGGCGTAAATCATCCCCTGGGCAAGAACATGATAGGCACATTTTATCAGCCGTCCCTGGTCCTGATTGATGTCGATACATTGCGGACCTTGCCAAAAGGAGAGTTTTACGCCGGGCTGGCGGAGATAATAAAATACGGCGTGATATACGACAGCGGGCTTTTTGATTATCTCGAAAACAACAGGGAAAATATCCTTTCACTCGGAGACGGCATAATCCGTATAATCAGGCGCTCGTGTGAAATAAAGGCCGGCGTGGTATCGGAGGATGAAAGGGAAGCGGGGTTAAGGGCGATTTTAAATTTCGGGCATACTATCGGACATGCGGTGGAAACGGTCACTGCATACAAAAAGTACCTGCACGGCGAGGCTGTTGCAATCGGCATGTGCGCGGCCGCTTATCTGGCGGTCAGGAAGAAGATATTCAGAAGAAAAGATGCGGAGAGGATCAGGAATCTTATAGAGTCATACAAGCTGCCGTGCGCAATGCCGGAGGACATCAGTATCGATGCAATCATCAGCGCCATGGAAATAGATAAGAAGGTCAAAGAAGGCAGGCTTACATTCATACTCCCCGAATCCATTGGAAAGGTCAGAATCGAAAAGGACGTGGACAGGGAAGAGATAAGAAAAATACTCGCTTCGACCATCGCTGCGTCCTGATTTCAGGCGGCCGGCTCAAAGGGGACGGCTTTTTTCTGCCGGGTGAAATCGCGTTATTCCTTTATGCTGTATTTATGCATCTTCCTGTAGAGGGTGGCAAGGTCGATACCGAGCTCATGAACAACAAGCTCTTTGTTGCCCTTATTTCTCCTCAGGGAATTAGTGATGACTTCCCTTTCATACTCGGACACCATTGATTTAAGGGGATGGAGCGGGGTATCCTCGGCAGCCGGCTCGCTGCCTGTTATCAGCTTTACGGGCAGGTCATTTATAGTAATTGTTTGCCCGGAGGAAAGAATGATCGCCCTCTCGATGACATTTCTCAACTCCCTTACGTTGCCGGGCCATTTATAGGAAATCAGGGCCTTCATGGCGTGCTGATCAAACTCCTTGATATTAGCGCCTGACGTACCTGTCAGCACATTCAAGAAATGGCTCACGAGAATAGGGATGTCATCAGCCCTTTGTCTGAGGGGGGGGACCTTTATTTCAATGACATTCAACCTGTAATAGAGATCCTCTCTGAAAGTTTTTTCATTTATGCACGCTTCAATGTCCTTGTTCGTTGCCGAAATAATACGGACATCCACTGTCTTCTTTTTTGTATCTCCCAGAGGCATCACCTCGCCTGATTCAAGCACCTTGAGGAGTTTCGACTGCACGATCATCGGCATGTCCCCTATCTCATCAAGAAACAGGGTGCCTCCGTCGGCCATCACTATCAGGCCTGGCTTGTCGGTTGTTGCGCCGGTAAAGGCGCCTTTTTTATAACCGAAGAGCTCCGACTCGAGCAGGCCTTCAGGTATCGCTGCGCAGTTCAGCGACATAAAAGCCATGTCTCTTCTCGGACTCGTACAGTGGATCGTCTCCGCGACAAGTCCCTTGCCTGTTCCGCTTTCTCCGGTAATAAGGACATTGGCGGTCGTGGGGCCGACTTTCTCAATGGTCTCGAATATCTTCGAAATGGACTCCGACAAACCTACGATCTCCTTGCAGCCGAATTGCTGGCTCAGTTGCCTTCTCAGCTTCATATTTTCAAATGAGAGCTTGCTGTGCTCAAGTATCCGGCCTATCGTCAGCTTTATCTCATCGTGCATAAAGGGTTTGACGATATAATCAGCGGCCCCCAGTTTCATGGCCTCGACTGCCGACTCCACTGAGCCGAAAGCAGTTATCATTATTACCGGAACGGGCTGACTTATCTTCTTTGATTGCTCCAAAACGCCGAACCCGTCGAGTCCGTCCATCTTAATGTCCGTTATTACGAGGTCGAATTCCCCGTTTTTCAGCTTATCGACCGCTTCGATCCCGTTGGAGGCGGTCTCTACGGAGTACCCCTCCCCGGACAGGACAAACTCAAGCGCCCTCCGGATGTCCCGTTCGTCGTCAACTATAAGAATTTTATTCATCTTCAATATCCCCTGCAGGCAGGTTGACGGAAAAAACACTTCCCATGCCTTCCTGGCTGTCGGCCTTTAATTCGCCGCCGAATCTCTTGATGATCTCATAACTGATTGAGAGACCCAGCCCTGTTCCTTTCTCCTTTGTTGTAAAAAAGGGGTCGAATATCTTGTTGAGGGCGTCCGCCGGTATCCCCATCCCCGAATCCATGTACTGGACGATGACGGAATTATTTTCCCTCATGCTCCTGACCGTTATAGTCCCTTTCCCGTCAGGAATTGCGTCAGCGGCATTCAGCATTAAATTGATGAAGACCTGCACGAGATAATTTTCATCTACATAAACGGAAGGAATGCCGACAGATAATTCCTTGATTATTCTGATGTCCTTGAGCTTGTTGTCATACTTGACGATATCAAGGGTGGATTCAATCAGGTGATTTATATTGCAGTGCCTGAGGTCCATTTCAGGGAGTTTCGAGAGACGGGACATCTGGCTGACAATACCGGAGATCCGCATGATGTGATGGTATATCGTATCAAGGCTTTCCTTGGTGAAATCATCATCAGCCTTGGATTTCAGTATCTGGGCAAAAGAAGAAATGGAGGTCAGGGGATTTCCTATTTCATGCGCGACACCGGCGGCAAGCCTGCCCAGGGCCGCCAGTTTTTCCGAATGCATGATGCCGGCTTCGAGCTTCTTGACCTCGGTGACGTCCTGTATCAGCTTGAGCACGCCTATAATGTACCCGTCCTTGTCCTTTACGGGCGCCGATGTAACATCAAATGTGCGGCCTTTCCGGCCAAAAAGATCTGCAAATGTATCGTGAAAAATATCCCCCGGCAAGTCCTCATATTTTGCCTTGACGGGAAACACGACACCGCAGTCGAATCCCTCAACATTTCCGGCCCATTCCCTCAGGGTCTTATTGATCCACAGTATCTTATGGTCCTTGTCCAGCAGCATCAGCCCTGAGCCTATGGCGCTGACTATGGTGTCGAGCTTCTGTTTTTCGAGCAGGACGGCCTCCTTTGCTTCCTTCTCGGTCTTCATGCGCCTCCTGTTTATGAGTATCACAACAGAGGCGCCCAAAAAGACCGTCGCAAAAATCGCAACCACGAGCCATGAATAAAGCTTCATACTCCTCTCCGTTATGGAAATGACTTCGGTATACGGAGAGGATATGCAGATAATCCACGATGTCTTGCCGATATTCACCTTTGAAAAAGCCAGCACCTTGTCTTCCCGGCTCGGAGCTATGTACCGGCCGAATTCGACATCGCCCTCTAAGACCTTCTTTTCCAGCTCGAAAGACTCGTGGCACCCGAAACACTTTTCATCGGCGTGATACAGATTGTTTCCTACCATTCCCGGCTGGGTCGGATGAAATATGAGCGTTCCGGAGCCGTCCATCATCCACGCATACCCGCGATCGCCTGATTTGATGGGCGAAAGGAATTTCTCGCTGATTGTATTGATGTTGATGGTGATGAGAATCAGGCCGAGCAGTTTCCCGTCTTTCCTGACCGGAGTCGTCATCCTTAATTTCATATCGTCCCTGAGCATATCCTCAAAAAAATACACTTCACCTTCCGGCAGCCTTTCATTCAGTTGCAGCAAATTACTGAAATCCTTCAGCGGGACCGGGTCTTGCACGGATGTAAATACCGCTTCTCCCGCTTTATTGAAGACAGTAAAGATAATGTCTAAATTGAATTCCGCCTTTTCAAAGGAGGAGGCAATAAATGCCTTTATGCCTTCGTCCTTATAAACCCCCTTTTCCGCCAACAGCTTCGCAACAGATATGGTCTCCACAACCAGATGAGTAATAGTACTGTTGATTGAATCAGCTATTGTCTTGGCGATAAGCAGTTGCTGTTTATTGTGCTGTATCGCCAGCTCATCGCGAAGGCTTTCATGAAAAATGACGTTCAATGTGATAAGTAGAGAAACAAGGAATACAAAGATAGCCAGTATTATTATCTTGCTTCTCATAGCTGAAAATATGCTAATTTTACCCGAGCGTCAATTTCAGAGGGTTGGGGTGTTAAGTTCCTTTTTTCACCGCTTTTTCGCTCCCTTAGTATATCATACCCCCTTTCGCCCATGTGCGTGCCCGGCTTATCAGTAGTATTAGCATCATCTGTGCCAGGTTAAAACTGATTGATCTTTAAACAAAACTGCGAAAATAAATTTGCGATATTGCAAATTGATCCGCAAAGATGCGAATAATCTTGCTCAAAAAATAGCGGGGGATAGAATTCTCTCCTCCCCCGCATGAATTAACCGGCCCGTTATTTCGGGACAATCTTTATTGTTTATCCCTGTGTTCAGCCACAATCTCTTCCTTCTTTGCCTCGGCTGCTATCCTGGCGGAATCGATAAAATAACCGATCGTCCATCCGATAAGTCCGGGCACCGTTATATAAGCAACTGCGGATACCGCAATTCCCGCTAACATGGACACCGCAAGCGCTATCCTCGGCAGAAGCGCTCCCCCAAGCGGCGCCCCCGTGACTGCCTGAATAATCTTCAGTCCTATCACCCCGCCGATCAGGGAACCTGGAAGCAGTCCTGCGATGACGAACAATACAACACCTGTTCCAATTCCGATATATAATCCTTTTGTTGCCGTCTCTCGTGGTTTCATTTCCTTTCCTCCAGTATTACTTAGTGATTGTTGACCGCCTCATTGGAGCCGGTTTTCTTCTCTCTCCATGCTTCAGGATCAATGACCAAACCGATCAGATATCCCAGCGAGGCTGTGCCGGCAACACAGATTACGGCAGCCAGAAGAATTCCACTCAGCATCCCGACGGCGACTATTATTCTCGGGAAGATACCAGGCGCAACCGGCGCTCCGAAGATAGCGCCCGATATGTTAATGCCTATCACCCCCCCTATGAAAGAACCATAAAGAAGGCCGAACAGGGCAAAAAGGGCAAGGCCTATTCCAGCTCCTATATAAGAAAGATTCTGAGACACCGTTCTTTTCATCATTTTATTCCTCCTCCTTCTTATTGTTTAACTGTAATTGATAATGCATTAATCGTTCCAGCACATAATTCATTGAAATTAAATCATAATTGATTTGAAAATTTTGCAGCATCGCAAATTCTCTTGCATTTCCGCTAATGGTTACTGATTTATTCGGGTGTGATGGGGAGATTAAGAAGGCATGAGGCACAAGAATCAAAGACACCGACCCGCAAAGACGCAAAGAACGCGAAGTGATTCTTAAAAAAAGAATTTAACGGTTATTTCTTTGCACTCTTCGCGCCTTTGCGGTAAAAGTTCATTTACTTATATGGCACTTGCCGCAGTCATCCACTGATGAAGCAATGTTCCCATTATGGCACGAACCGCAGTATTTGCCTTTGTTCATGGCATCCATTGTCATCTTCCCTGCTGTCTTCTTCATGCCGAACAGACCGGGATGACAATTATCACAGGAAAAAGCGGAGGTATGAAATGCATGGCTGAATGCAGCGTCTCCGATGCCTTCCACCCTGTAGTTAAGCTCTTTGTCAAAGCTTTTCATGCTATGACATCTTGCGCATTCAGAAGAAGGAAACGCCTCTTTCCCATTGTGACAGGCCCCGCAATATTCGCCGTTATCAATATCTTTCATTGCCACGCGGGCGGTCCCCGCGCTCATCAGGAATATCCAGGGATGGCATTTCCTGCAGTTGTATCTTGATGCGTGCAGGTCGTGGTTGAACAAGGAAGGCAGCGGCGTCCTGTTAAAATTTATGACCTTTACCGCATGGCAGTTGCTGCAGATATTTTTATTTACGGTCAAATGCTTATGCCCGGCGGCGTCATGACACTGGTTGCAGTGATGGCCTTTATTCATATGTATCTGGTGGGAAAAAATGCCCTTTTGGGGCGCGCCGGAAAACTCCTGGTAAGAGTGACATTTGAAACAGGGTAATCCCCCCACTGCCTCATCCAGTGAGATTACGTTCACCGGGGGCTCTTCAGCCTTTCCTCCGGATGTCTCATCCATGACAGGAGAACAGCCGATTATAACTAAAGCGGCGATAACAGCAAATGCGGCCCGTCTCATTTATCATCCCCTTCTTTTTCCCCGAACTCAAGTTCATACTCGAGGGGGTGTTCATGCTTCATTTCTTTCAGTGTGATTTTACCAGTAAGCCATACCGTGTTCATGGGGAACTTGTCCCACTTCAGATGCTCATTGTAGAAGTGAAAGAAGAGAATGAACACGATGGCAAGAAGCGCCTCATCACTGTGCATGATGGAGATCATGTCCCATATCCAGTTTACACTCCAGGCCGGGAAGAGATACGACGCTTCCACAGGGAATGTAAGAAAAAGCCCTGACAGCCCGATGATCGCCATGCCCCAGAAGACCGCCCAGTAGTCAAATTTATGTATATAGCTGAATCTGCCGAACCTCGGTTTTTCCCTGCTTGCGCCCGTGAAATACATCATATTTTTTATGGCGTCCGTTAAATCCTTAGGCATTGGAATGAGTGTCGTATCTTTATGGAACCTTATCCGGCCCGACAATATCTTCCGTACCATATATACGATGTGCCAGATAAAATCGATCAGCATCGTAATGCCCGCAACACGATGTATTATGCCCGCTGTTTTGGGCCCGCCCCACATGCGTATCCACCATTGCGACTGTTCGACATGGGGATATTTAAGCGCCCATCCGGTGAAGGCCAATAGTAAGAATGTCGTGAAAAGAACTATGTGCTGGGTCCTCTCGAGAACATTGAACCGGAGATATTCCCTTGGAAGCTCTTTATTCATGGTGCTCCTCCTTCCCTTTTCTGAAGAACCTGTCCCTTATTTCCGAATACGTCTCCAGCAGCACATGTCCGACGATAAACAGAAACGTGCCTAACAGAAGCAATATCAGGCCCTTTTCAAAATAGTAAGGTACAGGATTGTCCTTGCCGATAGGTTTATGTGTAATGGCCGTAACGAATTTCTTTGTAGCGCCCTCATGGCATTTCCCGCAGGTCTCCATCCTGTTGTCCCATGCGACCGGCGACTTGGGGTCGTCCCACTTCCTGATATCGTGATAGCCGTGGCATTGAACGCAGGTAGGCGCGTTCTCGTGCCCGAGGATATATTTTTTGCCGTGAAAGCTTTCATAATACCTCTCAAGGATGTGGGTCCCGAAACCGTATTCTTTTGCCAGTTCTTCTTTTTCATGGCACTCTCCGCATCCCTTCACCACATTCACCCTGTTGGCCGGTGAGGCGGTGTCGGACTTCGGCAAGATGTAATGGGGAGAACCGTGACAATCCGTGCATACCGCTCCGGCAGACTGTTTCTTGTCTATGATATTCATCCCGTGGATACTTTCTTTCCACGAGTTATAAATATCTCCGTGACACTCCGCGCAGGCCGCAACAGCCACAGGATCGACCTTCGCCTTGTGCGACATATTGCTTGCCAGGGCAGCCACGTCCGCGGGAATATCTCCCTGCGCCTGAGGCTGGTGAGGATTGGCGCCGAATTGCTTGTGGCATGAAATGCAATCGATTCCTCCATGGACGGATTGAGAATACTTCTCACTGTCCACATTGACGTCTACAAGTCCTTTTTCTGCCTTGATCTTTCCTTTCATGGCGCTATGACAGGCGAGACAACCGAAGGTACTGCCCCCTGCTGAATCAGCAAGACATAGCACAAGTATCCATAAAGAAGCTATTAGACAAACCCTTCTCACGAGACCTCCCTTACTGAATATTTAAGATTCTGTTTAGATGCTATAGAAAGATAGCCTTGAAAAAGCATTAACCATGCCAGAATAAAACTAATTGATCTTTAAGCAAAATTGCAATAATAAATTCGCACTATTGCAAATTTATTTGCACTTCCGCGAATTAATGATTTGATTTGGAACAATTTGAGGCGGACAAATGTATAACTACCGGCAAGTATGACGGAAAAAGCCGCCAAGTGCCGTTCAGTAAGGTCGTTCGATTGCTAAGACAATTGCAAAAATATACATCTGGAAAAATATTTTCAATGGCCCTCTCAAAACATACCCTGCTGGGGTGGCAACGCATTTCAAATGAGCCGTCAAAGGCCGAAATTGACTCATGCCGACCGGTAAAAGTAAGATAAATGGCAGCAATGCCGATGCATATATCAGTTTATTTTGATACCTATCCGGGGATGTACATGGCCCAGGCGTTTTGCCATTCGGTCATAGCCTTTATTATGGTCGAGAGGGCCATAACATTGTGGAAAATAAACAGCCCGTTAATAAGACAGAGGTTCGGCCTCCTCGTCATTTTATTGCCGATTTTTTCGTTTCCATTGTATCAATTGATAAATCCGGACAGGGCATCAATTGCCTTCAGATTAGGGGCGCTTTTTGATATCAACAGATGGTTGAATCTCGAATTGGGAGGGGTTCCGCTCGGGGCGTTATTCATCATCATAGTATTTGTCACGACACTGATTTTTCTGCTCCAGGAAATGGTCCCCGTCCTGAGACATACCTTCGAGTCAAAAAGGTCCGGGCTGCATGCAGCAGGATCTGATAATAATCCCGCGGTCACCCGGGCCGTCGAGCAGCTTTCAGCAGAAAAGCCGGATATATTCACCCTTGACGACGATGAGTTCATACTGTTTTCATCGACGGGGAAAAATCCCGCCATCTTCATATCAACAGGGATAATAGAAACACTGAGTGCGGAACAACTGCGGGCGGTCGTCGCCCACGAGATAGCACATATAAAGAGAAACAGAAAACCTCTTCTCCTGATGGCGTTTCTTTTGAGGATGACGATGTTTTTCAATCCCGTGGTGCTGCTGGAATTCAGGAGAATCGTGCAGGAAGAAGAAAAAATATGCGATGATATGGCGGTCCTTTCGACAAAAGACCCTGCTGCGCTGTCTGAGGCCCTGCAGAAGCTTTATTACAGGGATGACGTAACCAACCCCCTGCAACTGAGGAGATTTTCAGGGATGAGAGACTCTCTTGAAGAATACAGTCATAACGTGCAGATAGGGAACCGGATTGCAAGACTCGAATATTCTCCTGTTCACGGGAAAGACGGGAAATGGGCTGAATTAATAGTCACTGTTATAATCATCGTGGGGATAAATTACTTTGTCGTATAATTACCATGCGGAGAACAGACCATGAATAAAAGGATCCTGAGTCTCATTTATTTTCTGATTACGGTTGTAATCCTTGTTGCGGCCATAAAGATCATCAACTACCTGCCGATGGTTATCCAGGCAGGCACCATAAGGGAATACCATAGTATCGAAGAAGTCAGGTCAAAGCTGAATATAAAAGATATCTATATCCCAACTTATTTCCCCCAGGGACTCGTCTGGCCTCCATCCCTGGTCCTTGCCCAGGATAAACCCTTTACAGCGGTGATAACAGAATTCAAAAAAGCAGGTAAGGAAGCCCCTGCCCTGATCTTGTCGCAGAGCGCGTCCGCAACTTTCAGGACAGATGAGAAAATCAGGCTGCGGGGAATCAAGGAAAAAATCAGCTATCCTCTTAAGGGAAGAAACATGATGCTGGAGGCCGGCGTGTGCGACAACGAGGAGCCCTGCAGCCGGATAACATGGGCTGAGGGAAGATACACGATTACCGTCACTGCAAAGTCGGAGCCTCCGGACCTCCTGAAGATCGCGGAGAGCATGGTCCACCGACTTCCGACACGCGGCAGGCATGAAAAAAATTAGTGACAAGTGCCGAGTAACAAGTGACATGTGCTAAAAGAACTACTCGTCACTTGTTACCTGTTACTCGTTACTTCACTTATCGCTCCATTTTCATTTTAAGCGCGATGAGGGCGAGGATTCCCGTCATAAACAATATACCGCCGGCAAGGGCCCAGACTGCGCCGGGCTCCCTGCTGATCTGAAGGAGGACCGCCTCCGGGTATGCCCGCAGGTCCTTCACATTGATATTAAACCCCATCTGCGTGGAAGGACTGTTCGGCGCAATCATATCGGTCAGAAACAATCTGCCGTCTTTCAGGTATTCAATGCCGACCTTCCAGTCTGTGATATATCCATAGGGGTCCGACCGGATGTTTATTTCTTTCACCCTCAGGACCGCGTCATCGGAAATCCTGAGCATATCGCCTTCCGCCGCAACTGCCGTTGCCTGATAACTTCCGGCTGCGCTCAGCAGATGAGCGAGCAGGATAAAAAGGAACCCGATATGGATTATCTGCGGAGAGATCAGGAGCAGCCATTGCGTGACCTTGCGCTTTTTTACGAGCGATTCAATACTGCAAAAAAGCGTGTTGACGGCAAGGACGGACAGGAGCCCGATCGACCCCCACAGCCACCACGTAATATTCCCCGGCTGTTTCTGCAGCCACTCAAGCATCGGGACAGAATGGATACTCTGGAATTCATTCTGCCCCGGCATGATGACCGCGCCCGCAAGCATCAGAGCCAGCATGAAGCCGAGCAGCCACAGGGTTGTGCGGAGGGACAGGAAAAAGTTTGTAATGTTTTTTATAATTAACATCTTAATTATCCATAAAATCTCCCCTGCCCCCTCTTTTCCAAAGAGGGGAATTGATGGTCCCCCTTTGAAAAAGGGGGATTAAGGGGGATTTTTCAGTAATTCATAACCTTATTAAAAACTGTGCGAGCTCTTCATCAGAAGGCTCACACCCAGGTACGTGAACATGGTTATTACAAATCCGGCGATCCCGAGATACGCCATCGGGCGGCCAAGCCACCAATTCCTAAGGCGGGCGTGGAGATACAAACTGTAAAAGGTCCACAAGATACTGGTCCACAACTCCTTCGGCGTCCAGAGCCAATAGGTGCCCCATGCCAGATATGCCCATATGCCGCCGAATATCATTGATAATGTAAACAGGCAATAACCCATAAGCGCCGCCCTGTACTGCAAGCCTTCCGATATGCTGTCTCGTCGTGGACCATTCAGCGCTTCCCCTTCGGGCCCGGCATCCGTTACCGCCGGGGAGGAGGAACTCAAATATATATACCCGAGTATCGCGGCGACGCCGAAGAGCGCATACGACATAAACGCCAGAACCACATGACATTCAAACCAGAATGTCTTGAGCACGGGAGGCAGGGGGGCGTTATGTTTTCCGGAGACCATCACAAATACGGTAAGAACGGACGTCAATACCATTACAGCGTCAAAGAACCGTTTCCTGTCCTTCAGGAGAAAACCGAACGGTATGGAGAATGCGGCAATTGAAGCCGAGAGAAAAATTATCGTGTCATGAGGACCGACAAGCGGCAGCCGTCCGAGCTCCGTTCCGCGCAATACTATGTAAACAACCTGAAGAATGAGACCCGCGTAGAGCAACGGTCTTTTCCAGAGGGCAAAAAGGTAGGAGGCCAGAGAAAGGGCAAGAAGCGTCATTGCACGGGGAGGATAAAATAGAAATTGTTCCCGTACTGGGTGGCCTCGTACCCCGCCGCTCCGCCGTGTATCTCGACGGCGTTTCTGATAAACGACAAGCCGTGCCCCGTGCCGGGATGGCTCGAGACATTGCTGCCGCGATAACCCTCGTCAAATAATTTGTCGCGCTCTTCAGGCGGGACATGCGGGCCGGTGCTGAAGACATTATATTTGACCCCGTCCTTTCCGGGTCCGAAATAATCTTTCAGGATTTCATGTCCGTAGGTTATGTATTTCACGATCTCCCCGGCATCCGTAGTAACGGTCTGTGTATACTTCACCGCGTTGGAAAACAGGTTGGCATAGACCTGCGCGATCAGGCCTACATCCACCACGGTAATGATCTCCGCTTCAGGTATGCCGCTCAGACGGTCATTCACTGATATGCCCATTTTTTTGAACTGTTCAACATACCTCTCTAACTGGGGCTGAACAACGTCCTTGAGCATATCACATGGCTTAGTGCGGAGCGTGAGGCGGCCCTGATCAAAATGGCTCTTCCGGAACAGTGTCTCGATGAACAGGCTCATGTTCCTGTAATGTTTCTCAATGTTCTCCAGCTCCGTCGTCAATCCCTGGTTTATATCGCTCAATTCCTTAAGGAAATTTTTCATGCACGCCTCATCGCACTGGCCGCCGGAGGACTTTTCAGCAAAGACCTTTTCCATCTCGATATTCTTTATTATCTTCCTTTTCAGTCCCCTCAGAAACAACTTATATACCATGTTAGGGACTATGATATTGTGCTCGATGTCCGCCACAAGAGACCGTATAAACCTCAGGTGTTCAATGTTTTTCTCTACGAGGAACCTGTTGTGGATATTAAACCCGATACGGTTGGCGTACTTCTGGAAAAACATCTCCCGGTGCTTGTCGATATTCCTTGCCGGGTAAATCTCCAGCAGTCCCAGCACGTCATCTTCTATATCAAAAGGGAGCTGGTCCATCAGCGGCTCCTTGCCCCTGATCGTCAGGACCAGACTGTCCCTGACCGTATAAAACGGCTGTTCGCCCGGCCTCATATCTTCCGGAGGCGGAGTAGACAATTCAAAGCCGCCGTTTTCCGTCTTGGCGACAAGGGTCAGGGCGTTGAGTTTGGGCTCGACGATATAAAGTCGCGCCTCGACACTGAAAAAACTCTTCGGGACCGCAACGCACATGGCGTAGAAATCTTCGATATTGTCGATTTCCTGCGCAAGGTCGAAAAAGCTCTTGAAGGCGCTGTTCTCCGTCTGTGTGAAATTGTAATCGAGGTAATCAATTTTCTTCCCCTCGATCCGGTTGTAAATGTATTCCATGCCTGTCATGACGACGTTCAATAAATTATTAAATATTACCTGCCTTTAATCCAATTTATATTACCACATTTTATCATTTCATTTGAAATCGCCGTCAAACTCTTTTCAGCCGCCCCTGTCCGAGGATTTCCTTCAGCTCCGGCGTGTAACCGGAGTCCGCTTCATATATATATAACGGCGGAGAGACCTTGAGCCACGCGCCTGAACCTTTGACCGCTTCAAGCAGGACCATCCTGGCTTCTCCCCCTGCCTTCGAATGCACAAATCTGATCTTCTTGGGTTCAAGACGCGACTTCTGCAGAAGGCTTATGAGCTCGGCGAGTCTGAAGGGGTGATAAATCATGAAGAACTTGCCTGAATGTTTGAGCAGTCGGGCGGCCGTTTTGACCAGCTCAGGGAGAGTTATCACAATCTCGTGCCTTGCAACGGCCCTCTCCTCGTATGCGCTCAACCGCCCCGTTTCAGTCTTCCGAAACGGCGGGTTCGTGAACACAAAATCGAATGAATTCGCCGCAAAGATTTTTTTCAGGTCCTTCATGTCCTTCTCAAGTATCTCGACCCTGCCCTCAAGGTCATTCAGACTCACGTTTCTCCTGGCGCGTTCGGCAAGGTTCTTCTGGATCTCGACCGCGATTATCCCTGAATGTTTCAGCCTCTTCGCAAGGAGGATGGAGATGATGCCGGAGCCCGCGCCTAATTCAATGCCCTTTTCAAGACGCTTGGCTGAGATGAAGTATTCAAGAAGCAGCGCGTCTATGCTGAACCGGTAGCCGTCTTTCGCCTGGAACAATTTTATGTCCTTGATGCTGTCAAGCGTTTCACCGGGATTCGGCTTCACATCATTTCCTTCGGCTCATGGTTCGACAGGCTCACCAAGACAAGCCTGTCATCCTGAGCCTGTCGAAGGATGCCCCTATTGATTCTCAAGTTCGGGCAGCACCTTCAACACTTCATCAAACCGGTCGATTATAAAATCAGCGTCCATCAGGACCTCCCTGCTGCGGAAGCCATAGGTAACGGCTATGGTTGCGACCCCTGCCGCCCTTCCGGCTTCAACGTCATAATTGCTGTCGCCGATCATCACGGCCTCATCTCGCGCCGCGCCGAACCGTTGCAGGAGCTTTAATATGGGGACCGGCGAAGGTTTCTTCTCAGGCACGCTGTCGCTGCCGAAGACGACGTCAAAATATTGCAGGATACCGAGCCCCGCAAGTATCTGCCTCGAAAACAGCTCTCTCTTGTTCGACACCACGGCCTTCCTGTAATTACCTAACTGCGGGAGGGTCTCTTTTACATGCGGATAGAGTTCAGTATTATCAAGGAGGTGTTCCGAATAGAATTTGAGAAAGCGGTCCACGACGACCTCCTTCGCGGATTCCGCGTTGTTATGAAAGATCTCCGAGGAAGAGATGAGGGTTTCCAGCAGCTTTGAAATGCCGGAGCCGACCATCGCCTTTGTCTCTTCAATAGAATATATTCTCTGCGAAAAGGGCTTCACTGCGTAATTGATCGCGTCGGCGATGTCCTGAGACGTGTCCGTAAGCGTGCCGTCAAGATCGAATATAAGAAGTTTCAGCATTGAAAATAATTCCTTTCTGCCGTGTCAAAAGAATTATTATACCTGAATCCGGGCGGGAAGTGACGCGAAGTCTGAGGGTTTTCGCGATTCAGCATCTCGTATTATTAATACGAAACGATGAGAGCCGTGTAACCTTCGTCTGCAAGCCGTGACGCAATTGTGTAGGCGTTGTCACGGTTGTCATACCTGCCCATTCTCACCCTGTAGAAGGTCCGGTCGTCCTTGAAAAAGGTCGCCAGATAAACGCTGTCGTATTTTAATTCGAGTCCCTGTTTGAGCCTGTCCGCGTTGGCCTTTTCGGTAAAGGAGCCTAACTGGATCGTCACCGCGCCCGACGGCAGCGAAGGTGAAAATGCTATCCGCTTAACATACCGCATGTCCCTGCCGAGATGCTCGATCTTCACTCTCCCGACCCCCTTGTTTGCCATCTCTATTTCCCGCGCGGCCCCGTATGAAAGGTCAAGGTCCCTTCCGGCAATAAAAGGCCCCCTGTCGTTTACGGTCACGACAACCGACTTATCAGTGTCCGGATTGGTGACGCGCAGCCTCGTCCCGAAGGGCATCTCCTTGTGCGCGCACGTCAAACCGTACATGTCATACCTCTCACCCGACGAAGTCGGCCTCCCGTGAAAATCCTGCCCGTACCACGAGGCGGTGAGGTAGCCGTCTCTTTGAGGACGATATTCGGGAGATGGCAGAGAGGCGCAGGAGGAGAGGAGGATGGTGAGCAGGAGGATTGAAAGATATTTTGTTTTTATATTTATATTAACCATGCGTTCGATTGTTGTGTCATTCTCGCGACAGCGGTAATCCGGATGCTATTCTAAGCATCTTCTGTCACCGATTAAGTCGCCTGCAATCTCTCGACTTCTTTTATGATTTCTTCAATAACTTCAACGTTGTATATCTTTTTCTTTTTTCCTGATTTGACAGAGTAAATGAAAAAGACTTGTCCACCGAACTTCTTCCTGAACTTCTCGTGATTGACTTCGTGCATCTTGATCCATTGATACTGGTTCAATGACTGACCGGAAGATATTGGTTTAATTTGAAGACCGATATATTTATCATTTACTTGAATGAAGAAATCAACGTTGCAGGATCTGTCCCATTCATCAGGTGCGGGTTGGATCTTGACGCCGAGAACAGACTCAAGCTGCCCATATATTGTATCAATCTCAGATTTGTATCCTTCGTAGGTTCTATTTAGTACAAGATTGTATGCATAATCAATGCATTCTTCTTCTTCGATAGCGTCCAGTTCACTTTGAACAACTTCTGCTAATTTCACATAAAGCTTTTGCCCCAAATCCCTGATGTATTCTCTCGTAATCTTCGCGCCGTTTTTCTTTTTCTGCTCAGCGTTTTTAAAATAAAAATCATCCCAATCTTTAAAAGATGTCGGCGCGCACTTTCTTATCAATTCTGAAGTAGGACCAACGCTATGGGCCTTATTCAAGCCCCACCGGTTCATTCCGTAGTTGAGTAATGTCTCCCTTTTGAATTTCAGATTTTTGCCCTCGCTGCCTGATATCCATTCTTTTGACATTATTATCCCCTCAGTTCCAGAAATTTATCTTTGTATTTAAAATTCAGAGAAGTATTTACTTCAGTCAGCCCGCTTTTAATAAGATGCGCGTTAATGAATGTTTTATTCTGCAGATAAAGGTAGCACAACAGATTGCCGCAATCATCATATTTGAAAGTATCAAATTTCAGGAATACCTTTTCGCCTTTCAACTTCGTCTCTAAAAACTTAAGCGCCTGACCGTTTATCTCCTTCTTCTCCTTAATACCTATTAACCTGACTTTCAGATCGTTATTAAGGATTAAAACTTCAGGGCTGACTATTTCCTTTACTGAATAGTAAGTTTCTCTTTGATGAGATGAACCGTTGTCTATCTTCGATCCGAATTGCAATTTTTTAGGATCGATCTTCTTGTCAAACTTAACAGGGTCTTTGAACACATAGGGCAGTTCGCTAATTCTTGTTCTGTAATCGCTTTCTTTCTTTTGTTGAATGATTATCGTAAAGTCTTTTTCATTCCTGCGTATCTTTAGCTTTTCCTTAATAACGGGCAGGAACTCTTTATTGACTTCATAGCCGACGGAGTTTCTTCCAAGATTTCTTGCCGCAAGACACGTTGTCCCGCTTCCAAGAAATGGATCAAGCACTGTATCGCCGACAAAGCTGAACATCCTTATCAACCGCTTCGGCAGCTCTTCGGGAAACATTGCAAGGTGTTTGTCCTGTTTTTCACCGGCGAAATTCCAGTGACCGTAAAAATACTCATTCCATTCTTTTGTAGTAAGTTTGGATTTTTCTTTTATCTCCCTGCTTACCTTCGGCGGATCGCCAAGCTTCTTGAAGATTAGAATAAATTCGTAGTCCAACTTGATAATACCGTTCCGTGGGTAAGGAAAAGACCCCATGATCGTCGCGCCACCTGTTGTATTACATGTTGTAACCTTTTGCCAGATAATCGCGCCCATGTAATCAAAGCCGATGGTTTCACAGAACTTGATGATCTCCTCTCTTATAGGGATGATTTTGTACCTTCCGTAATAGACAGAGCGGGCAAATTGGTCGCCGATGTTTACGCATAAACGGCAGCCGTTATGGAGGACTCTGTAGCATTCGTTCCAGACAAGGTTCAGATTATTGATGTATTCCTCATAGGTATCATTGAAACCTATCTGGCTTCCGTTACCGTAGTCTTTTAATTGCCAGTAGGGAGGGGAGGTAATGATGAGATGAACGGATTCATCTTGAAGTTCGGTCATTTGCCGGCTATCGCCGATGGTGATGGTGGTGTTAAGATTCATTTCTTACGTTTATACCTTTCAGGAAGCAATCCTAATGCTCGATTCGCTGGGGGAATAGCATAATCAGTAGATATGGCAGGAAGATCGTTTATTAGTGCCTTATCTAATAATCCTAATCCAATAGAAGGATTAGAGGCTCGTTTCTTTTCTTGTTGTTCCTTTTCATGTCTGGCTAATTTCCGTCCAATATTAATCAACTGATATCCCCCGTCAATATTTTGAAGACTTGGACGGTAATATTGAGCAAGTCCTTTTTCAGTAAGATCAATTTTTACAAAGTTGATATCTTGCTCAGACATGTTATATTTTGACTTTAACAGATTCTTAAATTCAGTATGCGTGATAAAGAAATCGGGTTCAGCGCTGAGATCAAAACAAATCTTTCTAAGTATTTCATCAATTGATTCCGCATATTTTGCAATATCTATCGCAGGTATTTTTTGTTCTTTCTTTTTGTTGCCAAACCAGCCTGCCAACTTCAAATCTTTGATAAGCACTGTAATAGCCTTAATAATTGACCTGATATTGTTACGATCAAACTTTATGTGAGGTTTTTGATCAATGGTTGCGACATTACAGTTTTTCTCTACCAAGTAAATTACCTTTTCGGGTATAAATTTTTTTGCGAGTCCCATTTCAAGAGAAACGCTTGAGGAAGGGGAGCTTTCGGTCCGAGGAGTAACCAGGAAAATTGCTCCGTCAGCAGAATCAAAAAAATATTTTTCTTTATCTTGAAGAGTGTTGCCTCTATTAGGCGCTAAAGGAATCATTTCGATAATTACTTCAAGCTCGTTAAGAAAATCCTTAACGTCTCGTGCTAAGTCTTCTTCTTGGGTATCATATAAAAGTAGAATATTGTTCATGCGTCCTCCTTCTGATGCCTCCCGTTTTGGTAATCTAAAAATCTCCACTTCCCCTTTTTTCAGAGAGGGGATCACACCCCCTTAATCCCCTCTTGATAGAGGGGAGACAAAAAACAGGGACACTATTGCTCGTGTCCCTGGGGGTGCGTTTCTTATTGAATGAAGCTTTGTATATGCTATCTGACATTTAATCTATTTCTCTATGCCTCCGTGTCCTCTGTGGTTATTCAGCTAACTGCACTTCGTAAACCCGCAGTCCCTGCACACGGCGCAGCCGCCTTCGTGCTCTACTGCGCCGCCGCAGTCGGGGCAGGCGCCGCAGAAGAGGACGCGCTCTTTTTCTGCGAGCCCGGGCTTTTCAGCCTCCTTCGCGTGCGAGCCGTTTCCATTGCCGCTGCCGTTACTCTTGTTCCCGACTTCGGCATATCTCTCGATGGCCTTTGATATCGCGTCCGAGCAGGATGAGATCTTCCCGCCGTTGGCCCATGCGGGGCTGTGGCAACTGATGCCTTTGAGCTGTTTGGCAAGCTCGTCCGGCTCGATGTTGCTTCTGAGGGCGAGACTGACAAGCCTTCCGATCGCCTCTGCCTGGCTTGAAGCACACCCCCCGGCTTTGCCCATCTGGGTGAACAACTCGAAGAGGTTGCCTTTCTCATCTTCATTTATCGTTACATAGAGATTGCCGCATCCCGTCTTCATGAGCCTTGTCGTTCCCTTGATGACCTCGGGGCGTTTCTTGGGGGTGATTTTAACGGGTTCCTCGGGTCTGGGTTCCACGCTTTGCTGCACATGTTCTGTCCTGGTCTTCCCTGTTGAGAGCACCTGCTCTTCCCTTGAGCCGTCTCTGTAAACAGTGACGCCTTTGCAGCCGAGGCCGTACGCAAGGAAATAAACGTCTTCCACGTCCTTGGGAGAGGCGTCGTGGGAGAAGTTCACTGTTTTTGACACGGCGTTGTCCACGTGCTTCTGGAAGGCGGCCTGTGTCCTTATGTGATCAAGCGGCGATATGTCATGCGCTGTAATGAAGACCTTTTTTACATCGTCAGGGACCTCGTCGATGCCGTGCAGGCTCCCCTTTTCCGCGATCTTGTCGATAAGCTCCCTGCTCCAGAAGCCCCTTTCTTTCGCGATGCTCTCAAAATGGGGATTGACCTCGTAGAGTTTTGTGCCCTCAAGGACATTGCGCACAAAGGCCACTGCGAACAACGGCTCTATTCCGCTTGAACAGCCCGCTATGATTGAGAGGGTCCCGGTCGGCGCAATTGTCGTGGTCGTGGCATTTCTCAGGGGGGTCCTGTCCCTGTAGACGCTTATGTCGAAATTCGGGAAGGTCCCCCGCTCATCAGACAGGAACGAGGACTGTCTTTTACTTTCCGCATTGATGAATTTCATGACTTCGTTGGCAAGCTTCGCGGCGTCCTCTGAATTGTAAGGTATGCCAAGCTGTATCAGCATATCCGCCCACCCCATAACGCCGAGACCTATTTTCCTGTTTGCCTTGGTCGCCTCTTCAATTTTTTTCAGCGGATACTTGTTGATGACTATAACGTTGTCGAGAAAATGCACGGCGCGATGCACCGTATCCCGCAGGGAGTCCCAGTCTATGTGTGCGTGATAATCCGCAGCGGCCCTGTCGCCTTCCGTATAAGGCGCATTAGTGACGAATTTTGCGAGGTTGATCGAGCCTAAATTGCAGGACTCGTAAGCAAGAAGAGGCTGCTCCCCGCACGGATTTGTGCTTTCGATCTGTCCGGCCGAAGGGGTAGGATTGGACTGGTTCATCCTGTCAAGGAATATAATCCCCGGCTCCCCGTTCTTCCATGCGTGCTGCACTATCAGATTGAACACTTCACGCGCCCTGACCCTGCGCACGGGTTTCTTTGAGTGGGGATTTATCAGGTCGTATTCTTCGTCTCTTTCCACTCCCTTCATGAAGGCGTCGGTTATGCCTACGGACAGGTTGAAATTGTTCAGCCTGGAATCGTTGTCTTTTGCGGATATGAAATCGATGATGTCAGGATGGTCCACGCGCAGGATGCCCATGTTTGCGCCTCTCCTGGTGCCCCCCTGCTTAATTGCCTCTGTCGCCGAATCAAAGACCGTCATGAACGAAATCGGCCCTGAAGAGACCCCCTTGGTCGAGCCGACGATATCGCCTTTCGGCCTGAGGTTGGAAAATGAAAAACCCGTTCCGCCGCCCGACTTGTGGATCAGGGCCGCATTTTTGACCGCATCGAAAATGGACTCCATTGAATCATCCACAGGGAGAACAAAGCACGCCGACAACTGGCCAAGCGACTTTCCGGCGTTCATAAGGGTGGGACTGTTAGGGAGAAACTTCAGAGAGCTCATAAGATTGTAAAATCCGTCTTCTACGTATTTGACCTCCGCCTCGGACTTCGCATAATTCAGTTCCACCGATGCGACAGCCCTCGCGACCCTCCTGAAAAGCTCCTCGGGGGTTTCGACAATCCTGCCCTCTTCGTCTTTTTTCAGATATCTCTTTTCCAGGACTTTTTGAGCGCTTTGTGTCAGGTCGAGTTGAGTTGAGATTGTCTCCGCCATAATTCCTCCCTTAATGTAAAATGAAGGTTGTTAATTTATAAGATGTTTTTTAATAATGAATTGCCCTGTATTGACATGATTGGATATTTCATACCCCTTATTTAGAGGTTCGTGAAAAATTAAACCACAATATGTTGTATAGTGTCAAGCGAAAAATGCGTTTTTTACAACTCTTTGATTTTAATAAAAATTTATTGTGGAAATCGGGTTGATGAAATGTGAATAGGACAGCGATGAATAAAATGGCCGAAACACCGCATGCGAATACCGGCGGGTTACAAATAATCTCCTTGCTTTGAAGATGTTTTTCAATTATGCCTCCCACAGTACGATATATTTGTGAATAATCCGGGTTCATTTCAGCTTCCCTTGTGTCAAGTTTTTTGTTCAGGTAAGATTATCATGCAGGATGTTTTCATATTAACTATGCGCGTAAAAACATGGACATAAACTCTCTCGGCAGCATAACATTCGACCTTAATTTTCTTACCGCCCTTGCCAGCATAGTGATAATCGACCTGATCCTGGCAGGGGACAACGCGGTGGTCATCGCAATGGCGGTCCGGTCTCTGCCTGCGGAGCAAAGGAAAAAGGGGATATTTTACGGGGCGGGCGCCGCTGTATTGCTGCGGGTGATGGCGACCTTTTTTGTGGCGCAGCTTCTGCAGATGAGTTTTATAAAATTAGCCGGCGGCATACTGATCACCTGGATAGCGGTAAAACTCTTTGTCGAGGGCGTGCCCGAAAATAATATAAAAAAAGAGGCCTCAACAATAGCGCAGGCAGTTAAGGTCATAGTCATCGCGGACATAACGATGGCCATCGACAACATGCTGGCAGTCGGAGGCGCCTCGCACGGCAACCTGTTTCTGCTCCTCTTTGGTCTGGGGTTAAGCATTCCCATGGTCGTATTTACGAGCAACCTGCTTTCCACGATGATGGACAAGTACCCTGTGATCATTTACATCGGCGCGGCCGTATTGGGCAAGGTCGGGGGGGAAATGATAATCACGGACCCTTTCGTCGTAAACATGTTTCAACCGGGCAAGGTGATAAAATACTCCACAGAGGCCGTCTTTGCAATCGGAGTCATCTTTGCCGGGAAATATTATATGAAGTGGAAGGTGTCAAGGGAAGAGAGAGAGGAGCATGTTCATGAGAATAATAGTGAACAGTGAATAGAATTCGGATGAATGAGGCTTTTGCCTGTTTACCGTTCACTATTCACTAACAACTATTCACTAATCAAGGAGACATCATGGCTATATTAACCATATCGAGGGAGTTCGGCAGCGGCGGCAGGGAAATCGGGCAGGCGGTGGCCTCGCTTCTGAATTATGAGTATGTAAACAAGCAGAGACTATTGGCGGATTTAAAGGCCGTCGGCAGTGAATGGGAGAAGTGGGGAAGAGAACTCGACGAGCATAGTCCTACTGTATGGGAGAAGTATGACTGGTCGTTCCGGGGTTTTTCCGCGCTGATTCAGAGCGCCATACTCGACCGCGCGCTTGGAGGGAAAGCGGTGATCATGGGAAGGGGCGGGAATTTTCTGCTCCGCGATATACCGTCTGCGCTGAGGGTGCGCGTCGTCGCGCCGCTTGAAAAGAGACTTGAGCGGATTATGATGCGTGAATCGGTCGACAGGGACACTGCAAAATGGCTGGCTGAAAAAACAGATAATGAAAGGGCCGGCTTTATACGCTCAATATACGGCAAAGAGTGGGACGATCCGGATGCATATGACATAGTATTCGATACGGGAAAGCGTAATGAAGAAGAGGTGATAAAGATCATAAGAGACAATCTCCTCGAAAAGGAAGAGTCCACGTCCGGGACGGAGACACTGAGGATGCGCGCCGAAGCCGCAAGGGTCAAGGCCGGGCTTCTGACAAATCCTGAATTATTTATACCGACACTCGATGTCTTTTGTGATGAAGGCGGCATTGTCCTACGAGGTGTCGTACACAGCGCGAAGGAACATAAGGCCGTTGAAGAAGAGGCGCGGAGACTGGAGAAGGACCTGCCCGTCAGGTGCGAGCTACACTACAGGAAATGATGGAGACGGGAAAATTCAACAGGCTGAAGGTCCTCAGGGAAGTCGATGCGGGGGTGTACCTTGACGACGAAGAACTCGGCGAGATACTCCTGCCGCGCAGTTATGTTCCCGAAGGCTGCAAGACCGGCGATACGGTCGAGGTCTTTATTTATTACGACTCCGAAGACCGGCTTGTTGCCACTACTGAGCGGCCTTACGCCATGGTCGGCGAATTTGCGTTTCTGAAGGTTGTTGAAGTTAATCCCGTCGGGGCCTTCCTCGACTGGGGACTGCCAAAAGACCTGCTCGTGCCTTTCAGCGAGCAAAGGCACAGGATGGAAGAGGGCAAATCCTACATCGTCTTCATCTACTTGGACGACAGGACCGGCCGTATCGTCGCTTCCCCGAAATTAAACAAGTTCCTTGACAAACATCTGTTGGAATTTCAGGAAGGGCAAGGCGTCGAATTGCTCATTTACGACCAGACCGGGATGGGATACAAGGCCATTATCAATAACTCCGGCCGGGGGGTGCTTTATAAGAACGAGGTGTTTCAGACCTTAAACAAAGGACAACGTATAACCGGTTTTATCAAGAAGGTGCGGGCGGACGGAAAGATAGACCTCCGCCTGCAAAAACCCGGCTATGAAAATATCGATGACGCAGCAGGGAAAATTATGGACAAGCTTAAGGCGCGGGGCGGGTTTATTGCCGTAACCGACAAAAGCTCTCCTGATATCATCTACGACTTATTCTGCATGAGCAAGAAAACGTACAAAAAGGCGGCAGGCGCCCTGTACAAAAAACGGCTCATTACTATCGGGAGTAACGGGATAACACTTCTCAGTAAATAGACAGGTCCTGCCGGCTATTTATTTCGCTTCTTTTCCAGCTTTGCCAGCTTCTTCTCTTTGGCCGTCTTCTGCGGTTTCTTCTTGGACTCTTTTTTTACCTCTTGCGACTTTGCCATATTCGTTGCCTCCTTGGAACATTCAGATTTAAAATAATATCATTTCTCTTTGTAGCTATCAACATCTCTGTAACGAACAGTGAGGCCTTTGAGGAAATTCCTCAGAAACTGGTCTCCGCATTCTTTATAATTCCTGTGCCCCGCCTTTCTGAACAGCGCGTTCAGTTCATGCCCTGATATATCTACCCCGGCCAGATTTAAAACCGCGATCATATCATCCTCTTTCAATTCCAGCGCAATTCTCAGTTTTTTCAGGATGGCATTATTTGTTAAAGGCGAGTCCTGTTTCTTCGGCTGGTCCGGTGCGGTTTCCTTCCTGCCTCTTTTATGAATAATCAACCCGTCTAAAAAACTTCCCATGACCTTATCGTCGCACTCAACATAACCTTCGTCGAATTCTTTTTTAAGAAGGGCGGTCAAAGCGGCCTGATCGAGTTCATGCCCGGCAAGTTTGAATATCCCGATCATCGTTGAGTCGTTGATATCCAGGGCGTACCGGAGCCTGCGTAGTATGTCGTTGTTTGTCATCGGTTCAAACAGTTCAAGCAGCTCGAACAGGTCAAGCGGTTACAATATCTTTCTGATCCTGGAGAACGCCTCTTCTATGATCTCCGGTTCGGGCAGGAACGTGGTCCTGAAGTACACTCCATCTTCCTGTCTGCCGAAGCCTGAGCCGGGGACAAAGACGACCCCTTCCTTAAGCGCGGCGCGCACGAATTCGATGTCTTTTTTCCATTTCTTCGTTTCTATCTTTATGAAGGCGTAGAACGCGCCTTTGGGGACAGGGAATGACAGCGGCAGTTTTCCGGCCATCTTCACGAACGTGTCTCTCCTTTCAAGCAGCTTCTTCCTCTCGTCAGCGACATACTGGGGGTATGACGGATCCGTTATTGCCGAAGCGGCGGCCTTCTGGTATTCCCAGTTCACGGAGAGGCGCTGATTGCACAACAGGAAGAAGGCATTCTTGACCTCCGACCATTTGTCGCCGTGAAACGCTACCCATCCTATCCTTGCCCCTGTATAGTTGAAGTCCTTGGAGAGCGAGCTTCCGTATATAAACGGTATCTTGTCCCTCGCCACTTTCCTGAAGTCTATGTATTTGCCCTCTAATATGAGCTGGTCGTAAGACCCGTCGTAAAATATGGGGACGTCGTACTCGGCGCAGAGCTTTACAACCTCTTCGAGGTTCTTTTCGGAATAGACGGCCCCCAGAGGATTATTCGGGTTGATTATCACCATGGCCTTTGCGCCCTCGATCTTCTTGGCGAGGTTTGCCACGTCTATCTGGCCGTCGGCGTCATGTCTGTAAAAGACGCTGTCGCCCTCGAACTGTTTTGCCTTGCTCAGGTAAAGCGGGTATACCGGATTGGGGAGAAGGACCTTCTCTCCGAATCCTACGAACGAGTGAAAGAAAAAGTCTATCCCTTCGGTGAGGCCCGCGACGGCAAACACGTCCTCAGGCCTGCATTTCTCGATCTTCGCCACCGCATTTCTGAACTGCTCGTCGCCTTCGGAAGGGGCGTAACCTTTCCAGTTTTCGTCGAGCGCGCTTTTGACGCGTTCAGTTATTACGCTGAAAGGCTGAAAGCCGTACTGGGGCGGGTCTCCGATGTTGAGGTAAATCATCTTCTTGCCCTTCGCCTCCTCGCGCTTGGCCTCCATAACGATGTCTCTTATCGGGTAGCTTACAACATTCATCCTCTCCGTCGGCCTGTATGGTAATTGTCTTCTCAGATGTAACATATCATCATCCTCTTTTTATTTTATGTTTTTCTCTCAAAGGGCGGGGTTAGAAGATATTGAACTTTGTTATTGATCTTGCCACCCGCTCCATATAGTTTCTATATCTTTAAGAGATAACGATATTATAGCAGGATCTCTGTCTAAATATTTCGCCGTCCTTTTCTGCCCGATGATATACGAGATGAAAGGCTGACTTAAGCTACTGCCTGTTTAAGATCCTTGATTGAATGGATGGATTTAAGCTCTTTGCCGTACTGCTTTTGCGCCTCTTCAATATCGTAGAGGGTCTGCAAATTCATCCAGAATTCCGCCTCGACCCCAAAGAATTTGCCAAGCTTGACAGCCGTTTCAGCCGTAATACTTCTCATCCCTCTGATAATCTGGCCCAACCTTGCTTGCGTAAGTCCGGTTTCTTTAGACAACCGATAAACAGATATGCCCATCGGGACGAGAAATTCTTCTTTAAGGATTTCACCAGGGTGAATATTTTTTAAATGCCTCATAACGCCACCTCTTTAAATGTTATATACAATTAATTGCGGATCAGTGATAATCCGTTATCTCTACGTCATGCGTATTTCCATCTTTCCATCTGAAACATATGCGCCATTGATCGTTGATTCTTATACTCCTCTGTCCTTCTCTGTTGCCTTTAAGTATTTCGAGTCTGTTATTCGGCGGTACCCTCAGGGTTTCAAGTGTCGTAGCAGCCGCAAGCATTCTCAGTTTGCGTCTTGCGATATTATGAAGATTGGCCGGTAATTTTATTTTCTTTGAAAATCGACCTCTCCATATAAGCTCCGTCTCTTCATCCCCGAAGGATACTATCATTTAACAATACTATCTTGCAGGAAAGCAAAAGTCAATGTCCCCTTAACAGTCTGGAAGATAGGAAGATAGGGTGTGTTCTTGGTTCTGTGAACTTTCTCTGTGATAAAACAGAAACAAGAAGTTGAAGGAGTCAGAACGTCCCCAAAGTTCTGCACGAAAGTAGTTGAATTTGTGAATTGTGTAGACGCGACACCATATACTTGCTTTTCGGGGTCTGGGCTTGAAAATGTCCTCGGCTATTCCACTTTCCGTCCCTGACCCCGCTTGCTTCCGTCCATCTGGCGGTTCAAGAGCTCACTTCCCTTTTTTCCTCTTTTCTTCACACCATCTTACTCTTGATCTCGCAGAATCAATAAGGTAATCATACGTGTGAATGTCGATTGCTGAGCTTTGTACCATTTCTCGTCGTAACTCATCAGTTGATTTATCGACATCTTTTCGCCGTCCAATAAGGATTAATCCTTTGACATTTGAATCAATGTCCGTTAGGCCTAATCCTTTTTTATTTCTTTCTCTAGTTGCATAGTCGCGACTACTTTTTATCCATGATCGCCAATCATGAATCTGTCTGATTGCATGAGTAAGGTCTTTTGTTGGGTCTCCTTTTTTGTTAAACATCTTAGCGTTCGGACTTTCCAACTCAACGGCAACCCAGTTAAAACCGTAAGAATGCCGTTCGCCAATAATAAAATCAGAAACGTATTCAGAGCCGAGTTTTTGTTTAGGTATCACCCAGCGACCTCCCCCGCCAACTAAGTGTTGTACAAGCAAAAGAGGAATTTCTGTCAATATTTTCTGCACATCTTCTTCCCTCTTTGCAGATTCAATTGCTGTTTCTAATTTAGTTAAATCACCATCGGTGAGATCATTCCACCACACATGAAATTCTCTCAAGGGATCGTCTCTAAGAAAATCTTCTTTATTTCGCAGCAAGGCACTGAGAATAAACTTTTTCATCATCATACGCTCTCCTTACATATAACGTATATCGTTTTATCCTTGCCGGAGGCATTGAGGATAAAACGTGTTGAATTGAGCCGCTGAGTCAATGGTATTAATATTGGGTATATTTATGGGGATTGCAAATAAAAATCTTTACGATATCGGGGCTGAGAAGCGACGGAAGAAAACGCAGTCGTATGTCATTTCTTTTTTTCTATTTTTGCCTGAAGCTCCTCGATACTTAAAAGTCTTCCACCAGCAGATGCATACCTTTTGAGCCTTCTATCCAATTCATCCATATGACTCTGAGGAACTGGCACAATAGATTCATCCGAAGAGACCGAGAGGGGAATAAAAACAAAGGAAGACTTACGGGCGGCAGACCTTTACGCAGAGACCGCAGATGTACTGGCCTACGTTATGCGCCCTGGCGAAGTATTTCAGTTTGTCCAGACATGCCGCCTTGTCCCAGTCTTTGTGAGACTCTTTTATGGCGGAGACGGGACATATGTCTATGCATTTTTTGCAACCGCCGCAGTCTCTCTGAAGGGGCGTATCCGTCTTGAGAGGCATGTCGGTGAGGATGGTCGCGATCCTTATCCTCGACCCGGTTGCCGGGTTGACGAGCAGGTTGTTCCTTCCGATCCATCCGATGCCTGCGCGAAGGGCGATCATTTTGTGAGAGAGATGCGCGGTCTGTTTTTCCCAGTCCACAATCTGGCTTGCCGGAATAGGAAGGGCGTTGAAGCCTTTGTCCTGAACGGCCAGTGATATCTTCAGTGCCGTCTGGTCCAGCAGGAGGTTTAGCATTTTATAATGATGAAGATAGTGACGGGTAGGGCCGGTGACACAGCTTTTAAGCACGGAAGCCGATACCCTGACCCCGAGAGAAATTCCATATGAGAGCCCTTCGGTCTGATCAGAGGGCAGGGCGTCGTAATGCGGGCTTAAATCCCCGACAGCCCCGACGCCGAACGCCGTCATGCCGGATGAAACGGCGATGTCTTTTAGTATGTTGTACATTATTTTAAGTAGGAAGTGAGAAGTAAGAAGTTGGCTCTTTGCTTCTCACTTCTCACTTCTCACTTCTTACTTCTCACTTTTCTTTTTACAGATACTTCTCAACTATCTTAACGCCTTCAGGGCTGCCCCAATCCAGCGGCCCTACTATCTTCTCCCTGACAATGCCTTCTTTATCTATGATGAAAGTCTCGGGAACGCCGGTAATGCCGTAAAGCCTTGCCAGCTCGTTGTCGGGACTGATGAGGCTCGGTATACTGACCGTCTGGGTCCTGTAATAGGCCGCGAGTTTTGCGGGGCTGTCCCTGTAGAGGACGCCCAACATCTGGAAAGGCCTGTTCTGCATTTTCTGAAAAAGGGTCTCTTTGGCAGGCATTTCCGCCTTGCAGGTCGTGCACCACGTGGCCCAGAAGCTCAGAAAGACCACTTTACCCCTGAGGTCCGGAAGGCTCCATAAATTTCCGTTGGCGTCTCTTAGCTCAAATGTCGGCGCGGGCTTGCCTACCGCCGCGATCGCCTCATATTTTTTGTCCTTTGGAAGAAGGAACAAAACGGCAACGCAGACTGCAACAATGACTACAAGAATGATGCCTTTATGCTTCATTTAATCCTCCGTTGTAAATCGGTTTAATTCAGAACAGGGTCCTGGAAATTCCGCCAGAATAATTATAATGTATCCTAACATTTTTTAGTCGGTCTTTAGAACAACCCGTCCTGCTGTCTGCCTCCTGGGATGTTTACGGCGCACAAAGGGAGGCCCGGCTCCGGATTTCTATAATCGACAAACACCATCTTTACATTTTTGCTTCTGCGCAATTCCTGTCTTTGTCCTCTTCTAAATATTTTATTCCTGTCTCTGGACTCTTTTAGAGGTGTCGTATAGAAATCCTCCGCCGGCCCTCCCTTTGTGCTTCACGGGCCCTGAACTCTCTGTGATACATTGGAACAGAGTAAATGCCCGGAACAAGTTCCCCATGAATTTGAAATTCAGATTAATGTATAATTATGGCGATAACGTGTCCGTTTATTGTGTACGGTCACGTTGAACACGATTGACGATAAAGGAGGCTTCATGCAGAGGAAGGCGACAGTCGCGAGAAAGACGAAAGAGACGGATATCAAACTCGGCATTAACCTTGACGGCAGCGGGAACTATAAGCTGAACACCTCAATCCCTTTTGTCGACCACATGCTGAGCCTTATGGCAAAGCACGGGCACATAGATTTGAATGTAGAAGCAAAGGGAGATATAGAGATCGATTATCACCACCTCATGGAAGATATCGGCATTGTAATGGGCGAGGCCATTAAAAAAGCGCTTGGCGAAAAATTGCAGATACGCCGGTACGGCGAGGCCCTGACGCCTATGGATGAAAGCCTTGCGCAGGTTGTTATCGACCTCAGCGGCAGGCCCTATCTGGTTTATAAAGTCAAACCGTTGAGGGGAGACGTCCAGATACTGGATCTCGGGGTATCGCTTTTTGAGGATTTCTTCAGGGCAATGGTCAACCACGCGGGAATGAACCTGCACATTATTCTTCACTACGGACGCGACCCGCACCATATATTCGAGGCGATCTTCAAAGGGTTCGGCAGGGCGCTGCGCTCGGCGTCGGAGCTTCATCCGAGGGGTAAAGGCGTGCCGTCGACGAAGGGGACGCTGTAATTGATCAGTTGTCAAAAACTAAGAAAGGAGTATCATTATGAGCATTAAAAGAATCGGAATCATTACGAGCGGCGGTGACGCCGGCGGTCTGAACGCGGTAATTAAAGGTGTCGCGCGGGAGGCGTATGCTCACGGGATCGAGTCTGTTGTTATTCCCAACGGATACGCGGGGCTTTATAACCTCATTGAGATGGAAAAAGTCGTGGTGCTTAACGCTGAAAGGGTGAGCCGTATTGAGGCGTCTCTTTCAGGCTCCGAGGCAGGACACTCAAGGGTAAAGATAAGCAAGATCAAGGACCCGAAAACATATGAAAGGATAAAAGAAGGGCTGAAAAAATTCGGCATAGACGCGCTGGTCATCAGCGGCGGTGATGATACAGGCAGTGTTGTTGTGGATCTGGGCGGACAGGGCATTCCCTGTGTGCATGTCCCAAAGACCATGGACCTGGACCTTCAGCCGTACAGTGTCGGCGGTGATTCAGCGATCAACCGGATAGCAGTTATGGTGCGTGATCTAAAGACAACCGGCATGAGCCATAACCGCGTCATGGTAATTGAAGTGTTCGGACGCTATGTCGGGCACACTGCGTTTCGAGGCGGCATAGGCGCAGAAGCTGATTGTATCCTGATTCCTGAAATTCCTGTTGACTTTGACGTTGTCTACGAACATATCAAGACTACTTATTTCAACAGGATTGAAAGGAGCGACGTCAAGTCAGGCACATATATGCTGGTGGTTGCAGAGGGAATCAAGACAGCATCGGGCGAATTGCTTTATGACGACTCTGCAGGCGTAGATGCCTTCGGGCATAAAAAGCTCGCCGGAGCCGGAAAATACATCAGGCAGCAGATTGAGAAAAAGATGAAGGCAGACCCGGAGATGAAGGACTTTATGAAAAAGGTCGGGATGTATGCGCCGGGTGTTTATGAAATACCGGAAGTAAGAGAAATAACTCCGAGCCACCTTGTGCGCTGCGGACAGACTTCTGCTTATGATGTGAATTTCGGTTATCGCACAGGTGCAGCCGGAGTGCTGCTGTTATTACAGGGCAAGACAGGCAATACCGTAGTTGACGTGGACGGTAAAAAGATATTCTACATGCCGACGTCAGAAGCGATCAAACGGAGAGAGGTTGATGTCAGCGAGGTCGCGCTTTTTGAGAGCCTCGGTGTGTGCTTCGGCAGGAAGCCGCAGAAATACGAGTTCGAATGTGAACAGGCGGCAATACCGATAGAGCGGCACGTGTAGTCGCGGTTTATTTTACAGCGAGAATCGTTTCTACGGTCTGGACAGCTATCTCAAGCTCTTCATTTGTAGGAATGACGAGCACCTTTACGGGCGCAGCGTTCTGATTTATTTCACGAACCTCTCTTGAGGGGGAGTCATTTTTCCCGGCATCAATGCTGAGGCCGAGCCTCTCTAATCCTTCACAGCACTTCTGTCTGACAAGCGCCGCGTTTTCTCCAATGCCTCCTGTAAACACGGCAGCATCGATGTCGCCCAGGACAGCAAAGTAAGCGCCGATGTATTTCTTTATCCGGTAGCAGAACATATCAAGAGACAGCGCGGCCAGGGCGTCATTTTCTTTTGCGCGGCCGATAATTTCTCTCATGTCATTTGCGCCGCAGATGCCTTTAAGCCCGCTTTCCTTATTAAGCATCCTGTCAATATCATTAAGGGACATGCCGCTTCTCTGTGCGATATAAAACGGCAGGGACGGGTCTATGTCCCCGCATCTGGTCCCCATAATGAGTCCTTCAAGGGGGGTGAGACCCATGGAGGTGTCCACACTTATACCTCCCCTGACAGCCGCGGCGCTGGCGCCATTGCCGAGATGGAGGGTAATCATATTCAGCTCATTCAGCGGTCTCCCAAGATGTATGGCTGCCTGCCTTGAAACAAACTGATGCGAGGTGCCGTGAAACCCGTAACGTCTGACATGATAGTCATTATAGAGTTCGTAAGGGACTGCATAATGAAACGCATAAGGGGGCATGCCTTGATGAAATGCCGTATCAAATACAGCGACCTGCGGGACATCCGGATAGTTTTTAAGCGCAGCCTCAATGGCAACAAGATTGGCAGGGTTATGCAGCGGAGCAAGAGGGACCATTTTGCGTATAGCTTCAATTACCTCATCATTAATAAAGGTAGGCTTGTGAAAAACCTCGCCTCCATGCACAACGCGATGCCCTATCCCGAAAAGCTCCTTCAATTGCTTCGTTAAACCTGTTTCTTCCGATACATTGGTAATCCACTGAAAGCCCTCTTTATGGTCCACAATCTCCTGTGTCAGAGAAAGTTCTTCATATTCGTCGTCGGGCTTCAGCCATCTATGCTTCAGGCTGCTTTGGGATTCTCCGATCCGTTCAATTACCCCTGAGGCAAGCACGTTGTTGTTCGACATATTGAAGATTTGATATTTGATGGATGAACTGCCGGAATTAATTACAAGGACATTCATAACAATAGGGTCCCAGGGTTCAAGGGTCTAAGGGTTTGAGGGTCTGTGCCTGGATTGCGGTAATGGCAATGGTATTGACGATGTCAGGAACTGTGCAACCCCTGCTGAGGTCGTTCACAGGTTTTCTAAGCCCCTGCAATACAGGCCCTATTGCCACGGCATTGGCCGCCCGCTGAACTGCCTTATATGTATTGTTGCCTGTGTTGAGGTCAGGAAAGATAAAGACTGTGGCATTGCCGGCCACTTTACTGTCAGGCATCTTTGTTTTGGCAACGCCGGCGTCGACGGCAGCATCATACTGAATAGGCCCCTCGACTTTCAGGTCAGGCCTCAGCCTCCGGACTATCGCTGTGGCCTCCCTGACGCGTTCCACTTCCTCGCCTTTTCCCGATTCTCCTGTGGAGTAAGAGAGCATGGCAATAAAGGGTTCAATAGAAAACATCTTTGCTGTCTCTGCAGAACTTATGGCAATGTCGGCAAGCTGCTGGGCCGTGGGTTTTGGATTTACCGCGCAGTCGCCATAAACAAAAACCCGGTCTGCGAGGCACATCAGGAATACGCTGGAGACGATAGAACATCCCGGTTTCGTCCTGATGATTTCAAAGGCCGGGCGAATGGTTTGCTGGGTCGTATGCAGGGCCCCTGAGACCATGCCGTCAGCGTGACCAAGATGGACCATCATAGTCCCAAAATAGCTTACATCTGCCATGACGTCGTATGCCATCTGGTATGAGATGCCCTTGTGTTTTCTCAATTCAAAGTATGTGTCTGCAAAAATATCCCGGAGTTCAGAATTTGCGGGATCAATGACAGGTATCTGACTCAGGGAAAGACCCAGGCCCGTAATCTTCTGACCTGCTTCATCAGGATTGCCAAGCAGTGTGACGTCTGCCACATTGCGAAGGAGAAGGATTTCACAGGCCCTGAGTATCCGTTCATCGGTACCTTCCGGAAGGACAATGTGTTTGCGGTCCTTCTTTGCGCGTTGAATCAGTTCATATTCAAACATGAGAGGAGTGATGCGGCTGGAGCGGGCCACGGCGATCCGCTGCTCCAGTTCTCCAAAATCAACATTTGCCTCCACTATGCCGAGGGCCGCAGCGGTCTTCCTTTTATTTTCCGGGGCCATGGTCCCTTCGATGGCGTTTACGTTCATTGCAGTTGTAAAGGTATCAGTGTGCACCGATAATATGGGGACCGTAGACCTCCTGAGCCCTGAAAGCAGATTGAGCACCTGACTTGCAGGCTTAAGATTGCCTGTAAGGAGAATCCCGGCGATTTGCGGATAGGTCCGGGAAACATCGGCAAGCAGCGAACCTACGATAATGTCAGAACGGTCGCCCGGCGTAATGATGAGGCTTCCGTCTTCAACATGATCAAGGAAGTGGGACAATTCCATCGCGGCCACTTTATAATTTCTGATTTCCCTGTCAAGGCTCTCAATATCACCGCTGATCAGCTCCGCCTTCAGGAGTCTCGCTATTTCTCCGACAGTCGGCTTGTTCAGAAGGGTGTGATCAGGAAGCACATAGACAGGGAATACATCTCCAAATTCCTGCTTCAACCCGGCTTCGGCATTATTTCGGTCTTCAGAGGCAACGCGATTAACGACAACAGCAAGGATTTCTCCCTTTATATCCTTTACAGACTTTTCCAGTACTCTCACTGCTTCGGCAATGTCCCTGATGCTCCTTCCATCTCCCTTGACCACCGGGACCAGGGGGGTGCCGAGATGGTTGGCCATCTCAATATTGAATTCAAACTCAAAGCCGATTGCCATGGCAGTGAAGTCGGTCCCTGCACAGACCACAAAGTCGCACCGGGCCTCAAGCCGTTTATATTTCTCAAGGACATGACTGTAGAGTTCATTTATGCGCCCCCCGGCAATGAACTCCCGCACTTCCTCAGAAGTGCAGCCATACATTTCGTCTGCAGCGCCTTCAAGGGCGTATCGTCTTGATATCAGACTGATGAGGCTGTCGCCGTTTTTCCCGGGATAAATCACCGGCCTGAAAAAACCGGCTTTTCGTCCATGACCGGAAAGCATCTCCATTATTCCAAGCACAACAACAGACTTTCCGCTTCTGGGCACGGTCCCTGTTATGTATAATCCCTTCGGCATTCAGGTCCCCTCAACTCTTCCTGGCCTTGAGGTCCAGGATCTCTATCCTGTGATTGGCATCCGGATGCTGGGCCGACGGCCCCATTGTAAGGACCACAAGTTTGTCTTCAATATTATTGCTGTTCAGCCAGCCTTTCACGTAGTCATTCCAGTTGGCCGGATTTTCAGCCTCGTAAACAGGAAAAACTCCATAGGAGAACTGGAGTGCCCGGCATATACTCTCCTGCGAGCTGACGGCCGCGATCCATACGGGGAGGCGAAAGCGGGAGATACTTCTTGCTGTATCGCCGCTGCGTGAGGGAACAAACACTACCGCAGGTGAGACATATTCAAGACTGGCCTCAACCCCGACTGCTATGAGTTGTGCCGGCCCCATCATGCCCTCTGATGCAATCCCCTGAAACATCTCTTTAACAGTCACAGGGCGGCGGTGAGGTTCAACAGCAGCCGCAATCTTCGCGAGCATCTGCACTGATTCAACCGGGTACGCCCCCATAGCTGATTCACCGGAAAGCATTACACAGTCCGTGCCGTCCAGGATTGCGTTTGATACATCCGTGGCCTCCGCGCGGGTAGGCCGCGGGCTGTTTGTCATTGATTCAAGCATTTGTGTCGCGGTTATCACAGGTTTGGCATACATATTTGCCAGATGCATAAGGCGCTTTTGCACTATGGCCATCTGCTCTATCGGCAGCTCTACGCCAAGATCTCCTCTGGCAATCATAATGCCGTCCGAGGCATTGAGAATCTCATGTATATAATCAAGCGCCCGGGACCGTTCGATCTTGGCGATAATGAATGGATTATAACCGAGCCCGGCAGCAGCCTTTCTGACGGCGTCAATATCCGATGCCTTTTCCACGAAGGACTGGCTTACGGCATCCACCCCATGCTCAAGCGCGAATTTCAGGCACTGGTAATCATAATCAGTAAAAGCGCTGATGCCAAGGACAATACCGGGGATATTGATCCCTTTCTTTGAGCGAAGTTCGCCCCCTACGGTTACCTTGCAGTGCACATTATCTGCCTCTACTTCTACAACTTTCATCTGGATAAGCCCGTCATTGAGAAAGATGGTATCTCCGGATTTGACCGCCTGTGTGAAACGGGGGAAGGTCACTGAAACCCTGTTGTCACTGCCTATACCGTCCTGGGTTGTAAGAATATAGGAATCGCCCGGCCTTAACTCAACAGGTTCTTTCAGGAGACGGCCTATCCGCATCTTGGGCCCCGGAAGGTCTGCCATAATGGCGATTCGTTTTCCAGCCTTCAGCGAAGCGTTTTTGAGGTCCTCTATTACTTTTGCGTGACGGTCAAAATCACCGTGAGAAAAGTTCAGGCGCGCTACATCCATCCCGGCCTGTATCATCTGCTGTATGATGTCCGGCGATTCAGAGGACGGCCCTATGGTACATACAATTTTTGTCTTATTTAAAGGCAGAGGCATATGTTGTCCCTTTCTTAACTGTATTTATTTGAGATTATTCATCTGTTGTCCTCATAGTTTCGGCTTCTTTACGAAAGAAGTTAACTTTTTTTTTACATATGACGATATAACCTTAAAAGTGTTTTAACATATTAAAATTTTAACATGAGGATACAAACCATGGAAGTCACCAAGAGAAGCGAAAAGTTAGAAGCAACGATTAAGGGCTATATAGAGCACCATCTCGGCAAGGACTGTGAGAGGTCTCATATCTTTGACTTTTATGTCGGGCTTGCCTATGCCATTCGGGACAGACTTATAGAGGAGTGGCTCGCTACACAGAGGTCCTATTATAAGAAAAAGTCCAAGCGGGTCTATTATCTTTCCCTTGAGTTCCTGGTCGGCAGGACGCTCGGCAACAGCATGGTAAACCTGGGAATTGAGAATGAATGTACAAGGGCACTGGAAGCGCTGGGATGCAAAATGGAGGACATAAGAGAGTCAGAGTGGGATGCAGGGCTCGGCAACGGCGGCCTGGGCCGTCTCGCGGCGTGTTTCCTTGATTCCTTTGCTACACTGGGAATCCCTGCTTACGGATATGGAATAAGATATGAATATGGACTGTTTTACCAGAAGATTAAGGATGGTTATCAGGTTGAAACTCCTGATAACTGGCTAAGGTACGGCAATCCATGGGAAATAGCCCGGCATGGACATTTTTTCTCAGTCCATTTTTGTGGAAAGGTAATCCAGCATGTAGACCCGAATGGAATATTGAGAAGTGAATGGGTCGATACCGAAGAAGTAATGGCAATGGCATGTGATACCCCTATCCCGGGCTACAGGAACGACAATGTGATCAACATGAGGCTTTGGACCGCAAAGTCTTCAAGGGATTTTGATTTACATTTTTTCAATGGCGGCAATTATATTAATGCGGTTGAAAACAAGGCAAAGTCAGAAAGCATCTCAAAGGTGCTCTATCCCGCCGACCACATTATGGAAGGAAGGTTCCTGAGGCTGAAACAACAGTATTTCTTTGTCTCTGCAACCTTTCAGGACATCATCCGGAGATATAAGAAAGAGGACCTCGTTTTTGATAATTTCACAAAAAGAGTTGCTGTGCAGCTCAATGACACCCATCCTGCCATCGCAATTCCGGAACTTATGAGAATCCTGCTGGATATTGAAGGGCTTTCGTGGGAAGAGGCATGGGATATTACAGTCGGGACCTTCGGTTATACAAATCACACTGTCATGCCCGAGGCCCTTGAAAAATGGCCGGTATCAATGTTTGAAAATCTGTTACAAAGACACTTGCAGATAATCTATGAGATTAACAGGAGGTTTCTTGAAGAGATAAACTGGCGTTTCCCCGGAGATTTTGAAAAGAGAAAAAGGATGTCGATTATTGAAGAGGGCGAGGAAAAGATGATAAGGATGGCGAATCTTGCTATTGTAGGGAGCCACTCGGTCAACGGCGTTTCAAAACTTCATACAGAAATACTCAGGGACCAATTATTTAAAGATTTTTATGATATGTTTCCCGAGAGATTCAACAATAAGACAAACGGCATTACGCCACGAAGGTGGCTCAGGAAGGCAAATCCCCTTCTGTCCGGCCTTATCACGAAACATACAGGAGATAAATGGATTGCTGATCTTGATGAGTTGAAAAAACTTGCTCCACTGTCTGAGGACAAAGAATTCAGGGAAAGATGGATGGACGTCAAGACAGAAAACAAGAAACGTCTCGCTGAATATATTTTAAAGAAGAACAGACTGAAGGTTGACCCCGGATCCATGTTTGATGTCCAGGTCAAGAGGATCCATGAATACAAGCGGCAGCTTTTGAATGTATTGCATATTGTGACTCTCTATAACAGGATAAGACGCAATAAAGATGAAAATGTTTCGCCCCGCACTGTTATATTTTCCGGCAAGGCGGCCCCTTCATACTGGATGGCAAAGCTTGTAATCAAGCTGATTCATTCAGTGGCAAATGTTGTTAACCACAGCAAAGAGTTGGGAGGTAAATTAAAGGTAGTTTTCCTCAGTAATTATAATGTCTCTCTGGCAGAAAGGATAATACCTGCCGCTGATTTGTCAGAGCAGATTTCAACTGCCGGCACAGAAGCGTCCGGCACCGGCAACATGAAACTGTCATTAAACGGCGCCCTGACAATAGGCACACTTGACGGCGCGAATATTGAGATAATGGAAGAGGTGGGCCGGGACAACATATTTATTTTCGGGCTTACCCCGCAGGAGGTCCTGGAATTGAAGGGCTCGGGCTATAATCCTTACCACTATTATGAGAAGAACCACGAATTAAAAGAGGTTTTAGACATGATAGGGAGTGGATATTTTTCTCCTGAAAATGCCGGGCTTTTCAAACCTGTAGTGGATTCAATCCTCTGTCATGGAGATACCTATATGGTCCTTGCTGATTACGAATCCTACATTAATTGTCAGGAAAGCGTCGGCAGGCTCTATGCCGACAAACATGAATGGGCCAAAAAGTCCATCCTTAATGTTGCAAATATGGGAAGATTCTCCAGCGACCGCACTATAATGGAATATGCAAAGGAGATATGGGGGATAGACATAGAACAGACAAAAAAGTGAGAAGTTAAAAGTTGGAAGTGAGAGGGACAAAAACAAATAACTTATGTAAAATGGAGACACATGGCCAAAAATAATAATGAAACAGTCGGAATAATCGTAGGCGGCGGCCCTGCTCCTGGAATCAACGGGGTAATAAGTTCCGCAACCATCGAAGCCATCAATGAAGGCAGGCAGGTTGTCGGCATAATGGGAGGATTCAAGTCCCTTTTTGCTGGAGACCTGACCTGCGCGACGCCGCTTACCATCCCCGATGTCTCGATGATCCACACACAGGGAGGGGCTATTCTGCGTACCTCGCGTGAATATCCGAACAAGGTAAAGGAGAAATTCAAAGTCCTGATGTCCACACTTAAGAAGCTGGGCATCAAATATCTTGTAACCATAGGCGGAGAGGGCACGCTCTTCATGTCCAACTGGATAGAACGGGAGGCGCGCGGCACCATTAGCGTCGCTCATGTCCCAAAAACAATTGACAATGACATTCCTCTGCCTGGAGGAGTGTGCACCTTCGGTTATCAGACCGCCCGTCACCGCGGAGTGAATATTGTTGACAACCTGATACAGGACGCAAAGACAACCGGCAGATGGTATTTCATTACCACAATGGGCAGATACGCGGGGCATCTCGCGCTTGGCATCGGCAAGGCCGCAGGCGCGACAGTCACTCTCATCTCAGAGGAATTTGAAGACAAAGTCTCTTTCAAAAAAGTTTCCGACACACTCACGGGTTCAATAATAAAGAGGTTGTCTATGGACCGGGACTACGGCGTTGTGATTCTTGCCGAGGGTATTGCCGACAAGTTTGATCATGTCGAGCTTGAAAAGCACGAACACCTGGAAAAAGACGAGACCGGCCGTGTAAGGCTCTCCGAGATCCAGCTTGGCAGGATACTGAAGAATATGGTCAAAAAGACCCTGGACCCTATGGGGATAAAGATAACGATCGTTGACAAGACTATCGGATATGAATTAAGGTCTTCTGCCCCGATACCGTATGATATTGAATATACGAGAGACCTTGGCTACGGCGTGATTCGCTACCTCCTTAAAGGCGGCTCTGGCGCGATGATAGTGTTTGAGGAGGGACGGTTAAGACCGATCCCGTTTGTCGAGCTGATGGATTACAATACCGGCAAGGTGAAAATGAGGCCTGTTGATCTGACGTCGGAAACATACAGGGTCGGCAGGGAATACATGATTCGTCTGGAAAAAGAAGATTTCTCCGGAGAAAAACTCGCCCGCCTCGCAAAGACAGCAAATATGACGCCTGAAGAATTTAAGAAGCGGTTCGAATATGTTGTTTGATTACAGGGGCGAACGGCTGTTCGCCCCTGTAATTTCCTCACCCTAAAATATTATCCGGCACCGTTTTCTCGACAACCACCGGCTTTACCGTTTTGTTCACAAGGTCTTTTGACCCGACGACCCTCAATTCCCTGAAGAGGAGGTCGAACTTGTCCTCAAGTTCCTTCATAAGAGGGGCCTTGACGTTCGCGGGGAGGTCCCACCATTTTTGCTTCAGAGTACCGAACCCTTTTTTGCGCGTGCTGTAGAAGAACTGCTCATCGGTCTGGCCTTCTTTCCTGTCTTTAGCGCACTCCTGTTTTAAATATGAATAGACTTCGTCCCTGAAGGAGGCCGGAAGCGCGAGGCTGTCATAGACGATATTCTGAAAGCCGGTCGCAAGATGGACTTCCGAGGTCCCTGTCTCCGGGAACATGTGGAACGCCTCATCGGGCAGTGTCGACGCGCCGTGCTGTACGGCTCCGGACAGGCCATATTCTTTCCTGGCGGCCTCCGACATTTGTCTGAGGGTATCGAAATCGATTTTCACTTTTGCAAGCGTGCCGTCCGGAAGGACTACGCCGCCATGCGCTGTGCCTGTCTGAACGCTCAGCTTGCTGACGCCCTTGCCTTTATAGGTTTCTCTGAAGCCGTCGAGGTATGCCCTGAGCTCTTCGGGCGTGCTGTTTTTGCCGCCTATCTCTCCTATTTCGCCGCCCACTGAGACAGTGACCCCACTGGGTTCAAGGCTTCTGATGTATTCGGTCAGCTCCGCCGCGATAGAAAAGTTCGGCCTCTGCTGCTCTTTTAACGTTGATTTGTCGAGGTCCACAAGCGTAGAAGAATCAATGTCGATATTATAAAATTCAGCCTCGATGGCCTCTTTGATAAGCCCCTTGATGTAGTTCTTTTCGAGGTCCGGGCCGGAGAGATAGTTCTTCCTTATGAGCTGGAAATGATCTCCCTGGATAAAGACAGGCCCGACATACCCTTCCCTGACCGCTGCCGCTAACACGACCGCGGAATATTCAACGGGTTTCTGCTTGGTGTACCCGATCTCGGAACGGGCGATTTCAAACAGCATGACGCCGACGTTTTTTTCCAGGGCCTTCCTGAATATGGCGCGCGATGTATCATACGTGAGACCTCTTATGTTCATCGCAGGCACTGTAAAGCCCGGGTAATTTCTGCCCATTTCCTCATAAAGAGACTGGATGGATGAAGGCACCGCGCCCATCTGTTTTGCAATTTCGATAACAAGCCCCTGGAGCGCTTTCCTCTTCTCCACATCAGGATTGAATACGGCCTCATAAATGAGATCGTCGATCAACCCTTTCACTGCCTTCGCGTCCGTGACCTTCACCTTCCCATTCGTGATACTTACGCAGCTTTTCAGTTTCGCTAAGACGTCTGACATAATTCCTCCTCCGGTTGTTGCATATTTGGTTACTCTATGTTCGGCTCTTTTTAATGAAACTTAAAGAAAGCTTGTGTATTTCGGGATTCCATCCCGAAATCGGTCCTCCATCTGTTTGATTATAAGTCCTTTATATCATTTTCTATCTTTTACTAATGAGTTCATTAGCTTAGCCTCATATAACTTCATCCGTCATGCCCGAAGTTCTTAATCGGGCATCCAGTTCCTCTCATCTGTCTGGATTCCCGCTTACTAACTGCGGGAATGACAAATGATGAGGCTTTACTTATGAACTTCTTAGTAAGTCCGATTGCCGGACCCGTTTCGGGAGGGACTCCCGAAACACATAAAATCATAATGGATAATTGATAAATTTACAATAGGATTTTACTCTGATAAAATTTTACTCCGTGCTTCAGTGTCTCTGTGTCTTTATCAGACAACATACGCCGATGCCGCTTTGGGAGCAAGGCCGTCTTCATGAGCGCTCCCGATGAGCTCACCTTCAATATCATGGCCCGCTATGAATTCTTCCATCATCCTGTAGGCGACATCATCGCTGAACTGCCTGGGCGGATGTTTCATAAAATAGGCCGACGGCGAGTAGAGGACGCCGCCCTTCCCCCTTTTCAATGCCAGCTTGCAGCACCTGACAGCGTCAATCGCGACCCCGGCGGAGTTAGGCGAATCTTCAACGGAGAGCCTGAGCTCAAGGTTCATCGGCACATCCCCGAAAAGCCTCCCCTCCATCCTGATGAAACATACTTTGTTGTCCTTCTGCCACTGGACGTAGTCGCTCGGGCCGATATGGATATTTTCAGGCCCCAGTCTCTTCCCGTTCATGACCGACTGCACGGCCTCCGTCTTTGATTCCTTCTTCGAGGCGAGCCTGCTCCTGTTGAGCATGTTGAGGAAATCCGTATTGCCGCCGGTATTCAACTGGTAAGTCCTTTCAAGTTTCACGCCCCTCTTCCTGAACAGATCGACCAGAGTCCTGTGGGTGATAGTAGCGCCTAACTGCGATTTAATATCGTCACCGACAAGCGGCAGATTTTTCTCTTTGAATTTCGCGGCCCATTCCGGATTGCTCGCAATGAAGACAGGCATATTATTTATGAATCCGATACCCGCTTCAAGGGCGCATTCCGCGTAAAATTTCACCGCCTCCTCCGAACCGACAGGCAGGTAGTTCAGCAGCATTTCAGCGCCTGAGCTCTTCAGCGCCCTGACAATATCTTGCCCGGAGGCTTCTTTCGCGTCACTGAGGACAAAGGTCTGCTCCGGGCCGTATTCTTTCATATGCCCTGAAATCCCGTCGAGGACCCTCCCCATTTGCACTACAACATTTGTCCTGGGGAGAATGCCGCAGAACGCGGTTGTGCAGTTAGGGAGCGCGAAGACCGCTTCGTTTACATCTTTGCCCACTTTCCTTTTATCTATGTCAAATGCCGCGGCCACTTCGATATCATATGGTTTATAACCGCCGATGTCCCAGTGCATCAGCCCGACCGCGTCTTCGCTGTTCTTCTTTTTGTAATATTCGGTCCCCTGTATCAAAGAGCTTGCGCAATTACCGATTCCCGCAATGGCAATTCTGATCTTCTTCATAAATACCTCCAAGGGTACTATTACAAATATGTATGGCGAAACTGCAAGAAATCTATGGTAAAACAATGTTATCAAAAATGCTTCGCTCAAGCAACAGGAAAAATTCATGGTGACAAGTAACACGTGACTGTTTTATAACTGTCCGTTACTCGTCACTTGTCACTTGTTACTGTGCTATTTGTCGCTGTTGTAAAAAGGCGGGCTTTATGTTACCCTTTGAAAATTCATTTTACGGGAGAAACGTTATGGTAAAAAACGACCGGTGGATAAAGGAAATGGCAAAAAAGGGCATGATCGCGCCCTTTGCCGATAAACAGGTGAGGAAGGGCGTCATTTCATACGGCGTGAGCTCTTACGGCTACGATATGCGGATAACGGACGCGTTCAAGATCTTCACCAATATAAACACGACGGTCATCGATCCCAAGAAATTTGATCCCAAAAGTTTTGCAGACTTCAAAGGCGACGTCTGCATAATACCTCCGAACTCCTTTGCATTGGCCACTTCGGTGGAATATTTTAGAATTCCGCGGGAAACCATAGTTATCTGCCTCGGCAAATCCACTTACGCCCGATGCGGGATCATCGTCAACGTAACTCCGCTTGAGCCGGAATGGGAAGGGCATGTGACCATAGAAATATCCAACACAACGCCTTTGCCGGTGAAAGTATATGCGAACGAAGGGATCGCCCAGCTTATATTTTTGGGAGCTGATGAAGTCTGTGAGCGGTCCTATGCGGACAAGGCCGGCAAGTACCAGGCGCAGAAGGGGATAACGCTGGCAAAGATATAGAAGGGTTCAAGGGGTTAGGGGTCAAGTGAAAAAGAATATGCAGTATTCAAGGTTCAGTGCACAATGCGCAAAATCTTGTTATGCCTTTTTTCAAAAGAGTCAGGCATTGTGCCTCGAACCCTCAAACCCTCGACCCCCCGGACCCTCGAACCCGTTGTTTATATGAATCCAAAAGACCGCATAATCCTCGCCCTTGATGTGCCCGACTATGACGCGGCCGTCGAAATCGTACATAAATTCAGGGACAACATCGGCATATTCAAGGTCGGCTCAGAGCTTTTCACCTCTGCGGGTCCCAGGATAGTCAAACAGATACACCTCATGGGCAGGAAGGTGTTCCTGGACCTGAAATTTCATGACATCCCCAACACTGCGGCGGCAGCGGCAGCCGCGGTTGCAAGGCTCGGGGTCTTTATGTTCAATGTTCATGCCCTCGGCGGATTTGAGATGATGAAGGAGGCGGCAGAGGCGATCAGAACAATTTCCCTCAAAGAAAACCTTGAGAGGCCCAGGCTGATAGGAGTGACCGTATTGACCAGCATCGACCAGACCGCCCTGCAGGACGAGCTCGGGATCGGGCTGAGAATGAGCGCCATGGTCAGACACCTTGCGGGGCTTGCGCAGCGGGCCGGACTGGACGGCGTGGTAGCTTCGCCGGTGGACGCTGAAAATATCCGCGCCCACTTCGGGAAAGACTTCCTGATCGTTACCCCCGGTATAAGGCCCTCCTGGGCATCCGCAGGCGACCAGAAGAGGATACTGACGCCGGGCGAAGCCTTGCGCAGGGGAGCGGATTTTCTCGTTATCGGCAGGGCGATTACCGCGCAACCGGACCCGATAGGGGCGCTGGAAAGGATTGAAGGGGAAATAAGGGGTCTGTAGACGCAGGCCTGCGACAGCCGGTCTCTGTTTAACCGCAGGAAGAGCCGCAGCCGGGCCCGCAGGATGACTCCTTGCCGCCGCCGCAGGACGAAGCCTGACCCCCGGTCATTACAAAGCCTTCCCTCTCGCCTTCCTGAACATAATCGAACTTCATGCCCTCAAGTTTTTCATACGTGGCTGAATCCACGAAGACCCTGAGGCCGTTTTTTTCTATAATCTGATCGTCCCCTGTAGGCTGTTCAACAATATCTATCCCGTAGGAAGGGCCGCAACAACTGCTGCCCGCCGTATAAAATCTCAGTCCCCAGCCGCTCTTTCCTTCCTCAACCAGTATTTCCTTCGCCTTCTCAACGGCGATATCCGTAATTTCGATCATTCTTAATCCTCCTTGTTTACGCCCCTCGAATATTGAGGGCCGTTTTATTTAGAGTAAAGGAAATCTGCCCGAAAAAGCAATCCGAACGGCAGGGGCAAGGGGAAAGGGTCAGGGGGCAAGGGTTTAAAGATATGGAAAGAGCAAAGGGAGGCCTGGCTCCGGATTTGTATACGACACCTTTGAAAAAGAGCCATGAGTCAGGAGTTAAGAGTTTAGAAACGGACAAAGATAATAATTGCGCATAGGCAATAATGTAAAAATGGTGTTTGTCGATTATAGAAATCCGGAGACAGGCCTCCCTTTTGCGCCAACTATGCCAACACCACATCCATTTGGATCAGGCTTCTCTCTTGCGAAAACCTCCCGACGGCGAGCAGTTCTCCCGCCTGGGATTTTATCCTGACGCCCTCTGCCTTCCTGCATTCATCAGAGAGTATTAAAGTATTGTCCGCCCTGAGGGGATTTCCATGAATGACCGCTCTTACCGCAGCCGCATTTATCGTCAACTCCGGCATCCATGACAGCGCCCTGTCAATCGAATAAATGCCTTCAAGCCCGGACCCGTTTATGTCTACGCTCTTTAATTCCTCGGGAGTCAGGCTGCCTTCAATCCTGAACGAGCCTATCGCCGTACGCTCAAGTTCGGACAGATGCGCACCGACGCCGAGTTTCTTCCCGGCGTCATCGCAAAGCGTTCTTATGTAAGTGCCTTTTGAACAGAGGGCCCTGAAAGCGGCAAACGGGGGATTGAAGCCCAGCAGCTCAATATCGCGGATGAATACCTCTCGCGCCTTGCGTTCGACCTCTATTCCTTTTCGCGCAAGCTTGTACAGCGGCTGTCCCTCGTGCTTCAATGCCGAAAACATCGGGGGCTGCTGGAGTATTCGGCCCTTAAATGAATTTAACGCTTCTTCCAGCATGCCTTTATCGACCCCGACACTGTCGGCCCTTGAAATAATTTTTCCGTATGCGTCCTGAGTGTCGGTCGCCTCTCCCAATTTCATTACGGCCCTGTATTCCTTGTCGAGACCGGAGAAATATGAGGCGAGGCGTGTGGCCCTGTTAATGCAGACAAGAAGCAGCCCGGTCGCCATTGGATCAAGGGTGCCGGTATGTCCCGCTTTTTTGACCTGGAGAATTTTCTTTACCTTTGTGACGGCGTCTTGAGATGTGATGTCTTTTGGTTTGTTGAGGGCGATGATGAGATCCATGAGAATCAGTTATTTATTGAAAGGCTTGAGCCGCTTGAGCCGCTCGAACGGCTTGAACAGTTCAAGCGGCTCGAACGGTTCAAGCGGTTTAAGTGTTTATTTCGCTTCCTTGATCGCTTTCCTTACAGCAGTAAAAATTTTCTTCTGAACTTGCTGCAAGGTCCCTTTTATCCTGCACCCTGCCGCGGCGAAATGTCCTCCGCCGCCGAAGCTGTTTGCTATCTTCTGCACATCAATCTTGCCTTTTGAGCGGAGGCTGATCTTAAATACATCCTTCTCATCTTCCCTGAAGAACAAAGACACCTCGATGTCCTTTACCTTTCTCGGGTAATCAACAAAGTCTTCGGAATCCTCAGCAGTCGTGCCTGTCTTTTTGAACATGTCCCCGGTCACGGTTATCCATGTCATCCCGTCTTTCTTATCAAGGGTCGCCAGGGAAAGGCCCAAAAGCTTCATGGATTTAAAGGGAATGCTTTCGTAGATCTCTTTGGTTATTTCCCACGGCCTGGCGCCGGCCCCGACAAGGTGACATGCCATCATTAAAGATTCCGGCGACGTGTTGGAATACCGGAACCCCCCGGTGTCTACGAGCAATGCCGTGTATAAATTTGTGGCAATATTTTTGTCTATGGGTATTTTGAGCGCGGTCAGGAGCTTGTAAATGATGATTCCCGTCGCAGCGGCCTGAGCGTCGATAACGGCGGCTGCCACGGACCTGTACAATCCGGATTTGTCCGCATCAGGCGGGGGAACATGGTGGTCTATAATGACCGTATTTTTTGCCTTAATCCCTTCAAACCCTGTCCTTTCAAGTGTATTACAGTCCACAATGATAAAAACATCGTACTCTTTCCGGGGCGGTTTCTGCCTGATCATTTTAGCGGACGGCAGGAATTTCAGGCTTTCGGGCACGCCGTCCCTGAACAGTACACAGACGTCTTTCTTCCCTATCTTTTTTAATCCAAGGGCGAGCGCCAGGGCCGAGCCTATCGCATCTCCTTCAGGATTAATGTGCCCGGCAATGATAAAAGACTTGTTCTGTTTAATAACACTCAGAAGTTTAGTAGAGATCTTCGTCATCGTCAAGAGGACTCCTTTCAGATTTTACTTCGTCCAGCAACCTGTCGATTTTCATCCCGTAGCGGATCGATTCGTCAATTTTGAAATAAAGAGCCGGTACGAACTTCATCTTCAATCTTCTGCCGAGTTCGCCCCTTATGAATGCCGACGACTCGTTGAGCTTCCTGATCGTCTTTTCCATGTCTTCATCCTTCAGAACGCTCAGATATACAGTCGCGTTCCTCAGGTCGTCGCTGACCTTTGCTCCCGTAACGGTAACAAAGCCGAGCGTTTTATGTTTGATCCTGTTCAATATAATGTCGGCGACCTCTTCACGAATTAAATCACCGACCCTTGCCGAACGCTTGTATGGATGCATGGACTCCTACAAATTAAAGATGAAGAATCAAAATGCAAAATGTCAGGGCAAAAATTAAAAATGACCGCAATCAGATATTTTTACATTTTAGTCCGTCATTTTGATATTTGATATTTTATTTTTGATTTAATTATAGCAGTTCCGTCGTTGAATTGATTAATTCCACCGAATGGATGACTGTCACCAGGTTCCTTATCTGTTCGAATACCTTATTGACCATCACCGTCTCATTTGAAACGAAAGCTATCCCGATCACGGCCCTTTGCCAGAGGTCATTGGCGTCGACTTCGGCCACTGAGACGTTAAACTTGTTTTTTATCCTCTCGATAAGGCTCTTGATGACAAACCGCTTCTCCTTCAGAGACTGCGCTTCGAGTATGTGTAAATCCAATGTGAGGAGACCGACTATCATTTAATAAATCAAAAGGGTTCAGGGGTTCGAGGGTCCAAGGGTTCAAGTGAGAATCACCATACCCTTGAACCCTCGGACCCTAAACCCTTGGACCCTTTCTATTCCAGCTTGGAGGCGACTTCTTCCTTTACATAATTTTCTATTACGTCGCCGACCTTGAGGTCGTTGAAATTTTCCACCATGATGCCACATTCAAAGCCCGTCAGGACCTCCCTGACGTCTTCCTTGAACCGCTTCAGGGACGACAGTTTGCTTTCATATATGACTACATTATCTCTTATCACCCTGACGCCGGTGCTTGCGCGCGACATCTTCCCCTCGGTCACATAGCAGCCGGCGACCGTCCCAGTGCGCGATATATGGAACAGGCTTCTGACTTCCGCCCTGCCCATGACTTTCTCGGTGATGGTCGGCTCAAGCAGCCCTTCAAGCGCCTTCTTCACGTCTTCAATCGCCTCGTAGATTATGTTGTAGAGCCTGACGTCGACGCCTTCCTTTTCGATCAGGGCGGAGGCCTTTGAATCGGGACGGATGTTGAACCCTATGATGATCGCGTTCGACGCGGCGGCAAGCATGACGTCGGATTCATTAATGCCGCCCGCGCTCGCATGAATTACGTTTACCTTGACCTCAGGGTGCGTAATGCCGGAAAGCGCGTCCTTTACCGCTTCAGCAGACCCCTGGACGTCGGCCTTTATAATAACGTTAAGGTCCCGCACCTCACCCTGTTTTACCTTTTCATAAAGCTGGTCGAGGGTCAGTTTCTTCATCTGGACGGCCGCGGCGGTCTTCTGCTTCTGGAGCCTGTTAAGGGCTATCTGCCTTGCCTTTCTCTCATCTTCCATCACAATGAATATATCACCCGCCTGGGGGACCTCCGGGAAACCGATGACTTCCACGGGCGTTGAAGGTCCGGCCTTTTCTATTTTCTTGCCTGTGTCGTCGATAAGCGCCCTGACCCTGCCGGCAACCGTGCCTACAAGGAAGGAATCTCCCGCTTTAAGCTCTCCCGCATTCACCAGCACCGTGCCCACCGGTCCCCTGCCCCTGTCAAGCTTGGCCTCAACGATCGTCCCCTTTGCGGGCCTGTTATAATTTGCTTTCAGCTCCATTATTTCGGCCTGAAGCAGTATCATCTCGAGGAGCTGTTCAATTCCCGTTCTCTTCTTGGCGGAAACCTCGACGAATATGTTTTTTCCGCCCCACTCCTCGGAGACCACGCCGTATTGCGAGAGTTCATTCCTGACTCTTGTTATATTGGCCTCAGGCTTGTCGATTTTATTTATTGCAACTACTATGGGGACATTTGCGGCCTTGGCATGGTCAATGGCCTCGATAGTCTGGGGCATGACGCTGTCATCGGCTGCAACTACAAGAACAACAATATCGGTCACCTTGGCGCCCCTCGCCCTCATCATGGTAAACGCCTCATGCCCAGGGGTGTCGAGAAAAGTTATTTCTTTGTCTTTCAGTTTTACCTTGTACGCGCCGATATGCTGTGTTATCCCTCCTGCCTCTGTCTCGGTGACCCTGGTCTGGCGGATTGCATCCAGCAGGGTGGTCTTTCCATGATCGACGTGTCCCATGATGGTGACTATAGGCGGACGGGGACTGAGAGCGGCCTCATCGACTTCCACTTCTTCAAGGAGGGCCTCCTCGTTTTCGATATTCGTAAGCTCTATCTTCAATCCGAACGATTCAGCTACAAGCTGCGCCGCGTCCGCATCCACAGGCTGGTTTATAGTCGGCATGTAGCCTATCTCCATAAACTTCTTGATGACCTCGTTGATCTTCTGCCCTATAATTTCGGCAAACTCCTTTACGGTCGTGCCCTCCTGAAACTTGATGACGCGTTTTCTCGGCTGGGTCGTCAGCGGCGGCGGGGCCGGTTCGAATCTCTGCCCATGCGGCCTTCTGTCATGCTTCTTGAAATGGGGCTTGAAGTCCTGGGCCTTCTTTGTTACATCAACTCTCCGGATGGAATCGAAGGCCCGCTGCATGCCGGGTTTGGCCTTGAATTTTGCCACGCTTGCCCGCTCTATTTCTTTCTTGAATCTGTCAGGGACTATGATTTCATCTTCTTCCGCAGCCTGGGTCCCGACTTTCACGGGCAAGGCCGCGAGAGGTTTCAGGACAGGCTCTTTCGCCTCTCTTTCAGTTTCCGGCGGAGCAGGCCGGCCTTCTTTCTCCGGCTTGACTTCCGGAAGGGGTCTTCTTTCCGCGGTTTTTTCCGCCCGGGGCTTCTCCACGGGTCTGGACGGGGCCTTTGTTATTCTCTCTTCTTTGCGGACGGCAGGCGCCGGCGTCTCTTTCGCAGGCGTTTCTCTTTTCGCGAAGAAATCCGTCAACTTCCCCGTGACATCGTCATCAACGCTTGCCATGTGTGACTTGACGTGGACGCCTAATTCCGCCAGCTTTGCGATTATCTCTTTGCTGCTGACATTAATCTTTTTGGACAGCTCGTAAATTCTTATTCCTGCCATTTATCTTTCCTGAACCTCTGAAATGTTATCAGTTTTGCCCGCCAAGATTAAAAAAATCTGCTCCCGGTCGCGGGTTGTAAGTTTGTTCGGTTTAATGTTATCATAACTTCTCTTTTTAAAGCAATTATGCGCGAGTAAGCAAGCTAACTTGCTTTATTAAAACTTAAATTAAAGACAGTTCAACACTGTTAAATAATATATTGCTCGTAGGGCAGGGCTTCAGCCCCGCATATAAGCAACCCTGAAGGGTCGCCCTGCATAAGGAATATTCAGGAGGTGTTTCAACAATGGCAGTATGTTCAGTTTGCGGAAAGAAAAAGATGTCAGGCAACAATGTCAGCCATGCCAACAACAGGACCAAGCGCGTATTTATGCCTAACCTGCAGAAAATAAAGATCGAGACAGCGCACGGCGCGAGGAAACAGAGTGTCTGCACCAGATGCCTCCGCTCCGGAAAAGTCAAGAAGATAGTTTAAAAAAATTCAAAATTTAAAAATCAAAATTCAAAATTCCGGAGTGGACAGCTTAAAAAATCATATTCCTTAATTTTGATCTTTGCATTTTAATTTTTCATCTTCTGCCATGCAGTCCTTTCAAAATATCCTCAGGACATTCGTTAAAAGTTATGGCCTGGAAAGCGGGGTGTCGCTGAATGCCCTCAGAAACAAATGGACTGATATTGTCGGCCGGCCCGTTTCATCTCACACCTGCCCCGACATGATAAAAGGTAATGTTCTTACCGTAATCGTCGACACCCCCCAGTGGATGCACCATCTGAGTTTTTTCAAAGAAGAGATCATTTCAAGACTCAGTCAATATAATGTCGCCGAAGTACGCTTCAGGATCGGCAGGCTTCCCGAAGAGACGAAGGACGTTCAGAAAGGCGGGAATGCCGCATTGTCCGAAGACGATACGAGGTATATCGAAAATACCCTCATGGGCCTCAAGGACGAAGAACTCAGAGAGAAATTCAGGACGTTGATCGCGCACGGGCTGACGAAGGGGAAGAAATAAACTAAGCGGACTCGGCCTTTTCCTCATAAATAAGGATCGGCTTTTCCTTCCTGGTGATGACCTCTTCCGTTATCAGGCACTCCCTCACATCGCTCAGCGACGGCACTTCGTACATGACATCCAGCATCACGTCTTCAAGAATGGCCCTGAGGCCCCTCGCGCCTGTTTTCCGTCTGAGCGCTTCTCTGGCAATCGCCCTTAAAGCGGTGTCGGTAAATTTCAGCTTCACATTATCAAAGGACAGCAGCCTCTGATACTGCTTTATGATGGCGTTCTTGGGTTCGGTCAGGATCCTGATCAGGGCGTCTTCGCTCAGCTCCTCCAGCGTCGCCACTACAGGAAGTCTCCCGACAAACTCGGGAATGAGTCCGTATTTAATCAGGTCCTGGGGCTGAATATGTTTTAAGATGTTGTCTGTCTTTTTCCCGGCTATGGTCTTGGGCTCGGCGCCGAAGCCCACGGTCTTCCTGCCGATCCTCTCCTCGATTATCTTTTCAAGGCCCACAAAGGCCCCGCCGCAAACAAACAGTATGTTGGCCGTGTTTATCTGTATGAATTCCTGCTGCGGATGCTTCCTGCCGCCCTGGGGGGGCACGTTCGCAACGGTCCCTTCAATGATCTTCAGGAGCGCCTGCTGGACCCCTTCGCCGGAGACGTCCCTCGTTATGGAAACATTTTCCGTCTTGCGGCTTATCTTGTCGATCTCATCAATATAGACGATGCCGCGCTGCGCCTTCTCAAGGTCATAATCCGCTGCCTGGAGGAGCTTCAGGATAATATTTTCAACGTCTTCGCCTACATACCCTGCTTCGGTCAGCGTCGTGGCGTCGGCAATCGTAAAGGGGACGTCGAGGTACTTTGCGAGCGTCTGGGCCAGGATGGTCTTGCCGGTGCCGGTAGACCCTATCAGCAGGATGTTGCTCTTCTGCAGTTCGATATCGGACTGCCTGGGGCTGTTTATCCGTTTATAGTGATTGTGCACGGCCACCGCGAGGGTCTTTTTCGCGCGGTCCTGCTCAATGACGTATTCATCTAAAAAGCTTTTTATCTCTACGGGGGCCGGGAGCTTCCGTGTAATGTTGATGTCAAACGAGGAGTCGAGCTCCTCAGCCATTATTTCATTGCAGAGATTGACGCATTCGTTACAGATATAAACAGTAGGGCCGGCTATAAGCTTCCTTACTTCCTTCTGGCTCTTCCCGCAGAAAGAACATCTCAGTATACCGTTGTCGTTTCTATTTGTTTTTTTATCGTTCATGGTTGTTGAACTCCTTACTCCTTCTTCTTCAGCGTCTCTATGACCTCATCCACGAGGCCGTAATCCTTTGCCTCCTGCGCGGACATGAAATAGTCCCTCTCCGTATCGACCTGTATCTTTTCAATTGCCTGTCCGGTATGCCTGGCAAGGATTTGATTGAGCGTTTCTTTCAGTTTTAAAATCTCTCTCGCATGGATCTCCACGTCCGTCGCCTGCCCGTGAAAGCCCCCGATGGGCTGATGAATCATTATGCGGGAATTGGGAAGCACATACCTCTTCCCTTTCGTGCCCGCGGTAAGAAGGAGCGCCCCCATGCTTGCCGCCTGTCCTATGCAATAAGTGGCGATATCGGGTTTTATATACTGCATGGTATCATAGATGGCCAGACCTGAAGAGACAACGCCTCCCGGCGAATTAATATAGATGTTTATGTCCTTTTCAGGGTCTTCGGTCTGGAGGAAAAGCAACTGGGCAATTACCGTATTGGAGACGATATCGTCTATCGGGCTGCCGATAAACACGATCCTGTCCTTTAACAGCCTTGAATAAATGTCATATGCCCGTTCCGACCTTCCGGTCTGTTCAATTACTATCGGTATCAAACCCATGTTGTCTCCCTATTAAATGTAGGGCGGGGTCTCCCCGCCCAACCAGTGAAAGTGCGGGGAAACCCCGCCCCTACTGAATTGTTGCTTTTTCCAGAAGAAATTCCAGGACCTTATCGGCAAACAGCCTGCTCTTCAGGGCATCCATGGACCCTTCCCTGACAGCATACAGTCTCATGACCTCTTCAGGCTTAAGGTTGTTGCGGACCGCTATTTCTTCAACGGCCTGTTTAACGTCGGCATCGGTCACCTGGATGCTCTCCTTCCTGCCCACGGCTTCAAGGAGGATTACGCTCTTGACGTTGTCCCTCGCAACGGACTCAAATTCCTTTTTCAGCTCCTCGTCCGGTTTCAGGGTCTCCCCCTTCTTCATGGCGTCCTCTTTTGCCTTGTGAATCAGGGATTCAATCTCTCCCTGAAACATGGATTCGGGGACCTCGAATTCATGCCTTCTTATAAGTTCGTTGAGGATTTCCTTCTTGTACTCCAGGTTTATCTGGCTCTTCTTCATGACGCTGATATTTTCATGTATCTTTTTCTTCAGCTCCTCAAGATTGCCGCAATTCGCCTCTGCTGCGAATTCATCGTCCAAAGGCGGCAGGTTCTTCTTCTTGGTATCCGTAATATGCACCTTGAAGAGCACGTCTTTGCCGGCCAGGGTCTTGTTGTCATGGTCTGCCGCGAAGTTCAGTGTTACCTCGACGCTTTCTCCCTTTTTCCTGCCGGTCAGCGCGTCGATAAACTCCGCGGGCATTGCGCCGGCAGTCAAAAGCATGGGGTAATCTTTGTAAGAGAGCTCTTCATGCAATTTGTCGCCGATGTATGCGTCGGTATTTATAATTGCCATATCGTCGGCCTGCAGAGCCTCTTCGGTAACAGAATATAACGCCTTGCGCTCCTGCATCAATCTGAGGGCCTTTTCTATCTCGTCATCCTCGACGGTAAATGCCCTTTCCTTTAATATGACGTCGGTATATCTCAATTCTCCTATCTCCGGCTTGACTTCGACAGTGACACTGAAGGTAAGGGGCTGCCCGGACACCAGTTGGATTTTATCATCGACATTGGGATAGGTGACCGGCTCCAGGTTCGCTTCCCTTATCGCGTTGAGATAATACTCAGGGATTATTTTTTCTATGACCTCGGCCTCGACATTCTTGCTGAACCTCTTTTCAAGAATGGCCTGGGGGATCTTTCCGGGCCTGAAACCGGGTATCTTGGTCGTTGTTCTCAGTTTATTGTAAACGTTTTCCGTCTCGGACTTGATGACGTCGGAAGGAACATTGATCTTGAGCCTCCTCGTTGTCGGCGATATTTTTTCCACTTCCTGGAGCATGGTTACCTCGGATTATTAAGTTTGCTTATAATTTAGAATTAAACAAACAATTTGTCAATTAGCCCCTTCATAAACGGAACGAGCCGCTTGAACGGTTTGAACGGTTTGAACGGTTCCATTATAATAAACAAGGTAAAAGATGGAAAAACGCATCTCCCTCGTTATCCCTAATTACAACAGGGCCGCCACTATCGGAAAGTGCCTCAAGGCGGCATTTTCTTCAAGGTATGACAATTTCGAGGTCATTGTTGTCGACGATAATTCGGATGACGACTCCGTCAGGGTCATCGGGGGGTTCCCGTGCAAGTTGATCACCCTTGAGAGCCGTTCAGGGACTTCGAGGGCAAGGAACATCGGCGCGCAGAACAGCAGCGGAGAGTATATTTTCTTTACCGACTCCGATTGTCTCCTGCTTCCGGATACGCTGTCGGTTGTAAATAAAAAACTCTCTGAAACAGGCGAAAACACCGTCCTCGGAGGCACATATACGAAGATGTCCTACGACAGGAATTTCTTCAGCGCCTTTCAGTCCGCGTTTGTCCACTACTCGGAAACCAAAAACGCGGAAAACCCGGACTACATAGCCGCGCACGCCATGATTATGTCCGGAACGACCTTTAACAAAAGCGGCGGATTCCCGGAGGATTTCATGCCGATACTGGAAGATGTTGAATTCAGCCACAGATTAAGGCGTTCGTGCGCCAGGCTCATCATGTGCCCGGAAATACAGGTCCGTCACATCTTCAATTTCAACCTCAAGCGCTCCCTCTTCAATGCCTACCGGAAGACCACTTACTGGTGCACTTATTCATTAGGGAACAGGGACATACTGACCGATTCCGGCTCATCTTCCACGGAGCTCAAGATCAATGTCGCTTCATTTTTCCTGGGCCTTTGCATTATTTCGCTGTGGTCGCTTACCGGAACGACGGCCCTTCTGTATGCCGTCCCCCTGATCTTTTTTTCCAATGCCGTGGTGAGCAGAAACCAGATAAGGCTGTTTTACAGGACAGGAGGTCTTCTGTTTGCCGCATCCGCTTTTTGTTATTACGCATTTCTGTATCCGCTTCCGATAGGGCTGGGAGCGGCAACAGGCCTTATACGCCATCTCCTGAAGGGGAGGAAATAGTATGTCATACTCTCCATTTCGCCACATGGGCTCCGTATTGCTGAAGCAGCGTCCCATCCACCTTACCGTATTCCTTACCCGAAGGTGCAATCTCAGATGTCCTTTCTGCTTCTATATAGTTGATGAAAAAAATCCCGCGTTGACAAAGGGGGATAAAGGGGGATTTTCAGATGAGACCCATTCCGAATTGTCTCTTGCTGAAATAGAGAAAATATCTTACTCCCTGGGGGACCTCCTCTGGCTCGCATTCTCCGGGGGCGAAATATTCCTGCGGGAGGACATTGTCGAGATAACAAAGTTATTCTATGAAAGAAACAGGCCCGCGATAATCCTTTTTCCCACAAACGGACTGATGACCGATGTAATAAGAGAAAAGATCGAGGCGGTGTTGACCCACTGCAGGAAGAGCACCATAGCGGTAAAGCTTTCCATGGAGGGACTGGAAGACCTGCATGACTCAATCAGGGGGGGCAGGGGCAGTTTTCAGAAGACGATGAACACATACAGGGCGCTCGGAGGACTGCTTGACAGATTTCCGAATTTTGAACTCGGCGTAAACACGGTATTTTCTTCCGCAAACCAGGGGCATATGAAAGAGCTGACGGAGTTCATAAACGGACTGCAAAATATAAAGACCCATACCATATCGCTGATAAGGGGCAGCGTCAATGATGAAAGACTGAAGGCTGTTGACGCTGAAAAATACCATGATACCGTTTCAGGCATGGCGGCGAATCTGGCGCGGAAGAAAGCGGCCGTCTACCGGTTTAAGGGAGCGAGACTCAAGGCGGCCCAGGACATCCTGCAGAGACGGCTGATCCACGAGACCCTGGTCCGGAAGAGGCGCATGATCTCCTGCTACGCCGGGAGGCTGAACCTTGTCCTGACCGAGACGGGAGACGTCTTCCCCTGCGAATCCTTTTCCATGAAAATGGGGAATGTCAGGGACTGCGGCTATGACCTTGGAAACATATTGAAGACCGGCAGGGCGAGGGATATCCTGCTCTCGATACGGAAGAAGAAGTGTTTCTGCACGCATGAGTGCTACTTTATGACCAATATATTTTTCAATCCTTTAATGTATCCGGCGTTATTGAAGGAATACGTGAAATTGTGCGCGTCAGGGGAGGGTTAAGGTATGGGATTGACTTGCCGTATAAGTTAAATTAAATTGCAGTAAATTGCAAACAACAAATGAAAAGATTATCATATTGAAATGGATTTGAACGTAGTTATTCTCGCGGCGGGACGCGGCAAGAGGATGAATTCCCAAACCCCTAAAGTGCTTCATCAGGTCCTGGGAAGGCCCATGCTCCGGTATGCAATTGACGCCGTCAAGCCGCTGCGGCCCCGCAAGACCGTGGTGGTGATCGGAAACGGCGCTGATTTGGTGAAAAAAAATATGGCCGGCGAGGACCATATCTCTTTTGTCGTTCAGGAGAGACTGCTGGGAACGGGGCACGCCCTTGCCATCGCGAAAAAGGAATTCAAAAGCGGCAGGGTGCTCGTACTCAACGGCGATTGTCCCCTTATTGCCTCAGGCACTCTGAAGATGCTTTCAGCAAGACACAATCGCAACAGAAATGCGCTGTCTTTTCTTTCTTTTACGGATGATTCGATATCAGGCTATGGAAGGATCTTCCGCGATGAAAGGGGCAGGGTCGCCGGCATAGTGGAGGACAAGCACGCGACCCCTGACGAAAGAAAGAAGTTTAAAGAGTTGAACGGCGGCGTCTACCTGCTCGAAGAAGAAGTACTCGGATATCTCGAAAAGATCAGGAAAAATAAATCCTCCGGCGAATATTATCTCACGGACATTGTCAAGATGGCCGCCGGCAGCGGAAAGAAGGTGGAGGCTTATACTTGTCCTGCTGAGGAAATCCGCGGGGTAAACGACAGAGAAGAATTATTCGGGGTCTCTGAAATCCTGAAACGCCGGATTACGAGAAAATGGATGCAGAAGGGGGTAACGTTCATAGACCCTCAAACATCCTTTGTGGGCCCGCTCGTCCATATAGGGAAGGACACCATTGTTTATCCGAATACGTATCTTGAGGGCAGGACGAGGATAGGGAAGAACTGCGTTATATATCCGGGCTCGAGAATATATGAAAGCGTACTCGGCGACGGCATTGTCATCAAGGACAATACCGTAATAGAGGAAAGCAGGATCGGGGACGGCAGCGCGATAGGGCCTTTCGCTCACCTGAGGCCCCGCAGCATAATCGGCCGCTCCGTAAAGATAGGGAACTTTGTGGAAACAAAAAAGACCTTCATCAGCGACGGCACCAAGGCCTCGCACCTGACATATCTGGGTGACGCTGTTATAGGGAAGAATGTAAATATCGGGGCCGGCACCATCACATGCAATTACGATGGAAAAAACAAATTCAGTACGGTCATCGAATCGGACGTGTTTATCGGAAGCGACTCGCAGCTTGTCGCCCCCGTCAAAGTCGGCAAAGGCGCATATGTGGCCGCCGGGGCGACAGTGACCAGGGACGTGCCCTCAGGCGACCTGGCCATCAGCAGGGCAAGACAGCAGAATTTAAAAGGCTGGGCGAAGAAGAGAAGAGAAGAGTCAAGAGTTAAGAGTTAAGTAGGGGCGGGTTTCAACCCCGCCCGTACACATGGCAAGGCGGCGCCTCGCCCTTTTGGGAAGTAAATAGTGAAAGGAGTAAAGCCGGCAGCGAAAAGAGTAAGCAGAGAATGTGTTTCGCTTTTTTGCTTAACGCTTAGCGCTCAACGCTTAACGCTTTTATGTGTGGAATAATCGGTTATATCGGAAAAAGAAATGCCATCCCCGTTCTCATCAACGGTCTGAAGCGGCTTGAGTACAGGGGATATGACTCCGCGGGGATAGCGTTTTTCAGCGGGAATAAAATTTCCGTCAGACGCTGCGCGGGAAAGATAAAGGACCTCGAGAGCGCCATAAAGGGGGAAAAGCTCAGGAGTGTCGCCGGGTTGGGACACACGAGATGGGCGACCCACGGCAGACCTTCTGAAGATAACGCGCACCCTCACAGGGCAGGCGGAACAGTCCTGGTGCACAACGGGATCATAGAGAACTATTTTGAGCTTAAAGAGGACCTGCGGAAAAAGGGGCACGTCTTTAAATCGGAGACCGATACGGAGGTGATCTCGCATCTTATCCACAGCTTTTTGCAGAAGGGACTTTCCTTTGAAGACGCTATGCGCGAGGCATTGAAACTCCTGGAAGGGTCCTACGCAATCGGGGTCATCAATGAGAAAGAACCGGGCAGGATGTTAGCCGTAAAGAAAGACAGCCCCCTTGTCTTGGGACTTGGCGACGGGGAATTTTTTATCGCCTCCGACATACCGGCGTTTCTGAAATATACGAGGGACGTAATAATCCTTGAAAACAACGAGCTCGTATCCATCACCAATAAGGGCGTATCTATTTCCGCGCTGAACACCGGGAAACCGGTCAGGAGGGAAGCAACCAGGATAACCTGGAGTCCGACCATGGCCGAAAAAGGCGGCTACAGGCATTTCATGCTCAAGGAGATATACGAGCAGCCGAGGGCGGTCGCGGACACGATCAGAGGCAGGGTCTTCCCTGAAAGAGGGGAAGTCAATCTCGAGGAATTTTCTCTCCGGGAGAGCGATCTGAGGAAAATAGGCAAAGTGTTCCTCATCGCCTGCGGCACGTCCTGGCACGCGGCCCTTGTGGGAAAATATATGATCGAAGATATGGCAAGAGTGCCGTGCGAAGTTGATATCGCTTCGGAATTCCGGTACAGGAAACCGATTGTTCCTAAGGACAGTTTTGTTATCGTCATTACCCAGTCGGGAGAGACCGCCGATACGATAGCGGCCCAGAGAGAGGCCCGGAAGCTCGGGGCCAGGGTCCTGACTATCTGTAATGTTGTCGGCAGCACATCCTCACGGGAGGCGGACAGCGTCTTCTATACCCACTCGGGACCCGAGATCGGAGTTGCGTCGACCAAGGCGTTTACCACCCAGCTTATCGGGCTTTACCTTTTTTCAATTGCGCTTGCAAAGGCAAAAGGCGGGATCGCGTCGGGACAGATAAAGGAATTGTTCAGCGAACTGCTTCAGTTGCCCGAGAAGATAAAGAAGGCCCTCCAGATCAATGACCAGGTTTTAAAGATAGCAAAGAAATTCTGTTACACAAGGGACTTCCTTTATCTCGGCAGAGGCATAAATTATCCCATAGCCCTTGAAGGGGCGCTGAAATTGAAGGAGATATCCTACATCCACGCGGAGGGGTATCCTGCCGGCGAGATGAAACACGGTCCCATAGCCCTGATCGACAACAGCATGCCGGTGCTCGCGCTGGCCCCGGACGATCAGGTCCTCGAGAAGATCCTTTCCAATATGGAGGAAGTAAACAGCCGGGGCGGCAAAGTCATAGCAGTCACGACGGAGGGGGTAAAAAAAGTATTTGCACATGCCTCGGATATCCTTTTTATGCCGAAAACCAATTCCTATCTCACGCCCGTGATCTTTGCAATTCCCATGCACCTGCTGGCTTACCATATGGCGGTATTGAAGAAATGCAATGTCGACCAGCCGAGAAATCTTGCCAAAAGCGTTACCGTAGAGTAACTATTAATATTATCTATCCCATCATAAGCAGGTAACAATTTTATTCCTCATCTGCTATAATTATATAGAATCATCTGTGAACGCTTAGTAAATAATTCCTTCAAGTCGTATACCAAAATATTCCATACTTTGGGAGACAAATGACGAAGCAGACGCTACTGAATGACCTGAATCTTCAACAAAAAGAAGCGGTAACCCATGGAAGCGGCCCTCTCCTTGTCCTTGCGGGGGCCGGGAGCGGAAAAACAAAGGTAATTACACATCGGTTCGCCTACCTCAGCGGCATCCACAAGGTTCCTCCCTCATCGATTATGGCAATAACATTTACAAATAAGGCTGCCGAAGAAATGAAGGAGAGGCTCGAGAGCTTTACCGGCAAAAGCGCAAATGGTTTATGGATCGGCACATTTCATTCCCTGTCGGCAAAAATACTGAGAAGAGACATAGGGCATATCGGGCTGCGGAATGATTTTTGCATATATGACGAGGACGACTCCGGCAACCTTGTCCGCTCTATTTTGAAGGAGTTCAAAATCCATGAAGCGCTTTACAAGGGCATTTTGTCGAAGATATCTTCTCTCAAGGCCTCGCTTACCGGCCCGGAAGAACTCCTTGCCAACGAAGACAGCTACGGCTTTGATGAAAAATTCGCGCGGGTCTATGTCAGGTACCAGGACGACCTCAGGAGAAATAACGCCCTGGACTTTGACGATCTCAGTATGTGCGCAGTCAGACTGTTTGACAGGCACCCGTCTGTGCTGAAAAGGTATCAGGCTGAATTCTCGCACCTCATGATAGACGAATTTCAGGACACGAACGCGGCCCAGTACAATCTCGCGAGACTTCTCGCCGCAAAGCACAAGAACATCTGCGCGGTCGGAGACGACGACCAGAGCATCTATAAATTCAGGGGCGCTGAAGTAAAGAACATGCACAGCTTCAAAAAAGATTTTTCAAAAGCAAAAGTCATACACCTTGAACAAAATTACAGGTCAACCCGTAATATACTGAATATTGCCGGCAACGTGATTGAAAAAAACCCTTCAAGACTCCCCAAGAAGCTCTGGACGGAGAGGGGAGAAGGGGACAAAGTGTATTACTGCATCGCGGGCAACGAGCTTGAAGAGGCAAAATACATAGCGCGTCTCATCAAGGAGCTTTATCTCAAAGGCAAGCATTCTTACAGGGACATTGCCGTGCTCTACAGGATAAGCCAGCAGTCGCGGGCGCTGGAAGAGGCCTTGCGGGAGAACGGACAGCCGTACCGCATATTCGGAGGCATCAGCTTTTATCAAAGAAGGGAGATAAAAGATATCGTTTCTTACCTGAAAGTTATTGCCAACCCGGATGACACGGTCAGCCTTAAAAGGATCGTCAACTGCCCCCCGAGACAGATCGGCGCTGCGACCATCGCAAGGATAGAGAATGAGTCCCGAAGGAGGGAGGAAGGTCTTTACCGGACGATGAAATATATACTGAAAAGCAACTCGCACACGACCGCGCTGAAGGATAAAATCAGCGAATTCGTGAATATAATGGAGGGGCTGATCGCCAACAGGAATATTCCACTGCATGAACTTATAGCGCTGGTTTGCTCTCAGACAGGTTACCTTGCGTGGGTCGGGGAGGAGAAGGCCGGCTATGTCTCGGACCTCATCACTATTGCCGAGGGCAAAGACCTTGACGGTTTTGTCGACCACGCTTCCCTGCACAGCGGGCTGGATGAAGCTCACACAGATGACGCAGTGTCCCTTCTGACCCTGCACAGCGCCAAAGGACTTGAATTCCCGGTAGTCTTCATTGCAGGGTTTGAGGACGGGCTCCTGCCGCACTTTCACGCGGTAAAGGACACTGAAGAGCTTGCTGAAGAAAGAAGGCTCTTCTATGTCGGGGTCACGAGGGCGCAGGACATGCTCGTTCTTACCGGGGCCAAAAAGAGGAGATTATATACCTCTTTGCAGGAGCAGCAGCCTTCGCGCTTTCTTGCGGACATCCCCGGAACGTGTTACTGCCGTATTGAAAAGAGGCCGAAGACGGACAAGATCGCGTTTCAGGCCGTAAAGCTCTCCGGCAATATTTTGAATACATCCCCCTTTGCGACAGGCTCCAGGGTAAAGCACCCGAAGTGGGGGATAGGCGTTGTGAGGGACAGTTACGGAGAGACGGACGACGTTAAAGTCATGGTCAACTTCCCGTCTGTCGGCATAAAGAGACTTTCCCTGAAATTCGCCAACCTCGAGAAGATCTGATGGATATTGAGCATATTTCCCTGCTCGCAAGACTCAGACTGACGGAAAAGGAGAAAGAGCTCTTCCCCGGACAGGTCGGCGACATCGTCGAGTATATAAACAAACTGAATGAGCTTGATACGTCCGACATCAAGCCCACCGCTCACGTCCTTCCCATAAAAAACGTCTTCAGGGAAGATGTGACGACCGCTTCTCTCCCCGGAGAAACGGCGCTCGGAAATGCCCCGGAAAAAGAAGGCAGTTTTTACAGGGTGCCGAAAATAATAGAATGAGTACGGGCGGGTTTAAAACCCGCCGTACATAGGCAAGAATTAAGATATGTTACGCTGCATGCTGAGGGCCAAAATACACAGGGCCACCGTTACAGAGTCCGATATCACCTATGAAGGGAGTCTTACTCTGGATGAAGCGCTTATTGAAGCCGCAGGAATAAGGCCGTATGAGCAGATTGCGATCAGCAATCTGCATAACGGCGAGAGATTTGAGACGTATGTCATTCCAGGCAAGAGAGGCTCCGGAGTCGTCTGTCTTAACGGGCCGACAGCCAGAAAAGGCACTGTCGGCGACGTGGTAATAATCTTTTCGTACGGTTATTACACGGAAGAAGAGATCAAAGACCATACCCCTGTCATAATCAAAGTAGATGGAAAGAACAGGATAATAAAGTAGCGCCTGTCCTCTGTTATGCCCTCCTTGCCGTCGCTCAACCCATTGAATCCTCAGGTACGAGCGTATAAAGCTCCCCCATCCCGTCTTACCTTCACAGAGCGGAACAGAAAACATATAATAAGCAATCATGAAACAGGACGGTAAAAAGAATCCCGCTCTACAGGGACCTTCCCGGCCTTCCCGATTAAATCAATCAACTGTGAACGCGTCAATGCGCTGCCTGAAAGCGCTCCCGCGGAGTGTGTGATTTTTTCTTCGATGACGGTGCCGTCCAGGTCGTCGGCCCCGAACATCAGAGCTAACTGGGCGATCTTTTCACCTAACATAATCCAGTAAGCCTTAACATGATGGACATTGTCTAAAAACAGCCTCGAGACGGCGATGGTCTTTAAATCATCAATGCCGGAGGTGTACCCGGCGCAGTCAATCTTTGTGTTTTTCGGGTGAAACGCCAGGGGGATGAAGGCCTGAAATCCGCCTGTCCTGTCCTGGAGGTCCCTGAGTCTCTGCATGTGCTCCACCCTGTGTTCATATTTTTCAAGATGACCGTATAGCATTGTTGCATTTGTCCTGATGCCGGCGTTGTGCGCCGCTTCCATTATTTGGAGCCACCTTTTGCCGGATATTTTCTCGGGGCATATCCTGTTTCTTACACGGGTATTGAATATTTCAGCGCCTCCGCCGGGCATGGAGTCAAGCCCCGCGCCTTTTAAAGCTCCCAGAATATCGGTGAGAGCCAGACCGCTTATTTTTGAGAAGTAATCTATCTCAACAGCAGTGAATGCTTTTATATGGATATGGGGGAAATGTTTTTTTATTTGTCTGAGCAATTCGATATAAAAATCGAATTGCCGCTCCGGATGGAGCCCACCGACGATGTGGACCTCACTGAAAGATAGGGGCAAGGGGCAAGGGGCAAGGGGCAAGGAACGGCTTTTTTTGAATTGTGAATTGTGAATTTTGAATTCTTTCTTTTTTGACCCCTGACCCTTGACCCCTGACCCCTGACCCTGTAATTTTTTTATGATTTCTTTAATGCTTAACTCATACGCACCCTTTTCCCCCTTGGAGCGGCTGAAGGCGCAGAACTTGCATCGATTGACGCAGATGTTGGTCGGGTTGATGTGATGGTTCCGGATAAAGTATGCGTTCTTGCCGTTCTTCCTTTCGGCAACGATATTCGCAAGCCTGCCTATGGTGAAGATGTCGTCGCTTTGGAAAAGTGAAAGGGCATCATCCATTGTCAGACGATGCCCCGAGATGATTTTTCTTTCGATTCTCTTAACGGCCACGCCCCATGGCCTCGAGCCTTGCCACCCTTTCCTCAATCGGCGGATGCGTGCTGAACAGCTTGACGATACCGCCGCCTGAGAGCGGATTGACGATGAACATATGGGATGTGGCGGGTGTTGCGTCAAGGGGTATCTTCTGCGAAGCCATATGAAGCTTCTTCAATGCATTGGCCAGATACAGAGGGTTGCCTGCAATCCTCGCGCCTCCCTGATCAGCAGTGTATTCCCTTGATCTCGATATCGCCATCTGTATGAGCATGGCAGCGATAGGTCCCACGATCATCATTACAATCGCCGCAATCGGGCTGCCGCCTTCATCGTCATCGTGCCTTCCGCCGAATATCATGGCCCACTGGGCCATCTGTGCAAGATAGCTGATGGCCCCCGCAATCGTTGCCGCGACTGTGCTGATAAGGATGTCCCGGTGTTTGATATGCGCGAGTTCATGCCCTATTACCCCTTCGAGTTCTTCCCTGCTGAGTATCCGCATTATCCCTGTCGTTGCCGCTACCGCTGCGTGGGCCGGGTTTCTTCCGGTAGCAAAGGCATTCGGCTGGTCCTGGTTGATTATGTAAACTTTGGGCATCGGAAGTTCAGCCTTTTGCGAGAGCCTTCTCACAATTGAATAAAGCTCCGGGGCGTCGCCTTCAGTTACCTCGCGCGCTCCGTACATTTTAAGCACGATCTTGTCGCTGAACCAGTACGTAACGAAGTTCATAACAAGGGCGAACATAAGCGCCATCGTCATCCCTGATCTTCCTCCCATAGCAGCCCCCGCCCACACAAGAATAAGTGTGAGGCCCACCATGAAAACCATTGTCTTAAGTGTGTTCATTCCCTTTTTCCTCCAGTTTCCTTCAAAAGCAATCTGAGCTATCGTTATTTTACATAAGTCTTTATATCAAAGCAATAATGAAGAATTGATGAAGAGACACTCGTTATAGCGTTTTAGCGTTACAGCGTTATAGCGTTTTAGAGTTGAAGTGTTATAGCGTTCAAACTCACAACGCGATAAACGCTATAACGCTCAACGCCCTGAACCGGCCCGGTCCATGAATTAAAGGCGATTTTGACAATTACCGATAAGAGGTCTAAGAAGGAGGATAAAAAAATGTTTGAACCTCTCGCAAAATGTAATGTCTGCAAGAAAGAGTACACGTCCATGCATGTGGAAGTCATGCCTGGGACGATTGTTCACGTCTGTCAGAACTGCCTTGAAAAGGCAAAGACAAACTTCATCTGGATATGCATGAGCTGCGGAAAAGCGTACATGAGGCCCAAGGAGACGGTCATAAGCAGGCTCAGAGATCCGGAACTGAAGCGGGCGTATATGATATGCGAAGACATGGTGATCGTTCAGGGCATAGATGCATGCATAGAATGCGACCCTGAGACCATTCAGGCTTACATGGGGTCTATCCAGACCGCGGCGCATTGCTGATTCGGAAATCCGGACAGGCCGCCGCGGGGGATATGTCTTTAAACGGCCCTGACCTTTTTGCCGGTCGCTGATTTTTGCAGCAACTCCACAACCTCTTCATCGACGACCTGGGTGAAGTCCCCGTAAAACGATCCTACGGACATAAAATAATCCGGGGTCTCAAGGCAGATAAATTCATCAATCGACCGCTGAAGCTCCTCGGCAGTCGCAGGAGGAGCGACCGGAAGAGCAACTACCAGTTTCGCGATATCCTCCGTCTTCAGGGTGGAAATGGCCGCCTTCATTGTGGCGCCCGTTGCGACCCCGTCATCCGCAAGTATAATAATTTTCCCCCTGAGGTCCGGGATACCCTTCCCTTTCCGGTACAGATTTATTCTCCGTTGAATCTCCGCCCTCTGCCTGGAAATCTCATTATCTATATATTTTCGTGAAACGCCGCCCGATGATATGAGGGACTCATTCAAGACTACAGCTCCCGTCTCGGAGACCGCCCCGACGGCAAGCTCAGGCTGTCCGGGAAAGCCTATCTTCCTGATTATGATTATATCCAGCGGGCAATTGAGGCACGAGGCGATTTCAAAACCTGTAACAACACCCCCTCTCGGAAGGGCCAATACAATGACCCCCTCCCTGTCCTTGTAAGCCATCAACCTCTTTGCAAGTTCAAGTCCCGCGTCCCTTCTGTCTTTAAAAATCCTGTTGTCCTCTTCCATTAGGCCGTTCCTCCTGAAGAATTATGCTGCGGAGCTTTATTAAGTCTTCGGGCCTTTGTTCGAATCCGGGTGAATCCGCGGCCGCTTGCCTTTAAAACACATCATATCACAAATCTCCGCTCATGACTTTTCTTAGCAACTGTTCAATCCCGGCTTCATCATCCGGCGGCTCAGGGACGTTATCGAAAAGCCCCCACTGCTCCTCATGCCCGATGAATGAATCAGGCGCAAGCACGGTCAGGGGAGACAGGGTTTCCATCTCCAGCATGAAATCATTGAGATAGGATTCGTACGACGCGCCGAAGTCAGGGTATCGGACGTCTGGAAGGTGTTTGTAATACTTCACAAAAAGACGGCCGCGGTTGAAATACGCGGCCCAGCCTTTTTCATTGGAAAGGCCGAGCTTGAAGGGCTGTTCGGTCCGGGGGTCATGCTTCAGGATTATATATCGCTCTCCCCAGTACACACGGGGATCATTGATTTTTGTATACGGCCACAAAGAAATGACCCTGTTCGGCAGCAGTCCGGTATCTTTCCCGCCTTGAGGGATAATCTCTTTCCCACCTGTTGCCATCGCGGTTATCGCCCATACGGACATCTCTGCCGGCAGCAATCCTTTGTTCGTCAGACGGTGAACGACTTTCACGGAGGGGCTGTCGGGAGAAAGCGTTATCATCATCTCCTTTTTTATGCCTGTGAGAAGTTCGGTGTCCTGGACCGTATGGATGCCGTTTGCAATTTCATTGCACTGAACGGGGAAATTGTCGGGCACATATGTCCTTTCTCTGTCCTCAGGACTGTGCCAGAGGCGATGTCCGCCGTATATCCTCCATTCATCGCCGCCGGTAAGTCCCAGCGTTGATTCCACTTCACACAATTCGTTTTCCTTCCCTGTAATGCCGTACCGGATGATCCTCGGGCCGACGTCGGCGGTCACAATCAGATCGACAATATCATTTGAAATCCGAACGCAGTTCTTCCAACCGCCGTAGGGGATTTTGTTAACCTGCACCCTCGCCATGACAGATATTATACCCCACGGATTTCACGGATTTCTGTCTGTCGTCAGCGTCAGTTCCGTTTAAGGTCGAGAAGATTGTAAAGATAAATAACATGTCGGATTACTTAACTCTCAAGAAATGATTATGTGTGCCTTTTCGTAACTTCCGGTGTTTTAAGAATATTACTGGCGTCATTCTTAATTTCTTAAATACGGCGGGGGAATATTACTTTACATTAAATTTATAGGCAGCAGTAATGTTTAACATGAAATCAAATGGTTATGAATTAGCACACATTTTGCGTACTTTTTTATGGGTATATGTCTCTTTTACTTTCCTTATAAAGGAGTGCATACAATGAAAACAAAAAGTCATTTAGGTCCATTGAGTGTTTTTTCACTTCTCTTGTTACTGGTTTCCTTCATCGCCTATGTGCCGGCCTGGGGAGAATCATATGTGGCTTCAGTGGATGGAGGGAACCTGCTTAAGGTAGCGCGGATCAGCGATATAGGGGGCTCCCCCTCTGCAGAACAGATATCTATCGACATAAGAGCCGATTTCCCCGCGCAGGTTTTTAGCGACGGCGATGAATCATGTCCGGTCCCTACGATCAGAGACGTCACCTTCCTTGACCCTGGGGGATGCTGTAACAGGGTCAGGATAGCGGTCCTCGGGATGTGCAATATCCATGTGCCGCTGCAAACGCCGCCCTGGTGGGGGCGTCTGCATATGCTGCTCGGCCGGGTCGTCTTTTACGACATTACATCAGACGGCCCTCTTGCCGCGGTCAATGCCGGGACCACTGTTATCGAGGAAAATTTCAGCACGAGCTGGGACACTATAATCGTGCCATGGGGCTACACCCCTGGTGAATCCTACCGGATAGCAGGCCTAAGTTCAGGGGGGTTTCTGGTAGAGACCGGCGGCGCCGGCATGTATTGCGGCACCTGGGGCTGTGCGGAAGATAATTTCAGCAGCTACAGGTACCGCGTCTTTTTCAATGACAAGTACAATAGGGGGTTTGCGAATTACGAAGCCACAGGTTATCTGACAGAACGCGACATAGCAGGGTTTGCCGGCGCAGAGGACAAATTTGCCTCGGTCAGCAGAGGCTCGGCAGGCGGCATGTTTTATAATCTCTATCGCTACGGCATTGACTGGACGAGCTCGCAGATTATCGAGGAAGGCGCGCAGTCAAATTACGACGGGGCATACTACAAAAACCAGGCAGCGCCGCTTGCCGACGTAGCAGACCACATTGTGGGAGGCGGCATTGTCGTAAATAACGACCACGCTGCCGCATTCAATTACCGGCCGGACTTTGCCTACCCTGATATTGTATGGCAGCCCGAATGGGGCGGCATATGGCTTTCCAATATCGACGAAGTCCTCGGCATCAGCTCAAATGACGCAAATCTTTACGCCGTGCTTCGCAGAAACGGCGCGAACTATGAGCTTTACAAAATCAACAGCGCCGACGGCGTGTATGAAAACACGGGCTTCAGTTTTTCATGGGAAGGGGCATACCGCTCTGACGGCGACGCCATCATAAAGAAATTCGAGATCGGTCTTGCCTCTCCGAATAAAGGAGGGGACACGGGAATGGTAAGTCCTTTCATATACGGGACAGGGCTTGCCTCCGGGGCATCCGTAAAGCTTGCGCGCGCGGGAGAGCCCGATATAACACCGCAGCAGGTGGTCTTTAAAAACCGCAATACCCTGATACCGACCTTTGACCTCAGGGGGAAGGCAAGGGGAAGCTGGGACATAGTAGTAACGAATCCCGACACCACCACCACCAGCCTTGCCGATGGTTTCACCATTGAAGAAGGCCGGGTCGCTGCCCCCTGGGTCAGCATTGTGGGGAGTAATGCTTTCAGGTCGGGGTTCCCGTATACATTCAAAGTGGTCTATGGCAATAACGGCAATATCGACGCCCACGGCGTGCCTCTGTTTATCAGCGGCATCCCGAATTATGTAAATGTGCAGCTTGATTTCGAACTCACGCCCCCGCCGCAGTTGAATGACCCCCCGATAGATTTTTCCCAGTGGTCAACGGTAATCACCAGCGCGGACGGCACTCACAAGATTATTCCGCTTCTGATCGGCAACATCCCTCCCGGTAATTCGCGCTCGCTCAGCATTACCCTGACTCAAACCGGAAACCAGCCTTTTACTCTTAAGGCCATGATAGCAAAGCCCTGGTTCGGCTCAGGGATATCTTATGAGGCGCTGCAGTGCTTTATGGGCGCTCTTCAACTGGCTTGCACCTCGGTGCCTGTCCTGGATTGCATAACCGCGGCATTGTCTTTCGGGTTCGACCTCGGCGACCTTGTGCTTGGCGCGCCCGCAGGCTGGGATGACGTCGGCAGTCTTACCTGGGGCGCGATCAATTTAGGCATGCAGTGCGCGGATGAAGCCGGGTTTGTAGGGTCGGAAATCGCCTTTGATCCCTGGTCAATAGTCGCCAGCGGGACTTTCAGCACCGTGGACTGCGGCACGGACGCATTAGGGATCGAGATGCCCCTCATTCCGTTCAGCTCCGGGGACCCGAATGCCAAATATGGTCTGCAGGGTGTCGGCAGCGCCAGGAATATCTCCGGGGAAGATCCGGTACCGTATTCCGTATTTTTCGAAAACGTAGAGACCGCTACTGCCCCTGCGCGAGAGATAGTCATCACCGACCAGCTTGATACTTCAACGCTTGATCTGAGCACCTTCAGTCTCGGACCGATCTCCTTCGGCAGCAGTGAAGTGGTTCCTCCACAGGGCCTGAGCGACTATACGACCGTAGTGGACCTCAGGCCGGGGAACGACCTCCTCGTGGGCATTAACGCCCGCCTAAACAGCGAGACCGGACTTCTCACCTTTCGCTTCACCTCTATCGACCCGAACACGGGGGGCGATCCCGGGGACCCTTTAGCAGGGTTTCTGCCGCCCAACGTCAGCCCGCCGGAGGGTGAGGGAAGCGTCATCTTTACTGTAAAACCCAAGCCTGCGCTTGGGCCCGGGACGGAGATAAAGAACAAGGCGACTATTGTGTTTGACATGAACGAGCCGGTCGAGACCAATGAGTGGCTGAATACCATCGACATCGACTCTGACGGCGACGGTTATATCAGCGCCGCAGATTGCGATGATACAAATTCTTCGGTAAAGCCGGGGGCGTCAGAGGTATGCGACGCCGTGGATAATAATTGTGACGGAATGGTCGATGAGGGTTTTGCCGCGCCCCTGATAAGCGATATGAGCGTTGAAGGCTGTCTTTCCGAGCTTTGCAAAAGCGATCTGAATGCGTCTGCGACAGACTCATGCGGAGGCAATCTCACATACGCGTGGACGCCTTTAAACGGCGGCGCAATTTCAGGCAGCGGGGCAAGCGTCCGGTTCGATCCCCCTGACAACGGCCCTCATCCGTGCCCTTATCAGGCGCAGCTTACCGTGACATCTGATGTATCCGGATTATCATCGACTCAGGTTGTGGACATATACATCAAGACGGCCGGAGATGTAAATGGAGACGGTGTGGTAAACCTGATGGACAAGCTTCTGGTGCGGCAGCATTTCGGCCAATCGGAAGGAGACCCTGACTGGGACCCCCGTGCCGACGCGACCTGTGACGGGGTAGTGAACCTGATGGACAAGCTCAAGGTCAGGCAGCAATTCGGCCGGACCGGGGGGTGTGGATGCCAATGATGACATGTTTCTTCCGACACTGGTGTTTGCTATAATTACACCCGTATGCAAATTGTTCTCGCCGGACCTCACCAGGTCAAGTTATTTGCCGGAATGCTTTCCCCGGACCTTTCTCTTTTTGAAAGGCTTTCAGAAATGCTGCAGGATATCTATGGCCCTGCTGATCTTGAAAGCCCTGTCTGGCCCTGGGAGCATACAAAATATTACTCGGAAGAAATGGGAACAGGACTGAAAAGGAAGTTTATTTTTTTCAGGGAACTCATAAACCCGTGGACCATTTCAGAGATAAAACTGAGAACAATAGAGCTCGAAAAACAGTTCATGAATGAAAAGGGCGGCAGGGGGATAAACCTTGACCCCGGATATTTAGACTCGGCAAAGATTGTTCTTGTGTCTACCAAGGATTTTTCTCACAGGATATATCTCGGCAGCGGCATCTACGCAGAGGTGACCCTCATCTATTCGGGAAAGAATTATATGATGCTGCCGTATACCTACCCGGACTTCAGGACCGAAGAATATCTCGATATCTTCAGGAGGGCGCGGGAGATTTATAAGTCATGCAGGGGCGGGGTTTAAACCCGCCCTACTTTATTAACACAAACAGAAGGTCGTCGATCCTGTCAAGCAAGTCCTTAAACCTGCCTCCGTGACTTTTTGAACGTCCAAACAATTCCGCGCGGATTTCCTGAATCTCCGGGTCCTCACACCTCTCATAAGTGATATGCCCTTTCTGCAAGGCATGGCGCTCAAGGATCAGAAGCTTTTTCGCTTTGTCAATGAAAGGCGCCAGAGCTGTTTCTATGTCTCTTAACTCCGTAAGTATATTCGGGATGCTGATAGCTGATTGCTGATTGCTGATGGCTTTTTTTATTTCCCTGATCATGATGTAAAGCGTATTGTACTCAAGCCCCCTCACCCCGCGCCTCCATTGCAGAAGTATAGAGTTGCGCCGGAACCACAGAAAGTTCCGTTCCCCGAAGGAGATCAGGTCATCTACCGCGGATTCAAGTTCATCAATGAGTAACGGGTGACGAGTAACGGGTGACGAGTCTGTTGAATTTTGAATCTTGAATTTTGAATATTCCTCTTCTTGCCCCTTGCCCTTTGCCCCTTGCCCCTTTACTTCACCGCAGTTGAGATATTCCCACACATTCTTCAATACCCTCTGCCCGGCTACATCATCCGGGGTGTCGAAATGAACAAGCGACAGGACGACTCTTCCTTTTCCATAACGTCCTTCTACTACAGCCGGTTCATCCTTTAATCTTCCCGGATCGAGGTTTATACCGTATATCTTCTCAAGCCCGGCCCAATCGCCGTTTGCCCCTATATCTCCCGTGTTTAAATCAGAGCTGAAGGAATCGGCAAGCGCCTCGCCGTAGGTTGCAAGGACGTCTATGCCGCCGTCTTCAATCAAAAACTGCGAAGGCCACCAGGCGTGAAAGACAACTTCAGAGTTAAGAGTGAAGAATGAAGAGTTAAGTATTCCTGTTTCTTCTCTTAACTCCTGACTCTTAACTCTTAACTCTAAATTCCCTTCCCACATCGGATGCCCTTTCACATTCAGAAAAATCCTGCCGCTGAAACTCGGGACCCTCTGCCTTGTAGGTTTCCGCCTGATGTTCAGCAGGCCGATGCCTTCAAGCGTTGCAAGACCGGCCCCTCCGCAGAGGCCCAGATAATTTCCGCCGTTTCTTACAAACTCCCTTATCGCTTCTGTCCCTTTGTCACCCAGCGACTTTTCCTTGTTCGAGGCCCATCCGCCGGGTACGAACAGCAGTTTGTATTTATCAAGGCATCCGTTATTGATATCTTCTGATCTGATCAGGTCAAACGGCAAGCCCAGATCCCGGAGAGCCCTGTATGCCATTATTCCCCAAAGAAACGATTCGTCCCAGAGAAAAGCGACATTAGGGGATTGGGGATTGGGGATTGGTTTAATTTTGAATCTTGAATTTTAAATTTTGAATTTCTTTTCATATCCCCTCGGGGTTATCAGGTAATCTCCCCACTTAAAGGTCTGCGAATTGCCGATTATCACGGTTGTCTGCATATCTATGTCGTGACTTAGCATATCTTCGAGGTTCGTGATAACGACCTTTTCGTTCTCCCTCATTGCCGCCTTTACAAGCCCTACGGGGGTCCTGGAATTTCTGTAACCGGAAATAATTTCCTGCGCCTTCCGGATGTGCTTCTGCCTGCCTTTGCTTTTGGGATTGTAGATGACAATAACAAAGTCGGCCATGGCAGCGGCCTCGATTCTCTTTTCTATCTGTTCCCAGGGAGTAAGCCTGTCGGACAAACTGATGGTCGCAAAGTCATGCATGAGGGGTGCGCCGAGACGCGCCGCGCAGGCGTTCAGCGCGGAAATGCCGGGAATAACTTCAACGACAGGGTCCGAGGGTCCGAGGGTCCGAGGGTCCGAGGGAAGCGAATCTTTTCCCCTTGAACCCTTGAATCCTTGGACCCTTGAACCCTTCAGCAGTTCAAACACCAGTCCCGCCATCGCGTATATCCCGGGGTCGCCGCCGCTGATAACGGAGACGGTCTTGCCGGACAGGGCCAGTTCAACGGCCTTCCTGCCCCTGTCAACCTCCTGCGTCATCCCTGTGGAAACGACTTCCTTATCTTTGATCAGGTCCGTTATCAGATCGAGATACGTTCCATATCCGACTATCACATCCGATTTCCGTATGGCCTCCTGCGCCCGTGGAGTAATATGTTCAAGCCCCCCGGGACCTGTACCTACAATATAGAGTTTAGTAAGTGGTTGCGAATCTTGAATATTGAATTTTGAATATTCTTTTTTCTTGACTCTTAACTCTTGACTCTTAACTCTCTTCTTCCCCGCCACCGCCACCGTTACGTTCCCCGTCTTCTGCTTTGGGACGAGCAATTGATCAGTCCCTGCGGCAAGGAGGGCGGCGGGTTCAGCCACCGCGTAAGCGCCTGTGGCCTTAAACACGGCATTCGAACAGATGATCGCTGATCGCTGATCGCTGACTGCCGAATTCAGCTCCGCAGGCGTAAATGTCGTTATCCTTAAATCATATTTCCCTGCAAATAAGATCAACCCCGGCTCACTGCCTTTTCTATCAAGCGTTGCGATGGAATGGATTGAGAGGAAGGACAGTTTGTTCTTGCGCAGGACCGTTTTAACGGCATCCTCTATTTCCTTTCCCGATGTCCCGCTGTTGCAGCCGATGCCGACTACAAGATTTTTAGGGCGCAAATAGAGTTTGGACTTCGGTAGGGGCGAGGTGACCTCGCCCTTACAGACAATTATCATGTCTGCCGATTCAGGACCATCAACGTTAATAAATGCATCCGGCAATTCAATGCCGATATCCTGATCCACATAAACATTCAGCGCGCCGTTGTTCAGCAGTTTAGTGGATGTGTGAGACAGCATATTCCAATTTTCTATAACAAGCCTGTTTTCTTCCGCCCATAGATCTATGGAGGGCAGGTTGTTCACATCCGAAGCCGTTGTTATCACGGCATCCCCATTCAAAGAAGCGGCAATCTCTCTTGCAAGCACATTCGCCCCGCCGAGATGCCCGCTCAAAAGACTGATGACGTGCCTGCCCTTTTCATCGAGCGCGACAACTGCCGGGTCGGTCTTTTTGTCCTTTATCAGAGGAGCTATCGTCCTGACAACAATCCCTGTCGCCATGATGAATATGAGGTTCCCGCATTCCGCCCACTGCCGGGGCAATTCATGAATTGCCCCGGCGGATGTGAATTTAATAATCCGCGCACCGGGACAAAGCTCCGATATCTTTTGAGCAAGCCTGAGGCCGTTATTTGTTATATAGAAGATCGCCGTAGGGGCGAAAGGCCGTTCGCCCCCACGTCCGTGTCCTGTTTTTTTCTTCTTAACTCTTAACTCTTGACTCTTAACTCTGTTTCCTGTACTCATGCCTGAAATCCTTGTGATAGAGCTTTGATTCTTTCCCCAATGAAACTTCCGACGCCTTCAATGCGTCGCCTATATAAATAAGCGCGGTCTTTCTGATGCCCGCTTTTTTGACCATCTCCCCGAGGTCCTTTAAAACGCCCCTGACTGCCCTTTCGTCCGGCCATGACGCCTTTTCAATAACAGCCACGGGCGTGTCCTCCGGATAACCCTGAAGCAGTTCTTCCCTGACCTTCTCTATCATGCCGGCACTCAGGAAGATCACCATCGAAGAGCGGTGTCTCGCAAGCTCCGAAAGTCTCTCCCCCTCCGGCACGGGCGTCCTGCCTTCCATGCGCGTAAAGATAACGGTCTGGCTTATCTCGGGAATGGTAAGCTCCTGCCCCAACAAGGCCGCTCCGGCGGAAGCTGAAGAGACGCCGGGGATTACCTCATACGGGATATTCAGTTGCCTGAGCCTTTCTATCTGTTCGGATATCGCGCTGTAGAATGCCGTATCGCCTGTGTGAAGCCTTGCAGTGACCTTCCCGCCTGAAGAGGCGTCCTTCATTATGCAGACAACTTCATCCAGCGTCATGCCTGACGAGTCATATATTTCCGCGCCGGCGCCCGAAAACACTTCAGGGTTGACGAGGCTCCCGGCGTATATGATGACGCCGGCCTTATCCAGAATTTTTTTCCCTTTAAGAGTTATCAGCTCGGGGTCCCCCGGACCCGCGCCGATGAAGTAGACTTTTGAATGTTCACCCATTTTGCAGCCTTTCTGAAATATACCTGTTTATCACTTCCTCCACGTCGAGGATTTCTTTTGTCCGAGGCAGTATGTCCATAATCTTCTTTATATAATTATTCTCATGCAGCAGCCTTAATGATTCGCTGAAATGCATATCGAAGACCCAGGAGAGTTTCATCAGCCTGAAATCATTTTCCGTCCGTATATTGGAATAGGACGCCACCTTACGGTCCATTATGCATGACAGCATGGTCGTGGAATATCCGGGGCTGTCGGGAACGCCCAAAGCCGTGGCTGAGGCCCTTTCCTCCACCGGACTTTCGTAGTATTCGACGAATACGCGATAAATATCTACCTTGTCGGCGTCCCTGATTAATTTCAGATACAGCCTGACATCTTCAGGCACGGGCGGTATCGCATAGGCGTTGTGAAACTTCACCGCGCTGATTATTATTTGCCGCTCATTTTCGGGAAGATTGCATAATACATTTTCATCCGCCAGGATACTTGATCCTAACAGGCCGTGATTTACCGAGTCCGCGTCCCTGAATGTTTTGTATTTCGCAAACTGCGGGAACCGCCCGAGGTCATGGAACAGGGCCACGGCCTCTGCGATCTTTGTCTCATTGCCGTCAAGCGACCCGGCCCCGGCAATCCTGACGATATTCCGGCACACATGATCGGTATGCTCCACCTTGAGTATGATATTTCTCTGGTCCTTTGCGTCAGACAGGTAAAACGACCTGCTGAAGTCCGAAAACCATTGCCTGAAAAATTTCAGATCATTCTCAGTCATTTTCTAACAATCACCATTGAAAAGTAGTTTAAATCCTCCGGCCTCACGCTGCTGATGTCTTTAAATATCTTTTCATCCTCCATCCCGGCCCGGCAAACATACGCGGCCTTATCGAGCAGGCGCATCTCTTTAAGCAACTCCAGGACCTGATCAAATACCTTATGCACCTTCATCAGCACGACGGTATCAAACGTCTCCAATGCCGATCTGAGATCGCCCATATAATTTGCCGGCAGAATGGCGATCTTTTCATCAGCGAGACCCAGGGAAATTTTTGCCCTTGCCGCGGACAAGTTTATGGAAGAGACCCCCGGGACGATTTCCATATCCGGTTCGGGACAGAGCTCAATGAGCTTATCATATAAATAATAAAACGTGCTGTAGATCGCCGGATCACCGAGCGTGAGGAAGGCCACGTTCTTGCCGTTACTTAATTTGCTCAGAATGGCCTGCGCGGCCTGGTCCCATTTGGCATCGAGATCGTTATCAGGGTCCGGGGGCCAGGGTCCGGGGTCCAAAGGTAAGTCTCCCGGACCCTGGCCCCCGGACCCTGGCCCCTGTATTTTCGTTTTCCTCATCGGGAAATGCGCCTCTATGATCTCTTTGCCCTTGAGAGAAACCGCCTTCTCAACTATCGACAGGGCAAGGCTGCTGCCTTCCTCCCTCCCTTTGGGGACGCATATGACCGGCGTTTCCTTAATTATCCTCACTGCCTTGAGCGTCAGCAGCTCAGGGTCTCCGGGACCGATTCCTATGACGTATAGTTTAGCCATAATTTGGGGCAAGGGTCAGGGGTCACGGGGCAAGGGTAAAATCCCGGACCCCTGACCCTTGCCCCTTGCCCCTGTTATTATAAACACCGGGTTCAGCGCGCTCATGTGCCTTTTGCCGGCGATCACCTTAGAGCGCGAGACCGATACCTCGCTTATCTCAACAGCATAACCGTTCTTTTCAAGACCCTGCACTGCCTCATTCAGCGTTTCAATTGTGGTCGCGTTAATTACCACAGCGCCTGTTTCCATCCTTCCGGAAATAAGGGCAAGGACGGCATCCATCCTCCCGCCGCTGCCGCCGATAAAAACCCTGTCAGGCGAAGGAATGTCTTTTAAGACGTCCGGCGCCTCGCCTGCCGTTGTTTCAATATTCGTAATGTTAAACCTTTTTTGGTTTTCATTAATATTGCTCAACTGTTGCTCATCCTTTTCAACCGCAAAGACCCTGAGCTCAGGACAAAGCCGGGCCGCCTCAATCGACAGGGAGCCGGAACCCGCCCCGATGTCCCAAAGCACGCCTCTTTCAGGAAGACGTAATTTGTGTATGGCAACAGCCCTCACCTCGTCTTTTGTGATAAGGCCTCTTGAATGCTGAATCTCATCTTCCCTGAGACCGAAAATCGGTGCATGAGGGATGGAGGGATGGAGGGATGAATTGGGACCCCCTTCTCCACTTCCCGCCTTCCAGCCTTCTCCACTTCCTGCCTTCTTCACAATCACCACCACATTCGGTTCCGCAAACGACATCGCCGCTATCTCCTCCGGCGTTCCCCTGATAATCTTTTCATCAGGATACCCGAGTCTTTCGCAAACGTACATGACAAGTGACGAGTGACAAGTGATGAGTGACGAGAGGATCGCTTTCGCGATCTCGACCGGGTTATTTACTTTATCGGTAAGGGCGGCAATCTTATTATATTTCGTCAACAGCCGGGGGACATCGTCTATCTCATATTCAGGGGCTCTCCTTTTTGACGGGTCAGGGCCTCCGTGAAGGCTTATCAGCAGGGCGTTGTTCGAGGTCTCCCCGATACGTGAAAACGCGACCTGGACGCTTGAGAGGTCAGGATAAACTTCCACCGCGTCCCTGCCTAACCTCTCTGTGACCATCCGTCCTATGCCGAAAAACATCGGGTCCCCCGCGGCCAGAAGCGCAAGCTTTTTCTCTCTGTAGTTGTTCGCGATATAATCCAGCATTTCGTAAACACTGCCGTGTACGATTATCCTGTCCCTGACCCGGTCATATTCCGCATAGCCCATAAACACCTCAAGCAGCCTCCTGTTCGTCAGGACCACTTCAGCCCCGAGCAAAGAGGCCGCCGCCTTGCCGTCAAGGGGCCTGAAGCCGATTCCTATGACATACACTTTATTCACTGTCTGCAATTATATCTCCATCATATGACACAAGATGAACGGAAACCGGGACCCCGACGGTAATCAGCCCGGAATATTTCCCGGCAGCATTACAAACCTCCGTGAAGAGTTTCGAGTTTCTGGTTTCTGGTTTCGAGTTGAGGACATCAAATATCTCCCGGGCCGTATTAAACTCCGAACTCCGAACTCTGAACTCCGGACTCAAGTCTTGCAAAAACTCAACTGCCTTTCTTATATCAATGGCCCCGAACCTGACATGCGTCTGCGGCGTCGCCATTGCAATTTTAACCATTTTGGCCCACTGGGCGCAAAGGTGGATTTTGCTGAAGCTGTGTTTTTTGGCCTCCTTCAGGGAGAATTCAAGGTAATCTCCCATGAGGACATAACATTCCCCGGGGAGTTTATATTTTTTCATGTGGGCCTTCTCAGAGGTCCGGCCGGCGGAAAGGACGATCTCCTGTTGTCCCGTTGCCCTTGCGACATCCATCGATGAAGTGATAGTCGCTGTCCAGGCCTCTGAAGAAACCGGTTTTACTATCCCCGTCGTGCCCAGAATAGAGATGCCCCCGATTATACCGAGCCTGTTGTTCAACGTCTTTTTCGCCAGCTCCTCGCCGTTGGGGACGGAGATAGTTATTTCAAGAGCTTGGAGTTTGGAGTTTAGAGTTTGGAACCGGGAGTTGGCTTTTTCTAAACTCTTAACTCTTGACTCTTGACTCTCTTCTATCGCTTCCATCACCGCTTCCCTGATCATCTGCCTTGGCACAGGATTAATCGCCGCTTCGCCGACAGGGACGGAAAGCCCCGGCTTGGTAACAATTCCAACACCTTTTCCGCCCCGAAGAAAGAGTTTAGAGTTAAGAGTTATGAGTTTAGTGTCTGGTTTTGAATCTTGAATACTCAATTTTGAATCTTCTTCTTTCTTAACTCCTGACTCTTGACTCTTTACTCTAACTTCGGCCACTATCTCCGCGCCGTTCGTGACATCAGGGTCATCGCCCGCGTCTTTGATTACTGACGCTACGGCAGAACATTCATTCCCGTCAATTTTGAATTTTGAATTTTGAATTTTGAATATTCTTCTGCTGCCGTCGGGGAACGGGATTTCCACTTCAGTGACGAGTGACGAGTGACGAGTAACGAGTAAAACCGCCGCCTTTGCCGCAGCCGCAGCGCACGCCCCTGTCGTAAACCCGGACCTGAGGTTTCCCTTTTTCCCTCTGGCCCCCGGACCCTGGACCCCGGACCCTTTCATTTTAATACCGATACTCCATCGCCATCTGGTTTAGTGAGTCTTTGCGAAGAAGATACTTCACCTTGTCCTCAGAGATCATCCTGAACGCCTGTTTGATAATCTCTTTATAGAACTCGCAGAACGCTGCCTTCTGGTACATATCGCCCCTTGCGTGCATCTCAGCCGGACAGGGTGAGCCGCAGATGTGTCTGAAGTCGCAGGTGTCGCACTCTTCTATCTTTTCAACCATCCTCTCACGGATCAGTTTGAACGGCCTGGATTTCATCGCGGAGTCAATCGAGGTCCTGAAGATGTTGCCTCCCGAGAATTCCCTGAACCCGATGAACTCACCGCATGGGACCATCTCGCCGTCTGCGGTGACGGTAAGAAACGTCCTTCCGCCGCCGCACGGAGAAATATCGCACATCATGCGCCTTGCAGTAGGCGATATGATCGCAAGGACCACATTGGCAAAGTTGCCGATGACGATCTGATGCCTCGTCTTCTGCGAAAGCCCCACCGCGGTCTCGACCGCCTTCATCATGTTTTTCGCAAATACCATGTCGTCCGGCTTCAGACTCCATGAACGTCTTTGCGTAAGCCTTACGGGGTTTAAAAGCATGCACGGGACTTCCTTCTTGTGCAGGAATTTCACAAGCTCCGAAAGTTTATCGACATTGAATTTCGTGACCGTCGCTATTACATTCAACCCCTCATATCCCTTAAACCAGTCAAGGGCCCGGACCGCCTTTTTAAAATTGCCTTCCCCCTTTACCGAGACCCGCGAGCGGTTGTTGACGGCAGCGGTCGCCGCGTCAAGGGAGATGCCCACTCCGACCCTGTATTTCATCATAAAGTCAGCGTCTTTTTTCTCAAGTAAAAGCGCGTTGGTCTGAATGCCGAAGAGCATCTTGTCGTGATACTTTTTGATCCCCTCAAAGATAATGTCCTTTGCAAGAAGCGGCTCGGCAGCGTGAAACACGACGACCGGTTTTTTCTTCGTTGCTTTGAAATGTTCAGCGACTTTAGAAAGGGTCATATCCAACTGTTCCCGCGTCATCTGCGTGCCGTTTTTGCGGATCTTCGCCGGGATGTAGCAGTAAGGACAGTTGGCATTGCACCTGTCCGTAGGGTCGATGTACACGCAGTTGAGCGGCTCGTTGAACCTGAAGTTTTTCATCTCCGTGTCAAGGTGTTCTCGCTCCTTTTTGTAGAGAGTGATCAAATCGTCGGGCAGCATGAAGTCCCCGTTGCTGCGGGGCAGCAGGCCCCAGAAGATATTCTCGGGGTCCAGCGTCAGCTTCCAGTCCGAATCGATGTTTAAAAACGAAAGTCCGCGATCAATAACAGCCTTTGAATTCTTGCTCATTGTTTCTCCTTTTTAAAAAAGATTATTACTTATTTTTTATCATTGTCCCGAGGATTCCCCTCTTTGGAAAAGAGGGGTGAGGGGAGATTTTTCGAATTTAAAATCTGTTTTCAAAATCCCCCCTCACCCCCCTTTTACAAAGGGGGGGAATAATACAGGGGCGATCCGCATGACCGCCCCTGCGCAAGCTGTTACAATGGCATCTTTTTCTTCGGCACGTCGCCGTACATCACGAAGTGCGTAAGTCCGTTGGCTGTCTTTGCGCATTTCATATGAAATGAAATGGCGGCTTTTGTCTTCTTTTCAGCCTTCTTTGCCTTGTTCAATATTTTCACCTCCTTTCTGTCATGCAACTCGGTGAACAAATGCTCCGTCATGCCCGCATGTCGTAAGCGGGCATCCATGGTTCGACAAGCTCACCATGACAAGCTGTGTCACCCTGAGCCTGTCGAAGGGTGGATTCCCGCTCAAGGGACTGCGGGAATGATGCGGTTTTCTTACTCTAATTTTTGAATTTTTCATTTTGAATGGCCTTCAATATCTCTCTCCTCGCCTCACCGATAGTGAGCGGAATACGGTCAAAATTCATCTTGTCCTCATGCTTTAATTTGTAAAGAAGCTCCGCGATATGCGGCAGCCTCAGCTTGATATTCGCCATGTCTTCCGGCGCGTCAAAGACCTCTTCCGGCGTGCCGCCCCTCGTGATTCTTCCCTTGCTCAGGATATAAAGACTGTCGAGAAAGACCGGCACGAGGTCCACGCTGTGGGTCGCCATGATAACGGTCACGCCGTTTTCCTTATTCAATTTCCAAAGCAGCTTCATCATCCTGTACTCGCCCATGGGATCAAGCCCGGCAGTGGGCTCATCGAGCAGGAGCGTTTCATGCCCCATTGCAAGAAGCCCGGCGATACACGCGCGTTTTCTCTGGCCGAAGCTCAGGTTGTGGACGGACTTCTTCTCAAGCCCGGAGAGCTCGACCTCTTTCAGCGCATTCAGCACGCGCCTTTCAACTTCCTTTGCGTTAAAGCCCATATTCATCGGACCGAATGCCACGTCCTCAAAGAGCGTCGGCGCGAAGAGCTGGTCATCCGGGTTCTGAAAGACAAGCCCGACCTTTTTATAAATCTCCTTCGGCGACATAGCGCTGATATCGACACCGCTTAAACGGATTTGTCCCTCAACTCCCTTAAGCAGCTTGTCCATGGCACGAAGCAGAGTTGTCTTGCCTGAACCGTTGGCCCCTAACAACCCGACAAACGCCCCCTGCCTCACCTCAAGGTTTATCCCGTCGAGGGCCCTTGTGCCGTCGGGGTATCTGTATGAAACATTCTTGACTGAATACATAACTTATCTTCTATGCCCTCATTCCCGTGCCTAAAGCACCTACTGTTGGCAATCTGTTGAGCGGGAATCCATGGTTTTTCTTAAAGGAACTGGATTCCGGCTTAAGGACTGCCGGAATGACAAACTTAACCTGCAAACAATTCTTTTCAAATCATCCACACCGCACCCCCGGCAAGCACCACTATAACGGCAGCGGCAAGTTCAGCGACGCTTAAGGGCTGACTCTTTAACTGTGGCATATCACCTGTATAGCCCCTCTGTATCATCGCGTCCGCTGTCTTCTGGCTCTGTTCAAAGCCGCGCAGGACCAGTGAACCTGTCAACACCCCAAACGAGTTCAACCCCTTCCTGATCCCGGCATATCCAAGGCGGTTTTTCTGGGCGCTGTAGATAGTCGAAGCATCCTCGAGAAAGACAAATAAATACCTGTATGCAAGCATCATGATCTCAATGAAAGGCCTCGGCACGCGCAGCCATGAGAGCGCTGCAACGAATTCGATAAAGGGCGTTGCAAACCCGAGGGCCATAACAATGGAGACCCCGCCTAATATTCTCGAGGTTATCCTGATACCCTCCAAAAGGCCGTCCGAATGTCCGGCTAAAGTGAGAAGTGGGAAGTGAGAAGTGGGAAGTTTGATAACGAACATCGTATCCTTTCCGGAAAAAAAGAGCTTCAGCAATAAAATCACGAGCGCCAGGAACAAAGGCTGCGCCATACGCGCAAGTATGGCCTTCAAAGGTATGCGCATTTTTATGCAGAGCATGAGTGCCCCTGCCGACATGAGCAAGGGGAAAAATATCCCCTTGTAACTGAGGACCATAAGCAGAAGCGCCAGGGCCACAAGCAGCTTGACCCGTGCGTCCACTTTTGCAAGTATATGTCCTTTATTGAAATGTTCTGAAAAATTCATCAGTTCTTTCTAATAATCATCAAGTACAGCTCAAAAGTAGTCAAAAAGTAGCTCAAAGGAAGTTCAACCATTGTTAATCTACTTTTGAGCAACTTTTGAGCTACGATTGAGATTAATTCCTTTTTTCTCCATCAACGATCTCCAATAGTACCCTGCAGCGAACCCGCCGACAGCTCCACCTACGAGAAACATAAACAGGAGAAGGTCTCCCTGGTCCGTATTGATGAGCGGAGCGCGTGCCTCCCTGCCGTGGTCCTTTGCATACTTCTCCACAACAGACTCGTCAACGCCGCTCCAGTCGGCCGCGAAGGCAGTAGTGAACAGTGAATAGTGAATAGTGAACAATAAAAACAGAATTAAAAAAGTCGTTCCATAATTTTGAATCTTGAATCTTGAATTTTGAATTGTCACAATGCGGCCTCCTCTGCTTTTATCACGCCGAACTTTACCAGCAGGTCAGACCTTCTTTTAAAGATCAGTTTGACCATGCCGGCAGTCATTGCGCCCTCTACTATGCCGAGCGGCAACTGCGTAGGTACAAACGCAATGAGTATCTTTGTAAACAAAGGCAGGAACGGTTCGTCTCCCATGATGCCCGACGCAAGTTCGACGGATGTAGTGAAATAAATGGCCCAGTCGGAAACAAGGCCGGCAAAAAATGCCGAGAGCGCAAGTCCCGCCCTCATCTTTCTCAGGACTTTGAAAACCGCAATACCCGCAAAAGCCCCCGTCACCCCCATTGAAACAACGTCCGCTCCCCACGTGCTCAGGCCGCCGTGAGCAAAAAACAGGGCCTGGACCAGAAGGGCCACTCCGGTTATCAGGACGGTGATCGAGGGGCCGAGCAGTATCGCCGGGATCGCCGTGCCGCCGGGATGGGAGCATGTGCCCGCAGTCGGCACCGGTATCGGCATCAGGGAAATAACAAAGACAATGGCAGCCATGAGCCCGGCGAGCGGCTTGAATGAGAGGTCGATCTTTGAAAGCTCTCCAAGCCTCTTCATCCCATACCAGACAAAAGGGACCGCAACAGCAAACCACACAGCGGCCCAGTTCATGGGCAGTATGCCTTCTGAGATGTGCATGGCTGCGGCATCAGTAACAAGTGACAAGTAACAAGTGACAAGTAATACAGTAACGAGTGACGAGTAACGAGTGACTGGCAGGAAATTTTGAATTTTGAATTTTGAATTTTGAATTTTCATTTTATTTCATCCGCCATTTTCAACAACGCGTTCACTATCGCAGCAGCTACGGGCGAGCCGCCTTTCCTGCTGATGTTCGTTATGAAAGGGAACCTCTGCTCCGCAAGCAGGGCCTTCGATTCCAGCGCTTTTACAAAGCCGACGGGAACGCCGACAACAAGTTTAGAGTCAAGAGTTAAGAGTTCAGAGTTAAGAAAAAGATCTATTACCTTCAACAATGCAGTCGGGGCATTGCCGATGGCGATGATTCCGATGTTTTTATTTTCTTGCAGCGCGTGTTCTATGCCCGTCTCCGCTCTTGTTTTTTTTCCTGACTCTTGACTCCTGACTCTTGACTCTTGTATTGCGCAGACCACTTTCCCTCCCCATCTCTCAAGCAGCCGTTTGTTAATTCCCGCTCTCACCATCTCGACGTCCGTCAGGATGTCCTTGCCTGCTCTAATCGCGGCAAGGCCCGCTTTTACGGCGTCGGGGTGAAACACAAGGCTGCTCCTGAATTCAAAATCAGCGGTTGTATGGATCACACGTTTCACAATCGGCAATCTGTCTTCAGGAATATCGCCCAGGTCCGCTTCTTCAGAGATTATTCCAAAGCTCCTCTTTTCAATTTCTTCAGGCTTCATTCCCGATGCCGCATAGATCCTCTCAAGCACCACCTGCGCCATCTTGCTGTGAATGCCTAACGGCTCCGTGTAGATGAACTCCACATGAGGGAACATCCCAGCCGCCTCTTTTACGATAGCCGGGATGTCTGTAGTGACGTGCATCCCGCTGCTCAGGAAGTACGGATGTATGACGACCTTTTTGGCGCCGGCATTTGCACAGCCCTTGATGGCCTCCATTATGTCCGGCTGCGCAAATTGCAGATACGCGATGCGTACACAACTGTCGCCGCACCCCGGATGTATGGTGCTGTGCAGCAGCCTTGCCACGTTTTCAAGATTGTTTGCGTCCTTTTTAGGACTGCCGTGTCCTGCAAGCAGAATGATTTCCATGATGCTCCTTTATATAATCAATAAATATTTTCGCAATCTCCCTGTTACTTCCAAAATGCGTGTGAACATAACTGCCGATAGTGTTCTTTATCCTGTAGCCTTCGTCAGGCAGCAAGTTCCCGGAACCGTCTCTGACGGAATAAATTGACTGCTGACTGCTGTCTTCAATTTCCGAATAATGAAACTCATGCCCTCTGATTACGGAGTCTTTCCTGCCGAGTATGCAATCCTCTTTCAAATAAATTTCCCTGTAGCCCAGCCTGGAAAGCCTGTCTTTCATCTGTGTATCAAAAGGAAAGATTCCAGCCATCTCCCACAGCTTCGATTTGCCGTCTTCCATACTCCATATTCCATTTGTCAGATACATGAACCCGCCGCACTCGGCATACACCGGCATATCGCCGGCTGCAAATTGTTTTATCGAATCCAGCATCATCCCGTTCGCCGACAACTCCTTTGCATAAAGCTCAGGATACCCCCCGCCGATGTACAGCGCGTCAACGCCGTCAGGAATTTTGCTGTCGGACAGAGGGCTGAACGTAATGATTTCCGCTCCGGCGTCTCTTAGCAAATCAAGATTGTCTTCATAATAAAAGCAGAACGCCCTGTCGCGGGCAACGGCAATGCGTACCGCAGGGTCCGGGGGGCAAGGGGCAATAGGGTAACTTGTCTTCTCCTTTGACCCCTGACCCATGACCCTTGCCCCTTTCAGTAATTCTTTCACATCAATATACTTCAAAACCACATCCGTCAACTTCTGAATCGCTTCATCGCCAAGGGGGTTCTCTTCTGCTGTCGCCAATCCAAGATGCCTGTGCGGGACCTCAAAATCAATGTCCCTCGGCAGATAACCGAGCACAGGCGCATCGCGTACGCTGCCTTTAAGCCGGTTGAAATGGTTCTCGGAGGCTACACGGTTGAAGATGACGCCGGCAAAGGAGAGTTTAGAGTTTAGAGTTTGGAGTTCAGACTCCGGGAACTGCGCTTCCCGGTCTTTTCTGTTACTAAACTCTGAACTCTGAACTCTGAACTCTTTAAACCCCTTCACGACCGCGCCCGCGCTCTCTGCCATCCCGTATGCGTCAACGACAAGTATGACCGGCAGGTCCAGCGTTGACGCCAGATAAGCAGTGCTCATGTTTCCGTCATACAGTCCCATTACTCCTTCGACAACCGCCATATCAGCGTCCGCCGCGTTCCTTTTATAACACTGCGCAGCATATTCTATTCCGCACATCCACAGATCGAGATTTCTCGACGGTCTGCCGGTGATCAGTTTATGCAGCCCCGCGTCGATAAAATCAGGCCCCGCCTTGAAGGACTGGACGGTCAGTCCTTTCTTCTTTAACGCGGCAAGGATGCCGAGGGTGACGGTCGTCTTGCCGCAGCCGCTGTGTGTTCCCGCTATGATTATGCCTTTCATAAGTTTATTAAAAAATCTCCCCCGGCCCCTGCTTAAGGCTCCTACTGTTGGTCTTTTTCAAAGAGGGAGACACACCCCTTAATCCCCTCTTGTTAGAGGGGAAACTTCCCCCTTTGAAAAAGGGGGATTAAGGGGGATTTTGCCAAAAATATCTTTTAACTCCTTTAATAAGCTGCTGTTGTGCCTGCGCGATTTCACTGCGACCCTTATATATGAATTATTCAACCCCCTGAAATTTGAACAGTCCCTGACAAGAATGCCTTTATCTCTCAGTCCCAAAACTATACCCCCCTTTGACAAAGGGGGGCTGGGCTCCCGTTGCCGCAAAGCATCGCAACGGGAAGCGGGGATTTTCAACAAGTAATAATTTGCCCCGGACGGATAAAACTCCATTCCCAGTCTCGTGAAGCCGCTTTCGAGAAAATGTTTCTCCTTTTTCATCAACCTGAAAGTCCGCCGCGAATATTCATGATCCTCAAGCGCCGCAACCGCAGCCTTCTGCGCAAGACCGTTGACAGTCCAGGGTTCCCTGAAGTGTTTTATCCTTTCAATCAGTTTTTCATGAAACACGGCGTACCCGATCCTCAATCCCGTCAGGGCATAAAACTTTGTCATGGAACGAAGGACTATCAGGAACGGGTTGTCCCGGACTTCAGCAATCACCGATTCCGCAGGGCAAAAGTCGATAAACGCCTCGTCAACAACGAGGAAGCACTTCGCTTCTCTCGCCTCTTCAGCGATCCTCAGCACCTCCCCGCGCTTCAGCAGATGTCCGGTCGGGTTGTTGGGATTACACAGGAAAGCCATGTTGCATGGCATTGCGGAGTCAGGTTTGGAGTAGGGGCGACCCGCCGGGTCGCCCGTACAGAGCTTTGAATTTTGAATCTTGAATTTTGAATTTACTTTCATCGCTGATATAAATTCATCGGGAATAATTTCAAAGTTGTGTTCTTTTCTTAACTCATAACTCTGAACTCTTGACTCTGAACTGATTTTACATGCGCGCTCATATTCCGAAAACGTCGGCGCGGGGACCAGGACCCTCTTCGGCCCCAGGGCGCGGGGAATGAGATAGATGAGCTCAGTGCTGCCGTTGCCGCAGATGATCGTCTCCGGGTCTGTGTCATGGCACTTCGCAATCCTTTCTCTCAGCGCCTTCGTATCAGGGTCCGGATAATTCACCAGGCAGTTCAGATTTTTTCTGATTACATCCTTCACCTTCTCCGAAATCCCGAGCGGGTTGATCGACGCGCTGAAATCGACCAATCTGCCTTCGGACACTCCCAGTTCTTCCGCAATCCTGTATATATTCCCGCCGTGGGCATAAGAGTCAAGAGTTAAGAGTTTAGAGTTAAGTGAAGCGGATTTTATTTGCAGCATACGGCACTCCTCAGATACATAAATATCAAGGCAAACAAAAGGCCCAGAACAGAGGCAATCCTCACAATCGATATCGCTTTTCTTGAAGCGGTCAGTAGTTCATCCTGAATCTTAACTCCTGACTCCTGACTCTTGACTCCCGGCTCTTCCCCGATGTACGGTTTTTCGACAAGCACCCCTCCGTAAAAAGAGGGCCCGCCCAGTCTTACGCCCAACGCCCCCGCCATCGCGGCCTCGGGGATACCGCTGTTCGGGCTTAAATGTTTTCTGCCGTCTCTAATCATCATCTTAAAAGATGATGTGGGATTGGGGGCCAGGGATTGGGGATTGGTTTTTTTACTGACCCCTGCCCCCCAACCCCTGAGCCCTAATACAAAGGCAGTAATTACTATCAATATCCCCGTAATCCTCGCCGGGATATAATTGACGATATCGTCGAGCCTCGCGGAGGCCCAGCCGAAATTCCCGTACCTCTCGTTCCTGTATCCGACCATCGAATCGAGTGTGTTCACCGCCTTATACGCCATTGCCAGAGGAAGCCCTCCAATCGCAAAATAAAACATCGGAGCGATGATGCCGTCGGAGGCGTTCTCCGCAAGGGTCTCTATCGTCGCCTTCGCCATCCCTTTATCGTCAAGGTCCTTAGTGTCTCTGCCGACGATCATGCCGAGTTTTATCTTCGCTTCTTCCTTGTTGCCGGAATTCAATGCGTCAATTACGGCCTTACCGGACTTGATAAGATCATGGGTCGCGAGGGTCGTTGCTGCAAGATAGACGAGTAATGCAAACGACAAGTAAGAAGTAAGAAGTGAGAAGTGGGAAGTAAGAACAAGCAGATTGATCAAATAGAATATTGAATATGTGCCGCCGACTACAGCAGCAGCAAGCAACACGCCGGTCAACTTTTCCGTCAGGTTTTGCCCGCTGCCCTCTGCCCTCTGCCCTTTGCCCATCAGTATTCTCTCCATCTTCTCAATCGCCCATCCGATCCCTCTGACAGGATGCGGCAGCCGGCGCGGGTCTCCGATCACCCAATCCAATATGTATGCCGATATAAGGATGATCGTTTCACTCATGTCTTTTGAACTTCTCCCTTCTCACTTCTTACTTCTCACTTTTTTACGCACTGTTCCATCCCCAATTGCCGGAGCATGAAGCATACGTCCACGCTGTTTTTCAGGACATCGGCCCATCTGTTTACTGCCTCATCTTTCTTTGCCGCGTAGCAGGCTTGCGCTTTTAGCAGGGACAGGCCTTTCCTCTTCCTGAGAGAATTGACAAGAGACGTCCGGAATTCATCATTATCGAAGATGCCGTGGATGTACGTGCCCCAGACGTTGCCTTTTGAAGAACCGTCGGGGACCGAACGGTTTAAACCGCTTGAACCGCTTGAACCGTTCAAACGGTTGATCCTGAATAATCCTATATCTCCCGTTGTAACCCCCATGTGGATTTCATACCCTTTCAGACGGGGCCAGGGGCCGGGGGCCGGGGGCCAGTTTGAACCGGACCCTTGACCCTGGACCCCGGCCCCGTCTGATATCTCCGCTTCCACCTGGCATGTCACTTTCGTCTTTTCAAGCGTCGTTTCGATTTCGAGAAGGCCGAGGCCCTCAATCTCCCTGTGATGGCTTTCAACGCCGTCCGGATCGACTATCTTTTTGCCTAACATCTGGTATCCGCCGCATATCCCCACCACGGGGATGCCCTTTCCGGCAGCGGACTTCACGCACTCCTCCACGCCGGTCTCTCTCAAATACAGGAGGTCGCTTACAGTATTCTTCGAGCCCGGAATAATGACAAGGTCGGCGCTGTGAATATCGTCTTCCCATAAAGAATATTTCAACTCCACGTCGGGCTCGCAGAAAAACGGATCGAAGTCGGTGAAGTTTGAGATATATTTCAGTCGCAAGACAACAATTTTAATCGGCTTCTTATTTGAATTTTGAATCTTGAATTTTGAATGTCTTTCAAGCGCCAGTCCATCTTCCTCAGGCAAACCGATCCCGGTGACATAGGGAAGCACCCCGATCACCGGCTTGCCTGTCCTGCCCTCTATCATCCTCAGTCCCGGCCTGAGGATATTGATATCGCCCCTGAATTTATTAACGATGAACGCCTTGATATAATCAGCGTCGGATGCCCCCTCCTTGCCCCTCCCCTTGGATAAGGGGAGGCCGGGTGGGGTTATGTCTTTTAATAATTCAACCGTCCCGTAGAAAGACGCAAAGACGCCGCCCCTTTCAATATCGCCGACAAGTATGACGGGCGCGTCCGTATAACGGGCCACGCGCATATTCACTACTTCTTCCTTCTGCAGATTGATCTCAGCCGGGCTGCCGGCGCCTTCAATGACGATGACGTCATACTGGCTTGATAGCCTGTCATAGGCCGCCGTGATCACATCCCATACCTTGTCCTTGATCGCGTAATACTCGTGGGCCTTCATTGTCGCGTATACCCTGCCGTTTAAGATCACCTGGCATCCTGCTTCGCCCGAGGCCTTAAGAAGCACAGGGTTCATATCGTTGCACGGTTCAAGGCCCGCGGCCTCGGCCTGAAAGGCCTGGGCGCGGCCTATCTCCCCGCCCTCTTTTGTAATAAAAGAGTTCAGCGCCATATTCTGCGCCTTAAACGGAGCTACCCTGATGCCGAGGTCCCTGAATATCCTGCAGAGCCCCGCGACAATAGCGCTCTTGCCCGCTCCGGAACCCGTGCCCTGTATCATTAATGCTTTAGCCATAAATAAGCGGTCAGCAGTCAGCAAAAAACTCCTCGTGCCGTCTGCGGGTGAACTGCATCTTAAATTTACACCTCTCCATTTATTAACTTTACCACCGGATAATCATCATGCAACTCAATGATATTCAATGCGGCGAATCCCTGCTCGATCCTGAAAACATTCTCAAGCGGGACGCCTAAAAAATGACATAGAAGAACTCTGATGACGCCGCCGTGAGACACGATAGCGATGCTCCTTTCCCCCCGCTTATTTAAGGGGGGGATGGGGGGATTATTTAATATCTTCCCCAGCGCCTTCACCGCCCTGTCCCGCACCTCAACCGTGCTCTCCCCGCCTATCGGGCTGTGCTCGAGCGGGTTTGAGGCCCACGCGTTGAATTCATCAGGATATTTCTCCCTTATCTCATCAAAGGACATCCCTTCCCATATCCCGAAATTCCTCTCTTTCAGCTCAGGGATGATAACCGGCTTCAAGCCATGAGGTCCGGCGATGATCTCCGCGCTCTTCACGGCGCGGGAGAGGTCGGAGCAGTAAACGACCGTAACCCCCCCTTGCCCCCCATTAGATAAGGGGGGGATGGGGGGGGTATTCCGGTATAGATACTCCGCAACCCTCTCCATCTGCCTTATCCCGTTGTCCGACAGCGGCACGTCGAGATGGCCCTTGTAGCGCTTTGTCTCTGCGCCGACTGTCTCTCCGTGCCTGATTAAGTATAGTGTTGTGACCATAGGACCACCGAGGTTAAAAATATTAGCTCCGATATCTCGGAGACCGCGCCGAATGTATCACCTGTCATGCCGCCGAAATTTCTGTTTGAAAACCATACGGCAAGGGCGCTGAAAATATAAAGCGCAGGAATCAGTAACAAGTAACGAGTAACAAGTAACGAGTGACCCGCCGTCAGCGCATTTAAGAGCAATGCAATACACGCAACTGATATAACCGTAAAAAGCGAAGCCATCATTAATTCTTTTTTCCCCGTATATTCAGCGAAAACACGTCCTAGTCCATCCCGCCTTGCGGACTTGCCGTGAAAGATCGCCGGGACCATCGCCCACCTCGAAAAAACAGGCATTAAGAACAGGGCCGAGTAATAAGTGACTTTTGACGCGTCAAGGAGCAGGGCGTTTAACAAAAGGAACTTAAGCAGAAGCGCAAGGACTATCGCGATTACCCCGAAGGCCCCGACACTGCTGTCTTTCATGATCTCCAGTTTTTTCTCCATGCCCTTTCGTGACGCGATCGCATCGAAGGTATCGGCGAGCCCGTCGAGGTGAAGGCCGCCGCTGATAATTACCATAACAAGGAGGACCAGCCCGTTTGCCGGTCCTGCCGGGAAGACCTTCGTGAATACCGCCGCCGACATTACAAGAAGCGCTCCCTGGGCCGCCCCGGCAGCAGGGAAAAAAGCGGATGCGCCCCCAACGTCTTCGTCGGACAAATTATCCATCCTCCTCACCGGGATGATCGTCAGGAACTGAAATGCCAGTAAAAAACGAGTGACGAGTGACGAGTGACGAGTGACGAGCGGCTTCTCTAAAGGTATATTGTTCTTCTTGTCCATTATGTCCTTTGCTCTAATGGGACGCGCCATTCCTTTTTAAGGCAGACACTGGGGTCTGCCCCTACTCTAAACTCTGAACTCTTACCTCTTCTCCGAAACCCCGGCCTCTCCGAAGGTCGCCATTTCCTTATATATCTTAAGTCCCGCTTCGATTATAAACATCGCGAGCGCGGCGCCTGTTCCTTCTCCAAGTCTGAGATCGAGATCGAGAACGGGCCTGAGCCCAAGCTTTTCAAGCATTGTCCTGTGCCCCGCCTCCTGTGACATATGCGCGGCAAACATGTAATCCCTTGTCTTAGGCTCGATGGAATACGCAATGAGCGCGCCGGCGGTCGAGATGAATCCGTCAACGACAACCGGGACCCTGTTTGCGGCAGCGCCCAGGATCAGTCCCGCTATGCCGCCGATCTCGGCCCCTCCGATCTTTGCAAGCACATCGATTGCGTCGGAAGGGTCCGGCCTGTTTACGGCAATCGCGTCTTTGATTACCTGGACCTTGTGTTTCCATATTTCATCGTTTATTCCAGTCCCCCTGCCGGTAATATCTTCAACCGCCCTGCCCGTAAGCACGGCAGTAATCGCGCTTGAAGGGGTAGTGTTAGCGATGCCCATATCGCCGGTGCCGAAAATCCTGTAGCCCTTTTCAGCGTACTCGTTTGCGAGCCCGACCCCGGCTGAAATGCAATTCTCCGCCTCGGCCCTTGTCATGGCCGGACCTTTCCGCATATTTCCCGTACCCCGCACAATTTTCCTGGAAATAAAAGTCCTCCCCGATGTCAGTGCGGTCTTTAACCCGGCCTCCGCAGAAGCATTAAAGTCGCAATCCACGCCGATATCCACCACAACGACATCAGACCCCGCGTGTCTCGCAAGGACATTGATCCCCGCCCCGCCGGTCAGGAAATTAAGGACCATCTGCTGCGTGACCGCTTTTGGGAAGGCCGAGACCCCTTCATCCGCGACCCCGTGATCTCCAGCAAAGGTGAAGACGGCTTTTTTATCGAGCGCAGGCATAGGGTTTTCCGTAATCGCCACGACCTGCCTTGCGAACTCCTCGAGTCTTCCGAGGCTGCCCTGGGGTTTAGTGAGGCTGTCCAGCCGGTTTTGCGCAGCTTCGATAAATTTCCCGTTGACGTTATCAATGCTTGATAAGATGGAATTTAAATCCATAAGACCTCCATTATATTAATTTCGTGGTTGTCTGTCATTCCGGCAGTCCTTAAGCCGGAATCCATGGTTCGACAGGCTCACCATGACAAGTTTGTCACCCTGAGCTTGTCGAAGGGCCGGATTCCCGCTTACTACCTGCGGGAATGACGCTCGTACAGCTTTCAATTTTGAATTTTTCATCTTGAATTTTTAATTTTCATCGGTATCCCGGCAGTGACCAAATAAACTTCATCAGATATTTCCGCAAGCCTCCGGTTTAACGAGCCCGCGAGGTCCCTGAACCTTCTCGCCAGTTCGTTCTCCGGCACAATCCCCATTCCGACCTCGTTTGAAACGATAAAAAGTGACGAGTGACGAGTGACGAGTGACGAGTGTTTTGATTTATGTAATGTTTCGATTAATTCTCCAATGCATTTATCTTCAGTCTGTGTTCTGTGATCTGTGCTCTGTGCTCTGATTAAGAGATTCGACAGCCATAATGTCAGACAATCAAGCACAATGGCGTTATACTTTCCTTTTAAATCCGACAATGCATGAACTATATTCACCGGCTCCTCGTAGGTGTCCCATTCGGGGCCTCGCTCTTTGCGGTGCTTACTGATGCGTTCCTTCATCTCCTCATCAAAGGCCTGCGCAGTTGCAATGAATGCCTTCCTGCCCTCTGTCTTAGAGGCTTCATTAAGCGCAAACGCGCTCTTGCCGCTCCTTGCGCCGCCAAGAATAAACGTAATTTTCATTTGACCAACATTCACCCTTTCTCGCGTCAGGGAGCCAGACTTCTACTGTGACCCCGGACCCTTAAATAAAAACCCCCGGCCTTCATTTCTGAAAGCCGGGGGGATAAAAGCCAAAACCTTTACCCTCACAGCCCCTTTCCTCGAAGGCTTACAGTGAGGCATGGTCCAGGCAGGTCTTCTGGCTCTCCCGATCTCTATCAGCCTTCCCTGTCAATCCGACAAGTGACGATCATTGAGTAGAGACTGTGAATTCCGAAAAGCGGAAATCGGGATTACAGCGGCGGGTCCGCTCCCGTATCTCACGGGATTCCCCTTTAAGCCCATCCGGGCGCCTGAACAAAATATGTGAATAGGATTATAACCTATCGTCTTTGTAATAAGTCAAGGTGCGCAAGCGTCTAAAGAGGTCGATACATTGACTTGCCCGCCGGCCTGTTTTAAACTCATTGCACATGGACAAATCCGCTAAAGACCCCTCGAAGATACAGTCGATGTTCACCACGATAGCCCCGCGCTATGACCTTCTCAACAGGGTGCTGAGTATGGGGATAGACGGCTACTGGAGGAGGTTCGCCGTAGGACAGCTTCCGAAGGTTGAGAACGCGCGGATCCTCGATGTGGCGACCGGCACCTGCGACGTGGCGCTTGAGATAATGAAACGTTTTCCGCCGGATGCGAAAGTCGTCGGCGTTGACTTCAGCGAAGGGATGCTTGAACTCGGAAGGGAGAAGGTCGGGAAGTCGGACTATCGGGATCGGATAGATGTCCGCTTCGCGGACGTCACGTCTCTGCCTTTTGAAGACAATACATTTGACGGTTCGATAATCGCCTTCGGCATTCGGAATGTTCAGGATTATAAAAAAGGTATCTCTGAAATGGGCCGTGTTGTAAAAAGCGGCGGCAAGGTCGTCATCCTGGAATTTACCAGTCTGCAAAACCCTCTCTTCAGGGTCCCCTACCGGGTTTATATAACGAAGGTGCTTCCTTTCATCGGTGAGCTGATATCCGGTAAAAAAGGGGCCTACAAATATCTCCCGTCCTCGATGCTCGAATTTCCCGCTCCTGAAGTATTCAAAAGGGCCATTGAGGAAACAGGCCTGAAGGACGTCAGGTATTTCAAATTGACCTTCGGCATCGCTGCCGTGCATGTGGGGACGAAACGTTAAAGAGTTTGGAGTTATGAGTTAAGAGTTAAGATAAAATATTTCACTCAGCCCTTGACCCCTCGAACCCTAACAGTTTTAAATATTATGAAACCATACGATCACCTTAACAAAGGCCTTCAGAAACTCGGCATCTCCTGCTCGGAAAAACAGCTAAGCGCATTCATGACCTATCTCGCCGAGCTCAAAAAATGGAACAAGGCCTACAATCTTACGGCCCTCAAGACAGATGAAGATATTATCATCAAACACTTCCTCGATTCCCTTCTTTACTTGAAAGCCCTGCCGGAGGGCGCGTTGAAATTGGCCGACGCAGGGACGGGCGCGGGTTTTCCGGGCATTCCGCTTAAGATCGTCAGACCCGAAATTGACCTTACGCTTGTTGAGTCGTCAAGGAAAAAGGCCGCCTTTCTCAGGCACCTGATCAGGCAACTCAAGCCGGCCGGGACGACGGTGCTGGAGCAGAGGCTTGAAAACCTTGGCCGAGAGTCTGAGAAGACATTCGATGTCATTGTCTCACGGGCCGCCTTCAGCATTAAAGAATTCTTAGGCGCGGCATGCCCTTACGTAAGAGAGGGCGGCATACTTGTGCTGAACAAAGGGCCGAAGGTATCTGAGGAGGTGAGGGAGCTGGATGGAACTTCTTACGCCGGGACCGTCAAAAATATCCTCACACCCGAACTTCCTCTTATCAATGCTGTCAGGAATCTCGTTGTGCTTGAATGTACTTATCGATAAACGGTGTGTCATTCCCGCAGTCAGTAAGCGGGAATCCATGGTTCGACAAGCTCACCATGACAAGCCTTGTCACCCTGAGCTTGTCGAAGGGTGGATGCCCGATAAAGACCTCGGGCATGACAGCATAGATATGTATTTTATATGGCGGTATTGGCATTTGTGCTTAGTCTGCGCCCCCATATGTTAAAATGTATCGATGAAATCATATATTGTTGCGATCTCCGGGGCCAGCGGCTCGGTTTACGGCATCAGGCTCGTAGAAGAGCTCATTAAATCAAAAATCCCCGTCCATCTCTGCATATCCCATACGGCGTTTTCCATAATTGAAACTGAAACAGGCCTTGACCTTTCAGGAAAGACGGAAGCGGAGACGGAAAAAAAGATACAAAAATATTTTGCTTCCAAAAACATTCGATATTACAGCGAGCAGGACCTTGCAGCACCCGTATCGAGCGGCTCTTTCATAACCGGAGGCATGTTCATTGTCCCGTGCTCCATGAAGACCCTTTCCGGGATTGCCGGCGGGTATGCAAACAATCTTATCGAGCGGGCCGCGGATGTGGTCATAAAAGAGGGGAGGAAACTCATCCTCGCTCCCCGCGAGATGCCTTTCAGCTCCATACATCTTGAAAACATGCTCAAACTCTCCCGCGCAGGCGTAACAATCGCCCCGCCTGTTCCGGCATTTTATCAGAAACCGAAAGACCTGAATGATATCGTGGACTTTGTCGTGGGAAAGCTCCTCGACAGCGCAGGCATTACACACTCCCTGTTTAAACGGTGGGGAGGAAACCATAAAAAAAGCAGCAAGTAGTTAGTAGTAAATAGTTAAGGGGAAAAACTTCTTGAAGCATGTCCCTTAACTACTAACTACTTCTCTGCTCCCTGCCCCTTGCCCCGTATCTCGTTGACACGCGTCCTGCCGGGTGATAGCATTTTAACAAAGGTCAATGAAAGGAGGTGAATTATGGATAAGGCTGATCTTAAAAAGATTCTTGCGGGGATCGGGATGGCCGGTCTCCTGACAGGGGCGGCTCTCATGGCCACCGGGTGCAAGTCCGGATGAGGCGCATCAAAAAAGAGTGCCGGCGGCACTCAGGAGCAACAGGCCCCCAAGAGCAGTTGAAGCGGAGAAAAGAAATAGTGCAGTTTGCACTATGCACAAGGCGTCGGGCTGTCGTAAAATATTCAATGCGGCACGAGCCGGAGAGGCAGACACTGGAATCTCACAAAAAGAATCTCAAAGACATATACCCGGCCTGCTGTGCGTTCATCACCCCCGAAATGCATGAACGTATCTGCAAAGGGTCATCCCGCATGCCCGATCCAAACGAATTCATTGACTGGTTGTCACAGCCGGGCGGGCAAGGGCTTCCGGCCTTTATGCCTGAACTCGCCCGGCTTGAATTCGCCTCTCATACTTCATCAAAAGCACGCATGCCGCAGGGTGTCGGAAGCGTCATGCTTAACCCTTCCGTTAATCTGATCAGACTCTCATGGAAGAATCTCTGTTTTCTCCTGGGCCGTTCAGGCAAGGCCCCCGGCCCGGAACCCGGCGAGGAGCTCATTCTTGTCTGGAAGGACCCGAAGACGGATGAAAAGAAAGCAAGGCCCGCGACTGACGATGACCTGCTCGCCCTGAAGATCACGGTTGAAGAACTCGATATCGATGCCCTATCAAAGAAATTCCGGATGCGGGCGGACGTAATCCACAGGGTCGTCAACAGGGGATTGGCCAACGGCATCCTCATTTCACCTTCGCCGCTCATAAGGCGCGAAGTCTCTGCCGCGTCTTTAAACGCCGGTATAGACACACGTTATCTTTCAGCCGATGTTTTTACCATACAATGGCATTTAACGCAGGCATGTGATCTTCACTGCAAACATTGCTATGACAGGAGCGACCGCAAGAGGCCCGATCTCGGGCAGGCTATCAAGATCCTCGACGATTTAACGACCTTTACAAAAGAAAGAAGGGTAAGCGGCGCAATATCGTTTACAGGAGGCAATCCTTTTCTCCACCCGGATTTTCCGGAGATTTACCGGGCCGCCTCGGAACGCGGTTTTTCAATCGCCATATTAGGAAACCCGGTTTCAAAAGAAAAGCTCGAGGCCGTCATCGATATCCAGCCTCCTTCTTTTTTTCAGGTGAGCCTTGAAGGGCTTCCCGCGTATAACGATTACATCCGCGGAGAGGGACATTTTCAACGCACTACCCGTTTCCTTGCCTTCTTGCGTGAGCTTGGCGTCTATTCGATGGTCATGCTGACGCTTACAAATGATAATATGGAACAGGTTATTCCGCTGGCCGGGATGCTCAGGGGCAAAGCCGACAGCTTTTTCTTCAACCGCCTCTCGCGGGTAGGCGAGGGGGCCAATCTCAGGCTCCCCGGACCCGAGGCGTACAGGGCTTTTCTTGAAAAGTTCATCGAGGCCTCCCAGGACAATCCGGTCATGGGGCTCAAGGACAATCTGATCAATATTTTAAACTATAGAAAAGGGATGGAGCTTTTCGGCGGCTGCGCCGGACATGGCTGCGGCGCGGCGTTCAACTTCGTATCAATCCTTCCAGACGGAGAAGTGCATGCCTGCCGAAAGTTTCCGTCTTTGATAGGAAACATCTTTTCCGCGGGCCTGTCTGAAATTTATGATTCAGGGCCTGCAAAGCGTTACAGGTCAGGTTGCAGCGCATGTAACTCCTGCGCGATTAAGCCGGTATGCGGGGGATGCCTTGCCGTTTCTTACAGCCACGGGTTGAACGTTTTTGAAGAGAAAGACCCATTCTGCTTTATGACAGATTAGAAAGCTGTCAGCAATCAGCTCAAACAGGCATGCTTTTTTTTGCTGATGGCTGAAAGCTGACCGCTGATTGCTGATTTAATCCTGATATGATTCGAAGATCTCTTTAAAGGTCGGAGCGAGCTTAATGAACGCATCAAGCACCTGGGGATCGAAGTGTGCGGGAAGGGTCCGGCCGTCGCCCTCTGTTATTATATGAAAGACCTCTTCATGACTGAGGGCGGGTTTGTACGGTCTTTTGCCCATTAACGCATCATACTGGTCGCAAACGATCGCGATCCGTCCCTCAAGCGGAATTTCCTCCCCTTTCAGGCCATGCGGGTAACCCGTGCCGTCCCACCGCTCGTGATGATTGAGCGCAACGGAAGCGGCCATTTGCAGGACAGGATGGGAAGACCCCTCTAATATATTGTGTCCTATCGTGGTATGGGCCTTCATGGTCTCGAATTCTTCCGGAGTAAACGCCGCGGGCTTGAGCAGGATGCTGTCGGGTATGCCTATCTTGCCGATGTCGTGAAGGGAGGCTGCATATGTTATGGCGTCAGTGAACTCTATCGTCATATTGAGGAATTCGGCAATCTTGTTTGCGTACAGCCCCATCCTGGAGACGTGGGCGCCGGCGCACGTGTCTCTGAACTCCGCAACCGCCGTCAGACGCCTTATTACTTCCCTGCTCAGGTAGAATATCTGCTGGGTCTGTTTTCTTACTGTTTCTTCAAGCTTGTGTTTATAGTCTTCCTCAAGATCGAGGAGCTCCGAGTATCGCTTTGCCTTCCCGATGGTATGAAGGATATAATCAGGGTCGAAGGGCTTTGTAACAAAATCAAAGGCCCCCTTCTTGACTGCATTGATGGCCATGTCCAGCTCCGCATACCCGGTCATAAGGATTACCGGGACTCTCGGGTTTATGTCGTGAATTTTCGCAAGCAGGTCGATCCCCGACATCCCGGGCATCTTGATATCGGTCAATACAAGATAGAATTTGGCCCGGATAAATCGCGAAACCGCTTCCTCGCCGGTTTTGCAGGCGATAACGTGATATCCGTATTCGTGAAGGAGGTTTGAGACGGACTCAAGCACATAGGGGTCGTCATCGACAACAAGAATCTGGTTCCTGTCTTCAGACATCGCGTATCCCCTCTCTCTTCTGTACAGATATTTCCGCTTTCATCCTGAACAGCCGGGGTTTCATAGGAGTTTCACCGGATGCCTTATCATACCATAAACAAATTGAAATTCCGAACTCCCGAAGGGCCGGCAGCCTGTCTCTATTCTGCATTCAGCTATCAGCTTTCAGCGGTCAGCTTATAAAACAGCCTTAGCTGAATGCTGATCGCTGATCGCTGAAAGCTGTCTTGCAAAGCTGTTTGCAAAGTTGTAAATGCCGCATACGTTATGGTTAAATATCGGACTGTGAAAAATATATTTCTTATCGATGTAACAAACAGGGACGGGGTCCAGACCTCCCGCATCCTGCTGAGCAAGCTGGCCAAGACCATGCTGAATGTCTACCTTGATGAAATGGGGCTCTTCCAGAGCGAGATCGGGTTCCCCACTCTCAAGCACGAAGTTAATTACATTAACGCCAACCTCGAACTTGCAAAAAAAGGTGTTATCGGGAAGATGCACCTTGAAGGATGGTGCAGGGCCGTGAAGGAGGATGTAGAGCTGACCTTCAGGAATTGTCCGGACATCAGGCACCTGAATATCTCTATCTCAACCTCAGACATAATGATACAGGGGAAATTCCAGGGCAAAAAGACATGGAACGATATACTTAAATCCGCAGTGGATTCCCTGAAGCTGGCCAAATACATGGGGGCGGAAACTGTGGGGTTAAATGCAGAGGATGCGTCCAGGACGGATATCGGCAGGCTCATAGAGTTTTCCCTTGCGGCAAAGGAAAACGGGGCCGACCGTTTCAGATACTGTGACACACTCGGGGCCGATGACCCTATTACGATCTATCAGAGGATAAAGAAGATCGCAGAGGCGACTAAATTCCCCATAGAAATGCACTGCCACAACGACCTCGGCATGGCTGAGGCGGTGTCGGTTTCGGGCGCACAGGGGGCTGTTGAAAGCGGTGTTGACGCTTATATCAACACAACATTGAACGGCTTCGGCGAAAGGGCCGGCAACTGCGACCTCGTTTCCACGATACTGGCGCTTAAGTACTCTCACGGGTTCGCGGAAAGAGTGCACCTCGATGAACGCGTTGATTTAAAAAAGTCATGGAAAATCGCCCGGTATGCGTCATACGCCTTCGGCATTCCAATCCCGATATGCCAGGCTGGCGTCGGGGCCAATGCCTTTGCGCATGAATCAGGTATACACGCCGACGGCGCCCTGAAGGACAGGCGCAATTACGAGTTGTATGACCCCGAGGACGTGGGCAGGGGAGAACCCGAGCTGCTTGACACAGGCAGAATAATTACGACCGGGGAGTATGGCGGGATTAAAGGCTTCAGGCACGTATACGACAAACTCGGGATCCACTTCAATGATGATAAAGAGGCCCGAAGGACCCTCGATCTTGTTCAGTACGCCAACCTGCATAACCAGAAGCCTCTTACGGATGACGAACTGAAGTTTATAGCGGAACACCCTGAGGTGGTCTGCAAAATATTGACGGTGACGCCGTAGAAAAGGGTCCGGGGGCAAGGGGCCGGTTGGTCGAGTCGGGATTAAGCCCTCGAACACATTTAAAATTAAACAGGAGGCGGTCTACATCTATGTATAAAGTTACTCTTATTCCCGGCGACGGCACCGGACCGGAAATAACAGAAGCCGTAAGAAGGGTCCTCGAGGCGACCGGCATTGCCTTTGAGTGGGACATACAGAATGCCGGAGAAGATGTTTATCACGCGGAAGGCAACCCCCTGCCCGACAGGGTGCTTGATTCCATAAAGAAGAACAAGGTCGCGCTCAAAGGCCCGATAACCACCCCGGTAGGCACCGGTTTCAGGAGCGTGAATGTATCATTGAGGCAGGCCCTCGATCTCTACTGTTGCCTGAGACCGTGTAAATCCTATGCAGGCGCGAGGACCAGATATGAAAACATAGACCTTGTCATCGTAAGGGAGAATACCGAAGACCTCTATGCGGGCATTGAGTATCAGAAGGATTCAGAGGGGGCAAAGGCGATCATAGGCCTCGCAAAGGACCTTTCCGGCAAGACCATCCGTCCGGATTCCGGCATCAGCATAAAGCCGATTTCGGTATTCGGGACCGAACGCATTGTCCGTTTTGCCTTTGAATATGCAAGAAAAAATAAAAGGCGCAAGGTGACGTCTGTTCACAAAGCCAATATCATGAAACACTCCGACGGCCTCTTCCTTGAGGTCTCGCGTGAAGTCGCCAAGGGCTACCCTGATATTGAATTCGAGGACAGAATCATCGATAATATGTGTATGCAGCTTGTGCAGAAACCTGAGCTATACGATGTACTCGTGCTTCCGAACCTTTACGGCGATATCATATCGGACCTCGCGGCGGGACTGATCGGGGGCCTGGGCCTCGCTCCGGGCGCAAACCTCGGCAGTGAATATGCCGTATTTGAGGCGACCCACGGCAGCGCCCCGAAATACAAGGGACTGAACAAGGTCAACCCGCTTGCCATGATGCTCAGCGGCGTCATGATGTTAAGATATCTCGGAGAGACGGCTGCGGCGGAGAGGGTTGATAACGCCATCGCATCCATTATAAAAGAGGGCAAATCCGTTACATATGATATGAAACCGGCCCCTGATGATCCTACCTCTGCGACCACCTCGGGTGTCGCCGATGCCGTCATATCAAAGATAACGAAATAATCATGGACCCCGACCCCTTAAGCTTCATTCTTATAATAATCTGCCTGATATTCATGGCGATGCTCTCCAGTTCGGAAGTGGCGTTCATTTCCGTAAACAGGATCAGGCTCAGGCATCTCATTGAAAAAGGAGATATCAGGGCGGAGATCGTCCAGAGGATCCGCGACCAGCACGACCGCCTCTTCAGCGCGGTGATCCTGTCCGGGAATTTATTCACGGTCCTCGCTACCTCTATCGGCACGGCTCTGGCCATTGATTACCTGGGAGAAGACAAGGGCATTATTGCGGCAACTATTATAATGACCGCCCTGACCGTAGTATTCGGCGAACTCACGCCAAAGACATTTGCCGTCACTTATGCGGAGGGGATATCTCTCGCGCTGGCGAGACCGATGGAGCTCTTCATAAAGTTTATCTCGCCTTTTGTATGGATATTCAACAAAATGTCCAATTCCATTATCCGCATGTTCGGGGGGGAAATAAAGCCCTCTCCCCAGCTTTTAACTGAAGAAGAGATGAAATCGATGATTAAAATAGGGGAGGAAGAAGGCGCCCTCGAAAAAGAGGAAAAAGAGATGCTCCATAAGGTCTTTGCCTTCGGCGACAAGAAGGTCTCCGAGGCCATGGTACCGAGGACCGAGATTGCCGCTATTGCGGAAGAAGCGGAAATATCCGACGTGTTGTCGCTCGTTTCAGAAGAAGGGTATTCAAGATATCCTGTCATCAAGGAAAATGTGGACAATATAATAGGCGTGTTGTACGTGAAAGATATACTGAGGAAAATGGCAAAGGAAGAAGTATCTCCTGATGTGCCGATAAAGCATTTTATCAGGGACGCGTATTATATTCCGGAAAGCAAAATGGTGACGTCGCTGCTTGACGAGATGCAGAAAAATAAATTCCAGATAGCAATCGTGCTGGATGAGCACGGCGGCACTGCCGGGCTCATAACACTTGAAGACATCATGGAAGAAATCGTGGGAGGTCTTCAGGATGAGTTCGAGGCAATGGTGTCCGAAAAAGAGGTCGAAGTCGTTGATGAAAGGACCTTCGTCGTTTCAGGCTCTACCGGCATGGACGAGATAAAGGAGCTTGTCGGCCTTGATCTCGACAACGAAGAGTTTCACACGATCGGCGGGTTCCTGTTCGGGCTGTTCGGCCGCCTGCCCAAGGTAGGGGAGCAGTTGCGGTATCACGGGCTGAGGTTCCTCGTGCTGGAGATGGACGGCAAGAAAGTGGAAAAGATCAAGATAACGAAACTATAACTTAGTGACAAGTGACGAGTTACAGGTGACTGATGGCTGTTACCTGTTACTTGTTACTTGTCACTTGTTACTTTCTTGGGAGAAGAAATAATGGCGGAAGAAAAGAAAGAAGCCTGGCTCAATTATCTCGCTCTCACAACAGTCCTGCTGGCTGTCTGCGCCACGCTGGCCACTTTTAAAGGCGGAGGATATGCTACTAAAGCGGTCCTGGCGCAGTCCCAGGCGTCCGACCAGTGGGCCTATTTCCAATCCAAAAGCATTAAAGGCTACATTTACGAAACTCAAAAGGAAAAATTCGAGCTTGACCTGAAGGAGAGAGGACGGGAGCTTCCGGCGCCCTTTCGTGAGGAGTATGAAAAGAAAGTAGTGAATTATTCGGAAAAGATCGCAAGGTACAATGAAGAAAAGGCCGCGATTGAAAAAGAGGCAAGGGAAAAAGAAACTATCAGGGACAAGGCGCAGAAGCACCAGCAGATGTTCGGGATGGCGATCATTTTTCTGCAGATAGCCATATTGCTTTCATCGATTGCCGCCCTCCTCAAGAAGAAACCGGTCTGGCTGGTCGGGCTCCTCAGCGGAATAGTGGGCCTGTTTTACTTCGCTAACGGCTTCCTGCTTTTTATGGATTGACCCGGATAAGGCAGTAACAAGTAACAGGTAACAAGTAACGAGTGGCTGTTTTTAAGTTCCCCGTCACTTGTCACTTCTTTGCCTTGCGGATTGCCTTCAGATAACGGAATAAAGCGCGAAATGCCTTCGGAGGTTTGTTGCCTTCCTTTTCCTTTATTGCATTTCTGGAAAGCTGGGTCAATTTCTGCCGGTCTGCGGCGGGGAATTTTTTCAATATTTCCTCCATCAGCTCTGCATTTCCTGCAATGAGCTCATCCCGCCACCTTTCCATTTCCCTGAATTCCAGGGTCTTCTGATAGTCTCCCGCTTCCAGATTATGAAGGGCCTCCTGAACAGGGGCAGGATCAATTCTCCGCATCAGCGTGCCGATATACTGCATCTGTCTGCGAAGCCCGCCGTGGCCCTTGACGGTCTTTGCAAACATGACGGCCTGGTAGATATCCTCAGGCAGACCGATTTCTCCTATCCGCTCAGCCGGCAATTTCACAAGCCGCCCACCGAGCTCCTGCAGGGCTTCGGCCTCTCTTTTCTTTTGTGATTTACTTTTGTATTCCATAATAAAAGGGTTCAAGGGTTCGAGGGTGTGTGTTTCGGGAGTCCCTCCCGAAACCATTCAGTCCGTTACCCTTGAACCCTTGAACCCTTAATCCCTCGGACCCTTTCTTAGAATAGCTCATATTTCACCAGTCTTCCGTCAAGACCGCCTGTCTTCAGCGGCTTTTTCCAGGCCGGTTTCAGCCCGATCTTCTTGATGAATTCGCGCTCGCCGAAATAAATATACGCGGTCGAGCCCTTGCATTTCTGTTTCAGGAAATCTCCCATAGATTTGTAAAGCAGATCGAGCTCTTGCCTGTCTCCTGTGCGAATGCCGTAAGGCGGGTTCGTAATTATGACCCCTTTCTCAAGGCCGCCGCTTTCTCTGAAATCAAACGCATGAAGGTTTACTCTTTCCCCGTAAGGCAGGATTTGTATATTCGTCTTCGCGATCCTGACAGCTTCAGGTGAGGCGTCGCTTCCGGTGATAAGGCCTTCCGGCAATTCCCTGATTTGCCTGTCAAGCCCCTGCCTGACTGCGGCCCAAAGCGGGGCGTCATAATCAGGCAGAAATTCAAATCCAAAGCGCGCGCGCAAAATGCTTGACGGGATTTTGCAGTAATGCATGAGGGCTTCGCACAGTATTGTGCCCGAGCCGCACATCGGGTCATAAAGCGGGACCGTGCCGTCCAATTCAGCGTATCTGACAATCGCTGCGGCGACCGTCTCCTGCATGGGAGCGGCCACAGCGTCTTTTCTGTATCCCCTGCGGTGAAGCGAGCCCCCTGATGTATCCAGGCTCATAACGGCCTTATCGTTTCTTATGTGGAGATTGAGCCAAATGTCGGGACTTCTTGAATCCACGCCGGGCCTCTTGCCGCATTTTTCCCTGAAGGAGTCGGCGATGCCGTCTTTCAGCCGGAGAGAGGCGTAATGCGAATTGTTTATCATGCTGTTTGATACATTACTGAAGACCGCAAAAGTGTTTTCCGGAGAGATGAAATCCGACCAGTGGACCTCCCGGGCCTTATTGTATAAGTCGTCCGCTGTGCGGCAATTAAATGAAATCAGGGGCGCAAGTATCCGCGACGCAAGTCTTGAGAAATAATTGATACGATATAGGGCCTCTTTACCCGCGTGAAAATAAATCCCTCCGTATTCGGGGCGTATGTCGGTCGCGCCGAGCTCGGACAGCTCCTGCGCCGCGACTTCCTTTATATCATCAGCAGTCTGGGCAAAAAATCGGCTGTTCCTCTGATAGTCATACATTGTAATGTTGAATAGTTTAACACATAGCGCATAGGGCAAAGGGCATAAGCATACGACCGTGTTTCAAGAGTCCTTCCCGAAACCAGCCATAATCCTGAAAACAGCAGTTCATTTACCACAGAGGCACAGAGACACTGAGAAAACAAGAGGTTATCGAATAATTTTGCTTCATCACTTAGGTGAATGATTCATATTGGCCTTTTCTCTTATTTTTTAACTCGGTGCCTCCGCGCCTCTGTGGTTAACTGCTTTTTCTAAGATAATAAGACAAGTTGACCGTTGCCTTGCTTTCTCCTTTGCCCTTTGCCCTTTGCGTTCTGCCCGTTGCTCTTTGCGTTTTACAACTCCTGTTTCATTGTTGTAACATTTTCTATGGAGACCACTCATCTCTGCCTGCTGATGTGCAAAAATTATAAGCGCGAGGCGGACGCGGTAATTAAATCCGGGACTTTTCCGGACGTAAAGGTGATTGCCTATCCCGCAGTCTGCTACTCCGGGAAAGATCTGACGTCGGTGTCCGGTTTTATGCCTTCGGCAAGGAGCCGGTGCGGAAGCGCTGTCTTTATCGGGGGCCTTTGCAAGGAGAAATTCAAGACACCCGCCGGGCCGCTCAGGCTTCGCGTACTGGAACCCGGATCGTGTTTCTATATGGTTGCCAACAGAGAGATTATTGACAGGTATTTGAGAGAAAGGGCTTATATTATCACCCCGGGTTTCTTAGGCCAGTGGCGTCAATTCGTCAGGGAAATGAAGTTAGACAGGAAATCGGCAAGAAAGCTCTTCGGGCTGATGTCGTCAAAGATCGTATTACTCGATACCGGCGTAGACAGGGACACTTCAAAAAGACTGCAGGAATTTGCCGCCTTCCTCAACTTGCCCGCTGAAACAGTGCCAGTGGGCATAGACCACTTCCGCATGTTCCTCAAGGAGATCATCCTCGAGTGGCGGCTTGAAAAAGATAAGCCCACGGAGAGGGCGCCCGCTGAAAAAAGGCAGAAGAAGGTCCGGGCCCGCCCAAAGGCAGTGGCAGTCGAGGTGGTCCCTGAAATCCACGGGGACTTCACGCTTGAGACAGGGGCGTCAGGACAAGTAGAGAGAAGGGAACACAAGCGCTTCATGATAAAGAGGAGATGCCTGGTGGAAATGAATGACTCCGAGATGGTCGAGCTCATGGACATAAGCCTCGGGGGCATGCGCCTGAGCATTCCCCGCAGCCTGCCTCCCGGCGGCATTCATTCGCTGAAGATATTCCCGTCAATAAAAAGCGAGATACACCTGAAGGGCGAAGTAGTATGGTCGTCTGCAAAACCGGATGCCTTCGAGACAGGCCTCCGGTTCGTCCGGATAAACGATGACGAGAGGCATTCGGTAGGGCGATTTATGAATCTTCTGACCCCCTGATTTATTTGATTCAGCCTGACGGATATCCGGTCCGGCTTCGCATATGACATGGCTGCCGTAGCTACCGAACCGATAAGTCCTGTTCTTTTTGTTACAGGAGGGACTCTCTTGGCAGGAATGCCAAATCCGGTCTATTCGAACAGTTAATCCGGTTTTGTCCGAACGGTTTCTTTTTTAATAATCTCCTGACTGTTTGAGTTTAAATTAGTGTTCGAGTTGTGTCAATTATTATTTGTCTCAAGGCTGTTTTTAGCAGCA
>JACRHD010000017.1 GCA_016234115.1 Nitrospirota bacterium
AATAAAGCCGGTTTACAAGATGGTCGATACTTGCGCCGCTGAATTCAAAGCGTTTACGCCGTATCTTTATTCGACGTATGAAATACCGTTTTACAGGGGCCGGGGGCCAGGGTCCGGGGGCCAGGAAACCCCGAACCCCGGACCCCGGACCCTGGACCCTGCTGTTGAATGTGAGGCTAATCCCACCGACCGTAAAAAAGTCATCATCCTCGGCAGCGGTCCGAACAGGATCGGGCAGGGAATTGAATTTGATTACTGCTGTGTCCACGCGGTCTTCGCCCTTAAGGAGCTGGGTTATGAAACCATAATGGTCAATTGCAACCCTGAAACCGTAAGCACGGACTACGACACCTCGGACAGGCTGTATTTCGAACCGCTCACATTCGAGGACGTTCTCAATATCGTTGAGCTTGAAAAACCTGAAGGCGTTATCGTGCAGTTCGGGGGACAGACGCCCCTGAAGCTGGCCGTACCTCTCGAAAGGGCGGGAGTAAAAATATTAGGCACGTCTCCGGATTCCATAGACAGGGCTGAAGACAGAAAGAGGTTCAAGGAGATATTGCACAAGCTCGGTCTCAAACAGCCTGAAAGCGGGACCGCCATGTCGGTGGAAGAGGCCGTACAGGCAGCCGGGATTATCGGTTATCCCATAATGGTCAGACCGTCCTACGTTTTAGGCGGCAGGGCGATGGAGATTGTGTATGATGAAAACAGTCTTCATAATTACATGAAACGCGCCGTGACGGCCTCGCCTGAACACCCGGTGCTTGTCGACAAATACCTCGAGGACGCTATCGAGGTGGACGTTGACGCGATATCCGACGGGACAAACGTTATTGTCGGTGGCATCATGGAGCATATAGAAGAAGCCGGCATCCATTCAGGTGATTCGGCATGCTCACTACCCCCTTATTCATTGCCTCAGGAAACCCTTGATAATATCAGGATCCAGACAAAGGCCCTCGCAAAGGAATTGAATGTGATAGGGCTTATGAACATACAATTCGCCGTAAAGGGAAACGACATTTACATACTGGAGGTAAATCCGAGGGCGTCGCGCACAATCCCCTATGTCAGCAAGTCCATCGGCGTCCCCCTTGCCAAACTCGCCGCCAAAGTCATGGTAGGGAAATCGCTGCCTGATCTGGGGCTGACATCCGAAATACGGATATCTCATGTTACGGTGAAAGAAGCGGTATTCCCTTTTGACAGGTTCAGAGGCGTGGACCCGTTATTGGGGCCGGAGATGAAATCCACAGGCGAGGTCATGGGGATCGACCATGATTTCGGTATGGCTTATGCGAAGGCCCAGGCGTCGGCAAACAACACCATGCCTCTCAGCGGCAAGATATTCATCAGCGTCAAAGATAAAGACAAACCTCATCTGCCGCTTATGGCCGGCAAGCTCACGGCATTAGGGTTTTCACTCATAGCAACCAGGGGGACGGCGGCCTATTTGCGGGACCGCGGTATCAATGTGGAGACCGTCAACAAGGTAGCTGAAGGCCGGCCGGACATTGTCGATTACATTAAGAATAAGGACATAAATTTCATCATCAATACCGTATCAGGCGCCAAGGCGCAGAAGGATTCTTTTTCCCTGAGGGAGAGCGCCCTTCAATACAAGGTCCCGTACACGACCACGATCGCGGGAGCAAAGGCCGCTATCAACGCCATCGAGGCCCTTCTGAAAAAAATGGTCACCATAAAATCGCTCCAGCAGTACCATCAAATACGGTAACTCCCCAAAAGCCTTCGTCGACAATCATTGTCCTGTCCGGTCAACGCCTCAATAATTTGTCCCGATACCCGCCGTAGCCCGAAGGATCAAGCTTCGCCGCCTTATCCAATTCCTCCACAGCCTTTGCTTCATCTCCGAGATTCAAATATGCGTTTGCCAGATTAAAATGGACCCTCGCATGATCAGGGTTTATGATATTCAACAGGTTCAGGTAATGAATGACCTTCTGAAAGTCCTTCGCCTTCTGGTAGGCCTTCACGATATAGTTAAGTTCCCCTGTCTCCAAAAGAGATTTGCCGGAAGCGATATCGTCTTTTGTCGCCCCCCTGATCCTGTTTATTTCATTCAGGGCCTTCTGCGCAACGTCTTCTTTTTTCAGAAAGATCGCAGTTAGGGCCAGCTCAAACTGTTTTTGATCATTAAGAGGGTCGCGGTCCGCCATATTATTTATTATCTCGTACATCTTCCCGTATTCTTTCTTCTGCTTGTATATCTCCGCCAACGCATAATTAAGCCACTCATACCGTGGATTCATCTTCATGCACGCCCTTACAAGTGCTTCCGCTTTTGGAATAAACGCGGGGTCGTAAAGAACAAGCCGGTTATAAAACTTTATCACCTTTGTCAGGTACTCCAGGTTATGATGATGCTTCGATATCCCTCTTTCCAGCTCGACTACTGTTTCATTCACAAATTCTACGGCCCCCTCCCGGGAAAACAGTTCCTGAAGGACAATATAGTTGGAAACGGATTCCATTGCTCCCCTGACATCGTAGTCGCCGAATGTATTCAACCGCAGGGTCTTCCTGAAATCGCCGAGAAGGGCCGGCAGCGACTTCTCCGAGACTGTCCTGGCTATCCGGGAAATACGGACGGACTCATTCATGGGCCTGTAATTTGCAAAATAGATAATCGCGGAAAGAACCAGCATCATGACCGGCGTCAACAGGAACGCCTTTATTCCCGTTATCCCCGCGTCAGTCGCCGGTTGAGGTCTTGCATCGCCTCTTTCACTTCCGACAACATCGATATAAGCTAATAATGCGAAATATATAAAGTACGTATTAATGGTATCGAAGGTAAACAGGTTCTGGACAAAGTAAACAATCAGGGCAGTTACAAGCGTTATCGACTCTTTCCCCGAAAGCAGTTTCCCGTGATATTTCTTCCGCACTATGTAAAGAGCGGTCCCCATAATCGCCATATACGAAGACAACCCGAGGACCCCGGCGTTAATCAACCATTCTATAACAATATTATGCGCGCGGTCCGTCCATACCTGCTCGCCCGTATAAGGCATCGGACTCACTGCATATATCCCGATAAAATTTTCCTGTCCCCAACCCAATACGGGCCTTTCTTTTATCCCGTTCCAGGCCATTTCCCATGAATTGAGCCGGGCCCTGACGGAGTCGTTTGAAAGCATCGAAGAAAACCTCGAAAGGGTCGCGTCTGTTTTTAATGAATAATTCCCGCGAGAGGCAATAAAAGTAACGGCAAGGGCAACAGCACAGATAACGACAACCGACGCAACGGCGGTATTGATTAATTTCCATTTTCGCGTCTTGACCTTCTCAATAATATAATACGCGAGCATAATCAGCAAGCCGACAACTCCCGCCAGGATCGCGCCCCTTGTGGCCGTACGGTAAATGACCGCCGTATTGAGAAGGACAAGGAAGGCGTAATAAATTTTGAGATACTTTTTCGGGGTATTGAGAAGCAGCATCAACCCTGTAAATATGGTAAGCAGTGAATAAGCGGCAAGAAACGGGGGATTGCCGATGGTCCCGTAAATCCTTCTATTATATTCCAGCCAGTGCCGCGTGCCCTCAGTTGCCGCGGGCGCGCTCAAAGAATGCAGACCGACAAGAAAACCGACCGCCGATATTATATTAAAAAACATCAGCCAGTCTTTACGGGTCTTCAGAACGCTCCTGACTATCATAAAATATAACGCCAGATGCAATATGGTGATATACCCTTCCATACGCTCGTAGCTTGACCAGAAGCTGTTATAAGGGTTGACCCCCAACAAGTCGGCCATGCCCGTCACAAAGGTGAACGTCAATACGGACGCTACCATCGCTGAAGCAGCAGGCCTGTATTCCTTCCTGACCGTGATGAGCCCGATCCAGAAAAAAGCCGCGACCTCAACCAGTATCCTGAAAGCGAAGTTTTTGCCGGTAATATACGGGAATACCATCGGGGCCGAAATATAAAGGGGCAGCACAGGGACCAGGAATATGAGGATTCTTGTCCCCCACTGGCAAATTTTTTCTGTTTTAAAGGAGTATGGCATCGAGAAAGCTCAAGGGATCACGGCTTGAATTTGTTGACAGGCATATGGCAAAGGCAATTATTCCTCCTCACAAACCGGCAAGGGCCTGATAAACATCATAACCGCACTGAGATGGAAGCCGCGAAACCGCTCCCATCTCAGGCGGTCAGGTAAGGTCCAGTTTTTCCGGGTCATATATATTAAGCTTACTGCTTAAAATAATGTATATATAAACGGCGCCACTGCCGAGCCCTCAGTAAAAATTATCAATGCGCCCAACAGGACGAGAAAGATTACAATAGGCATTAACCACCATTTCTTTCGTACCTTTAAAAAATCCCAGAATTCCGACATGATAGATAGTTTGCTCATTCGCCGCCTCCCTGTTCTATATTGTGATGCATAATTCCCTGTTCTTTCCGCAAATACCCTTATGCTTCCGCGCCTCGTCTCCACGGCCCCGGTCCTTCCCATGAATACGGAGCGTCTTCAGATAAATTTTATTTTTTTAAGGGCAAAAAAAGTCATCCTCAAAAGCAATAATCCGTGTCTGAACCGGCTTATCTGGGTCCTCCCGTAAGTCCTTTCACGATATCTTATTGGTATCTCAACCAACTTCAGATTAAGCTTGGACGCCCCGAAGAGGAGGTCAAAATCGCCGAATGGATCAAAATCCCCGAAGTATGCTCTGTTTGCCTTTATCCTTTCATAATCTTTTTTCCAGAGCACCTTGGTGCCGCAAAGCGTGTCCCTGACGCGCTGTTCGAGGAGATAAGAAAATGCCAGGCTGAAGAATTTGTTTCCCAGCAGGTTCAGAAATCTCATCGCCTCTTTTTCCATCTGATAAACCAGTCGTGAACCGTTAATGAACTCGCCCTTCCCCGACACGACGGCGTCAAAAAACTTGGGAAGGTCTTCCGGCGGCACGGTAAGGTCTGCGTCGAGGATCATCAGGACATCGTTTTTTGCGCGGGCAAATCCCTTTCTTACGGCGTCCCCTTTCCCTTTGCCGTCCTGGACCAAAACGGAAATGTCTCTATGGGAATACTCTTTTCGCACCCTTTCACACTCTTCAACCGTTCCGTCTTCAGAATGGCCCTCAACAAATATGATCTCGGTATGCCTGCCCATCGCAGGCGTTCTTTTGACGGCCTGCTCGATGTTTCCTCTCTCATTCCGGCAGGGGATGATGACCGAGCACGTCGCCTCCCCTGGCCGGACCCTGCTGCCTGCCGGCCGGGCAATTATTATTTCGTTTAAGGCAAGTTTCCGGAAGAAGGGCAGGTTTGCCACCCATTTATTGAAAAAAGACGAAACAAGGGGGATATTGACGGGCATTAAACAATGATACCTTTTTTTTATTACCTCGAAGTCGTTCAGATAAAGCAGATTGGATATATCTTCAAGAGGAAGCCAGTGCTGCAATAAACGTCTGGTCCTGAGGCCGACCGCTTCCGCGACCTTGAGCGCCGGCTCCCAGAGATAATTGTAATAAACGATGATCAGCCGGGTTTCCGGCTTGCATACTTTATGCAATCCCTTAACGGCAATCTGAATATCGTCAACATTTCCTATGGTGCCGTCAATAACAACATAATCAAATTTTTCTTCGATCTTGAGAGATTCAAGGTCGTCTACTTCAAATTGTAAACGCGGGTTCCTCTCCCTTGCGATCTCCACCATTCGGGGACTTATGTCGATCCCCACTCCTCTGGAGGGATTCAAAGCAGCGAGGGTATCGCCTGTCCCGCAGCCTATTTCAAGAACGGATGATTGCTGAGGAATTAAAAAAAGGAGATACTTTTCGAGTTCTCTATGATAATACTCTCCCTTTTTTCTGCTTTTTTCCCTGTCCCGGGCTATGGAATTGAAAAAGGTTATTTTTTCAGTTTTTGTCAACAAGTGAGCTCCTGAAGATATTTCAGGGTATGGTCCTGCTACTTACATTCCTGCAATAGCTTTCATATGTTTGAACTATACCCTGCTCAAGACCGATCTTCGCTTCCCAACCCAGTTTTTTTATCTTGCTCACATCTAACAATTTCCTCGGGGCCCCCTCCGGTTTTGAAAGATCATGCCGTATTTCACCCTCGAACCCGATAATCCTCTTTATGAGAACGGCAAGGTCTTTTATCCTGATGTCCTCTCCCGAACCGATATTCACAAAATCGCCCAACTCTTTATGTCCGTAATTCGAAATTAAAAAAATACAGGCGTCCGCAAGGTCATCGGAGTGAAGAAATTCCCTGTAAATCTCCCCTGCCCCCCACAGAAGCACATGGCCCTCCGTTATACCAAGTTTTTCCAGCGCCTTTGTCATCGACTTCTCGTCCTGAAGAATTTCTTCATTATTCATATTAAAACCCGGCGGATATATCTGCAGGTCTTTTTTTATTGCCTGATAATCCCTGTTCCTCAGAAGCTTGGCGAGATGGAATTTCCTGATAAATGCGGGGAAGACATGGGAAGTTTCAAGGTTGTAATTATCATTGGAGCCATATAAATTGGTCGGCATGACGGAGAGGAAATTTGTTCCATACTGCTCATTGTAATACCTGCACAATTTAATCGCGGAGATCTTCGCAATCGCATATGCCTCATTCGTAGGCTCCAGGGCGCCCGTGAGAAGGAACTCCTCTTTCATAGGCTGCGGGGCGTACTTCGGATAAATACAGGACGAACCGAGATTAAGAAGCTTCTTGACTCCATGCTTATACGCGGAGTGGATTACATTCGCCGCGATCATGATATTTTGATAAATAAAGTCGGCCTTATATGTATTATTGGCCAGTATTCCTCCGACCTTTGCGGCTGACAGAAAGACATAGTCGGGTTTCTCATTTTCAAAAAATTTTTCAGTCTCTGTCTGACGCGTAAGGTCGAGTTCGGAGTGTGCTCGGGAAACAATGTTTTCATGTCCCCGTACCCGGAGGTTTCGCATCAACGCAGACCCTACCATTCCCCTGTGTCCCGCTATGTAAGTCTTTGAAGTCGTTTCCATTATGAAGTTGGTTATTCGATAAGCGGTAGGGCCTTCGCGAAATTGAACCGTGGTCCCCGGATCAGTTTGTCCAATCGATTTTCTTGTTACTTAAAATCAGCTTCCCTTCACCCGGCGTTCTGAGCCCTATGTCCTCCATATCTGAATCGACCATAATTTTTACAAGCTCGTCAAAGGTCACCCTGGGCGCCCAGCCGAGCTCTCTCCTGGCTTTTTCCGCGTCTGCAAGGAGAAAATCGACCTCCGCGGGCCTGAAATACTTCGGATCAATCCTGACCGCGCAATCGCCTGTCTTCAGGTCGGCTTTCGAGCCGGGCCCGAAAGCCTGATCCAGGGATTTTATGACGCCTGCTTCGCTCAACCCTTCTCCACGCCATTCAATTTCTATTCCGGCATAACCAAATGCTCGTTCAACGAATTCTCTTACCGTATGGCTCTCGCTTGAACCGATTACATAGTCATCAGGCGCTTCCCTTTGCAGTATCAGCCATTGACATTCAACATATTCCGGAGTAAAACCCCAGTCTCTCGCGGCGTCAAGATTGCCGAGAAAAAGGGTCTTCTGATTGCCTGCAATCATATTTGCCACCGCCCTTGTAATCTTTCTGGTAACAAAGGTCTCTCCTCTCCTCGGTGATTCGTGATTGAAAAGGATTCCATTGCAGGCAAAGATGTTATATCCTTCTCTGTAATTGACGGCCATCCAGTAAGCATATACTTTTGCCGCCGCGTACGGGCTTCTCGGATGGAAGCCTGTTCGCTCGCTTTGAGGAGGCGGGGCGGAGCCGAACATTTCCGAAGAAGACGCCTGATAAAATCTGGTCTTTATTCCGCTTATTCTTATCGCTTCAAGAAGTCTCGTAGTTCCGAGGGCCGTTATATCACCCGTATATTCAGGCATGTCGAAACTCACCCTTACATGGCTTTGAGCTCCGAGATGATATACTTCATCAGGCTGAATATTATATATGATATTTGTGAGCTGCCCGGCGTCGGAGAGATCGCCGTAGTGCAAAAGAAGCTTGACACCCGATATATGAGGGTCTCTGTAAAGATGATTTATTCTCTTGGTATTAAATGTACTCGCCCTCCTGATAAGCCCGTGAACTTCGTAGCCCTTAGACAGAAGCAGCTCCGAAAGATATGAGCCGTCCTGGCCGGTAATTCCGGTAATTAAAGCTTTTTTGGTCATTGACATATATTATCGCAAGGCGGTTAAATTCTTCAAATAACAGACTTGACGGAATCAGGACAATCCGGTAATTCCGGAAGGGTCAACTGTCGTGAAATCTGTATATGTATATGGAATTTTCATCCAGATAATACCTCGCGACCTCCACAAGTTCCTTTTCCCGGGTATTTTTCAGGTATTCAGCTATGTTGAGACTGGGACTGATTTCTTCAATGTATGCCGAATTATAAGGGAACATAATATATGATACGTCATGTTCCCTGCAAAATGCCTTCAATCTGTCCGGGGTAGAAACATTATCGATCTCATACCAGAAACTGATAATCCTGTTCTTGTCGATTCCATACTTGATCCGGTAAAAATCGGATGACATAATACGCAGGGTCAATATTTTTTCTCCTTCCTTTACATTTTCCTTGACCCATTTCATTGCCTCATCACTGGGAAAGTACTTAAGCTTTATAAATTCGAGAGACGACAGGAATTGCGCCTTCAGAGTCGGGACCGTACAAATACTTATCAGGCAAACAGATAAAATCATATAACTTACCTTAAATGAATGACGCCATTTGATTTTTTCGATAATACTGCTTAAAAACAGCGATAAATATACGGCCATTGACGGATAATAAGTCATTGCAAGTCGAGGGCTGTAGTTGGCTATATCCAGGGCCAGAAAAAAATAGTACGCTATAAAATAAAACCCGAAATAAAGTGACAGCGTGTCCCTTTTAAAAATAAGAAGATACGCGACCGAAAACAAAAACATGACGAAAAGGACCCATGAGATATCCTGGGGTATTTGCAGAAAGAAGGAAAATACCTTTCCCTCAAAAGGTTTAAAATTCGACCAGATTATTTCATAATTTCTCCAATTATAGAATTTACCTATTATCATCCAGGGTATTATAGGCGCCAGGGACATCAACATCACTTTAAAGTGATTTATAATATTCAAATTCCGGTTTGCTATGTCTCTGACAATCAGATAACCGCTGCAGATAAAAAACATTAATAAAATTTCCGGCCTGTACATAAATCCTGTGCCTATAAAGAAAGAGGTCAAAAACAGGTCTCTATTATCTTCCAGCTTGATGAATCGCAGGAAATGGAAGGAAATCAGGGTCGCAAAAAAAAGGGTCCCGCAACTGATCTCAGCCAACTGAGCATAGGCAAACGAGACCGGTAAGAATAAAAATATTGTCGCCCCTGCCAGCGCCGCTTCCCTGTTGCTGAATAACAGAATCGTCCGGTACAGATAAACTGCGCTGAAAATATAAAACAGTAATTGAATGATTCTCGGACCTACATGCGTAAAGCCGAAAGCAGAGTAAGCAATATGATAAAGAAGTTTAATAAGATGGGGATACCGGATGAATTCCGGATAATACGTTATATTTCTTAACAATAGAAAATATGCAACAGATGATAATAACAACAAGAAGATAAAACGACGTCTCAATGGGCCTTTCGTTGTTAATTCTGATATATAGTCACACCTCTCTGAAGAAGAAACATCCGGTTTCCTGAACTGCCGGATTAACAAAACCAGAACGGCCGGCGACCAGAATGCAATTTGAAAAAATACATGCCACGCGCTGTCGATATGCTCATAAATCCATAAACCGCTGGTCAGGTGCAGGGCTTCATCACCGATTATTAAAATGGGCAGGAATAAGGGATAAATATGGAGAACCAACGCCAGACAACAGACCATCAGGAACCACACGTGGGTCCTGATCCCCGTCATAATGTCTCGCAGAGGGACAACGGCAGCCGTACCGACCGGGAGGGCGTCAAACCAGCGACCCATCAGATAAGCAGCTGCGGAAAAATATACTATCAGTCCGAAGAACACAACCGCCCTGGCGGCAACAGAAATTGGAAGCGCCCATGTGGGAAAAATCAAATAAAAAAGAATCCAGGGGAGGGTAAAAAGAAATTTGTATTGGTGAATAGTGTTCTTCTTTGAAGTATCAACCATATGTTATTGATCTTAATCGTAAGTGAATATAAAGTATACCTTAATTTCATGTTAAATTTCAAAATATTATGTTTGATCTATTATCACGGGACCGTTAAGAGGAAAAACCCTTGTTCCCCCCAAAAACCCATTTGACTTACTGATCATAAATTTGTTAATTTACTGTTTATTTGAAATATAATAAATTTGCCGAGGTTAATTGTATGCTAAAAAAGACATCAGCACCCAGCAAGAAGAAAACCGGAAAACCGAAAGCGGTAACGAAAGCTGTAACGACTGACGCCAAAGCGACGAATAACGCGAAGACACAAAAAACAGCAACGAGCGCGAAAGCTCCTGCAAGAGAAAAAAATACATCCGTAAAGAAAGCAGAGTCTATGTCACAAAGAGAAAAATTAATACTGGAAATCAAACAGAGCCTTTTGGCCCAGAGAGAGACCTTACTTAGAGAAGCCGAAGAGACGCTCAATACCCTCCCTTCGGAACTTAATTTCCCGGACATGGGCGACCAGGCAACGGCTGAGACCGACAGAAACTTTATGCTCCGCCTGAGGGACAGGGAACGCCTGCTCCTGAAAAAAATCGAAGAGACCATCGAACGCATTGACAGTGAAGAGTACGGAATCTGCCAGGAATGCGGGAACGAAATCGGCATAAAACGCCTCCAGGCAAGACCGGTCACTACCCTCTGTATAGACTGCAAGACCCGCCAGGAAGAAGAAGAGAGGATAGCGGAAGGCGGGGCTTTATAAGGATATGAAGCAGATTAGGCGGATTTCTCAATTTTCACTGCGCCTGTCTGTTTCAGGTGATTAGTATTAACAGCTTTACCGGCAATTTTACCGTGGTTATCAGCTTCCATATGGGCGCCGTTATTTATTGAATTCTATAATCCAGCCTGTCGTTCAACACTCATCCTCTCGCCGCCGGGCCTTATACCGGATCTCCCGAAAACGCCTTAAGAGGGCGAGGGTCATAAAGAGTATGACGATAAGGAGCGGCGCCGGAAGAAGACATTTTGTGACGTGGTCTTTAATTTTTATCCGGCGGATAGTATATTATATAACGATATAATGCGACGTGACGCCACCGTAGCTCAACCTGGCAGAGCAATGCATTCGTAATGCATAGGTTAGGGGTTCGACTCCCCTCGGTGGCTCCAGCGATCTTATTTCCCTGCTAACTGGAAAATATTGACTTCCTCATCCCATCCCGTAATATTATCCTGCTCAATATTGACTGCATGCGCGTATCTGATATCTTTCCTGAGTTTTTGCTGCGTCAAATGAATATATCTGCCGTCCTTCTTTATCTTCTCCACGACTTCCGCATTATCAAACACTAAAAGAGACCTCACGCCGGCCGCTTCAAGTTCCTTTGTAATGCCTTCCATATCCGAAGATAGAGGCCTGCCGAGCAACTGTTTGTTGAGAAAATAGGCAATATAATAGTCCGTATGGGACTTTTGTGCTGTCCGTATGACCGCGTAAGGCGCCGGGAAATTTACCGTACTGATCTGCCCGGCTATTTCTTTATACGGGCTGATCTGATTGACGGCAATAATATCTTTTACCGATTTTAGAAAGTGTATCCCGGGCTTTATCGTAAAGGCCGACACTGTAATCAATAACAAAAAGCAGGTCAACGCTTTCATCCTCTGTTTAGGGATGATGCCGCCGACACTGTTTCTTATCCCTTCCATAAAGTGGAACGACAACAAAAGGAAGATTATCATAAGAGAGTAAAAGCGCCTGGGGGACCTCGCTATGAGCAATAAGAACCCGGAGCAATAAACGCCGAATGTTATGACGACCCAGGAATATAGAAATTTTTTTTCACTATTCAGCGGATTCAGCAGGAATGAAACAGGAATAAGAGCTAAAACTACTACTACAAAAGCATATGTAAAAAAAGGACTCTGAATAACAAAGTGATTAAGTATATAAACGGCATTGTCTTTTATTACTCTGAGCTGATGCATAAAATATTCTTTACTTTCAAAAGGCGACCATGTCTTGAATTTTACTTCCGACGGGTCTTCAAATACATGAATCGCATAAGCGTCCCTTGGTTTAAATAATCCGCCGACAAAAAAAGGATGACGTCTGTCGGTATCTTTCGGCCCCATTATCGCGTGAGCCGCTCCGCCCTTGGTGCTGACCGTCAAATGTCCATATTTCGCCGAAACAATACCGACCCATACGGAAGCTATCATTAAACACCCTATCATCCCTTTTCCCCACGACAGAAGAATCTTCTTCCACGGGAGGCCTTCTTTATCCCTGTCCATATATCCTCTTGTCAGCAGCAGCGCAGGAAAGTGAATCAGGAAAAACGGCAAGGCATAGTGATGGGCGAGGTATGCAAATCCGCCGGCAACACCACAGAAAAAGGAGGCCTTTCTCCCGGTTAAAATGTCCGGATCGGTTACCAGATATATATAGCAAAGGATTAAAGCCGCAAACAATACGTCAGGAGATATGAATTGAACAGTCCAGAAAGAAATTAACGGGACCGCGATCATTACGGCGATGAACCTGTCATTTTGCGGCAAATCAAACCTTAGGGCCAACAGCCAGACGCAGAGAAGCAGTCCCGCTCCGCACAGCGCTATTGTTATTCTTGCAGCGGTCAACCCGTCAAATCCTGATAAAATGAAAGGCGAATACAGCCAAACAACAAGCGGAGAAAACCCGGAGGACACCGACTGCATGAAATTCCCTTCAGCAATATATCCGGCGAGGCGAAGCTCGGACACACCGTCAGGGTTCATCGCAAACCTGTAGGCGTAACCAAAAATCGATGCAAAAATCAAATACGCAGTGAAGCTGACGATAAGATATATTCTATTTGCCGACAGGGGAAAAGATTTCATTTGTGATCAGTTAGAGATTTATAGATATTTTACCCAATGTTTGCATATATTTAAAGTCCGTCACGGCTTCCCCCTCATTAACATCCGCTTTTAACAAGTCTGCCCCGATGTCGCATAATCCGGCGAGGCCTTGCGGGTAACCTTGCGGATGGTTGAATATTATTGTTAATATTAATTATCTTGCAAGATAAATGTCATCAGGAAGTCCAAAGAGGTCAGTATGAATCCATATCATCTTATATCTTCCTGTGTTTCCGCACTGCAATTTCCATAGTCAGTATCGACAGCCGGCAAAAACTCGACATAAAGGAGTATTCCAGTCAAAGATGACAGAAATAAATCCCTTCAATAAGTTAAAGGTAATATCTCATTCTGAAAAAATACGCCAGTTGCTGAGCGGGAAGATACCGTCGCCGGTACGGGTGGTTCTGGAGCCTACAAATTTATGCAACCATAATTGCGTCTTCTGTTTTTACTCGAACTTCAGAGATGACAACAAGGTGTATTTATCCAGGGAGAAGCTCTTTGAATTAGCTGAAGATTTTAAAAAAATGGGGGTCAAATCGGTGTCCCTGGTAGGGGGGGGAGAGCCGATGATTCATCCCGCCATTTATGATCTGATACGCTGGTTCCGCGAGAATAATATTTTAATATCCATTACAACCAACGGATCGACCCTTAAGGACTCTGAAATTGACACTATTGTGCGCGCTTCAACCTATATCAGGATCAGTTTGAATGCGGCCTCCGAGCAAACGCATAATGCGGTCAATGCGCCCAGGAGCAGCCACTTTGCGCGCATCATAAGCAATATAGAGAAACTGAGGAGTCACAGGGACAAGATCGGCGCCAATATGCTTGTCGGAATTAAAAACGCAATATTCGAGAAAAATTTCCACGAAATCGAAAACATGGTCGCCCTGGGAGAGGAATTGAAAGTTGACTACATCATGTTTGCCGCTGTAGTGGGAGAATCCCCAGCTTCCAGGAAGATACTTGATGATGCTAAAGTCATAATTGAAGAAATGAAGAAAAAGACCCGTGTCCTGTTGTTTCATTCATTTTATAAAAAACCCCTGAAAACGCCAAAATGCATATCCAATCCCCTGATCGGCACCGTGTCGGCAAACGGCGACATGTACCTTTGCGGGTTTATGGACCACTCCGACGGACGTTTCAGGATCGGAAATATAAATGAGAATCGTTTTATCGATCTTTGGGGAAGTGAAAAACATTATGAAGTTTACAGGTCCCAGGACCCCGAGTACTGCGCCAGGTACACCTGTAAAATGAAAGAATATGATAACGTCATAAGGGACGTCTTTCTCGAAGATAAAATGCATATCTACTCAATATGAAAGGCGTCGGTTTCGGAATTATCGGATTCGGCAGGCAGGGACTCAGGCTTGCCGAACATATCAGAAAAGACATTCAACCCGGAAAATTGATAGCCGTATGCCGCCGTTCAGCCGACGGCTGTGATTATTCCAGGAAACACGGCATCAAGTTCTATTCCAATTATCACGATCTGCTGAAAGACAAAGATATCCATGCGGTAATTATTACCACGCCGAGCAATTTACACGGCCTTCATGCCCTGGACGTCTTAAAGTCCGGCAGGCATGTGCTCATAGATAAACCGATTGCTTCAAGTTTTGAAGAAGGACTGGAAATCCAGTCTTACGCAAAGAAGGAAAAGCTTACAGTGGCGGTCAATTTCCCCCTCAGGGTAAATCCCGTCACGGAGATATTGAGACGCAACCTGCCCGCTATTGGAAGATTAATAAAAATCCATGTGATGATAAGCCACGGCCCCGCGCGCAGCGCCTGGCAGAGCGATATGAAGCTCTCCAACGGGGGGGTCATACTCGACCTCGGCAGCCATTATTTCGACCTCATTTCTTTTTTAACGGGATGCCGGCCGGCAATAATTGAAACTGCACGTAGTGAAAAGATGGAAAATGAGGACAGCGGATTTATCGATCTCACTTATGAGAATTTCAGTGTTTCCGTGGTATTGCTCAGAAACCAGAAATTCAGGAAAAACATCATTACCTGCGCCGGAGATAAAGGGTTTTTGTTTGCGGATTATTCCGGAAGAGAAGTCATAATTTCCAATAACCATGAAGTCAATAAGATACAGTGTCCGGCAAGTTATGATTTTGAAAAGATACTTAATAATCTGGTCAGGGCGATCAATGAAAAAGATGCTGTTATTGCGGACGCGGAAGCCGGGCTCGGGTCTTTGCGGACTGTTCTTTCCGTATATAAGGCAATCAGGACCGGAACGCCGGCAAGATTATGACTTGAAGAACAGACAAGACTACTCCTTTCTTCTTCCCTTAAGCCAGGCCAGCAGTGAAAAAATTCCCATAGAAGCTATAAACAGGTAGAATATGCCGTGTAAGACAAGGCCCAGGGCGATTGCGTCGCCGGCGCGGTAGCCGGCTGCGCTGAGCGCAAGCGAAAACCAGGCCGCCTGTGTGCCGATGCCCGCGATGCCCTGAAGCGGAATAATTTGAAAGACCGCATAAACACCGAAACAGTAGGCGCTTTGAAAAAGTGTAAAATCAACTCCGCATGCCAGTAATACCAGATGAAGCAGTACAATCGATCCGGTCCACATCAGTAATGATTGAAACAGGGTTATACGGAAAGAAAGATTACCGCGTTGTTCTTCCAATATCTTTGTCAGCTCAGACAGTTTTTCACGCACCCTTGTTATCAATACGCCACGTCCGGGCATTTTCTGCAGAAGTCTCATAACAAATTGCTCGCTTGAAGGAAGAAGAGTGATCGACGATATGAGAAACATGGCGCCGGAAAGCCACATGGACGCTTCACGGTAAGAAGCATTTCCCGGCATTATCACGGCAGCAATGAAAAATAATGCCGATAGCGCGAATATGTCCATCAAGCGTGAAAGAAAAAGTATCCTTAAGGCGCCTATTATATTGAACTTTGAGAACTGCTTTAACACATAAGCCGTAGCTGCTTCCCCTGAGCCTCCCGGCAGAGTTGCGGTTATAAAATTATAGAACGCGTTTATATACCACCAGTGCGTCAGCTTATTGTCCGTATGGTCCAGTTTATGGAAACGAAACGCCCTGACAAGGTTGCCAAGAAGAAACACAGTGAAAGCCGCGACTAATTTTTTTATATTCATCCTGCCCGCAATTAAGGTAAAGTGCTCCCAATCGACTTTCAGGAGCAGAAAAGCCATTAGTATCGCAGAGATAGAAGTGGCCCACAGAAGTTTCTTTTTTACCTGAATATCCATGTTATAAATATCTTATCGGACAACGTAAGGGATTGTATTGTTTATCAGTAAAGAAATATGCTTTAAATTGCCTGATAAAAAACATCAGCCGTGTCTATGGAGACCGAACCGCCTGAAAATATTATAATAAAAATCAGGCAATTATTTTTTTGTCCCGTGTTTCTGCCGGAAAATGCCGGAATAAACCAGGCCGGTATGGTCCTTCACTTGATTATCGTTATGTTATAATTATAAATTCGACCCAAAAAAGCGGAGCGCTTCATGTTGCCGATCGCCGTGAAAGACTTTAAATACAGGCAGTACTATCTTCCCCTTCTTTTAATAATTTCCATTATTTCACACTTCCCGTTTGTTTTAAAAGGATTCGGTGAAATCGACGCGACGAAAATTGCGGTCAGCGTTATCGATATGTTAACTGCCGGCCCGGATGCTGCGTTTGCAAACCTGTATTTTACAGACGTCATCCCGTTATACGTCCTGTATCTGAAATGGTCGATGAAACTGCTGGATTACGATTATTCACTTCTGCCTTTAGTCATGAATTATACCAACGCCGTATTTGGAACACTGATAATAATCCCGGCCTTTTTATTTATCAAACAACTCTTCAGGAGCCACGAGATAGCTTTTTATACCGTCATGGCTCTGATCTTCGCGCCTTCTTATTATCAGTCCACGATCATGGGCTTCCCTCATCTCATATCTTTTTTCTTCTTACTGGTATCACTGAATTTTTACCTCTACGGCATTACTCATGAACGGAAAGGCGCAGCGTCCTTCCCGATGTTCCTGTCATGCGCGTTCCTGACGGCGGCGTTTCTTTTCAAATCCGATTACGTCCTCTCAACCGGAATTTTCTTCGGCATCCTTCTCATGGAGAAAGTAAAGGACAAAGGGAAGATAGCCGCCGCCCTTCTCATCGTCTTTACGGCAGGCATACTCTTCATGGTTTTCAGAAATCTGATACTCGGCACGACAGGCGGGACCACAATGTCAAAAGAAGGATTGTCCAAGTGGTATAATTTTTCCCTGATCATTCCTTCGACAATCGGTTATTTCATTGCGCAGACAAAGCCGGTTGCCTATGGAGCAGGGCTGGTGACTTTTTGTCTGGGGGGGATTTCGTTTATATATTACCTGATCAAAAAAAGACTCGATGTTCTGACATTTTTTATTTCCTGGGCGGCAGCGCCCACAATTTTCTGGCTGGTCATGATCGGCAATAATGCCCGACACAACATGGCTTCAACTCTTCCGCTTTTGACGATCATCGTCATTTTCTTCCACGAAAAATTCCCGCGATATGCATCTGCTCTTGCCGCAATGCTTGTTTTGGGCAACTTTTTTGTAACAGCCCCTTCATATTCGATCCTGACCCCCAGCGGAAATTTACTGAAGAGCACCTACCTGCTCAATGACAGGATGACGATGTTTCAGTCGCGCGCAAAGGAAATAGCCGCCATCAAGGAGGATAAGATTGCGGTGATAGGCACCTTTCACAATCCCCATGTCGTCCTTGAAATAATCCGTTCATCACCGGATTATGAGGCCGTTAAAATCGGCAGAGAGAATTACAGAGTAAGGGCCGGCGGCAAGGAATATGTATTTATCTATCTTGTTGTAATCAAACCGGAGGACCTGGGGGAAGGGATAGATTATCTTTTAACCGAATACCGTTTGAAAGACCATGTATTCGTGTCCGCTACCTACGACCTGGAGCCTCTTATCAGGCGCGGCCTCAAAGTAAAGACCCTGGATATTATAGAGAAGTCTGCGTTATAAAAACCGGGGTTCCGCCTACGCGGCTTTCCACATCCTTTTTACTCTTCTGAGAATGTTCTTCAGATGTTCCAGGGATTGTATTTCCGCCAACAGACCGAATATGATCTTCGGTCTTAAATAAAATTCGAGGTATGCCCTCCGCAGTAATTTCTGAAGTTCATCTTCCGTGAGTTTTTCCGGAACATAGTTTATCTGGTTCAGAACTACGCCGCTGAGGTTCCTGATATTCAATTTACCTTCCCTCTTCAGGGTTTCCGTCATTTCACTTCCTGGAACGGGAATCCAGATAGTAAACTGCGCCCTCTTTAACGGAAGTTCTTTGGCGAGTTTTATGGTCTTTAAAATATCCTCTCTTTCTTCAGCAGGATATCCCATTATGAAGAAGCCCGTCATTCTGATCCTGGTAACGCGCGCGACAAGTTCAACCTTTTCCCTTACCTTTTCAAGGTCCTGCCGTCTTTTCATATGGTCCACAATCCGCTGGGAGCCCGACTCAATCGCCATCCCGATGGAATAGCATCCGGCCCTTTCCAGGAGCTTTAGGAGTTCTTCGTCAAGGGAATCGACCCTGACGCCGTTCGGGAAGGTGATATTCAATTTCCATCCCCTGTTTATTATTTCATTGCAGACCCCCTCGGCCAGAGAACGTTTGGATGTAAAACAGTCATCGATAATCTGGTACTCCCTCACCCCATATTTATTATAAAGGAGGTCGATTTCCTCTATTATTGATTCTTTGCTTCTCGCTCTCATTCCTCTTCCCATTATCAGCTTGTTGGCGCAGTACGTGCACTGATGCGGACAACCTCGCGAACAGGAGATGGTGGCAAGAGGAAAAGATTTCACAAAGGCCCCTATCGGCGCATTGGGATATTCATTTGGATCAATCAGGTCCCAACCGGGCAGACCTAAAGCTGTTACGTCCTTGATCGGAGACAATTCGTTTCGCATGATTTCGCCGTTCTCTCTCCAGATCAGATGATGAATGTCCTTATAGTCACATTCTTCCGAGCCGTTTATTTTTTTGAGAAGTTTGGGCAGGCCCAATTCCGCCTCTCCTCTGAATGCAAAATCAGCGTCAAGCTGATTTAAGGCGTTTTCAGAGTCGCCCGAAACATGCGCCCCTCCTATTATCCTTATGACCTCAGGATTAAGGGACTTGACCAGCTTTAAAGCCTCCTGAGCTTCCTCCACGCTGCATGTATATACCTGCAGTCCTACTACGTCGTAATCCAGCCGTTTCAGTCTCTCTTCAAGCTTCTTTCCGGTCATGTCTTTCTTCATGCCGTCCCAGATATCGACTTCAAAGCCGTTTCTTCTAAGGGAGGTCGCCAAATAGCCAAGGCCGAGATTGGGGGTCGCGGCAAACATGCCTCTCTCGCTGGTGATAGGGTTCGTTAAAAGGACCTTCATTTTTCCCTCTTTTTTAAATTAAAAAGCAATCTTACTTAGTATACCCAAAATTACCGACTTTTACCCGCTCAGCGAATTATCTGCTTCCTGATTCTGAACAGCCTGATCAGCTTATCCGAACGACCTTCATAAAAAAGCTCGACTTCATCTGAATGCCTGTGCATTTCCATCAATTCATTGTACGACTCCCATTTGCCGAGGAACCTTTCGTCGATAACGATAAAGTCGACATTATTGATCCTGCCGAAACGTATCACATCAGCGCTGCTTGCATACGGCAGCATGGTAAATCTGGCGCCGCTGTAATAATTGACATAGGGTTTCGCGGCCATAACATTCAATTCTTCATATTCCGCCGGGACCTTTTCCTTCAGGTAAAGCCCCGCCGCCTCGTGCTCTCCGGCCCTTTCAACTTTATCGAAACTTGAATATTTTAAATATATCAGGCTGCTCAGCGCCAGCACGGCAATCATGATGTGTTTAATATTTCTTCCGGCAAGCTGAAGGGCCCTGTTGTTCTCCAAACCGTAATAAGCGGTCAAGTCTGAAAAGACGTGCCGCGCATTGGGAAAACCGCCGCAGGAGAAAAATATCAGGAAGACCACGATAACAAGGGTCTGCTTTTCAATAATGATGAATATCGGGTAGATAAGAAAAAACAGCAATGGAAACATAATGAATATCAGCCTTGTTCTTTTCCTGAAAAGCTCTTTGTTGAAAAATGCGAAAAAGAAGGGCAGCGCAATCGGAATGAGGAGCTTGTTCAGGGTCTTGATTTCGCGCAGGACATTCTTCTGGTATCTTTTCGCAAAAGCGAGGGGGTCTTTGAAAATATAATCCTTCAACGACCGGTTCGCCTCCCTGTTCCACCCCTCCAACTGAGTTTTGTCCCCGGTCAGGGCAAACGCTTTCCTGTCATAGAGGTTGTCGGGGGCGTTGACTACTTCATGATATTCCGCTTCGTCGCTGAGCTCGCCGAGAAGAATGCTGATATTGGCCTTTCCGGTCGGGCTGAACTTTCCCGTATAATTCTTGAGAAACAGCATATACGGAAATATAATTATTCCAAAGACCACGAAAATAGAAACGAGTTTAAGCAGGTATTTTCTGTTGAAAAAGAGCCTTTCGTTAAATACCCCGAACACCTGCAGCAACGGCAGCAATAAGAGGAACTGGCCTTCCGGGCGCGTGAGATAAGAAGCCGCAACAGATACCCCGAACAGCACAGATATAAAATAATTGTTCCTCCTCAACGATATCAGGAACAGGTAAATCGACAGCAGAAGGAAGAAATAAAACAGCACATCCGAATACGTATCAACGGAAACTATCAGTATGACGGGATACAGCGCGTAAACAAACGCCGCAAACAGGCCGGATTCCTTATCGTACAGCTCCTTTCCCACAAAATATGAAAGGATGATCGTTATACTGCTGGAAACAAACGATACAAGTTTAGCTGAAACGAAGAGGTCTTTGACGGCCAGATTAAACAGGCCTATGAAAAAAGGATAGCCGGGTGGGAAAAACACGCCCATATTATAGTTCTCGCCGAAATTATATCTGCAATACTCTATCAGATTCTTCCCCAGCCGCGAGAAGGCAACGGTATCAAGTGCAAAAGCCGGGTCATTGAATTTGATTATTCTAACCGCGATCCCTAAAAGCAGGATGCATATCAATAATATATATTCTCTCCTTGAATTCATTTCCTTTCCTGTATGAATCGACATTTAAGAATTTTTCTGAAACGCGCCTCAAGTTTCATTGTATTTTGCAATCAAAAGACGCCAGGGAATATCGTGATTGCTGATCGATTTCCAGATATAGACGATAAGCGCAACCAGCAATAAAAAATGGCGTCCGATATAAAGCCCATTGTAATCTAATAATAAATAGCCGACAGTCACTATTACGATAAATATAACGTCGAATTGCAACCCTTTTGCCAGGGTTATAATCGACAGCCTCTTATGAATAATAAAAATACAAATTATATCTACCATGGAAAGGCAGAATGCCGTAGCCGAGGCGGCGCCTATCATTCCATATCGCGGCACCAATAATATATTCAGGATAATATTCAATGTCCCCCAGAATATATTAACCTTCATATAGACTTTGTGCTGGCCGGTCATTTGCAATAAAATACCGATCAAACCGGAGCATGCTTTTATCATTTGCCCCATTATAAGAATCAGGAGCGCGGCATAGCCTGCCGCAAATTCAGGGCCGTAGAAATATTTCAGGATATATTTGCCCTCTATGGCAAGTATCAGAATGACCGGCATCGACATGCTCAAAATCCAGCGTGTGCTCTCACGGACGACCTTTTTTAATTCAGCATGGTCCCCGGAGGTATGTATGGTTGATATCAGGGAAGGGATGACGGCGGTAAAGGCCATCATGGGAAAGTACACGAGAAGGACAAGTTTTGCCGCCACTCCGTATATCCCGACGATTTCAGTGGATTTGTACATACCCAGTATCCATACATCGGCCTGGGTATAGAGCAGCACGCTCATGCTTGTAAATATTATTGTGTATGCCACGTCTATGACTTTCCGCTTTTCACACTGTCCTCTGACCGGTCTTAATGAAGCTGTTCTTTTCCGGAGGAATCTGATTGAAACAATTACAGAAATGATTTCGCCGGCAGCAAAGGCAATGACCGCGTAACCGGGAGATGTCCCCTTAAGGGACAAGAGCAGAAAAACCACTATCTTGAAGGAGGGCGAAATTAATGATTCCGAAATCAGGGCCCTGAATGCATCTTTATATCCCCTCAATATTCCCCCGATCACGTCCCTTATTACCCATGCGGGGATTGCCAGGACCGCGACCGGCAACAACTTCAGCAGCCCCTCGGAGTGAAATATATTGACAGAAATGAACTTCGAGCAGGCCAGGACAAGGAGCATAAAAATTATCGAAACGAGGAAACAAAACCTGATGACAAAGGAAATAGTCCCCTTTAACCTTTCCCGATCATTCAGATCAGCATAAATGGGTATAAACTTCATCATGGTCTCTTCCATACCGAATTTTGCAAGCTGAACGGATATTCTTATGACCGTCACGGCGAGTATGACTTCACCTATCCCGCCTGCGCCCAAAATCCGCGCAAGGAGGACCTGATTAAAAAACCCAAGGAGCGTATTGGATATCTTCAGGGCAAAGGCTATTGCCCCGCTCCTTGCTCCGACCGCTAAGTTATCATTCATACCGTCATGAATATCCGGGCCGTTATCAGCCATATATTCCCTTATGGATTAGAGAAACCACCTCAATTGATCTTTGTCCGGCCGTCATTATATCCCATAGCCCGAGTTGCCGTCTGTCCTACATAAATGTAAAACGTCTTCAAACTGCGCAGGTCTGAATATTTCCGGAAACAGGAAATATTCGGTAAATAAGGCGCCCGGGAAATAAATAATAGATAGGAGCACTAATGAATCGCTGCTATTTGTCCGCACAGATATTGCATCAACATATGAACCACTATCATGTGCATGTCTTCAACTTTTTGCATGTCGTTGACGGCGGCGACAAAAGGTATATCCGCGATTTGCGACAATTTGCCGCCGTCAAAGCCGCTTAATCCGACAGTTTTTGCGCCCTTTTCTTTTGCGTAAGAAACCGCCATAAGTACATTCTTGGAATTGCCGCTGCCGGAAATGCCGATAACTACATCACCTGGCCGAATAAAATTCTTGAGTTGTTCGACAAAGATATTATCATAGGAAACATCATTTGCATAAGCCAGAATCGTGGGGACATTATCGTTCAGACAAATGACCCTGAACTTGCGTTCAAGTTCGGAACAAGTCCCCTTGTTTATATCACACGCAAAATGGGACGCCGTGGAGCCGCTTCCCCCGTTGCCCATAATGAAAACCTGTTTATTATCATGGTATGCGGATAACATGGTCCGCCCGATTTCTTCAAACCGGTCATGCGGGAACATATCAAACAATATTTTTAATCGACTAAGGTACTCAAGGCTGAATTCCGGCTTCATTTTTCGGCTCCTTGACAGTTTGCGGGTTATTTAATGTTTGTAATGATCAGGCAGCGCATTTTTTTGAAATATGCTACTTGATTGAATAACTCCTTACATTGAAAATTATCCTGCTTCCGAAAGAATCCAGCATAAAAGGCAACTCCCTATACTCTTTGAGAGAAGACCTGACCGCATCCTGTTTATTTTTGGGGACATATAACAGCAGGAACCCTCCGCCCCCCGCCCCGCAGAGTTTGCCGCCGAGCGCTCCGGTAGTCATTGCCTTTTCATACATTGCATCGATCACTGGATTAGAAACGGTATTGACCAAAGTCTTTTTCAAAAGCCAATTTTCGTGCAGCAGCCTGCCCAGCCTGTCAAATTTGCCCTGGGTCAGGAAATCCTCCAGTTTTGGAACAAGAGCGCTCATTCTCTTCAAGCTGTCTCGTTTATTTTCAGTATTCTGTTTCTGTTTCCTGAGTATTTTGTCGGCCTTCCTTGTCTTGTTCGTATAAAACAACAGGAGTCTTGACCCTAATATCAGAAGGTTGCTGTCAAAAACAGGGACCTTCGAAACGGTGACGGATTCATCGGGATGAAAAATGATTTTATTGAGGCCGCCGTATGCCGCTATATACTGGTCCTGCTTGCCTATCGGTTTTTTGCAGATATCAATTTCTATCTCGCAGGCTTCTCTTGCAATCCGCTCCGACGTCACCGGCATTCCCGCATAATTATACAAGGCGTTTAACAACCCGACGGTAACGCTGCTTGAAGAGCCGAGTCCCGATCCTTCAGAAGGGACGTCAGCCAGAGTGGTTATCTCAACTCCGCTCTTTATACCGACTTTTCGCATGGCTGCGCGGACCAGCTCATGTCTTATCTCTGAAACATCATCAACAATTTCTTTTATGCTGTAATTGATATATATCTTTTCATCAAATCTTCCCTTAACTATCACGTAAACATATTTGTCTATTGCGGAACTGAGAACCATTCCATCTTCCCTGCGATAAAAGGACTTCAAATCAGTCCCTCCGCCTACAAAAGATATCCGTAATGGGGTCTGAGAAATTACCACGTTGTCCCTTTCTTTTTATCCGTGAAAACAACCATTATGAGCGCGATGAAATATTTCATCCTTAACGTCCTTTTCGGCCTTATTAAATTTGTCCGGGGTCCCGATATCCAGCAAATAATCATCAATAACGTAACCTGCCGCTTTTCCGGCAATATGGGGAAGCACGTTATGACCGAGATCAAATATTTCCCTGTCGGGCCACAGGTCCTTAAGGCCCTGCCCGCTGATCATGATCCCGGCAAATGCGAGGTCCGATACGGGGTTTGCGGGTTTTTCGACAAAGGAAACAACAGTCGCAGATTCATCTGTCTCAACAATCCCGCATTCGCGGGGGGTCGGCGTCTTAAATAAAGCCAGGGTATAATCCTTGCCGCATTGCGCGTGGAATCGAAACATCTTCCTCAAATTTATGTTGGTCAGATTGTCCGCGTACAGAATAAAAAACGAATCCTCTCCTTTAACAAAGTCCCAGTTTTTTTTTATCGTCCCGCCGCTTCCCATAAGGGTAGGTTCATATGTAAGCCTGATCCTGAGCCCCCGGGAATGACTGTTCACATAATCCTTCACTTTTCCGGCAAGATGTGAAGTATTGATCAGGATTTCATTTATTCCATGAAGCTCAAAAAGATCGAACCAATATTCAAGTAACGGCCGTCCGTTGATTGATACAAGACATTTCGGCGTATGCAGCGTCAACGGCTTAAGCCGCGTGCCTTCTCCGGCAGCAAGCAGGAAGGCCTTCATTTCTTAATGGCCCTCACTACCCCCATATTCTTCATTGTCTTCTCCGCATAATCAAGAATATCTTCGATATCGGTTTGCCTGTTAAGATATTTCCAATATTCCTCTATACTGTTTTCAATAGAATATTCAGGTTGCCAGCCAAGGGATTTGAGTTTGCCGATATCCGACAATATATGCCTCGTGTCCCCATAACGGTAAAATTCGGAAACGACGGGAGCTATATGCCTTCCTGTCACATTCTGCACCTTTTCGTAAAAATCCAGGACCGTACAGGCCTTTCCGCCCCCGACATTAAATCCCTGATAATTCGCCCTGTCATCTTCCAGGACTTTTATATTGGCGTTTACCACATCGTGATAATTCACATAGTCCCTGACTTGCATGCCGTCTTCATAGATGGTCGGCTGTTTATTAAAATAAAGATGCAGTGCAAATATTCTCATGGCCCCGGAATAGGCATTATAAAAGGATTGGCGGGGTCCCTGAACAATGGAATAACGCATGGCAACAGAAGGGATGCCGTATCTTTTCCCCAGATTAATAGCGATTATTTCCTGCGAATGTTTTGACATCGCATATTGGTTCTGGGGATTGATCTTATCTTCCGGAGTCGGCAGGTATTGCACGTACTTTCCGCAAAACGGGCAGTGATGCTCCCAGTCCCCTTTTGAAAGCTGTTCCTCCAGGCGGATATCGGGTATCATTTGTCCGTGGTCCTGACATCTGTATAATCCTTCCCCCAAAACAGCCTGGGAAGACGCCACAACAACTTTTTTAATGGGCAGCTTTTTCTCGACGATTATTTCATAAATAAGGGCCGTGCTGACACTGTTGACATGAAAATACGTGCTGAAATCCGGGAGGTAATCCTGATACGCGGCCAGATGAAAGATCGCGTCAATTCCCTTCATTGATTTCTCCAGGGTCGCTTTGTCCCTCACATCTCCGACAATAAATTCCGCCTTTGAAGGGATATAATCAGGTTTGCCTTTCATGTGAACAGGCTTCTGAAGATTATCAAGTATCCGCACACTGTATCCTTTTTCAAGCAATCTGTCTACGGTGTGTGATCCTATAAATCCGGCGCCCCCCGTGACTAATACGCGCACTTTCCTCCCTTATTACAGTTCTGAAATAAGTTGTTTGTATTTCTCAAAATTATCAAAGAGCACAAAAAGTATCAGTCCGGATAGCCATGATGGTTTCTTGAATGCCAATCCCATGCAGTCCGCACAATTTGCCTGATCTCGGGATACCTCGGCTTAAGCCCCAGAAGTGAACGGGTGCGTTCAGAAGAAGCGACGAGAACCGCGGGGTCTCCGGACCGGCGATCAGCTTCTCTTGCCGGTATGGGATGACCGGTAATCTCACGGGCGGCCTCAATAACTTCCTTTACGGAATACCCTTCCCCGTTGCCGAGGTTGAGTTTCTGCGGCCCGATGTCATCCATTCGCCGAAGAGCTTCAATATGCGCCATGGCAAGATCTTCAACATGTATATAATCACGGATGCATGTCCCGTCTCTCGTGTCGTAATTGTTTCCGTAAATGTCCACATGGTCCCTTTGCCCTAATGCGGTCTGTAAAACTATAGGAATCAGATGTGTCTCAATACGATGGTGTTCCCCATGTTCGACTGTGGCTCCTGCCGCGTTAAAATAGCGTAAGCAGACATAGTTCAGACCATGCGCCTTATGATACCAGTCAAGCATCTGTTCGAACATAAGCTTGGACCTGCCATAAGCATTTATCGGGTTGGTAGGATGTTTCTCATCAATAGGGGTGTATTCAGGATTGCCGAAGAGAGCGGCTGTCGACGAAAAAATAATACGCTTAACATTGGATTCTCTCATGGCCTCAAGTAATTCCAGCCCCTTGGATACATTGCCGAGAAAGTAATCTTGAGGATGTGACATGGATTTCGATACCAGCGTTTCGCCGGCCATGTGAATTACGGCGTCTATCTGATTACTGCCGAGTATTTTCCTGACATAATCCCTCGTTCCGATATCAGCTTCAAAAAAAGGAATATCCGCCGGGATGGCGGACCTGTGGCCTTCGACGATATTATCTATTACAGACACAGAGAATCTTTCTTTAAGCAGCATTTCCACGACAACACTTCCCACGTAACCGGCGCCGCCGGTGACTAACACCTTCATGTCTTTTCTCCCGCCGCATTCAAGTTGTTATGATACCTCAAACGGTAAAGTCCTCGTAAATCGTCATACGCATCTTTAAATATTTTGGCCTTTGTGTCCGGGTCTTCAAGCCAGGTCACAGGTATTTCCTTAATCTTGTAGCCTTTCCTTTCAGCGTAAAAAAGGAACTCGGTATCAAAAAACCATTCGTTATCCTCAATGTAAGACAATAGTTTCTGAACTACCTCGCGGCGTCCGGTCTTAAACCCGCAGTGGGCATCATGAAAGTGGGTCCCAAGAGCCAACTTTATTACCGCGTTATAGCTCCGTGATACGAATTCACGCTTCAGGCATCTTGTGGTGTTTGAATTTCTTGACAGCCTGTTGCCTACCACGATATCAGCCCCTTCGTTAAGGAGGTCCACAGCGCGTATTAATGCGTCTAACGATGTGGAAAGATCAATGTCCATGTAACTTACGAAATCGCAATCAGTCTGTTCCCACGCAGTCCGGAGGGCGATGCCGCGCCCCTTTCGGGGGATGTAAAGATATTTCATGATCGGTATTTCCGACTCTATTGCACGACCTATCTCTCCTGTGCGGTCTTTGGAATTATTGTCGGCGATAACGATCTTCCACTCATACCTTTCATATTCACGTAAAAAAGCCGTAAGCGTCAGAACGCTTTGACGCAGCACTTTTTCTTCATTATAAACGGGAAGCACGATTAAGGCGGAGGGCCTCTTTTTCATATGATTCCGAATCTTCAGGTTTCCTGTGCCAGTCATTAGAAAATTATGTATACAAATAACTTTCGGGCAGCGTTATGATTAGATGATAATATTATTTGCAAGTAATTATAATATATAAAAAAATACAATATATTTTCAAGAGAAACTTATAGCACCCAATATATGAGTATACAGACTTATAAAAAAATATGTAGGGCGGCTTACTCAAGCGATGCATCGACGTTTAAAATTATCCGAACAGATATGGACATGAGGCTCCCGGATATTAACAGTAATATGTAAAACTTATATTTGCATAAGCACATGGTTAAATTGTTATAATATCACATTGAACGTACAACTACAGATTACATCCAATGTAAGGAACAAGCGCCGCCATTTCATCCTGATATTTTAAAATGTTTAATTATTTAATCTGGATATTAATAATAATTCTGTATAGTCCGGTATTCTATTCTCTCTATCAGTTTCGTTGGGAAAAACTGGATTACACTCATGCATATTTTATTCTGCCGATATCCTTATGGCTGACATGGCGCAAGCGAAGACAACTGGTTGAACTCTTTAGTGAGGGAAGTAATAACTTCGGATTTGTCAGTTTCGCCATCCTGCTTATAGGACTTCTGATGTTTTTTTTCGGCTGGCGAGAGGATTATTTATTTATAACTGCGCTTTCCCTGATACCTGTTTTATGCGGCACGATAATCTACCTTTACGGAATAAAAACAGTCAGGGCTTTGTCTTTTCCCCTTTTCTATCTCCTGCTTCTTGTGCCTCCTCCCATGGGGGTACTGGACAGCGTTACACTCCCCATGCGCCACGGCATTTCCGTTGCAACAGAAAAAATATTGCTGCTTTTAGATTATCCTATTTCAAGAGCGGGATTGGAATTGACAATTGGTTATAATGTTATTTTTATGGGAGCCCCATGCAGCGGATTTCGCTCGCTTGTTACTATGTTTTCCCTTGTACTCGTTTATGTATATTTTGTTAAGGGTTCTATCTCTAAAAAAATCATTCTGACCTCATCGATAATACCGATGGCGCTGATAGGAAACCTTATCAGGGTCATAACCCTGTGCCTCATCACTTTTTATTTTGGCGAAGAAGTCGGACAGGGTTTCTTTCATAACTTCAGCGGGATAGTAATATTCATCATTACAATCCTTGGTCTGTTAGGCGTTGAATCGCTTTTCGAGGCCCCAAGAAATAATTGAGCGGAGACAACTTATACATATTGTGGGGCAGGAATAACAGAATGATAATATTATGTTCCTATTTCACATTACTCTTAATCATCATATTGTTTTACCTGTTTAATCCATTTCACAATAAATGCACAAAAGGCAGTTGTATTAACGGGTATGGCGTCTATGAACATAATAGCGGCATGTCTTATGCCGGTGAATGGAAAAACGGCAGAAGGCATGGAACAGGGACATTGACGTCACCCGGCAATTACAAACTTTCGGGTGAATGGAAAAATAATAGAATACATGGAACCGGAACCTTAACTTATCCGTACGGCTATAAATATTCCGGCAGTTGGATGAATGGAAACAGACATGGAAGAGGGAATATCATTACCCCGGACGGTAAAATTGTTTTTACAGGTGATTGGGAACATGATAAAAGGAACGGATATGGAACGGCAATCTATCGAGACGGCGCTCAATATAAGGGGGAATGGAAATACAATATTCCGCACGGCGCAGGGACATTTATTGATCCCTCCGGATATAAATATGAGGGCCAATGGAAAGAGGGTAAAAAGCATGGCAGCGGGAAAGAAACTTTTCCAAACGGCTACACATATACCGGCAAATGGGAGCGCGGGGAAAGAGTTGAAATTAACAATATAATTTTTGCCCCCTGAGAGCAATTCAATCAATCGGTTTTGACAATTGATTTTGAAAACGGCTTACTTGCGGGCTAATATTTTTTTAATCAAAAGACAAGTCACAACAACTGGTAGCTTGTCAAAGGCGGCAACATATGAGGGAATGCAATTGTGATAACAATTCTGAAGCATAATGAAGCCACCGTTACAGTAGAAGAATTGCCCTCCGGCAAAAACAGGATCATTATTGAGCCCTTGAACCAGAATTCATTTATACGCTGCAAAACATGGGAGACTGTTTACCCGCTAAATCTGATAGAGAAGATATTAACGATAAAAGGGCCCAATTGGTTATGTGATGAAATCATGCGTGATGAATCGCCGGATTATGTGCAAGATAGTTTGAAATATAATTTATTGGGCCATGTAAGTGGTATTTCTTTTTCGAATAAAAAGATTCTGGACTTTGGCTGCGGCAGCGGTTCATCAACGATGATTCTTGGCAGAATGTTTCCCCATACCGAAATAGTCGGCATAGAACTTGATGATAATTTGTTATCGGTAGCCAGGCAACGATCTACATATTATGGTTTCGATAACAGAATAAAACTGTTAAAATCACCTGATGCCGATAATTTACCAAAAGATCTCGGAAAATTTGATTACGTTGTATTGCACGCAGTCTTTGAGCATTTTCTGCCGGGTGAACGAAAAATGCTCTTGCCGAAGATATGGAATCTCTTATACCCGGAAGGGGTCTTGTTTATAGAAGAAACGCCATACAGATATTTCCCAATCGAACTTCATACTACACGGCTGCCAATAATTAATTATTTGCCTAATAAAATTGCATTTTACTTTGCTAAGAAATTTTCCAAAAGCAACATAGCAAATGATAGCTGGAATTCTTTGTTAAGAAAAGGTATAAGGGGTGGTAGTGTTCGTGAGATCCTCGGTATTTTAAACAAATGTAAAGAAAAACCGTTCTTGCTAAAACCTTCTCTATTAGGAGCTACGGATAGAATCGATCTGTGGTACATGCGATCACGTAAAAGTAGTTTTATTAAGAAAATGTACTTTTTGCTGACTAAGCTATTAAAGATGACGACCGGCTTTATCTTTTTGCCGGATTTAAGCTTGGCAATCAAGAAATTGCCGGAAAAAACAGCCATGCGCAGCAGTGAAATATAACAACAACCGCTGTTTGGGAGCAGGAGATAAAGTATGGAAATAATCGGGAAGGAATGCTGATATGACAAAAAAAAGATACATAGTTGTGATTATTTTAATTTCACTGACTCTTATTGCAAGTTATTCCATTCCAAGAAAACGTTATGCCGGAACAAACATTATTGCCGAATTGAAAATTCCCCGTTCGATTAATAATTGGTCCGGGGTAGATGTTACCGACAGACTTGAGATCGGGGTTACGGAAGAAATATATAATTTTATAGGTGATGCAATTGCTTACGAGTATACAAATAAAGAAGGCAGGAAACTTCTTCTGATTATTCTGGACGCAGGCAATTTTCATCATCCCAATGTCTGTTTTACCAGCGCCGGGTTTGAAATCCGTGAACTTGAAGACACTGAATTTGCTTCTCCCTCCAATGCCTTCAAAGCCCATACGCTCCTCACAAAAAAGGGGAATGATAATTATTTAAGTTTTTACTGGATAAGCATTGATAATAAAATAGTCCATGAGTGGATCGACCAGAAGATAAAACAGTTATATTTTTCCATGTTTAACAAGGGAAGAGTGGGCCTGATGATACGAATCGATATTCCCGCTAATGAAGCAGATATAGATCAGTCAATTCTGCTTGCAAAGCAATTTATCAGTGAGATAGGCCCGTTACTTGAGACCAGGCAGAGGAGCTTCATTTTTGGTATTGATTCCGGGGGCCAACTATAATGAAGAAAGCAAAAACGTTACATGAAAGGTTTGGTTATTTAAAAAGACATTTCTATTCTTTCGCCCCTCATCTGACTATCCGGAAACTCTCAAACCTTCTCCTCAATGAGATTGAGATGCGTTTATCTGTCAGTAATCCAAGGAGTCTGCCTCCTTATATAAAGGTGGAACCCAGTATTTTATGCCAACTACGATGCAAAGGATGCATACAAAGGGACCCGGAATTTAAGAAGCAGTATATCGGAACCAAACCTATCAATCTCGGTGAATTTGAAAAAATCATAGATCCTCTCGCCGAAACACTCCTGGGTATCAGCCTGAGTTTTTTCGGCGAGCCGCTTCTGAATAAAGATATTGTCCAGATGATCAAATTCGCTCATGGTAAAAATATTGCTGTCGGTTTCCCCACAAATTTCTCGTTTAATTTCACCGACGATCAAATAAATCAGCTTGCCGGGTCAGGACTTGATTCTTTATCGGTTTCATTAGACGGGGCTTCTGAAGAAACATACCTGAGATATCGTGTGGGCGGTAATTTCAATCAGGTGCTCAAAAATGTTAAATCATTATCGGTAGCCAAAAAGAAACTCGGACTTCGGCGTCCGAGAATCATCTGGAAATTCGTTATATTCGATTACAATGAGCATGAAGTCGACATAGTCAGAAACACTTATGCTTCAAGGGGATTCGATTCCTACGAGTTTGTCTATAACGTTTCGAGTGACTACTCGAAAAGTCAGACACAATCATACAGAAAAGAACTCTGGAAAAATAAAAAACCCTGCTACTGGCTCTGGAATACAATGATCATAAGATGGGACGGAAATATTCACCCTTGCTGCCGAACGGAACAATTCAATTTGGGAAATGCCTTAAAGGAGAATATCAAAGACGTCTGGCGGGGGAGAAAGTATTACGCATTAAGAAGAGGGTTTACTAAAAAAGATTACGGGGAGAAATTACATCCGAACTGCAGAAAGTGCATGGAATCAAATTATTTTTGAATTTGGTTAATCAGTAGATAGAAACACGCAATAAATTACAGGGTTGATTTTCCTGTGATGATTTTATTGTAAACCTGGAATGTCTTATAAGCAATATCTTCCCAGTTGTATTTATTCTTAATTATATTCAACTGGGCCTCTCTCTCTTGTACCGGGTTATCTATAAATTCTTTTATTTTTATTCTTAGAGCAGTCAGGTCGCCGGTCTTGAAATATCCGGTCTCATTCAGCTCAACACTTTTATTAGCCGGGATATCACTGGCAATGCAATTCAATCCATAACTCATGGCTTCAAGCAACACAATAGGCAATCCCTCATAATATGAAGGCAAGACAAACAGACCCGCATGAGTATAGATTTCACGCAAAGGCTTGCCTTTTAAAAAACCGGTCAATACCACGTTCCTATTTTCTCCCGCTTTGAGTTTAAATTGCCTGCTGTAATTGTCCTCATGATCGGCATCTCCTACTATAGCAAGCTTCCATTGTTTAAAATGACCCTCGTTAAACGCGGCCAGTAAATCATCAAAACCCTTTTCCGGAACGAATCGCCCCACGCTGAGAATATACTTTCCTTTTTGCAGACCCATTTTTGTAATATACTCATCGTTGTCGGCAGGATCAGGTATGTCAACTCCATTAGGTATAACTGTGGCCTCCCGGCCATATTTTTTTCTGATATCATCAGCTATGTTCCCTGAAATAGCTATAATCTCGTGAGCGAAAACAACTCCGACAAGTTCACATAACTGTAAAAATATTTTTGCCGGTAAACTCCATTTCTTTCTTTTATAATCCGGCCCGTGATTAGTGATAATAACTTTCATTCCCAGTGCCCGCGCAACCGGCACAAGGAGAGACGGCCCCACTGCGTGAATATGCATCAAATCCGGCTGAATCCGGCGAGCTTTCAATACGCTTCTAAACGTGTGCACGAGGGCTTCGAATAATTTACTGCGGGGACAGCTCAGAGGTATTAGAGAAACGCCCCTGTATTGATCAGCTTTGTCGGAAATATAAGGTTTCCTTGTGAAGACCGTAACCTCGCAACCCAATTTCGCGAGATAAGGATACAGATGTTCACAGTGATTCTCAACCCCTCCCTGAACGCCCGGGAATCCGCGAGTGCCTGCGACTGCTATTTTCATAGGTAATGTCTATGCGGCAGAGTTTCTAAGAGATATCGGATATCTTCTCACTTTTAACATCCGGGAAGCACAGGTTCGGTTCCATGTTAAGCAATACACGGATTTTATTCTTCATAATCCATTTGACCGGGATCCCCTTATGCTTCTTCATCACAGGGGCGGCGCTGCCGACCATCCAGCACTGCTTGTCACACGTTTTTACAATGTCCCTGACCCGTTGCGCCTGTCCGCTGTTCCATATCTCATCAAATGACTCATCTTTTAAATTTCCCATCGGGACTTTTATATTCATCCCGTTACAGGCAAGGATATCGCCGCTGGGGTCCAAGAAACACGATTCTTCGCCCATCTCGCACTTCAGAAATCTTTTACCGCCATATATATAATTCATCAGACCGTAATTGAAGTATGCCCTGAACCATTTCTTAACGGACCTCGACTTTAGAAGTTCAGCAATAAGCTTTGCAAATTCATTACAGACAGCATCCTTGTTTTCTATTCGATTATCCAGTTTATGAAAATAATGTGAATTATGAAGTGTAGCTGTAGCAAATTCATACCCGAGCGCATCGGAAAGCTCATACAACGGCAGAAGGTCCTTGCAATTCATGTCCTGTACCGTCATACCGAACCCTATGTCCTTCATGCCCATCTTTCTCAATGAAAGAAGCGTCCTTAGTGTTCTGTCGAAGCCTCTCGGTATTTTTCTGATGGTATCGTTGCTTTCCTGAAGTCCCTCTGTGCTTATTCTGATTCCGAGATCCGGATATTTCTCACATAACTTAATTATCCTCTCAGTGAAAAATCCGTTTGTACTTATAACAATTCGATCAGTTTTAGGACGAACCGCTTCGATAATTTCCTCTATATCCTGTCTTATGAACGGCTCCCCGCCGGTTATATTTATAAATCTCAATCCGGAGGGTATTTTCTCGATATCTTTAATCGTTATCTCATCCGCGGCTTTTGTAGGATAATGCCAGACATCGCACATATTACATTTCGCATTACATCTGTATGTAAGGATGACACATATTTCTTTTGGATATGATATCATAGGCATGAGATACCGGAACTAATGATATAACTCAATGATTTATTGTTTAAATATACCATATTTTACGATGACATATATATAGCTCTTGAAGATGTTTTTGAATCATGCCTCTCGCAGTATATCTGTGAATAATCCGGGTAGCTGACTATATATCGCTAAAATTCTATTTTCTTCTTGGACATCTTTCTAAAGGCAGAATACAATTCTTTCATGGAACGCTTGGTCTGGCAGGTAGTCAAACATAATCTTTTACACTTCAGAATAATATCGCGACCTTTTTCTGCATCATCTGAATGCCAGATTTCCTCAGGAGAGTTTTTTGTCAAATTGCCGGCCCATATGTTAATGTTGGGACACAGATAAACATCGCCTTCGGGATGGACGTGGAAGTTACGGACCCCCACAAGACATCTCCCGCGCGGTACCTCGTCGGTCGTGGCCCCTTTGAAATAATCCTTCCAGCCTGCGATATCGCTCTCTGCTGATAAAACAGGATAACCTTCCTTCTTCATATCCAAAAGCCGCCTCGATACCTTCTCAACTTTCTCAATATCCCTGATCCAGAAATCCTCCCACTGCGAGCCGCCGAATTTGAATAACGGTTGAAAATTAACACCCTCTAGTTTTTTATCTTTAGCAAATTTTACAATCCCTTCAAGTTCATCGATATTCACGTTCAACACTGTCGGTTTCAGTATTATCCGGATTTTCTTATTCTGTCTCTTCATTTCGTAAAGCATGCTTTCCAGGTTTTCCATTACCTTTACAAAAAGGCCCCTGGTCCCTCTGCTGTAATCATGAGTCTCCGGTTTTATCCCATCAAGAGATATATTTACATTGAAAGGAGATGCGCCGACAAACTTCTGCATTCCTCCATGCGGGGTCAGCCCCAAATTAGTGGTGATTCCATATGACAATCCGATCGAAGCGCAGTGCTCGAATATCCCGACGACATCTTTTCTGATAAAAGGCTCTCCTCCGGAAAATTGGACATGCGCATGTCTATGCCACTTCTTCAGTTGCGACAGCCATCTGGTCCATTCGACAGTCGTCATTTCAGAATGGTCCTTACGTCTCCAATGATTACACATCAGACATTTTGCATTGCATTTGTACGTAAGCATGGTGGGAATAGTTGCAGGCCTGCAAAGATTGATCCCGGTACCAAGGTAAAGATTGCTCGATATCACATTTTTCAGATACCCGACGCTGTAGTTTATCAACTTACTGTCTACCATGTTTTACAAGTCCCATACAACCTATTAAAATTATTTATAATATTTTTAAATTATCATATGATTGCAATTTAGTCAATTTAACAATAATCCTGTCAGGCGGATGCCTCTGCCCACGATGCATTTGTAAGTGCTTTATCTTCGCAGCCTAATGCCATTCCGATAAAGCCGGTGTAAACAAGAATCATTGATGAAAGGTTTATTCCGTTGCTGGCAGAATACATTATTAATACTGTCGTGCAAATTATCAACCCGGAATATAAACACTTCATTTCATATGATGTCGCCTGATGTCTTGCCGTATCAAGGATGACAGAAATGAAAATCAGGAAAACAATAAAGAGACCTGTTCCCATGACTCCGAGCTCCGCCAGAATCTGGGGCCAAAATTGATCTATGCCTCCCCATTTTTCAGCATATGTTTTGGCTATTTCAAAAAAAGAATACTCACTATAGACATGTGATTTTGTCTTTATTGAAACAACCCCCCCGTACATGCCGGGACCAACGCCCCAGAAAGGTTTGTCACTCCATATCTCTATCCCTTTGGTCTTGGCATACTGCCTGAAAGAAATGTATGTGGCATCCTCAATCTTCGTTTCCTTGACGTCACCGGTTAATTCCATTTCAGGCAAATCGGGTTTCCATACATTTTTCAGTTCCATATCACTTGTATATAAAAATAAATTAACAATCATAATGACAATTGCCGCAGGCGTCGACAAAATCAGGACCCATCTCCTGCTTTTAAATATCTGCATCCCGGCAAACACCACAAGACCTATATAAGCTATTCTTGATCCGGTAAATATCACAGCAATCACAAGGACCAGCAGGACTGCGGGATTGACTTTTTCCTTAATATTTTTATAAATAACAATGACAAGCACCAGAAAGAAACTGAAAATGTTGGGGTTGAACATAAGTGAAGGAGTTCTGTATAGGCCGAATCTCCATGATCCTTCCGGCATGAGATTCTGTGCGAGAACATATATGCTCTTGTCAAGTATGTCTTTATGTAAAACATAATATGAAGTCATTGCCCATACTTCCTGAAAAATAGCTATTGCCGCAAGGAACACCGTAACAATCAACAAAGATTTAAATGCCTTTTTCATATCCATAATATTGTTACAGAAAGCGGCATAAATGAATATGGCAAGGAAATTTTTCATATAATCAAATATCCCGAGTGCCGTTACCTTCAGAGGATTCCCGTTGATTAATCCGGAAACGGTTCCTGCAAAACACAAAAGCAGAATTGAGAGAAGCAGTATATTAAATGATTGAGCAAAACTCCTTTTCTCTTTCATAAGCTTAACAAGCGACAACGGTAAAATTATTATGATTGTTATTTCGTCAAGGTATTTCAGGTACGTTATTAAGTCCGGAATATCATAATTCCACAAGGATACAGTTTCGGTTATCGTTTGCTGAAACGGCATGAAAAATAGAAGTCCGATCAGCCACCTTCTTATCAGTTTGTCGTACATAATACTCCGAGGTTACTTATTGTGAGCTCTCTTGTGCATAGCCAAATCGTATATCTGCAGCAATTTATCGTAGTGCCGCTGACTATTCAGCTCTCGCTCCGCATAGAGCCGCGCATTCCTTCCCATTTCCGAGAGTCTCGCAGGGCTGTCAATTATATACCGGAGCTTTTGTGCGAGGTCTTCAGCGTCGCCGCTTTCAAAAAGCAAGCCCGTTCGGCCGTTTTCAATCAATTCGGGGATACCTCCTATTCTTGCTCCGATCACGGGCATACCCAAGGCAAAAGACTCTATGACAGATAATGGATTATTCTCATACCACTCTGACGGAATCACTACCGCCCTGCTTCTTTTAATTTCCCCCCACATACGATCGTGATTCATAAAACCCAGGAAGATTACGTTATCTATTCCTTTTTCCTTTACCGCCTCTTCCAGACGTTTCCTGAGCGGACCATCTCCGATGATCTTGAATATTATTTTATTATTCCCGGTTCCCGAAGATAGTTCCGCCGCCTTAATCAGGGTCCATAGGCCCTTTTCCTCTGAAAGGCGGCCAAAATAAACGACGGCCCTTTCCTGTTGTTCTCTCTCTTCGTCGGTCACGGGGCTGAAATCGTTTCTATTCTCGATATCGATAAAATTGGGGAGGTATACTATCTCTTTCCTGAATCCCATCTCCCTGAATTTGTCCCTGAGGAATAAACTTGGAGAAATAAAAATATCGACATTATCATAAATATCCAAAAACTTTTGGTGCAAATACATTTCAAGCGTTGAAAGCAGGGTCTTGGAGATCGAATTTTTTACGCATCTTTTTTTCAGCGCCATAAAATATTTCCCGCCGGCACAGTCTTCGCAGCGCGTTCCATTGGCCCACATGGAATATGAAGTACAAACCATCTTGTAGTCGTGAAGAGTCATTACCACGGGAATATTCCTTTTTCTCAATGCCGGCAGAATTGACGGCGAAATATGATGGTAAATATTATGTAAATGAGCAATATCTATTGCCTTGTATTCTTGCAGCATTCTGGAAAGCAGGTCCCTCGCCTTGAAAGAATAGAGAATTCTTCCCGATATCCTTAACTGCTCAAGCAAATTATAATTGCTCTTTGCCAGCTCCACATTGGGCAGGAAGAAAGGTAAAAAATATTTAATATCTCCGTAATTCAGATTCTTATGATGATGCATTGAGAAAAATGCTGATTTATGACCAGCTTTTTCCAAAAGAACGGCTGTCCGGAAATAAGCGGTTTCCGCTCCCGCCCTCATATAATGAAATTTGTTAATATGCAGGACTGTCAGTTTACGTTTATTCATCTCGTCATATGATTATTCAAATAGATTTTCAGAATATATTCGCCTTTCAGTTACTCTCAGGCATGGAGTGGCTTGTATAAATAAGACCGCCTCCGCCGGGAGCAGCCCATATTAAACCTGACCCTTTCCATCCGTATTCCAGATCATTCACCCTGTAGTTTGATCCTACAGACCTGAAGAGCTCGCCCGAAATGTTAAAAAAATAATTACCGCCGTCGACGGATTTATATATTCCTTCCGAATACTGCTGTACGGTCCCCCCTCCCGTATACGAGGCGATATACACAACATCGGGATTCCCGGGCTCCACCAATACCGCGCTGCAATAAACGCCTTCAATCCGCTTTTGCCAGCTTTTCCCCGCATCACTGCTCCTGTATACGGCCCTGCCGGCCCCGACCCAGAGGATATCCGGATTAGACGGGTCGATTTCAAAACTCTTTCTCCTGACAGACAGGTCAGTCAAGTTGCGAGTTACCGGGAACCAGGTTTCACCGCCGTCCGCGCTTTTATATATTCCACCCTCTCTCGGGTCCTCCGAAGAAATTCCAGCGTAGATGTGTCCCCTTGTGTCGGACGTTAAAAAATGGATATGTGACATTCCTGCGGGCTTCGGCAGTCCTTTGCTGTGCAGCTCCCAGTTGCCGCCCTCATCACTGCTCTTCCAGACCCCGACCCCGCGTTCTCCTATGTAGAATACAGGATTTCTTTCGCCCCTGGCAATACTGAACCTTCCAATTGATTTTGCAGTCTTCTCCCTCCATTGTTTCAGTATCGTCCATGTCCTGCCGGTATCAGTGCTTTTGGCAAGGAAAGGGTAAGGATGGGTGAATAAAGCATATAATGTCCTAAAGGAGTCATCAGCCGGCGAAAACAGCAGTTCATCACATTCTTCATAAGGGTCAACGAGGATAGTATTCTGCCACGTCCTGCCGCCGTCGGAGCTCCTTATCAGCCCGTGGTCTACGTCGGCGGCTATAATGATATCGGGGTTCCCCGGATTTACCTTTACAAACCAATAAGTGTCCTGCCGCAGCCCCTTCACCGTATGACGCCAGGTCTTTCCGTCATCATCGCTGAGGTAAGCTCCAACCATATCGGTAAGATACCATCTTCCGGGTTTCCTCGGGTCTGCATACAGGGAAATTATGCCGTCAAATTTGCCTTTCAGCTTATGATAAATAAATCCATCATCATCCTGTTCGTCTATTTCCGAAAAAAACCATGTCTTTCCTCCGTTCATGCTTCTGATGGGCCGTTGCAGTGTAGATATGATGATAGTGCCTTCGGAACTTACGTCCATCAATCTCCGCCCCTTCCATACAGAAAGTTCTTTGAAGGTATGCAGTAGGTCCCAACTTGCCCCGCCGTCATCGCTCTTATACAAATAAGCGGGATAATCTATTGACGAATATTTTGGAGAATATGTGATCGTAGACGGGACGCCGAAAAATGCATATACTGTTTCTCTCTTGCCAGGATGGTTTGTTAATGCTAATAAATTCACTTTTGCGTGGGACAATACGTTTGTCCATGTCCGTCCCTGGTCCCGGCTAAGGTATACCCCTTCATTAATAAGCCCGGCGGCTACTTTGTCTTCGAAAAGCGGAAGAACTTTAAATACCTCGCTCCTCCCCCCTGTTGATACACGCTCCCATGTGCCGCCCTGATCTCTGCTTATAACTATGTCTCCGACTAATGTCGAAACATAAACGACGCGGTTTTGACCGACAGCAACGGCCGCTCCCGGCCAACCATATATTGAGTCATTGAGGTTCTCAAATGTATGATTGTTTACTCCCTTAAAGCCGTTCCATTTTGAAAATATCAATTGCCAGTGCTTTGCCCTGTCCGTAGTCTGGTATATGCCCTCCGGGCCCGTTGTGTAAAGGACGTCCGAATTAACCGGATCAACGGCCAGTCCGCCTTTATCAGATGAGGCCCCCATACTGCTCCATTCCCAGCTCTCACCGGCATTATCGCTCAGAAAAACACCGACTGTATCTGATGTCAGGTATACTCTTTCCATGTCCGCCGGGTCGAAAGCAAAGTCCCTGACCGCGCCCCCTCCGCCAGGTCCTGTTTCACGCCATTCCGTCGGCTGTCCCCAGGCACAGGCGCCGAAGGCCATGCCAGCGCTGATAAAACCGATGATATATTTTAAACGAACAATCACGTTTTGTTCCATTTTTTATGGTCTGACAATTCTTCGAAAAGGAACTCATACTTTGCAACCATCTTCTGTACAGTAAATTTCTCCTGTAAGACATTCCTGCCGTTCTCACCCATTTTTATCGCGGCGACTTTATTTTCAAGCAACTTCAGAATTGCTCCAGCCAGCGCATCATGATCTCCCGGAGCCACTAAAGTGCCTGTCTCCCCGCTTACTACTATTTCGGACGCACTGCCGACGTTCGTGGCAACGACAGGCTTCCCGGCAGCCATATATTCAAGTATTGCATTTGGGAAAGTATCGAAATCAGACGGCATGACCGCCACATCGAACAAAGAAACCATTCGGGGTATGTCCTTTCTCGTTCCCAAAAAAAGTATATTCGGCTGAATTGAAAAGCGCTCAACTATCTTCTCAAGGCCCTTCCTTTCTTCCCCGTCTCCGACAATAAGAAATTTGACCCCGGGAAATGAATATGTTATTTTTTTAGCCGCCTTCAGGAAAGTATGATATCCCTTTTCAGGAACCAGCCTCGCAACGACGCCTACAACCGGAACGTCTTCAGGGACATTCAACTCGGCGCGCAAAGCCGAACGGTCAATGTTTTCAATGAACTTATCCGCATCGATGCCGTTATATATGACTTCAATCTGAGCAGGCCTGAAGCCTTCGGAGTTTATCAAATATTCCTTATGCAGATTCGATTGCGCAATAACTTTATCGACAAAAGGCAGCATGATTTTATTGACAAGCTTCCGGCGTCTGACCCGGTGGATGGGATTCTGGGTCGCGACGCGAGTAATATTTATTTTGATTCCCGCAAGCCTTGAGTATACCCCTCCCCAGAACTGAGTAAGCGGATAATTTGTTGTATACAGGATATGTGCGTTTTCATTCTTGATGGCGCTTACGGGTTTCAGACTGTTGTATATGTCCCATTTGCCCCTGATAAAGCCGTCGTGCACTTTGAAACCGTTATTTACAAGCGCCCTGCCCATCGGTCCCATATCGTACAAGCAGTAAACTGAGGGAATGAATTTGTCTTTATTCAGATGCGATATCAGATTGAATATATGCCCTTCAGTCCCTCCCACCTGCAGGGTAGGCATGAGAAAGGCTATTTTTATTTTTTCCATTTTGCCCGGAAATAAATTAAAAACTGTTTAAGCGCGTCTTCGCTACAGTCCCCGCAGGAACGGAAGACCATGTAATTTCCGAAAAATAAATTTAATCAGATATTTCATCTTCTGTAGTCTCATCACCCAGAGATAGCCCTTGCGGCCCTTGAAATATTTTAGCCGGGCGCTCAGCAGACCTGCATCTTCTGCAAAGGATATAAATTTACTTTTAATGAAAACCGCGGTCTCGCAGCCTATGCGATGGACCGCCGACGGGTCTTCTCCGAAGACATTTTTTCTGTTCATAATTTTCCGGGTCGAAGATATGTACCCGCATTCCATGGCTACTTTCAGCGCCGCATTATTGTAAGCCCCGCCGGGCCAACAGAGAAAATCGACTTTCTTGTTAAGTTTATCTTCGATTATTTTTTTACTTTCCGACAATTCATACCTGTATCTCCGGTCCTGTTCCGTCTCTGTCTCGAACCTTCCGTTTAATTTGCAATCCGATTTATATGATCCGGCTTCCCGAAACAACGCGTCCGCCCATCTTTCCCCCTGAAAAAAATTTCCGTCCCGGCTTTCCACATAATTCACCAGACGGCGGGTCAAATCCTTGTCTTCATAATATCTCCTGGTCCCGAGAGACCTTCCGTGTTTATAGATCGGCGTGCCGTACGGCACATAATTTTCCTGATTCTCACTCATGTAAAAACTTTTCTTCTCCGGCAGCGCGTTCCAGAAAAGCCACGGATAATCATCATTGCCGGGATGATGGAAGCCCACAATATCCTCTTCGCAGAAATACCATGTATGGGACATGGAATGCGATTGAATATCAATCACCCCCTCCGCCTCCATAATTTTCATTTCAGGCCATGACAGAAACCCTTTTGTTTCCAGGTCATGAAACGGCGTTTCGCGATACCAGACGTCTTCAAGGTTCTTCCTGACTATATCACGCGGGTCCGCAAATTCAGGGTTGACATAAACTGCCCCCCTGAACCCATATTTCTTCAGTAAAGGATACGCGAACACCCAGTTATCGAGGTACCCGTCGTCAAATGTCAGCAAAACAGGCAAGGCAGGCAGTTCGCTGCCGTTCTTCATATGCTCGTACAGTTGCCGCAGGGAAATAGTCTCATACCCTTTTCGTCTGAGCCATTTCAATTGTTTTTCAAACAATTCCCACGGACACGTCAAATATTTCCATATCCATTTCTCATTTACTACACCGACGCCGTGATACATTACGACCGGCACGGCGGCATGTGTTTTATTTCTTTTAGGCATCTTTCATATCGCTGTATATTTTGAGATATTGCCTCACTACCGAGTCAAAATTATAATTACGCTGATACGTCTGCCCGGCCCCATCCGCTAATGTTTCTGCAATTCCTTTATTTTGCACAAGATACTCTATCTTGTCTCTTAAATCATCTCTGTCGCCCACCTCAAACAGCAATCCGTTCCTGCCGTGTTCGATTATAGTGTTTATTCCTCTCGTGTTCGAGCCTATAATCGGCATGCCGTTGAACATCGCTTCAATCATGGAAATAGGCGTCCCTTCAAAAAGCGAAGGGATTATATATATGTCCGCAATTTTGAATAAAGCAGGAATTTCTTCATGCGGGACCCTTCCGGCAAAAGTGACAAATTTACCGAATTTGCTCTCTGCCGCTCTCATCTCCAGCTCTTTTCGCATTATGCCGTCGCCGACAAAAAGGAGTCTGAGCCTGTTCTTCTCGATAAACCCTCTGTCCATTTGAATAAAAGAATCAAGGAGAACATCATTCCCTTTTATTTTCTTTATTGAACCGAGACAAAGCAAAATTGTTTCCGTACTGCCGAACCCGTACTTCATCCGTAAGCTTTGTCTGTCTTCCCTGCATCCTTCAAAAGGTATTAAAGGGGGAATATATACAATTTTTCTCCCTGAGCGACTCTCATATTCATCTTTGATAGCTTGAGAAACTCCCACAATTGCCGCAGCATTTTCAAAGAAAACCTTATGCGGGAACGCCGGTTTCCATGGGTGCATACCGCCTCCGTGAATTGTAATCAAATAGGGAATTCCCAGAAGTTTCTTAGTGAGGGGATACGTCAGCCATTGCAGCCAGTGCGCACGTGAATAGGAAGCGACGTGAATGAAATCCGTCCGATGCCGCATTTTAATTATATTGGCGATATCCTCCAGTGGGATGGAAATTCTTGCCGGCCCGAATTTTCCGGCATCAATTCTTATACAGGTGACCGGCAAATCCGACTTATCTTCACAGCCGGTCAGCACGGCTATATTGTGAAATCTGGCCAATTCCTTCAACAGATAATAGTTAAAGATTTCAGCGCCGCCGGTCACCGAAGGGTAAAGCTGGTGAGAGACAAAAAGTACGTTCATGACCCCTTGACAACGGCAGACATATTGTCAAATGAAACTCTTATGATGAAATGATTGAATATATCCGCTTTCACAGTCAAAATCGGCAGAACTGCTTCATGGGTTCAGCGCGCAAATGGTGAAACCTTTGAAATTACAAATTTCTGTTTTCCTGCCCCTGTTAGAGGTATTTTATCCGTAAATTCGAGGTTGACCTTCATGTCCTCACCGCATTTTTCATGGACCAGCCTTAAGAGCGTCTCTTTATACTCGGTTTTAAAATCATCATCCGTCACCAGTTTCAAAACTATAATATTTCGGGCTTCCTGAACGACCTGAAATTGAGAGACCCCCCTGATGTGCGTTCTCATTAAAATTGTCCAGAAGTTCCCTGTTATATAGTTATTATTCATTCCGACTACAACATCAAATACTCTCCCTTCAACTCTCTTGATGAGCGGCAGCCCTCGGCCGCAGCGACAGGTCCCCTCACCCGATAAGCCGATATCGCCTATCCTGTACCTGATGAAGGGGAAGGCATAATTATCCAGGTCGGTTATCGCCATTTCGCCTACTTCCCCGGCCTTGCACGGGGCCCCGTCTTCATTCAGAAACTCCACTATTACATGCTCCGCATTAATATGTAATCCATCATGCTCTTCACATTCACATGCGATGCTGGCCGTCTCCCTGCAGCCATAACGATTGAAGACCCTGCAATGAAAGGCGGATTCAATTTTTTCTCTCTGATACTCATATAACGTCTCTCCGGAACAAATAATTCCTTTTAATTGAATAATCTCTAACCCTTTTTTTTCCAGGAAATTTGCAAATGTAAATAAACCGGACGGATAGCCGGTCAATAAAGCAGGTTTATATTTATTAATCCTTTGCCGGTAACCCAGCATATCATCTTCTTTCATATCAAACGATGATAAATACAGGTTTCTGTGCAAAACCAGATTTCTTATTTTATAGCTTATTTTCTGCGCCATTGAAATATCGAAATGAGAACCCCACAAAATTGCCTGCCTTTCTCCTATGTCCCATCCGGTCCACATGCTGTTTCTCATTGCAAGACATACGTTAATGTCGTTCTTTGCGTCGCTGTAGAATTTCATCGACGCTCCGGTCGAACCGCTCGTTGAGTTAGGCTTGAAATACCCTGACGGAAAATTAGTCGCCTTCAGCTCCTCGATATTTTCACTTATATTTTTTTTCGTAAGAGTCGGCATTTGTATAATGTCGTCCACGCACTTGATCCTGTCCAGAATGTTTAATTTATAGTAGTAAGGAATATTTTTCTTGCAGTGTTCAACGAGCCTCAGAAATTTAATATTTTGAATTTCTTTTATCTCTCCGGGCGACAGCCACTGAGAATGCATCAACTCGTTAAAATAGTTTATCTTCTGCTTTCTTAAAATGCGTAATAAACCCAAGGCTATTATTTTCTTCATTCCTTATTGCTACGCCTTACGGTCTGCCTGCAAGTAATAATTTTTCCCTGACTTTCCCGAGGATCATTTTATCTTCTTCAGTTATGCAGAAATAATAATATGCCAGTGAACCGGATGACATGAAAAGCAATGTCCCGATAGCAATCCTCCACACATGCCAGACATCAATCATATTCAATGTGAAATAAGTGATCAGATACGCGGGAATGAATGCGCCTATGATTTTAATAAAATCCATATTAAACGGCTGCAATCCCCTCTTTATCTTTAATTGCAACACTAAAATACAATTCATAATACTGCCCGAGAGCGTACTGGCGACCGCCGCCCCTACTATATCCAGGTTCATCTCTTTTATAAAAAAATAATTCAGGGCCGTGCTCAAAACCAATGCTATAAAAGTATTCATCAGGACCAGCTTCTGGTGCCCCATTGACACCAGAACATAGCCGACCCCGCCCAGGGAAGCTATTATCAGCTTGCCCGTACATAATATCAGCAGCGGCGTCGAGGCGGACATATATTCCTCCCCAAAAAATAAAAGGATGTCTTTGTCTAACAAAAAAACGAGTCCGACCAGCGTTAAGCTGACGGAAAATATCCACTTGGTTATTATCTGATACAGATATCCGATGCCCGAATAGTCCTTTTCAGCGAATTTTTCGGCAACTACCGGCATCAAAATCTCATTGAAGGCATAGAAGACAAAGCTGATAAGTATTGCTATATTCAGCGCTACGGCATAAATACCGACTGTTTCCGCCGGGCAAAAATAGCTCAGCATGAAAACATCCACCGTCCCGGTCAAAAACGCAATTAAATGATGGAAGAGAAGCGGCACCGAAAAATCATAAAGTTCTTTCCGGGTGACGCCCATTTCCTGACCGGGCTTTTTAAACATGTCGCCGAATGTTAATGAAAAGTTCATCGTCCACTTAAGAGACATCAGAAGCAATATTAAACTTATGACCTCGATCAGAACAATTGCCATGAGAACCAGGCGGAAATTCAGACCCACAAAATACATAATGCCCAGAACGCAAAAAAGGACCACGGAATACACGATTTGTTTGAAAAAAACATTATACTTGAGCTGCTTTGCCCCCTGATTGGCAGACATCAGCAGTTGATTGACGGTTGAAAGCGGCACCAGGAATGAAAATATCCTCAGCACATCGGCAAGCCCGGGTTTATTAAATATCTCTATTGCCACATAATCGCTGAGAGCAAACATCAGGAAACCGAAAACAATACTGCAGACGGTCCCGATTTTCAATACATATGTCAGCAAGGCCTTTGCCTCCATATTGCTCCGCCTCAGGCAACCCGGGATATATCTCACCAGCCCCACATCCAGCCCCATCTTAGTAACAGTGAATAAAGACTGTTGACACCTGAAACCCAATTGATAGAGTCCCAGCATCAACGGACCCAACACATTTGCCAGCAGGATGCCGTTGACGATCTTGAACAGTTGCGCGATAATTTCTCCTGCGTATCGCCATCCCGCCTGTTTAGCTATGATTGATAAATTCTTTTTGTCTTCCACCCGTCATACTCCCGACTCATACCGTGATTTTCAGTTTCACTGATACTCTGCATGGTCGTTCTTGCCTGTTCTTTTCTCGTTCCCATTATTTTTTAATTTTCTCATTCGCCAGCCTGAGGTTATTTTTCACAAGCTTTCTCAGCCTCTGCCCAATCATGCGCTCATCCGCAAATATATCATGACTCTCTTCAGGATCATCTCTGAGGTTGAAAAGAACTGTTTTCTCTTCATCGGGGTAATAAACCAGTTTATAGTCCCCGTCCCACACCGCTATTGTCCCTTTTGTAATCGGCGCCCCAAAGGACCGGTTCTCCATCAGTTCCATTGAAAATACCGGCCGCGAATCGAGAAAAGTACCGAGGAATATCGGAGCCAGAGACCTCCCTTCCATCCATGAAGGCGCCTTTAATCCCGCAAACTCCAGCACTGTAGGAGCAATATCGATCTGGGAGACCGGCAGGTCAACTACTTTTCCCTGTTCTATACCGGGGAATTTAATGATAAGAGGTATGCGCACCTTCTGTTCGTTCAGGTGCTTACCGGTATGCCCAAGATAATTATGAGAAAAACTTTCTCCATGGTCTGATGTGAGTATGATTATCGTGTTCGACATATCCAGTGTCTCTTCGAGTCGTTTTATCAACTTCTCAAATTCATTATCACAATACATAAGAAACTCATCATAGCGCTTTCTCATTATGTCCACCTTGGGCTGGTCCTCAGGATCATACGGCCCCTGTTCAATCAACTTAGAGGGCTTATCCTTATCTCCCAAAACACCTTTATACGGCAGGGAGGGCAAATATGGGTCATGAGGCGGAAGAGCAAAAAGCAATGCGAAAAAGGGTTCTTTTAACTTCAATTGCTTCTGCTTATTATTCGGCCTGTCTCCTTCAGACGACGCAAGGCTTAAAAAACGGTCGTATACGAGCCGGGGGGGGAAAGTTGTCGTCTGATCCGCGGCCGGCAGTTCTTGCTCCTGCTGCAACGTCCCTCTCTTCTGTATGACTGCCTTAACAATATTTTCAATATTAAGGGGGTGCAATGCAAAAATCTCTCTCGTAATCGGCCTCCTTACAAAAAATTTGGAAAATTCGGTCGCCGGCCCGCTCCCCAACAACATATTATTGAACCTGCTTGAATAATCTCTGAGTAAAAAAGAGTCTTCTATTCCCAACGTTCTTGGATTTGCAAATTTATTCTGCACAAACGCATAATTACTGTATCCGTTTTCCATTAAAATTCTCGTCAGGTTGTCTTTGTACCGTATCTTCCGGGGATTATTGTAAGCGAAGTACCACAACCTGTGTGTCCAGACATTCTGCCCGGTCATCAAACTCATCGTAGCAGGCGTCGTCCAGTGGGCTGCGGAGTACACCCTGTTGAACACCACAGCTTCCTCTGCCCAACGCGTAATAAAAGGCGTTGTAGGACGTTCATATCCATATACCTGCATATCCAGCGCGGTCAATGCATCCATAATTACAATAATAATATTGGGTTTTTTCCCTGTTGGAATAATATTGCTGTTCTGCGCATATTCATCCATTAATTCGGGGGGGGGCTTGTGAAGGATATTCATGGCTGATAACGGCATTGCGGCAACGAATAATCCGGCAAAAAGCCATACCAGCGGAGTTATGTGCATATTGAATTTGCTGATTGATTGTCCGGCATGTTTGCGAAATACCCATGTAACAAATCCTGTAAAGACACCCAAAAATATCAGAACAGTATGAGGACGCAATCCGGTAATTTTTTCTATCGATATATCTTTAAGGAAAGCATCTCTTAAAAAGAATACGATAAGAAAAAAGACAGCCCAAAACAATACGTGTTCTAATTGTACGGCAGATCGCCTTAAGATCGATCTGAAAAATAACGATGAAATCATCCAGAAAACGAATGCAAAAGCCATCATCGGAATTGTCCAGAGGATAAAGGCCAGTGAGATACGCGGTATAATGTCTAAAAATCTAATATAATATGAATATCCGTCCCATTTGTGAAAAAACACATTAAGAAACGAGAGAGAGGAAAAAACAAATACCGCTCTCAATAATATGATCAGAAACCTTTTAAAAGTCATTGTTATCGTTTTATTACTCGACCGGTCGACTTATCCGCAGGCCTGTCGTCATCCATTGCTCAAATGTGATCATATTTTCAGCGCTGCGGCAAACCGATGCGGTTGAACTGCCTTATATAATTGCGCGATAATTTCCCCCGCGTATCGCCATCCCGCCTTTTTAGCTATGATTGATAAATTCTTTTTGTCTTCCACCCGTCATACTCCCGACTCATACCGTGATTTTCAGTTTCGCTGACCATCGCCTTCTTTCTCTGATACACGCCTACGACAATCCCGGACATCATGTAGAAAACGGCGTTCGGAAAATAAAAAAGCTTCATCTCGATAAACTGGAAATTTGCAAAATAATTTATAAAAATCGCCCAATAAATTATCATGAATTTTTTGCTCAGGAAGCCGTCGTCAGGCAGCAAATCATATAATTTTTTGCCGATTCTCAGGATCGCAATCAGGATAAACAGGGTAAATCCGAGACCGATCAGTCCGAGTTCGACCAGGGTGCTTGTCCAGGTATCATGGGCCCTGCTTCCTCCTTCATAATAGGGAATCCCTTCTATTTTAGTTTCCTGAATATACTTGGGGCTTACGTCCTGAAAGGTATTGAATCCGAAACCGAATATCGGTTTTTCAAGAAACATTTTTCCCACCGCAAAATATAAAGTCAGTCTGTGATAGACGGGATCTATCGCAAACGTTCGGTCTGAAATCATTTTCGATGTTTCGTAATGTTGCATGTATAAACTTGCCGTGTCAGTCTTTATTTGCTTCAGGCTGAACTGGGTATATATCAATATCACTGAGGCGAGAACGCATATTACGGCCGCCTTTCTTGTTTGCGGGAAGAAGACCGGAACAGTCAGTAACGACAGGATAAAACCTACCCAGCACGATCTGGTAAGTGTTAATAACACGCCTGTCGCGATAAGCATCATGCCGACTGCAAGGAAAACTCTCGCCTTTCTGTTTTTACTTTGGAAAAAAAGATACATTGAATAGAAAAACGCCATGGAAAGGGCCGTTCCGTTGAGCGCACCGTTGAGAAAAGGCCCCCTTGCCCTGCCCTGGTGAATGCCTAATTGCAAATTCGTGATATACGACGGGAATACAAGGGAGTTTATGCCATAGTATTCACATATCGCCGTGAACCCAAGATAAAAGCCCATCGCGGCAAAAAAAACAAATATTTTTTTTATCTTACTTTCGTCATCCAGCAGATTTTTGGCCAGGAAGAAGATAGAAAAAGGAATTGCATAGCCGGTCAAAAGTATCTTGAGCATAAGCCCGTCTTTTTCACTGTAAAGAGTACCGGCAACCATCATTGAGAAAAAAACGTACAGGCAAAATAAAAGCATGGCCGCTTCTATTGTTATATCGCTGAAGTTAATTCTTCTCTGTTTCAAACCTGCTTCCAGTAAAAAAGTTGAAAAGGCCATCATCCATATCAATCTCTGGGGTTCTATATCGGGAAGCACAGGTATGTTGATCTTTCCAACATATTCAAATACCACTAAAGCAAGCCATATCCACATCAGATCGACCAGATAACGTCTTGAGATGATCATTAAAACAGGAGCAATAACAATACATGCGAATAAAATCAGCAGCAATGGGGGAGCGAAAAAATTGTAACTCGCGAAAATGCCCAGGAGTGCTATCGTCAGCAGAAGAACGAACTTTGCGGTCTGAATGCGCCTGAAATACGCAACCAGACAAAACAGAGCAATCGTTATGATCATTAACAATCCCATAAACTGCTCTCTATGAGTTCGATGAAACCATTTTGGGCGTCGGTCGAATTCCTAAAACACGGCTCCGCTCTCTCGCTTACACAAGATGTAAAATAAGCGTCTTTGCCTCGGGGCGCCGGAAACCGAAAGGTCCCTGTGTATTATGACGTTACAGCTTTTAAACCGGAAGGCGTCATCTCAAATACAAGCAGGCGTTTACAATAATTTTCAAAAAAATGCGCCCGATTATCCGACCCGCGCAGCCTTTTGAAATCAAACATCGCTGCGAAGGCGCATGAAATATTCACATGTCTTCTTTAATCCGGCTTCAAGTGAGGTCTTATATTCCCAGTGAAGAACGTCATTTGCCTTTGCGGATGAAATAACGCTTCTTCTCTGTTCACCCTCCTTGGCAGGAGCATATTTCCCGGCAACGGACGAATTTAAAATATTCTTCAGGCATTCAAAAAGCCGATTGACGGACGTTTCGATTCCGGTGCCTATATTAAATGCCCCTTCAGACACATTATTCCGTAAGGCCGCAATATTTGCGTCCACGACGTCCCCGACAAAAACAAAATCCCTCGTCTGTTCGCCGTCGCCGTTGATTACCGGCTGTTCGCCGCTCAGGAGCTTCCGGATAAAAATGGCCACAACACCTGCCTCCCCGTGCGGGTCCTGGCGCGGTCCATATACGTTTGCATATCTAAGTACTGTGTAATCAAGACCCAAAACAGTCCTAAAGTAATAAAGATAATGCTCCGCAACGAGTTTTGTAATGCCATAGGGGCTTATCGGCTTCAAGGGGTGCGTTTCAGGCGCCGGGAAGATTTCCTGCTCACCGTAAACAGCGCCTCCGGAAGAGGCAAAAACCACCTTCCTCACTTTATGGACCAAACAATTCTGCAAAATATTTAATGTCCCAAGGACGTTTATTTTCGCATCAAAAACGGGGTCAGCAACTGATTTGCGCACGTCGATCTGGGCGGCATAATGACTGACATACTCAGGTTTTTCGTCGTGAAAAACGGACTCAAGTCTCCGGTCCTGGATATCAAGCCTGTAAAACCTGGCCTTTTTATTGATATTCCTTTCGCTGCCTGATGAAAGGTCGTCAACTATTACTACTTCGCAGCCTTCATCAATCAGCCTGTCAACAATATTTGAACCGATAAATCCTGCGCCTCCCGTCACCAATACTTTCATTTTTCTCCTCTGCCGCTCTGAAACTATGTCATCTTGTAAATAAACCGTGGAATTACATATGTGCGGTTATTGACGATAATTCCAATTATATTTGTCTTGTTCTTCAATAAGGGATCAACGGCCCGCTGGAAAATAATACGCCTGGTCCTGCCTTCGTTGATTACAACGGCAACCCCCTCGGTATAAGCGGCGAGGACCGTGGCGTCCGTAAAATTCAGCAGGTCCGGACTGCTGACGAAAATCATGCCGAACAGTTCCTTGGCGCCGCTCATCAATTTTGACATACCTGAAGATTCCAGGTACGCCACAGGGTTCAAGGACGTGTTGCCGGAAGGCAATACATACAAGCCCGGGCTTATTTCAACGATCGCATCATTCAATCCGGCCTTTCCTTCGAGAACATCAACAATACCCGGAGTGTTCTGTATGCCCAGAACGCCCGATATTGATGAGGACCTTAAATTAGCGTCGATAATAAGCACCTTATCGCCGTGATGAGCAGCGAGATAAGAGCCTATGTTACAAATGATAAATGCCGTTTCCCGGCAGCCTTCCGTATCGGCGACAAGGATGGATTTTAAATTTTTGTTCCTGAATGACAAAAAAATGTTTTCCGACAAATTCCTGTAAGATACGACATAGCTTTCATCACTCTGCGGCCCGTCATTTCCAAGCAGCAAATCCTTTGATTTAGTTTTCGGAATGGTGCCCAGAACGGAGATATTAAGAGACCTTTCCACATCATGGGGCGACCTGAAGGTGTTGTCGGTATACTGAAAAACAAAAACCAGTATGACGGAAAATGCCATGCTGCCGAAAAATCCCAGGGCAAGAAACAATCCGGTTGACTGTCCAGCAACCGGCACGGCTTCTCTTGCCTGTTCCATTATCTTCACACTGGCCGGCCCGATCGCCTCCATGTCGGGAAGTATCTTGCCGTCAAGAGACCTGAAAATCACCTGGGAGAAATTCCTGAATTGAACTACCTTGGCGTGCTTCTCTCCGTATTTCATCTGGAAATCCGCGATCTGCTCGTCAAGGTCATAAATCAGGTACGACCGGCTTACCGCGTTGGCCTGCAAAACCGCCATATCGGGATCAAAGTCACTGACGGTTATAGAAAACATATTCGTATCTTTGACCTGATCAACGCTGATACTGCCTTTCAATTTTTCGACAGCCGATTGAAACATGAGAGACTTCTTTTCCTCGGCAGACATTGTATTGTATTTTTGCATAAACCTGTCCAGACGCTTCCTGAGAATTTTTGCTTTCGCAGGGGAGGTGAATTTTATTTCATGATCGGGAGGTATCTCATAAAGTTTCAACGCCTCGACGACCCTTTCAACAACGGCGTTAGAGCTGACAAGCTCCTGATGATCAGTGGTCGGGTTTCTGAAAAAGCCGACGGTTTCGTAGTATTCCGCCGATGCTTTCTTCATCGCCTTGACACTCATAATGACAGTCGCCCTGAATGTAGGCGTATAAAACAGCGAGCTGATGTAGATAGGCGTCATAACAGCGATAGGCACTATAACAAATACAAGCTTATGATGAAAGACTGCCTTTAGAAAGTCCCTCAGAGTAATTGTCTTTGTGTAAGACATCATAATCAGTCTCCTCAGAAAATGCCTTTATATGCAACAATGATATCATCCGGCTCCAGCTTAACATCATTTGTTTCATCGGCAATAATATCATTTAAATTAACCTTGATCGTATCGAAACCCGTCTCTTTTCCATTGGACCTTAAAATCTTTACGCGCCCTTCAGAACCCCATTTAGTAAACCCGCCGGCGATAGTTATTGCCTTAAAAACAGTCATGTCGTCTTTTAAAACAAATTCTCCGGGCCTGTTGACCTCTCCATAGATGTAATAGCTCTTGTTGAGCTCCACCGTGATGATATCATCCGGCTGGATCAGCATCTCGCCGGTCTCTTTTCCTTCCGTAACTTCTTTCATGTCCAGTTCCATGTCCGTGTATCCGGGAGATGTGTCCGTCCTTCTCCTGATCTTCACCTTTCCGTAAAGACCATTATTCGACACTCCACCCGCTATTGATATCGCCCTCGAAACAGTCATGTCCTTCTCAAGAACATATTTCCCTGATTTTGCAATTTCACCCTGGATATAAAAAGACCTGTTGACTTCCACAATGAGAATATCGTCGGGCTGAATAAGGACATCTTCCACATCCCTGCTCTCTATGACGCCGTTGCTGAGGATGGATTCGGCGACAACATAATATTGGCCGATATTCCCTTCTCCTTTTCTCCTCAATATTACCTTGCCGTTCTGCCCATTCACGGATATTCCGCCTCCCTGCAATAATGCCCTTATAATGGTTGTGTCTTTTTCAAGGACAAACCGGCCGCGATTGAATACTTCTCCCTGCACCAGATACGTTTTGCTCCTCTCCACTATCAATATATCGTCGGGCTCCAGGACCGTATCCTCAACCTCTCTTTTTACAATGATGCCGTCATTGATATTCGATTCGGCAATATCGCTGTACTGCCCTACGTCTTCTCCTTTTTTACGCCTTATTATCAGCTTCCCGTATTGCCCGTCTTTTGAAACACCGCCGGCCTGCAGCAACGCCCTTCCAGCCGTCAGTCCATTTTCCAGGACGGCCCTGCCCCGGTTAACTGACTCCCCCTGTATCAGGAACGTATTGTTCCTCTCCACTATCAATATATCATCCGGCTGCAGGACTATGTTTTCGACTTCCTTATCTTCTATGATTCCGTTTCTGATGCCGGAATCTCTGATTTCCTTATATCTTCCGCCTTCTCCTTTCTGCTTTCTCTTTATTTTCAACTTTCCGAACAACCCGTCTGATGTAACTCCGCGGGCCGTCGACAGCGCCTTCATAACGGTCATGTCTTTGTCATACGGAAGCTCGCCGCGTCCCAAAATCTCTCCGTAGGCATAAATTTTAATGCTCATCGATTTGACCAGAGACACGGTGACAACCGGATAATTGATATACCCTTCACCGAGTTTCTTTGTTATTTCTTCCTCTATCTGGCTCAGGGTCATATTCTTTACATTCAAGGTCCCTATATATGGAACGGAAATCGAGCCGTCCAGCGCGATGGTAGTCATCGTATGCAGGTCCTCATGATCAAGGACTTTGATGTCCAGGACATCGTTTACATCAACCCTGTATTCATCGGTTACGGCGCCCTCGGCAATAACCAGAGAAGCAATGTAAAAAATGAAAAAAAGGCATCCCGCCAAATATGATTTATAACGCATCATCTCGCAACCCCCTGTTCATTATTCAACATATTATTTTGCGCCTGATCCTAAAAATACCGCCGGCACCGTTTTAAAAATAATCTTGAAATCCACCCACAAGGACCAATTATCAATATACTCGAGATCAAGCTTCATCCATTCCCTGAAATCATTAATTTCATTCCTGCCGCTTATCTGCCAGAAACATGTAATGCCCGGACGCATACTGAGCCGTCTTCTCTGCCAGGTATCATATTTTTCGACTTCTTCCACTAAAGGGGGTCTGGGCCCCACCAGACTCATATCTCCCTTTAAGACATTCCACAATTGCGGCAATTCATCTATACTGAATTTTCTGAGCCACTTGCCGACCTTTGTAATTCTCGGGTCATTGGTCATTTTAAATACCGGGCCGGTCATCTCATTGTATTTGAGAAGCTCTTTTAATTTCTCTTCTGCGTCCACTATCATGGTCCTGAACTTATAGAACATGAACTTTCGCCCGTAAAGACCGCACCTCAACTGTTTGAAAAAAACAGGACCGTCGGACGTCAACTTGATGGCAACGGCGACAACCGAAAAAAAAGGAAACAGCATGATAAGTCCGATACCGGCCACTACAAAATCAACCAGCCGTTTTACGAAGAGATGCCCTAATTTATCAGGGGTGCTCTCGAAACCGAGTAAGGGGAACCCGTGAAGGTCCGTCTGCTTGGTGCGGGAAAACTTGAAATTAAACAAATCAACGGCCACATAAACCTTCATGCCCACACTCTCGCACAGCAGCAGTTTGTCCTCGATTTTATTAAGCCAAGTGCGGGGGACTATGAAGACGACTTCATCGATAACATTGTTATGAATTATGTCGGACAGTTCATTCAAGGACCCGATGACTTTATGCCCCTGGATAATCTTCCCCTTGTTGGCCGGATCGATGTCCAGCAAGGCAAAAATCTTAATGCCCCACTCCGGATTATTGTCGATCAGGCTTATAAATTTACTTACGCGGGGACTCGCGCCGACTATTAATATCCTCCTGAAAACAAATAACGCGCTTTTGAAACTCGTTATCCTTCTGCTGATCGATTTATATGAATAATAAAGGGCAATTTTTTCCATACAGATAAGCGCCGCCGCTGAAAAAAAAGTCAGCCCTATAAAGAGTCTGCTGATGTCCTCCTGCATCCTTAAAATGAAAACGTAACTTCCGAAAAGAACAAATCCGATCACGGTCGTTTTAAATAATATCAACATTGCGTCGGGAATTTTCGTTACTCCCGACGACTTATACATGCCGAAATAAGACAACAGGCTGCCCCATATAAGCAAGATGACCGGAAGAAGCCCTATATATATGGCGTAATAACTTATAGTCCGAAGATTTTCGTCTCTCAGGAATTGGCCAAAGAGATTAATCGGGAAGATATTGAGAGCTTTATCTCTCAGATAATATCCCGCAAAAAAAGCTATAACTACTAAAAACAGATCACAGAGCAACTGTACTTTCTGAAATATCCTGTTCTGTTCCTTTATCATATTTTATTCAAAGACCTTGTAAAGACTTGCGGTTATTTCGTTTCTGATATAACCGCGACTTCCTATCTCTGAATCATAATTCGATAGAGAATAGTTCACGCTGCTGCTGAAATCCTTCCATATTTCATATGAAAACCCCGTGTTGAGTCCGGTGAATGTATCGGTTATGCCCAGGTCGGCATATTTGTTCTTGCCGTAATACCATTGAAAGGAGCCGGTCAATCTGTTCAGGAATTCTCTCTTCAACTGGCCTGAAAGCTGCCAATTATTAAAAATATCGCCTCTGTCGGAAGCAAACCTGTCGCTCCTGACAAACGAAACCTTCGTTACGGTATTTTCATTTATGTCGTTACTGAACGAGATATTATAAGTCAGGCGGATGCTTTCATCGCCGCCCGAAACAGAACTTATGTTGAACCCCGCATTAGCATTAATATACATACGGTCCGTTAAATATTTGTTAAGGCCCGCATTGATAGTTTGAGTAGAGTTGCCGAAATTATTCCCGGCATGGGAATATGACGTCGATAATGAGGTATCGGCGCTTAGCAGATAACTCAGCTTTAATGCCGCCGTGCTGTCAGACACTGTTTCGTCTCCGGCTTCGGGGAACAGGTTTTGGGAATAGGCGTATGACGGCATAATCATAAAATCCCTGCTTATTTCTTTTAGATAAGAGACAGTTAGTGAATTTTGAAATGATTCCTGTATCCCCCCGACCCTCCCGAATTCTTCTTCGAAGCTCCGGGGCGCCCGGCCGTGAGAAAAAGTATCCGACACGTGCACCCTGTCATAATCCGAAAATTCATTCATAATATATAAGGTCGCACTCTCAGACGACGTCTTGATATCGCTGTACTTGGCGTTAAACCTTTGATTGATATCGCCGGAAAGTGAAAGCGTCCTCCTCTTTCCTTCATATGACGCCTCCAGCCCGAGCCCCAATGTTGTTATAAAATCCTCCTTCTTGTCTTCTTTAACAAAAGTAAGGTTATCATCATACATTTCGGAAACATGTGTCTGAACCTTTAAGTCTAAGTCCTTGAATTGAAAGGCACAGGCGACTGAAGAAAGGAAAAGCATAATGAAGAACGACCAGCATTTTATATGTAAGCGTGCATTGTTTCCATTAATTATAAAACTTCTGATAACTCTATGAATATTTCTTATTACACAGGATGTCATGAGAATAAATCTTTACATTTCGCATAATTAGTTCTATTGAAAGAGGGGATGAAACGCCTTTAATTTAACTACGCTATAATTCAATTGCCTGTTAAACCCATAATTGATAACCATATATAACCAGTTGGAATTTATAGAATAACATAATTCTGTGATAAAATACGAATATGGTCAGGGTCAAAATCTGCGGCATAACTAATGTTGAAGACGCGCTGTCCGCAATCGACTGCGGCGCTGATGCCCTGGGTTTTGTCTTTTATCCCAAAAGTCCCCGTTCAGTGGCCCCTGACATCGCAAGGAAGATCATCTCATCGCTTCCACCTTATGTAACAAATGTCGGCGTCTTCGTTGATAAGGAAAAAAAGGACCTTGAGGAGATCGTTTCTTATACCGGCGTAGACGTGATCCAGCTTCACGGCTCCGAGCCTCCCGAATATTGCAGCACAAACCGGAAAATCGTCAAGGCCATCAGGGTAAAGGAACTTTCGGACCTCGCGCCCCTGGGCCGCTATAAGGCAGTCTCGGCATTTCTTCTTGACACATACGCCCCGGGCGAAATCGGAGGGACCGGCAGGATTTTCAACTGGGAGATCGCGATTGAAGCAAAAAAGCTGGGGCGGGTAATCCTTGCCGGCGGACTTACGCCCGAGAATATTGAAGAAGCGATACGGTTCGTTCAACCCTACGGCGTAGACGTAGCGTCCGGGGTCGAAGGCAGAGAGAAAGGGAAAAAAGACCATAGGAAACTGAGATCTTTCATCGAAAAAGCGAGAAATGCGTCCTTAATGCTCCCTTCATGAACGATTCATCTGCAGCGCGTTTGTCCAAATCTGATGACCGGGTCATCAATAAATCTCAAATCGAGAACATCTTAGGTATTCTTTTTTCTGAAAACAACGTGGTCCGTTTTTTAAAAAGCGGACAGGAGACCTTCCAGGCAATTCTTGATTCCGTGTCGGCCGCAAGAAAGAGCATCTGTATTGAATTCTACATCTTCAAGGACGATACGGTGGGAAGAAGACTGGCCGACCTGCTCAAGGAGAAGGCAAGGGAAGGGGTCAGGGTCTGCCTGTTGTATGACCATTTCGGCTCTTTTCTCACGTCCGCAAGGTTCTGGTCCGGGTTGAGGAAAGAAGGCGTTTTGGTGAAGGTATCGCATCCGTTCAGGTTCTCGTCGCTTCGCAGTTATGTTTACCGGGACCACAAAAAGCTGCTGATACTCGACGGAGAAAAGGCCTTCACGGGCGGCTTCAACATCGCCGATGAGTATCACGGTTATTTCAAAAAAATGAAGAGCGTCTGGCGCGATACGGGGATTTATCTCGAAGGGCCGATTGCCTCCGTATTATTGGGCATATTCAACAAGAGCTGGAAGACCTGGAAGGGAGAAAGAATCAAACTTCAGTTAAGCAGCGGCCTTCATGAAAAGGGCGTCTCCGTCATACCGATCTTTGCAAATTCAAACAGGGCGAGAAGAAGAATGAGACGACTGCTCATCTACAGTATCCGAAACGCAAAGGAAAGTATTTACCTGACGACAGCCTACTTTATACCGAGCAGAAAAATATTGAGGGCCCTTATCAACGCGGCTGAAAGGGGCGTGGAGCTTCAACTCCTGCTGCCGGGGAAAAGTGATATGACCTCCGTCTATTACGCTGGGAGAAGCTGTTACGGGAAGCTGTTGAACGCGGGGGTGGAGATATATGAATACCAGGAAACAGTGCTGCACGCCAAGACCGCTGTTTTCGACGGACGCTGGAGCATAATAGGTTCGGCCAACCTCGATTTCCAGTCAATGAGACGAAATGAGGAAAGCAATGTAGGCGTCTACGACACGGACTTCAGCGCAAAGATGACCGGGGTCTTCAGCAATGACCTGCGTAATTCAATAAAAATAGACGCTGATAAATGGGCGAAGCGGTCTTTGTATCAGAAATTTCTTGAAAAGCTCTTTTCAGTAATAATGAGAAAATTATAATTTGAAAAAAACATTCCGCTGCAGATAACCGATGTAAAGCCTAATATCCGTAATCTCCCCTCTCCTTCCTCACGACCCGCCCGTTTTCCAGCCGTAAGAACAAAAGAAATTTCCGGGGCCCGAGGTTGTAGGTCCATTCCTCAACGTTTACAAGCAGGTCCTGTCTCCTGAAGGCCCCTTCTATTTTAAGCTTCTCGAGGATTATTGTAACGCGTTCTTCTCCGAAACTTTCTATAAAATCGGGCTTCCCGCACTTAATGAGGATTTCGACCTTCCGGTCCCCTTCAGAGACAAGAGAATCGCATCTCGATCTGTGGTCATTATCGGGAAATTCACCCTTGAACCCTTTTGGTCCGTCTTCGATCCTTGTCAGTTTCCCGTCGACAAATGTAAGAAACGCAATAAACTTCTGAGGGCCGAAATTATACGTCCACTCCTCAACATTCGCGGTAGATATATAACTTATATCCACATCGCTTTTGTCGTTCTTGCCGTCTACCGAGATAATGGCCGTCTGGTCCGTGGATTTCTCTATGAACAGCGGTTTGCCGCAGGTCCTCAGGACCTCGAATTTCCTGTCCCCCGTTTCCACCAGGCTGCTGCCGCACCTGAGAGCGAATGCATTACCGGCAAACACCGGCAGCAGCAGACACGGCAGTAGTGTAAGGACGTACAGGATATTCATTTTCCTCAGAAGCAATTTAAATCCCCGTGCGAAATTACCCGCAGATCTCATATCCATAGATTTATAGCACATATCGGATAAATTCCTCCAGCGTCCCTGCATACCCTCCCCGGATTCAACCGGGACGGGCCGCCTGCCCCTTTTTCATCATCAGCAGCAGAGGTATGATGCAAATCAAAAAAACACTCAGCAGATAAAAGGCGTCATTGAAAGCGCTCATTGAAGCCTGTCTTACGAGCCGGCTATAAACCGCTCCACCCCCACCGGCCTGGGCCTCAGAAGCGTTAAAGCCCCTCGATATGAGTTCCCGGGATATGTTCGTCGAAGCGATGCCAAGCGACGGGTCCATCGGAGTGAGGTGCTCAACCATTCGAAACTGATGGAACTGCGACCTGCGGGCGATCACTGTAGTAACCAGGGCCACCCCGAAACTCCCGCCGAGATTTCTGAGTAGATTATAGATCGCCGAGGCGTTTCCCATTTCCTCCTTCCTGATGCCCGACATGGTCAGGGTCGTCAACGGTATGAAAATGAAACCCATGCCCACACCCAATACCAGTCTCGGCCAGATAATGGTGTTGAAATCCGCAGCGAGATTAAACTGCGACATGAGGTACGTGGAATAAGAGGAAACAATTATGCCGAACCCGAGCAGCGCCTTCGGATTCATCCTTGTCACGAGCCGGCCCGCTACAGGCAGCGCTATTAAACTCGCTATCCCGCCCGGCCCCAGCACCATGCCCGCAAGTGTCGCAGTATAGCCCATAAGCGTCTGAAGATAAATGGGGAGGAGCACAATGCTCCCGAAGAGATTAAAGAACGCAAAGAACATCACTATATTGCCCGTGGTGAACGTGAGGTTTTTGAACGTCTTCAGGTTGACTATCGGATGTTCTGCAAAATATTCGATGATCACAAACAGTACCAGCGAACTTATCGAAATCAGGGTCAGCCAGGAGATGAACCCGGACGCAAACCAGTCTTCCCTCTGCCCTTTATCAAGCACAATCTGGAGACTCCCGAGCCCGAGCGAAAGGAAGGCAAGCCCCCAGTAATCGATCTTCATCTTTACACGCTTAAGGTAATCCGGATCAACGATAAAGAATATCACCATAAGGATGGATATTATCCCTATCGGGACATTTATAAAAAAAATCCATCTCCAGGACCAGGTATCCGTAATCCAGCCGCCGACGAGGGGACCTATGATGGGGCCGAACATTATGCCGACACCGAAGATCGCCATCGCCATCCCGTGCTGTCGGGGAGGGAAGGTCTCAAGAAGAATCGACTGGGATATGGGCTGAAGGGCGCCGCCCCCCATGCCCTGAAGGATCCTGAAGATGACCAGGCTCTGCAGGTTCCAGGCAGCGCCGCAGAGCAGTGAGCTCAGCGTAAACAGGGTAATGGAAAATAAGAGATACCGCTTCCTGCCGAAGTGCCTGCTCAGCCATCCTGTCATGGGGATGATTATCGCGTTGGATACAAGGTATGAAGTGATCGACCAGGTGGATTCATCGATGCCCGCGGAGAGGCTTCCCCGGATGTGGTCGAGAGAGACGTTGACGACGGAGGTGTCGATTATCTCGATGAGTGTCGGCAGCATCACCGTCAATGCGACAAGCCACTTGTTCAAGGTTATTCTTCCGCAATTATTGTAGGCACTACGGACATGCCGATTCGGAGTACATGAGCCGGGTCCGCCGCTTTGTCGAGGACTATCTTGACGGGGATCCTCTGTACGACCTTAACAAAATTTCCTGTTGCATTCTCGGGGGGAAACAGTGAGAAGGTCGCGCCTGTGGCCGCCATAATGCTTTGCACCCTGCCTTCAAAGACTTTCCCGGGGTATGTATCGACCTTTATTCTGACTTCCTGCCCTGGTCTCACCCTCTCGATCTGCGTCTCCTTGTAATTCGCGATTACGTGCACATCGTCAAGCGAAACGACCGCCATGACCGGCTGTCCCGCCTGTATCTGGTTGCCTGATTCAACGGTCTTTCTTGTAACGTATCCGTCGGCTGACGCATAAAGCTTCGTGTATTCCAGCCGCAGCAGTGCCTCGTCCAGCAGCGCCTCTTTCTGCCTGACGATCGACAACTGGGTCATTATCGAGGCCTCCGCCTGTTTTAAAACCGATTTCTGGGTTTCAACCGAAAGCGCGCCATACCTCATTCCTTCAGAAGAAGCCGAAGCCATGGCGAGGGCTGATTTATAGTCTGTTACCGCTTTCTCATATGTTTCCCTGGAAGCGATATCTTCTTTATAAAGACTCTCAAACCTCCTCATGTCGCTTTCAGCCTGCCGGAGATTGGCGTCCTGGCTGTCATAGAGACTCGCTATGGCCTTTGCCCTTGCAGCCAGTTCGGATGTCTGCCTCTTTGCCGATTCTATCTTTGCGTCAAACTCCGAGAGTTTCGCCTTTTCAGCATCCAGGGCCGACTGCGCTTCGTTTACCTTTACTTCATAGTCAACGGGATCTAATTCCAGAAGAACGTCCCCCTTTTTTACCAACTGGTTTGATCTCACATAAATATTCCTGACGGTCCCGTTCACCTTAGAGGCAATAAGGTGCACATTGCCTTCAATAAATGCGTCATCGGTAGAGATGTGAGTTTTATTGTATCCGGCGTAAAAGAATCCCGCAGCCATACCGGTGATTAAGAGCAGCGCAAAGACCGCGACGGCTATTTTCTTCTTCGCGATATTTTTGTTTACAGGAGTCTGTGCTTCTTCCATTTCACTCCCCGCCGGTTATCCTGAAAACCACAGTCAGCCACTGATTGACGCGGATTTTTTTATAAAAAAAGAAACCTTATATTTCTCCGTCATGATGAAGTTTAAAGCAAGCATTACTTTTTATTCCATCAGCGCTTATCCGCGTTTATCCGTGGCCGGGCGCTTTTTTCAGGATCATTGGCTCCCCTGTAGAGACAGGTCCTTTTTCCTGCGGAACCGGCCTCCGATTTTTTCCCGGAACGCCTCCATGTAGATGTAAACAACCGGGGTTATATACAGCGTCAGGGCCTGGGACACAAGGAGCCCTCCGACAACGGCAAGTCCGAGCGAACGGCGCGCTTCGGCCCCGGCCCCGAAGCCGACGGCAATGGGCAAAGTGCCCATGAGCGCGGCCATAGTAGTCATCATTATCGGCCTGAAACGGACTATGGCTCCATTGTAAATGGCATCAGCCGCTCCCCTGCCTTCCGTCCTCTGTGTCTCCAGGGCGAAGTCGATCATCATGATGGCGTTCTTCTTCACAATGCCCACGAGCATGATAATTCCGACAAAGGAATAGAGGTTCAAATCCTTTCCGAAGATGAGCAGGGTCAAAAGCGCCCCTAAACCCGCGGACGGCAGGCCTGAAAGGATCGTCAGTGGATGTATATAACTTTCATAGAGTATGCCTAACACGATATAGATCACGACAATGGCGAGGACCAGCAGCACAGCCAGACCTTTTGTGGAAGCCTTATAGACCTGGGCAGTACCCTGGAAGCCGGTAGTAATCGAAGCAGGCAGCGCCGCTGCCTCTTTTTCGATAGCGGTCACCGCGTCGCCCAGAGGGGCGCCGGGTTTGAGATTGAAAGAGATGGTGACGGAAGTAATCTGGCCGAGGTGGTTGACCGACAGGGGCCCGAGACCTTTATTCATGGTTACAAATGAAGACAGCGGCGCAAGCCGGCCGGCGTCGGACCGGACATACAGAAGGTCGAGGGCCGACGGGTCCATCTGATAGCGGGGCTGCAGTTCCATAACAACCATGTACTGGTTGGAAGGGGAATAAATAGTGGATACCTGTCTCGCGCCATATGCCGAATACAATGATTCCTCAATCTGCCCTGCGGTGATGCCGAGCGCCGCGGCCTTGTCCCTGTCGATGTCCAGGTTCAACTGGGGGTTCCTGATCTGCAAATCACTCGACACATCCTGCAGCATAGGCATGCCGCGCAGCTTCGTTTCAAAGGCCGTGGCATGATTATAGAGGTCGCCGGTGTCCGGACTTTGCAGAACGAACTGATACTGTGCCTTGGAGAGAGTCGCTTCCAGGCGGATAGGCGGAGGGTTTTGCATGAACACAAACACCCCGGGAATGCCCATCACTTTAGGACGGAGATTCTGGATGATCTGGTCCGCGTTCAGGCTTCGCTCGCGGCGGGGCCTGAGCTTCATAAACATGAAGCCGCTGTTGGAGCTTGCGCGCAAGCCGCTTGCGCCCACCGACGACATGAAGGCCTCGATATTAGGGTCCTTGAGAATAATCTCCGCTATCTTCTGCTGGTTCCGTTTCATTTCCTCAAATGATACTCCCTGGGCGCCTTCGGTAATGCCGAAGATCCCGCCGATGTCGTCAGGCGGCAGGAGCCCGGTCGGCATTTTCATAAACAGCCATACGGCAGCAGCCGTCATTATGAAAGTCATCACAATTGTCGCGCGCCTGTGGTCCAGCGCCAGTTTCAGGGTCCTTCCGTATAAATTGCGCATACCGTCGAAAAACCGCTCCATCGCGTTATACAGACGGCCGTGCCGCGCCGCGCCGACAGGTTTAAGGAAACGGCTGCTGAGCATCGGCGTCAATGTCAGGGAGACAGCGCCTGAGATAAGGATCGCAAACATTATCGTTACGGCGAATTCGTGCAGCATCCTGCCTAACATCCCGCCCATAAAGAGGACGGGAATGAAGACCGCAACCAGCGAAAGCGTCATCGAGATTATGGTGAAGCCTATCTCCTTCGAGCCCCTGAAGGCGGCCTCCATCGGTTTCTCCCCTTTTTCCATGTGACGGACTATGTTTTCGAGCATTACGATTGCGTCGTCAACCACGAAGCCCACCGAGAGGGTGAGCGCCATAAGCGTAATGTTGTTTACGGAGAACCCTAATGCGTACATTGCCGCAAACGTGCCTATGATTGAGAGCGGCAGCGCGAGGCTCGGTATGATGGTCGCGGAAATGTTGCGCAGGAACAGAAAGATGACGAGAATAACGAGGGCAATTGTGAGAATAAGGGTGAATTTAACATCCGCCACCGATTCCCTGATTGAATCCGAGCGATCGAATAGGGTGTTGAGCCGGACCGTCCAGGGGAGCTGGCTCCTGAAAACAGGTATCTGTTCCTTGATCCTGTTTACCACCTCGATTGTATTGGTGCCGGGCTGGCGCTGGATAGCAAGGACTATGGCGCGCGTGGATTTGCCGTCGGCGTTATACCAGGCCGCAATCTTATCATTCTCCACGCTGTCGGTAACATTTGCTATGTCAATAAGACGCACGGGCGAACCGTCGCGGTAAGTCACGATCATGGGCCTGAACGCCCCCGCATTATAAAGCTGCCCGGTCGCCTGTATGGTGTAAGCCTGCCTGTCGCCCTGAAGTCCCCCGGTCGGCAGGTTCACGTTCCACCGCGACAGGGCCGACGAAACTTCATCTATGCCGATCTTCCGGCTTGCAAGGGCCCTCGGGTCGAGCTGTACGCGCACGGCATATTTTTGAGAGCCGAACACCAGGACCTGCGCAACGCCGCTGATCATGGAGATGCGCGGAGAGATGATCGTTTCGGCATACTCATTGACCTGGGACAGCGGTAGTGTAGGCGAACTGAGCGCCAGGTAAAGGACCGGCTGGTCCGCGGGATTGACCTTCTGGAATGAAGGGGGAGCCGGCATGTCCTGCGGCAGTTGACGGGCGGCCTTGGAAATGGAGGCCTGTACGTCCTGGGCAGCGGCGTCTATATCTCGTTCAAGAGCGAACTTAAGGGTAATGATAGAGATACCCTGGCCGTTTGTCGAGGTCATGGAGTCCAGTCCCGCAATGGTGGAAAACTGGCGTTCAAGAGGGGTCGCTACGGCGCTGGCCATTGTTTCAGGGCTGGCGCCGGGCAGGCTGGAAGACACCTGTATTGTAGGGAAATCGATATTAGGAAGGTCGTTCACCGGCAGCAGCCGGTAAGCGAATATCCCGAAGATCATTACCGCAATCATGACCAGGCTGGTCATGATCGGGCGTTTGATAAAGAGTTCAGATATGTTCATTTGTTCAAGTTAGAAGTGAGAAGCAGGAAGTTGGAAGTGAAAAGAAAAAGAATAACCTATACTTCTCATTTCCCACTTCTTACTTCTCACTTTTATTTTATCTCCACCTTCGCCCCCGGCATGAGACGCATATGCCCATCGGTGACCACCTGTTCCCCTGGTTTAAGTCCTTCTTCGATAACAGTCACGTCCCCGTGTGTAAGTCCCGCCCTGACGGGACGAAGCTCCGCTATGCCGTTGGCGACAACAAAGATGAACTGCCCCTGCTGTCCCGTCTGTATCGCCCGCGACGGCGCCACGACAGCATCAGCGATAGTAGTCAGCGTAATAGTCACGCTCACGAACTGTCCGGGCCACAGCCTTTTATCATCATTAGCAAATGTCGCCTTCAGCCTGATTGTTCCCGTTGCGGTATCCACTGCGTTGTCCACAAAAGTTAATGTCCCCTCGCCCGAAATCCTGTCCTCATCCGATGCGTACGCCGCGACTTTCAATTTGCCCGACTGCATATATTTTCTTATTTCCGGCAACTGCCGCTCAGGCACCGAGAAATTCACATAGACGGGCGTGATCCTGTTGATAGTGACCATGGGCTTTTCTTCATTGGCTTTTATCAGGTTTCCCTGATGCACGAGAAGACTTCCCGTGCGGCCGGCGTCAGCGGCGTAAATAGAGCAGTAGCTTAATGACAGCCTGGCGCTTTCCACGGCGGCCCTGTCGGCCTCAATGGTCGCCCTCAGGGCCTCAGCATTTGAGCGGACCGTTTCATAAGCATCCCTGCTTACAAGCTGGTCCTGGTAAAGCCCGGTATAACGCACAACGTCATCCTCGGCTTTTTTTGCCAGGGCCGTGTCCTTTGCGAGCTGGGCCAACGCCTTTGCAAGTTCGTTTTCATAGGGCCTCGGGTCAATGCTGAAGAGCAGGTCGCCTTTATTTACATCCTGCCCTTCCCTGAAATTTACCCGCAGCAGCTCCCCGGCGACCCTGGACTTCACCTCCACAGTCGAATAGGCTTCCACATTGCCGATGGCGCGGACGTGCACCGGCACCTCCATCCTTACCGCTTCTCCGACCGTAACGGGAGCGGCCGGCGTCTGCATGGGCTGTCCGGGTTTTTCATCGGAACAAGCAGAGAAAAACAGCAGACAGCAGACAGTAGACAGTAAACAGTAAGACCATAACCTTTTCTTCATTACATTATCTCCGGAAGGTTTCAGTAAATGTATCAATTAAACTGCGAACAGTTATTAACGGTCTCATAATAGTCTGCATTTCCCTATCGTCATTCCCGCAGTCCGTTGAGCGGGAATCCAGTCGTTCTTACTCTCTGGATGCCCGATTAAGAACTTCGGGCATGACGGACAAAGGCCTACAGTTGTGATTACTATTTTGATACTGTTAATATTTCCGTATTGCTCAAATAAACCTATATAAAAGTTTGCCGGCTTCATCACTTCCTCTGATGTTTCCTGACTACTGACTACTGACTACTGCCCTTAAAAGCGTTCCCGTCGACCGTTTTAGCTGTAATATCGCAAGCTGATAGTCATACCCCGCGTTGGCAAGCTGCCTTTCAGAGGTAACGAGCAGGTTGTTCGCGTCCATTACATCCAGGCTGTCGGCAAGGCCGTATTCGAACTGCTTTGACACGGCGTTGTAATTATCGGCTGCGAATGTAACCTGGGCCTGCAGCTTCTCTATAATTCCCTCCTGCGTCACCAGCAGAAGATAAGCCCTTTCTACTTCAACATGGACGGATTTCCGCAAATCCGCAAGCCTGTGCTCCGCCTGACCGAGCCTCGCCTCAGCCTGCCTGACCTCGGCCCTTCTGAGTCCGCCTTCAAAGAAAGGAAAATCAAGCCTCAGTGTTCCTGAGGCGCTGTCTTTGTCCGAAAAGATGGAAGGGTGATCGTCCCGCCTCGTATATTCTCCCTTCACTGAAAGAGAAGGCCAGTAGGTCCCCTTTGTGAATCCGACCTGTTTTTCAGCGACTTCCTTCTGAAGTCCCGCGGACTGCAATTCATACCTTTCAGCAGCGGCAGTCCGTTTAAGACATTCGAGGTCCCGTTGCGAACAATCCTGCAGGGGCAATTCATGAATTGCTCCTGCGCCGGCTTCCCTAACGTCATAATCGACTGTTATGCCGACGGTCCTCGCAAGGACGGTCTTCGCGAGTTTCAGACTGTTATCAGACAGTATTAAATCCGACTGGGCGCCTGAAAGTTCGGCCTCCGCCCTCAAAAGCACGGTCTTCGTTATCTCTCCCACCCTTAATCTCGTCTGTGCGGCGTCCCTGTGCTTTGTCAGCCGCTCGACGTTGGCGTTTGCAATTTCCAGGGACTTCTTCGCCTTCAGCACGTCATAATACGCGGCAGCCACGCTGAGGAGATAAGCCTCTCTGACGCCGTCGAGGTCGAACCTGCTTTTGACTATATTCTGCTTTGCAATCCTGAGGGCCGTCAGTTCCCTGCCGCTGAGGGAAAGAGACTGGTTCAGGCTCACCCCGTATGATGTGCTCCGGTCTATCGCGACCGATGAAGCAGACGCCTGCTGCCCGTCGCTGTATTCCGTATGACTGCCGAAGGCGGAGAGCGTCGGCAAGAGCGCCGCATGGGCCCTGTCCTCCTCGCGCTCCGATATATAGACGTCTCCTTCCGCAATCCCTACCGTCTCGCTCCTTTCAAGCGCGATCCTGTAAAGGTCATCGAGCGTATACTCTTCCGCATGGGAAGAGAGTGGAATAAGGGGCACTACAAGAAATAAAAACACCATGAGTCTTTTCATTTTGAATCCTTTCCGATTCCGCAGATCACGAGTTGAAAAAGGGAATCGCTGATCTTTTTTACATCGCCGATACCGAACACGATTTTCAGCAGCACGGCCCCCCTCATAGACGCGAAAATCATCAGCGCGACGTCATCATGGTCCATGGGCCTGAAGATGCCTTTAGCCGTCCCGGCAGCGAGAATGTCTTTGATAATTTTATGCTGCGACGCCAGGAATTTTTTCCGCAGGGGGACCATGAAAGGAAGCCGGAATTCCCTTATAAAAATCGACAGGAGCTGTTTCTTCTTGAAGGCATATTCAAGACTGAAATCCATATAATCCCTCAGCGCCTGCAAGGGGTCGTCGCCCGGCTTCCTGAATCTGTCCGTCAGCTCGTCGCTATCATTGGTCTGGTCCCTGATCAGCTCCAGACACAGCTCTTCCTTGCTCCTGAACCTCAGGTAGAGGGCGCCGACGCTTAAACCGACGCTCCTTGCGATCTCAGACATTGTTGTCTCCGAATAACCGCCCGACGAGAACAGGTCGAGAGCCGCCTTGAGGATTTTCGACTTCGGCGCCCCGGCCCTTTGCGGGACTTTTTTCATAACATGCGAATTTAATGAACGATGATTCATATGAACGGTCATTCATTCTAAACCGGGTTTATATTAATGTCAAGCTCCAGTCACAAAGGGAGGTCCGGCGGAGGATTTCCATACAACACCTTTCGCAGGGGCGGACGTCCGTTCGCCCCTGCAATTAAGATACGCCCATGTTGTGTCCAAAGTTCAGAGGGACCGCTCTGAAAAGTCAGTCCCTGTTTCAGAGCTGTTCAGGGACCCGGAGTTTACAAACGAAGGGTGTTTATTCCCGGCGGTATCCCGCTCAAACGACCGCGGGAATGACAGCTTAAGATTGAATTTTCCGACAAGCTCCACTCTCTTTGTCCAGGGAGCTCTCAGGGACCGGTTTATAGTCTTTCAGTAACGGGACGTTTTGCAGCGCATGAACGTGTACTGATTCTTCAGGGCGAAGCAAATCCTGCGAGCGCACCCTCGCGAGTCCCCAGACGACAACAGAGCAGCCCGAGGCTATAAAGCACAAGATGCCCGCAAAGACAAACGCAAGAACATACTGCTGCGTTGCGTCAAAGAGCACGCCCCCGACAACCGGCCCGAGTATGCCTGCAACGCCGTACGCAGTGAAAATCCAGCCGTAGTTCACGCCGAGATTTTTTGTCCCGAAATAGTCGGCGGTCGCCGACGGGAAGAGCGCGAAGATCCCGCCGAAATTAAGTCCCACCCACGCTGAGGCAAGAAAGACCGCTGTATGCGACTCGACGCTGACAAGAAGCATAAACGCTATACCCTGCGCAAGAAACATGATCATCATGGCCCGCGGGCGGTCTATCAAATCGCTGACCTTCCCCCAGAAAATACGGCCGAGGGCATTGAAAATTGCGAGGATGCCTATGGGTTCTATAAAACGCCCGAATGTCCCCATCCATTCAGGAGCGAATGTCCTGCCTTTTAAAATACTGATCATCAATGGGTTCCATTGCCCGATAGCCATCAAGCCCGAGGTGGCCCCGAATATAAACGTAAGCCACAGCATGCAGGCAAGAGGGGTGTTGAGCATTTCTTTCCACTCTACGTTATTGTCCGGTTTGCTTTTGCCGGATGCGTTCCAGCCCGCCGGCTGCCAGCCTGCAGGGGGGGTGCTCAAAAGCGATGCTCCGAGGATCACCAGCAATGCGCTGGTGACGCCGTGAAGGACAAAGAACGTCTTCCATCCGATACCGAATCCACTTCCTTTGGATATGCCGAGAGAAACAAGCAGTATCTGTGACAGTCCCATCGCATCGCCGCCTGTGCCCGGCTGCTGCAAAAGGATGGACGCGGGTCCGGCAAAAAAGAGCGCCCCTGCCCCAAAACCGGCTACAGACAGACCCGTGATCAATCCCTTTTTATCAGGGAACCACTTGACCGCCGCGGCAATCGGACAAACATATGTAAGGCCGATCCCGGCCCCGCCGACAACTCCATACGTAAGATACAGCGTCCACGGGTGGCTTTTATCGACCAGCATCGCGCCTAAAAGGAAAGAGAGTCCGAGCACAATTCCCCCGATGGTTGCGACCTTACGCGGACCGATCCTGTCCTGCAGTCTTCCGGCCGGGATCATGACGGCGGCGAATGTAAGCAGGGCGAACGAAAACGCCCACTGGGTCGTTGTGCGGCTCCATTCGAATTCCGCCTCAAGGGGCTTTACGAATACGCTGAATGCATAAACTGTCCCGAGGACTACCTGGACGATCAGCGCCCCTGTAAGGACCGTCCAGCGGTTTGTTGTCTTTCCGTCGCTCATAACTCGCCTCCTTCCAAACGGCAGCGCCGTTGCAGATTACACCTTTTTTGACCTTCGCCATTATTAATCGGGTCATTGGAGGAGATACTTAATACTGTGACGCCAGTAGTGTCCGACAGTTTTTAATGTAAAAGCATATAACTTATTGAAAGCACAACACAATAATGATATCAGCACCTGTCATCGACTTGAAATATTTTCAGCCAGACCGTCATCCTTCTTTGAACACACGGAAGGAGACGACAAATGTATTGTGGCAAACTGATATTTTCACAAGTCATGGACTTTATGCCCATTCACACATTTCGCTGTTGCGTCGCTCGCTATCAAGGAGACCGCAATGTCCGAAGCTTCACATGCCTCGATCAGTATCTCTGCATGGCCTTTGCTCAACTGACATACCGGGAGAGCCTCCGCGATATC
>JACRHD010000016.1 GCA_016234115.1 Nitrospirota bacterium
CGCCGAACATGTCCGTATCGCGTCTACGGAAATCATCTGACATCAGGGGGGTCTCCCCCCCCACTGTCAGAAAAGGTCATCATAATTTGAAAAGGTCAGTTTATTCCGGGATTATGGGCCGCTTTAATTCGAAAAACAACAATTGGCCTTTTCTCTTATTTTTTAACTCGGTGCCTCCGTGCCTCTGTGGTTAACTGCTTTTTCTAAGATTATTGGTGCAAGAAGTTGTTGTTAAAATTAATTCTTCAGCCAGGAAGCCCTAAAAAAAGAATAGAATATTAAAACATAAATTAATAAGAAGGTTGTCAATAGGCAGAAAATATTTTCACCACTTGATGCCGTCTCCACTCTTTGAAAAAGGCGACGATTGACAATAATGGCAATAAGTATTACTATTTTATTAAGTAATGCCTGAATAGGAAGGTAAGGTGAAATCAGGATGACAACCGCAGCAGTCAAGATCACAAGAAAAGGACAGGTTACCATTCCCAAGGAAATTCGGGAAAAACTAAAAACCAATACCGTCTATTTCGAGGTAGTGGATGACACAGTTATAGTGAAGGCGGTAAAGGACGTTGCCGGTTCTCTCAGCGAATATGCAAAGAATGTGAAAGCCGGAACCTCGATGAGGAAGCTGAAAGAAAAGGCATGGGAGGAGGCGGTTCGTGAAAAAGCCGGCAAAAAGTCTTCCTGATACAAATACCATAGTCCGCTACCTTGTGAAAGATGATATCTCCCTATACACTAAGGCCAAGGACTTCTTTGATAGGCTAAAAAATGGAAGTATTAAGGCCATAATCCTCGAAAGTGTCATTGCCGAGTGTATCTACGTCCTGACAAAAATTTACCAGGTGCCAAGGGAGAGGGCTGCTCAAAGCCTGATCGATATTCTGCACTATAAAGGAATTGCAAATGACGACCAGAAAGAACTCATTCTTGCATTATCCCTTTTTTCGAAACAGGGACTGGATATCGTTGATTCTATTTTATACTCAAAGGCTACTGAAAGCGGAGATCATCTTTTTACATTCGACGCAGAATTAAACAAGCTTGCAAAACGAGTATCACCCACTTAGGTTTCAGGAAATTCTACGCCGCATTCTGTATCAACCAGGTTCTAAATTCATCAATAAAGGGACGCCAGCCTAATTCGAGGGTTATTCCGGGTTTCCGGAATAACCCTTATTTATTTTCGATAGCTCTATGGACGAACCATATCACTGTTTTTTTATTTCTCCGATTCTAAATATAGTTATGCGGGATCTTTTTCTCTCTGTTTTTTTGAACATGAGAGGCGACATATCATGCCTCAGCGGCAAAATTATCAAGCTATCATGATGGAAATATATTTTGCCGATTCCTCTCTTTTCAGGGAAGAAATAAAAAACCAGGTCTCTATTTTTGATTGCGCCATCCAGGCCTCGGGGCTGAAGGTGCGCAAAGGACGAAATCTGCCGGGTCTGCTTCTTGAGGAAGGAAGAAGGAGGATGCCGATATGATTTTAAAACTATCGCTCAAAAAGCCGGAGGCCTTTTGACCTCAACCATGTCCCCACAATATCGGCATCCTCGATATTTATTGATGCTGACAAATAAGAGTAACCCTCTATCAGGAAAGGTCCTTACCATCAGGTCGCAGAATATGGCAGTTGTATGAGATATTATCGCAGCCGTCTTGTCCCCGCAAGGCATTGCCTATTAAACCATATTTTTATATGGTTATGTCAACAGTCGGAAAAAATAATTTAATAATGCCTCAGGGCTGAAGGAGCGAACGGGCGAAAGCTGCCGGGGCTGCTTATTAATGAAGGAGTGCTTGTTTCGGACTCGCCGCACCCGGATTCATAAACTCCGGGAGTACGATATTTGTGAATAATCCGGGCGAGGTCAGGTTGGGATTTCAAAAAAGCAGGACTCCCGGTCACATCCCCCGAGACCGGGAGTCCTGCGATTCCTCTAAACGGCTATTGTATTATCCTCAGCGCCACTGGAGGGGCCGGAGGGATTGTATCCGTAAAGCCGGAGAGAAGCGCTGTTTGCCAGTTTGATGCATTCTCAAAACCACCCGTGATATCCGGCGTCATAATGCTGTAAACTCCGGCAGCGTCTTTATCATTAAGCGCAACGCTCAGGCCGATTAATTCATTATTAAAAGGCATTGAATAATACCCTATGGATGTCCAGGGGATTTTAACTTCTATAGTATACCCTCCGTCCGTATCAGCATTGTTATTTGCAGTACCGTTGAATTTTACCGCCGATTGCCAGGTCCCATTCCATGAGCCGGAAGGAATGCCGGAAGAAGTTCCCTGAGAGTCATATTTTGTGTTTAAGATGTTGATGATACCGTGATAATCATCCGGAAGCATATAAGCGGAATTCGGGGTGCTCGATCCTCCGCCATCATTCAACGTGTCTATAAACCATTCAATCGAATCTTCTGTCCATACTCTGCCGTCTCTGGAAGTTACCGATGCGTTCAGTTGAGTGTCCGTTACACTGATTCCAAGATATAAGGCCTCCGAATCCCATAATGATTTAACGGTAACAATATTCCCTCCGGACAAAGGTGAAAAACTGATCTCGTCGGCCAGGTCATATTCACCGAGGTCCCCGTCAATTGCAGGAGACACGTCTGCCGTGAGAATACTGAGAGAGGCAGTGTCGGTGTAATCAGAACAGCTCTGGACCAGGACAGGATTTCCACCGGTGCATCCCGCCGGATATGAAGAGGTCAAAGTTCTGGACCGGGAACCGCCGGGCAGGCATTCGCTCCATGCCGAATAGGTGAAGGAAGTGCATGTCTGTGCGCCTGATACGGGAGCTAACTCTGCGAGATAAGAACCGCGACCTTCCCAATTATTCCCTGTCACACTATAGTTATACCCACGATCTGCGCGGGTATATTTGCCGTTTGTTCCGTGAAAAAAAATATATTCCGCATTAGGGCTGATTGTTGGTGATGGCATATTATGATAATTTACTATGCCGGAAGGATGGCTCCAAATTGCTGCGCTTGGGCGGGATACTAACAGATTCAGAGTAAAACAGCCATCGCATATTTTATTAGTTGGCTGCGTTTCCGCATAGTTCCTGTCGAAGAATACTTGGTAAATCCGCTCGTCTCCAATGAGAGGATTCGATCTAGTTGAGCTGCGCACCCAAGGATATGTGGTAGAGTTTCCCGCGATGTAATAGTCATTCGATGAACGGGAATCAATGTGTGTAAGGTCAATAACACTGCTCATTTCCGTTGTCTCTTGCCAACAATAAGCAGAATAGCAACTCTCGCTGCTTGCACATTTCCCTCCGCTATTATCGTTCTTTATTCCATAATGGGACGAATACGACCAAAGTCCATCTGGAGCAGATGAACCGTGAATAGTATGCGGATATGGATACCAAACCTGGTCAAAGTCACAACTTTGTATCATCTCTTCACGTATCTTTGTCGGATTCGCAAAATTGTTATCACGATCAGTGAACACTCTAAAAGTACTCCCGCTTGTGGGGTCGCTGTAATCAATGTCAATAATTATTTCATGTTGATGTCCAAGGCTTCCCGTCGCCGCATCTTTAGTAAATCCTATGATATGCGCTTTGGGATATGAACCATAAGAGATTATTGGCGTTAATTTTCCTGTATCGACATTATAGGCGACTAACTTATACTGATGGCCTGAACATACTCCGCTATTGCCTTCACACAAAGCATACATTATGTTTGTCTCGCCGGAATAAGGACTCCACACGCCTCTAAAGTCAAAAGAATTGGGTAGTTCAAACGTGTTATTATCCCAATCAACTAATGACGAATTGCCGGATGCATTATCAAGGTCTAACTCCTGCAAAGTCGCCTGCGCTGCGGACTCGGCAACACAATTACTTTTTAAACAGCCCCAGATAAGACCTCTGCCTGTATTTCTTGCGTTAGGGAAACTGCCCGGAAAAGCGGGGTGGTAGATAATGTTTCCCCCCTTGTCTTTTATCCCGGCTTCATCCAAAAAAACTCTCGAATTATCGATATTAAAGGGATTTCGTTCGGATTGGCCCGTATTATCCATATCATAAGCCGGATGAGATATTCTGTGAATTCTTGTTACTGTCAGTTTATCATTTTCAAGTGCGGATACCGACGTTGCCACCAGTAATAGTGTCAATGCCAAAGACGTTAAACTGATTTTTTGCGAATGAAACAAAGACTTCATACTTCCTCCTGCGCAATGGCACTTCTAATATGAATGTGCCTTAATTGTGTCCTTGCAAATGATAACAATAATGACCACAATTAAATAGTGATGCAAATCACAATAGGCTGGAAGGAAAGGCAAGAGAAGGTTTCTGCAGATTAATGAGGTCGAAGGCCCAAGTAATCAGATTCCCGGAATAGTGATGAAAATTATTGGGTTACATTAGAAATTAAAAATTGTCTTCAGTATTAAGCAGACATCTGAAAATATATTTTTTCGATTTTCGATGTATTGAGATGAAAGCCTGATTTTTGACGGCAGGACTATGTTTATGTAGTCTTCTTCCCAATTGGTCGATAAAGCAAGCGCCTTCTCCTCTTCCGAGTATTTGATCGATGCCGGATCGGTTATGCCCGGACGGATCTGCAAAAGCTTTGCATAATCACTCTTAAACATTTCAACGTATTTCCTTACCTCCGGCCTCGGCCCGACAAAACTCATATCGCCTTTCAGCACATTTATTAACTGGGGCAGCTCGTCGATTTTATATTTTCTCAGAAACTTCCCTGCTCTTGTGACCCTCTTGTCCCCGCTCACTGTTATTTGAGGGCCGGTCATCGGCGCGTCGTTCTCCATAGTCCTGAATTTATAAATTCCAAACTCCTTAAAATTTCTCCCTACCCGTATCTGCCGGAATATCACAGGCCCCTTGCTGTCCAGTTTTACGGCTATGGCGACTATCGCAAGGAAAGGCGAAAGAACAACCAGTCCGGCGCCTGAAAAAAAGATATCAAAGATGCGTTTCAACATTAATACTTGTCCGGGAATTGATTTTTAGTGAGGGAAGTCGGATACTTCCATGTCAGCGATTTCTGAAGGGACAAGAGCATACGTTCGCACTCATTACAGTTATGAATTAAACCCGTATACGTGAGTTTATCAATATAACTCTTCTGCAGAGACATTCTGAGATGGTGCCTGGTTCCTCTGAGCTCCTTCAATGCCTGTTTAATCCCTTCGAGGGAGCTGTTTATGTTCTTATTGTTCCAGTTCTCTATAATGCTTGAGGGCGCCGAGTTGGAAGACTTTCTCAACTGGGACCCCAACTCGTGCAATTCAAATTCAGGAAATTCAAATGTGAGATTGCTGATTTCCAGGTGCAGGCTACAGAGTTTCTTGTATACTTCCAAGTCTTCGGGGATTCCTATTTTTTGCATGTCTTGCGTCCTCCTCTCTAAACTTTCCTCTTGAATTCCGGGTGACTATATCGGTGACTGCCTCGACTACACTCCTGACTTCTTCATCCGTCATCATCGGATAAATCGGGAGGGTCACAATCTTCTGGAATATTTCATAAGCAATGGGGAAATCTCCCGGGGAGAAACCATAAGTGTTGCGGTAATAGGGATGGATATGCAGCGGTATGAAATGGACTGACGTACCTATCCCTCTGCTCTTTAGCTCTGCCATGAATCTATCTCTGTTAATGGTAAGGCGTTCAGGATTCAGTTTAATTACATATAAATGCCAGCTATGCTGAATATTACTGCTTTCAGCGGGAATTGAGAGTTGAGGCAGCTCTCCAAAGGCCTCATTGTATCTGGATGCAATCTGACTTCTCCGCAGCAGCAGAGAGTCCGCCTTTCTGAGCTGGGCGATTCCCAAGGCGGCAGCCATATCGGTCATGTTGTATTTGTAGCCCGGGGCGGTAATTTCATAATACCAGTTGCCTTCGGCAGAGTACCTCTTCCAGGCGTCTTTACTTATTCCATGGAGACTCATGATCCTCATTCTATCGGCCCATTCCTGATTATCCGTGACCGCCATCCCGCCCTCTCCCGTAGTGATGTTCTTGTTCGCATAAAAGCTGAAGCAGGTAATGTCGCTGATGGTGCCGATATTCTTGTCTTTATACTTGCCGGGCAGTATGTGGGCCGCGTCCTCAACGACCCTGAGATCATGTTTGCCCGCAATTTCAAGAAGCGGGTCCATGTCACAGGAATGACCGGCAAAATGCACGGGTATGACGGCCCTGATTTTGTAGCCTCTTTCGGCAAGCGACTCAATGGTCTCCTCCAGCTTCGCTACGTCCATATTCATCGTGTCGGGCTCTATGTCCACAAAGACCGGCCTCGCGTTGAAATATCTGACGACCTCGGCAGTCGCGGCAAACGTCATGGGTGACGTAATTACGGCTTCGCCTTCCTTCAACCCGATCGCCTCCAGCGCCAGATGAAGGGCCGCGGTGCATGAATTTACTGCGACCGCATGCTTGCAGCCGATGTATTCCGCAAACAGCCGTTCAAAATCCTTGCATTTTGATCCGGTAGTAAGCCAGCCGGACTTCAACGAGTCGACAACTTCAGATATCTCGTCTTCTGTGATATAAGGTCTGTGAAAGGGAATCAGCATGATGGTCCGTTATTGTCAATCTCCGTTTCAATATTTTTTCAGCATCCTGAGTACGTCTCCGAAATTGATAAATTCTCTCTTGTTTTCCCGCATCATCTGCCTGTGCATCCTGTCCGGCCAGCTCCAGTACCGGCCCTCGGTATCATTGCTCTGCGGGACCGGCGTTATCTCATTGCTGACAAACAGGCCCACAACCTTCGACAGCTCTTCCCCGCATCGGGCGCATACCCTTTCATACAGGGAAAAGGCCGTGTCATTGTTCATGACGGGGATCTCGATCTGCCTGTATATCTTACCCGTGTCCAGTCCTCCATCCATCTGGTATATGCTGGCCCATATAGACTTGTCTCCCCGCGCAAATGCCCAAAGAACAGGCGATACTCCTTTATCCATGGGTAATCTCGAAGCATGCACATTTATGACCCCCTTTCTGAAAGACTGTATGAGCCCGTCCTTCAAAATCTGATCAAAGTTGAAGGCCAGCGCCAGGTCCGCCTGCTGAATGTCTTTTACGACATGACCGGCATTTACATTACTGACGCTGAAGGACCTGATATTATTTTGTTTGACAAGAGACGAAACAGTCTTTCTGCCGAAAAGGGAATTGTAATATGACAGCAACTGGACCATCGAGCGGTAAAAAAAGTAACGCCAATGGGTCTTTCTGAAGACATCCATCAGATTAGATAATGAACCCTTTATTTTTGTCGTAAAGACCACCGCAACTATGCTGGTCAGGAACTTCTCCATAACGTGTCTTGCCAGGAGATACGCAAAATAACTGTCATTGACAAACAATACTATTTTCATTTTGATGCCCTCCTTTCCGGATGCATACCTTTCAAAACATGCGACACCGGAATAAAGTTGAATTCATTTAGTAATTGTTTGAAGCGTGATCGGGTCCTTTTGATAAAGACATAGCGGCGCAGGCGATATATAGTTTTAAGATTTGGAAGCGGCGGCGGTTTACTGTCGAGTTCCCACGGATGTATATAAAACATGAAGACGCCGCGTTTAGCTAAAATCCTGCGCATCCCTTTCCGGAACACCTGGTATGGAAGCAGCCGGAAATAACCGCCGCCGCTCCAGGGCAACTGCTTTTTCCTGACCGGGAGGGTCGAAAATTTGACTTCCCAGAGGCCGTTAGGGAGTTTTTCAATCGGCAGGGCGTCATTCGTGCCTTTTATTTTCCCGTATACATCGTGGTAGGAAACGGGAAACAGACTGGAGTCGTAATGCAGTCCCTGTTCAGCCAATATATCAAGCGCCCAGTCGGTAATTGACGCAGTAGACGCCCTGAATCCCAGGACCTTTTCGCCTGTTATGTCTTGCACCACGTCAAGAGACCGTCTCAGATCGCCCCGGAACTCGGAAGGGCTCTGAATATTTATCAGCTTGTGCCAGTAACTGTGACTCGCAATTTCATGTCCCCTCCGATGTATTTCCCGGACCAGGTCCGGATGCTGTTCGGCTACCCATCCCAGGATAAAAAAAGTCGCCTTTATCCGATAGACGTCGAGTAAATCGAGGACCCAGTGAGTGTTCGGAATTATCCTCTCTTTAAAATTTGACCAGACCTCATGGCCTCCGGGGGAAGTCCTGAACTGGTAGTCAAGACCGGCCCCGATCAAATGGAACCAGTCTTCGACGTCAATACTGAGAAGGCATTTTGGTTTGCGGCGGTCGGGCCTGTAACTTGTTCCCATTTATGAATCCGTGAAATTCCGGCTGATTGCATCAATATACCGTTTTGACAGTTTGTCGTTGACGTCATAGTTTTCTGCTATGTGCGTAAATCCCCTTTTCCCCATATCGACTCTTGCTTCCGCTTTCATTGAAAGCAATTTTTTTAATGCCTTTGCGATTTCAGCAGGATTTTCAGGCTGAACAGTAATTCCCCCTCCGGAAATATCGACCAGGTTGTTCCTGACCTTTGCCGAAAACACTACAGGGAGACCGGCTGCCATATAGTCATATACTTTGTTCAGGTTGACGCCGTATCTGTATATGGGATTGTCGCGAAGGCATAAAAGGCCGACGTCAGCATGACTCAAGACATTGGGGATCGCCCTCCTGGGTATGGCAGGCCAGATTTTTACGGAACCCAGTTTATTGTCTGATACGGAACGGATTATATCCTTTTTTGAGTGTCCCTCTCCGACAATACAGAAAGATATGTTGTTCTCGCCTTCATCCCTTAATATTCTTGCCGCCTCGATGATGTAATCAACTCTGTTGCCGACTCCTATGCCGCCTGCGTAGACGGCAATCATCTTCCCCTTCTGTCTTTCCGCATTCATACTGTTCAGGATTTCATCGACCCCGTCATATGCGGTATCACCCTTTGAAGCTTCTATGAATTCAGCCAGATTAATCCCATTGGGGACCCATTCGATCTTTTGAGGCGTAATGCCTCTTTCACTGAGATAATCGCTTACGTAAGGCAACGCAGTTATGAAAACAGGCGTTCGCGAGTATAGATATTTTTCCAGCGCAAACAGCAGGACGACAAAAGGATGATACCTGTGGAAGGCCTTTCTTTCTATCCAGACTTGCGGCCATAAGTCGCGAATTTCCAGGACAAATGCGGCCTCATACTTCTTTGAGAGCCGGTATGCGGCCAATGCGGCAAAGGGACTCGGATATGAGGCAATTATAATATCGGGCGATGTCGCCACTTTGTCAGAGACAGTTCTTAAGGCGCAGGCAAAATACAGCATATTCAGAAACCGCCTGTGGTTGTTTTGATAGTAGAGGGGCCTTGTCTTCAAATATACTATTCTTAAATTATCTTCACTGCTCAGGATGAAGGGTTCGCCGTTCGTTATCTTTTCAATCTTGCCCCAGTGGTTAAAGCTTGAGGTCAGAAAAGTCACTTCGTGTCCCATTCGCGCAAAGGCCTTTGCAAACTGGTACGATCTTTCGCTTCCGGGCATATCAGGCGTGCTTGCAAACTGATATACCACCCATATTTTCAGATTCTTTGCCATTATTACTGATGCTGAAGGCGGTTATGCGGAAAACTTCCGGATTACGTTTTTTATCATCCGGGACATCGTGTCATCGACTAAAAGACTGCCTCCGAACGTTATTGAGCCTACCGAAAAAACACTCCCGCCTCCGGGCTCCTGAAATAAAATGACTTCAGCTCCGCCGTCGCCGGAATTCATGCCCCTGGCCAGCAAGGTCAGATTTTTCGGCGAGCCGGGGAATATCTTGTCTGTTTCCCATCCGCTCGCGCCGGGTTCTTCCCTGGGTGAAACGTTCAGCCCTTTTCCGCCGATCAAGTCGCCGTTTTTTACGCCGGTATTGTCATAGACCCAATGATCGGACGCAAGGACTTTATAAGGGGCCCACGTAATATAACCCCTGAGATCATGCGCGACCCCGAGAACAGTCTCTTCATTAAAACCCTGATGCCTGAAATAGGCGCCGTCTAACACCATCAGGTCATCGCGGGGGAATGTCACTTCCTTGTACATGGTATTGCCTGAAAGAGAGATTACATTCCCCCCATTTTTAATAAATTCCTTCAGGTGTTCGATCATCCCGTATGACCAGTACTCATTGTGGGTGCTGATTATTATGATCCTGTATTTGCTGAGGTACTCTTTGAATACGTCCGGTGAGTGAAGGTCCGTATCTGAATAAAGATCATACTCCAGTCCTTCCCGTTCCAGCCAGGACCACACAAATCTTTCACCGACCAGTAAGTGGTCCCGCGTGACCCCGCAGGTATCTTCCACGCAGTTTCTGATGTACAGATCAAGCGGCCTTTGCGTTGAGAGGATGTATTTTGAAGGGAACGAGGTATAATTTATGTAGAAATTCTGCCCCCCCCAGCTATTATAAGCATGCCACGTATGAGTGGACGCGATTACGGCTAACTGTTTTTCCACCTTTGCCGGCTTGACAATTATCGGGACAAAAGAGCCGTCGTCGTCGCCGCCCGACAATTTGATCATGTAGCAGCCGCTGCGCGCCTCCTCAGGCACACTGAATTTCATAGTCGGTTTCCATCCGCATCCCATGGATGAGGGGAATTTGGTTTTAATGCCCTGATAGGTCCCGGGTATATCATTCATGTCCTGAAGCTTCATCAATTTTTCGCCGACCCTTATGAATTCCATGGAATATGCGTCCGCTTTCGTACTGATCATTAGGTTCACGTCTTCCCCGGGGAATACGCTCAATTTGTCCGCGTAGCCGCATGTCTTCCCCAGGGTAGTCGGAATTTCAATACACTCACAGTGCAGAAGCCTTGGAGAAAACAGAATAGAAAGGGCAAGGAGGAAATTGGCGTATTTTGGCCAGAAGCCGTTTACTCTGTGGCGAAGCGTGCATGTCATTCGGAATTTATCTTCTCCGACTATTATGTTGATCACGTCAAAGGGATACGCCCAAAACAAAAACCGCCCGTCCCTGTCTGGGGCCACCTCGTATGACCTGGGCAGGAGTTCGAATATCGGTTTCAGCCACAAGAGCGGCCTGACCCGATATAGTTTCCGGTGAGTAATTTCAACTCTGACGGGAATGCTTCTGAGGTCTCTGTTTACTAATTTCCTGTATACCTGATGTTCAGGCACGAATGATTCGGCGTATAGAATTCTGCCGGTGGAGAATTTCGGGACCAGGACCAAAAAAACAAGTACGACTCCGGATATTAATACGGCAGTAAGCATGACCTCTACCTCCTCTGAATTAACCCGACCTGTTATACCTCAACTTTTTTTCATTTTCGTCCAGAAGCAAGATAATTTTGTGCAGCAGGTATCCTATAATCGCGCCCGGGTCTCGCGCGAAGCTTATTTCATATTCCAGGTCCCTGTCATAGAATTTGAAAAAACTGGGTCTTGCCTTAAACCGGTCTCTTGACTTCAGAAACCACATAATGTCCCCGGGCAGATACCGCAGATACTTGCCCACCTCGTAATTCCTGTCCTGGGGCACGTCCTCCCCGGCAGCCAGCCTGTACAGGTTATAGAAGAAATCCACCCCGGCAACGGGCCCTATCTTGATGCTCCTTGTGATTCTCGGGTTTATCTCCATCAATTTCGGAGTGTTGTCTCTCGGGTCCTCAATAAAGTCGCAGTCCCCCATCCCGTACCACTTCATGACCTTCAGCATCTTTTCCGCAATCGCCAGTATATCAGGGCGATCGACTGTGCAATTGAGGGTGCTTGAGCCGGCCTCGGGAGGGAAATACCTCGGCTTGTTATAGACTACCCAGGAGATTACGTCCTGCTGTTTGTTCATAAGGATTTCCGCCTTAAACTGCATGCCGCTATGCGGAATAAACTCCTGCACGATACATTTTCCATGCCTGGCTTCAACTGATGGAAGTCTGTCTTTCAGGGCGGCCTTGGAGTCGGCAAGAGTTATTCCCTTTGCCGCGGTGCCGAAGCGGGGCTTTATGAGGACCGGATATTTATCTATCTTATTTATCATATCCGGACCTTCTTCGGGAAAATATGTTCGGGGGCACGGAATATTGTTTTCCATCGCAATCTTCATGGTTTTTGCCTTGTCCAGCGCCTTACCGTATGTCGGAAAATCTACCAGGTACAGATTTACGATGGAGGCCAGTTCATCCTTGTGTTTTGAAAGCAATTGTGTAATTCTGCCTCCGATGGGAAGAACGAAATTCACTTTTTCAGCCTTAATAAAGCGACAAAGCCATTTGATGAAGGCCTCCTCGTGAAGGTCCGGAGACGGATAAAGGACCCTCTTGTGGGGATATCTTGAAAAGAAGGTTGTGCATATCCTTACATGGCAGCCCGCTATGACTTTAAATCCTCTCCTTCTGAATGTCTCGGACGCAATGAGACCGGGAGAATCTTCGACCCCTAATATCAATACTGTTTCCATTACATTTTACTGATTGCCCGGATTATTCATAAACTCCGGCAGGTATGATTCAAAAACATATTGGTGCAATCCCTCATCCGGAATCTTCGCGTTACGATATTTGTGAATAATCCGGTTCAGGACGCGCGGGGCGCTGTAATGCGTCATTGAACGCCTCAAGGCCCGGGTCATTAATTATTGTCCAGGGAACGTTATTATCACTTGCCGCCGACAGAAGTCTTCTCATATTGCCTTCAACCTGTTTGTCCGCGAAAAAATTCGCGGGATGTATTATGACAACGACATTATTCCTCTTCGCCTCTTCGACGACCTCCTGCGGGGTCAATTGCTCGTTGTCGCTGCGGCGCCTGTCAAGCCAGAACATGCCGGGATAGTATCCGTTTTCAGCCGATAAAGTAGCAGACCGCTTAACGAGCTCATTATTACCGAAATAAAAGGGGACACCCGTTATCTTTCCCCACTCTCTGTATTTATGGGGTTCATAATCAGGATAGTGATGCCTTCCCAGCTTCTGTTTACCGGACCCATGTTTGTTAAAAGAACTGACCTTGACGGGAAATAAGTACGACTGAACAAGCTCAAGCTCTTTTTTGAAGGTTTCAAGGGTCCGGGTATCTTCGGCATGATAGCCTATCAGGTGTCCGTTTAACATCTCGCTGTTAATCCAGTCTCTCGGGGGGAGGGTGCATCGTCTGAAGTAAATATGCGCTTTAATATCCATATCGGCCAGAAAAACGAGAAATTTTCTTACATGCTCCAGATATCTTAAAGATGAAATTGCCGGCAGCCAGTAATCCTCGCGTATCTTGCTTAAAACCTTCTCCCTGAGGTTTGCCCGGCCGTACGGCTTATCGACATCTACGCGAAGAATCAGCGGCATGCTTCACTTAATTATTGACCCGGAATACGGTATTTGCTGAATGATCCGAGTTAAATAAATCTCTCTTGATTCCGGAAGCCTTGTTCGGCTAAAACAGCGCCCTTTTATAAAACTTCAATAACAACTCGAGAGGCAATTTGGCCTTGCTGACCGTGTAATACGGCGTCAGTTTCCCCCCAAAACCCCTGAAATATTTCTCAACCGGCGGCAGCATTGAACCTTCGAAATCGAAGTGCAGTAATTCTTTCTTCCGGGCGTATCTTATCGCCTCCCACATGGACAACGTGCCGCCGCCGTGATGTTTATTGTCGTCATCATACCCGCCGAGCAGGTAATACGCGGTCTTGCTGTCATATATACAGAAGGAACACGCGATGGCTTTATCGTCTCTGAAAGTAACAAAGGCAAAGCTGTTGTCGTCGCCGGCAAAATCAAAGAGGATCTTATTCAGATAAAATTCGTTTACTTCTTTTTGCTGTCTCGAATAGGTCTTTAATACGAGAGAGCGGACCAGCTCCATATCAGTAACTCTTCTTACCGATAAATTGTCCCTTGTCCCCCTGGTTATATTTTTTCTTCGCTCATTCGACATATTGCTCCATAAGGTCTCGACCGGAGATGATAAATCCACTACATATGTATACTTGGGGGTTACCTTGAACTTCTTCCAGGAAAAAGGCTGCATATCGATAATGTCTTTGTTGAATGAAATAAGAATGATCGAATACGGCAACTCCTCGATGAATTCGGCCATCAGGGACAGAGACCTCTTCCACGTGTCCATTACGCTGACGGGATTGCTCGCCTCTATCTTGAGAAACGGCCCGATCTCAGGCGTAAACGGCGGGTTGCGGTATACGGACAAACAGGTCCTTTTCTCCATGTAGGTCGTAAATCCGCCGATGACGTATCCATTTTTGTCATATATGCCGTAACGCTGCGCATGCCGGTCAAAGATATTGGTCCATTTAATAGTGTTGAAGACAGAGCCGTACGACAGGGCCAATTCATCAAAATATGACTCATCCCCGTTTTTCAGTGCCAGTATCTTCATTATCAGCTCAAGAAAACAGTATTACGCTATTCCGGATTATTTGCGGCAACCATTCCGTATTCAGGGCCCGAAGGGGAGACCAAGGGGACCATCAGCGCCCGAGGAGTCCTTCATAAACGTTCAGCAAACGTTCTTCCATCGCGTCCCAGTTCCACATCTCGCGCACGGCCTTTCTCCCGGATTCAGACATGCGTCTCCACTCATCTTCATCTTTCAGTATGTCGATTATCCCCTGGGCGAGCGCCTCGGCGCTGGCGGGGTCAAAGACCTTCCCGCAACCCGCGGCCTTGACGTAGTTTGCGACCGGCGGCAAATCGGAGCCTAAAACCGGAACACCGCATGCCATATATTCAAACTGCTTGATCGGCACATTCTTGCGCCACTTCCTGATCGGCAGATTGGCTATCAGCCCGACCCTGGAGATCGATATGTAATTTACTACGTCCCTGTGCGGGACCCAGCCGACTACTTCTATGCCGTCTTCGACATTTCTTCTTCTTATTTCTTCATCGATCTTCAGCCTTGTATTGCCGTCCGCGCGACCGAGCAGCAATAGCAGGACCTCGGGATTCGATTTCCTGATTATTTCCATTGCCCTGATCATCAGGAAAAGCCCCTTATTCTCATTGAAGCCGCCGTTGTATATAATAGGTATCCGGTCCTTATATTTTCTCCCCAGTTCACTTACCTTCTTCTCATCTGAAACGAAGAGAGATAACCGCGGATAGTTGAATATTGTCGTTACCTTGCTTCTGACGTTGTTGAACTGGGAGGCAATGTCATTATCGGTAGTGATGACATGGTCCGTCAATACGGCGAGCAGTTTCTGGCTGAGGCCGGCAACGACCGCCAGAAACGGACGCATCAGGCGCGGAATCTTCAGCGAGTCCAGGATCATTTCAGGATAAACTTCGTGAACATCATAAATAATTTTCGATCTTGTCAGCAGTCGAAGCAGCGGCAGCGCGAATATCAACTCGAAATCATGAAAATGACACACCCGGGGCTGATATTTAATCATGGTAACAATCGCCTCAGGCACAACTGAAAGTCTCGACAAAATAGAGCCTGACCGCTTCAGCGGAAAGAACTTTATTTCTCCTTCATTACATTTATAATCAGGGGGCGCGGTCCCCTGGGCCACGACGGAGACAGAACCGTATTTTTTTAACAGGCTTATGACCTCCTTGTAATATATCCTGTCGTCAAGGTGGTTATGTCCCGTGCTCAGCATACAAATTTGTGTCGTGAACGCGCCCATCAATTTAATTTGCCGCTGATCATCATGTTGCCTGGCGATGGGCTTCCGGCATGCCGGAGGGAATTATAAATCCCGATCATTTCTGCGGCATTATATTGCCATGAAAACCCGGTCATGACGACCTTCCGTCCGCGCTCGCCCATTGTCCGGGCCAGATCACTGTTTGCGGCAAGACAGGCAATCGCCCCGCTTAACGAACTTATGTCCTTTGAATCGATCAGCAGCCCTGTTTCTCCATCGGCAACAGCCTCCGGAATGCCTCCCACTCTTGCGGCTATCACGGGCAGCCCGCACGCCATTGCCTCCAGCACGGCATTGGGGAGTCCTTCATAATGAGAGGGAAGGACGAATATATCAGAGGCGCTTAACCATTTTGAAATGTCCGAATGCGGCTGGTTGCCCGGCAGATGCACCCTTTTCTCCATGCCTCCGGCGTAAATCTCTTTTTGAATGACTGATTGCCCCGGACCGCTCCCCAGGATAATCGCGTGCAGGGAGGGTCGCCGGGGGACCAGCCTCTTCAAGGCGGCCGTCAATTCAAAAACACCCTTGTTCTTCTTGAGCTCGCCGACAAAAATAATGACGACATCATTGCCGGAGATCCCCAGCTTTTCCCTGTAACGGGTCCGGGCGTCCGCATCCCTGAAAAAAAGCTCCGGATCACATCCGTTATGGATGGTCCTGATCGCCTTTTTAGGCGACCCTATCTTTTCAGCGGCCTCCTTCAGGGCGTTGCTGACACTGACGAGCTGATCAGCCGAGGATATGACTTTCCTGGAACACATCATGGTAATCCTGTCGTAGTGGGGATAAACATTGACATCGCTGCCCCGCATGCTGCACACCAGCGGTATCCCGTATTTTCTGCTGAACATAAGGGCGACATAACCCGACGATGTGACCGCATGCGCATGAATGACGTGGGGCCTGAAATTCCTGATGATCTGATCGACATTATTCCTGATGCCGCAATAAATGCTCCAGCACAGGACCCTGCGATACCATTTCCCGGGGAGATTGACGTAACGCGGGTAATAAGTTTGTATGTCATCAATAAGATCGGAATGAGGGACATCCATGTAGCTTCGCCATTTATCGTTAAACCGCAAGAGCCCGGATGAGAGGGGGACGGGAGAGACCACCCTGACATTACACCCCGCCTCCCTGATATGCCTTGTCTGGTTATGAATGAAAATTCCCTTCTGCGGACACATCCTGTTGGGGTACATATGCGATAAAACCAGTACTCTGACTCTTTCATGTTTATTCATGATATTACAAGAGCCGTATCTTCATGTTTTACGATCATTATTGTTTCTCCGGATTCGGAATCGAAACCGGAAAGTTCATCTCATGATTAAATCCGATGAGAAGATTTTGCATTGTATGAGTCCGGCTATTTCTTAAACTGTGCCAAGCAGGAGATTACATGTTTCTTGAAAAATCCGAGGTGTTTTCTCTCAATAATCGTTTTCACATAAGGGATGATATTAAAATTATATTTGGCATATACCGGCAAGTCCTCTCTGGCAAAGCCGAATTTATTTTTGAATTCATTTAGTGAAGGGCGATCCGTACTCCATGCCCCATAGGACACCTGCCTGCATTCCGGCAGCTCCCTGCAACAATCTATAATTGAATATGTCAGGGCGTCATTCGGACATTTGTCAAGGTGGTCTGTATGACTCGCAGCGTAATTGATTATCATTGTGTCATTGATCTGAAAGACCTTCATATAAGCAATCAACAGCCCTTTATAGAAAGACCCCCAATATTCTTTCTTCCCCTTGTCTCCGTTGAACTGCTTAATTGTCCAGGCGCTCCATTTATCGCGGTATTTCGTATAGTACTCAGGAGGTTTTCCACGTCCTGTACGAACAGCTTTGGAGATTTCTATTTCTCTGATGTCATCCAAAACAGGCCCGATATCTTCTATTTTTCTTATAAGGGTCAACTTCAATCCTTTTTTCACCTGGGCCCTCTTGGATGATGACAGACTCAAGAGTGAGTAATTTCTTAACTGCTCCTCATTCAATAACGCAATGGATTGGTATTTATTTGCATATTGTTTATCGCGGACAAGGTGGCTGTATCCAAGTATTGCCTTGTATAATTTAGGCGTTACTTTTCCCGGCTCAAGCATTTGCATTGGAACGACCGGTTTATAAAAGAACGGATCAGACTTTATCCACCAGACTCCGTCATTCAGATGAACATCATAACCGATGGTATGGACCCGCTCAATAAATTCTTCAGAAGTCATTATCGGATTCTCGCGTCATGCCTTGCTTAAGCTCATTGACGATACTTTTAAGCTCAATAATCTCTTCACAAATATTATAAAAGGACTGTATTTCGCGTATGCCGGGAAATCGACCCGTTCAAATCCGAATTGTTCTTTAAATTTATTGATTGAATACTTGGATGCGTTCCAAGGACCTGCGCTGACTTGTCTGCATTCTGAATTGTCTTTGCAATAATTCAGGACCGCATACATGAGGGCATCATTAGGACATTTGTCAAGAAAATCAGTGCGACTTTTAGTAGCGCGGAAGTGCATAGTATCATCAATTAAAACCGCATATCGGTATGCAATCAACGATCCATTATGAAATACTCCCCACCATTCTCTGTTCGGTAAACTAAACTCTTTTATCATAAATGATTTCCATTCCCCATATTTCTCAGAATAATACTCCGGCGGCCGCCCGTTATGAGAACGCGATGACATGGATATGCATATTTTCTGAATGTCCTTGATTACGCGCTCAATGTCATCAATCCTTCTTACTTCGTTCAATGCAAGTCCCTTCCTGATCCTAGTTCTTTTATTTTTCGAGAGACCGGGAAGAGAGAATTTATTCAACGCTTCTTCATTTAAGATCATCATAGGCCGCACATCATTAGCATATTTTTGATCACTGACAAAGTGACTATATCCAAATAAAGATTTTATCCTGATCGGTCTTGCCGCCCCGGGATTAAAACTTTCAAAAAAATTAACAGGCTTATAAAAGAGAGGGAAATTTTCCTGCCACCAGATATTATCGTGCATGTGAATTCCATATCCTGCGGAGATTTGCTGCCTTATGTATTCTTCACTTGTCATCGACTGGATGGTTTTTATTAAAAATAGGTAGGTAAATGAGATATAATCAACCGGGTCTTGCCCCTGGCAGTCAAGGGTATATGATCACACTCTTCGACAATCACATTGACTTTGTTCCCGATTTTTTCTTTTATTACCCGGACCATTGCCTCCGAATCCCTGGGAGAATAAAAGTTATTCTTTACAATCTTCAGCGTAATGTTATGGAAGCCGGTCTGAATAATCTGATATTGTTCGATACCCTGCAACCTGTTAAAATTATATAAAAATGAGATCATGGGAACATGTTTTCCATCCGGGGTCTTTAAAAACTCTTGCGATCTGCCGTCCAGACTTTTCAATATGCGCAGCCCTCTTTTGCAATTACACTCTCCGGATGCCAGCGTTCCAGCATCGTCCACCTGATATCGAATGAACGGCATAGCATAATTATCCAGATCAGTCAGTATTATATTGCCGGATGTATCAACAACATCAGACCCGTTGGAATTAACGGTTTCAAGAATGACGTGCTCCTCAGTTATGTGTTTATTGTGATATTCACACTCATATGCCATAGATCCTATTTCATTACATCCATAGTAATCATACACCGTACCCTTAAAGGAACTTTCCAAAAGGGTCCGTTGATGGCTATGGAGCATTTCGCCGTATGAAAAAATTACGGGAATTCGAAATCCGTTCATATTATATTTTTCAATCAGCCCGGCATTCCGGCATAAACTGGAGGCGAGACCGGACAAACAGAAGGGGTCGAGTGATTTAATTTCATTTAAATATTTTGATAGCTGTTCTTTCTTGGCCAGGGCATAATAAAAATATAATTTAATCAGTCGTGACCGCATTTTCCCCAATATACTAATCCTGTTCATGTCGTAATAAGAGAAATTAATTACGGTATCTCCGATATTGTATCCGGCCCACGCCCAGCCTCTTAATAATGCCGCTTCCTGCCACATCATGGTATTTTTATCCCGAAACAAGGTAAGCGGTTCGCCGGTGCTGCCGCCCGTCTTGAATTTTCTTAAATTACGCCTGTTGGCCCCTTTAGAAATTATTTTGGGGAAATTGGTTCTAATTATTTCTTTTGATAGAATCGGGAAACCTTTAAGGTCGTCTATGGTGCGTATATCGTCCGGTACGATCCCCTTGCTTCTCATCATATCCTCGTAATATGGGACGTTATGATAAACATGTTTAATCAGCTTTCCCAATTTGATGTTCTGATAGTCTATTAGCCGCTCTCGTGAAGACCACTGCAACTTGTTGAGATGTTTCAATGTCCTGAGGATTTTTATCCCGTGTGTCGTCCCGTATCGCATCTGGTACACGGGATACAAAACTTCTTCGAAGAGCATATTTTTTAATTTCTTCATATTGACGCTTACCGGTCCTCAGAATAGCGGCGAATTCTCAACAATTCTTTATCGACAGTCCGAAATTTCGACAGCTTCGGTCGATGCATATCCTTTCCGGACAAGCTTCCCCACTTGAGCATAAGAACGGACAATGAATAATATATCCATAAATGGCATTTCAATATAACGCTCGTACCAAGTCCTGAAGAAAGTAACGCAATATAACCCGCCTGTAAAATAATAATAAAATTAAACCAGTATTTGTCGCGGTTGAAAGAAAAGCTACGGGCCGCGCCATTCATGTTTGCAATTACGCGAAAAAATATCATCAGCAGTATAATGGTGCCGACCAGACCGATACTTGCAAATACTTTTGAAACAATATCGTGTCCGCCCAATCCTCCTAAGATCAACCCGAATTTCCCATCATCCGTGTCGAAATATTTAAAGTTATCAAACCCTATCCCTACGAGAGGGTGTTCGATCAGGGCATGGATTCCCTTGAGGAATATGAAGTATCTCAGGTCCTCCGTTAAATCCCTACTTGCCCTTGCTTCAATATTATCGATCAGGAAATTTGACAGGAGTAATGCCAGGAGAATGAATAATAATGACATCATAAGAAGCTTTTTTACATTAATTATTCTGTGTTTCAAACCTAATGCAATATAGGTGATTGCAAAAATGACAAAGACTATAAGCCACGTACGGGACACAGATAGGCCAATTGAATAAAATGCTGCGATGAATAACACTGAGAAAAGTAATTTAACCAGGTGACTCCGGGCATTTAAAGAGATAAAAAGTATGAACGGAATTCCGAACATCGCCGTCTTACCGAGCGAATTCGGATTACTGTAAAATCCGCCTATTCGTCTTACGCCGCCGTAAGCATTAATACTGCCGTGGGCAAAATAGTCCCCAATGGAAAAGAGGGCCACGGTTCCGATGCTCAGAGCTATTGTAGTAATAAATATTTTTAATTTTCTTTCGTTGTCTATGACATCCTGCATAATAAAAAAAGACATGAATATGTAAGTGGTTATTTCAATGCTTACAGCAAGACTGGGCAGGGGCTTATAGGCAAAGATGGATGAAATGCACATTGAGATAATAAACAGCATGATTGTCCTGTTGCTTCTGGCCAGATGAAAGAATTCGGATTTTCCCTGCAGAAAATATCTTAAAAACCACCCTGCCGCCAAGATAGCAAAGACCAGACGGCCGCCGGAATTCACTAACGGCAATTCAACGAGATCAGCAAACGGGGAATAAGCTACAATAAGGAGAAAGCCCCAAAAAGGATATAAAATTGTAATAACGGATAGCGCCAGAACGGATACAAGAAATATCAGGACTTGCAAAGTGAGAGTGATATCCGTAAAGAAATATTTTGTCATTAAAATTATTATCAGGGAGACTGCAATTGCAATCACGAGCGGCAATTTACCATTTGTTACTATGTCCTCAACATGTATTCTCATGGATTATTACTCTTCGTTAACCTGATAAAAGTCAGAGGGCGCGGGTCATTAATCTTTATGAAAGCACTCGTCAAGAACTTCAGAATATCTTTGCGCGATTGATTTATATGAATATTTATAAATGTCTGAGTTCTCATTAAACTTGACCTGTCCGCATCTGCAGAACTCTTCGTAATATCCTAAAAGGACCCTTTTCAGGGCATCTCTGTTCTCCACAAACGTCCCGCAACCGGTCTCCTCCAGCAGGTCCTTGATAATACTGCGTTTCCCTCCAAGCGCAATGATCGGACGTTGGGCGCCGAAGTACTCAAAAACCTTCGCCGGATAAACGTCCTGCTCCGCGCCATTACTGTCAAGGAGAAGCAATAACAAGTGCGATTCTCTTTGTTTGTCCAATGCCTCAACGCGCGGGATAAAATCATAATAATTTACAACACCACTGAGCCCATATTTCTCCGTCTTGTTCACAACCTGCTCTTCTTTCCTCGTAAAGAACCTGATTTCTATCATGTCCTTATTCACCTTTTTCTCAACAATAAGCTGTTTGACCGCGCCGAACAATACAGAAGGGTCCCTTTTCCCTCCGGCAAGAGTTCCGGTATATGTGATTGTGAACTTGTCTGCCTGCCTGACCGGGACATCAGGAAAATCATCTGCGTCGTATCCGTTCGTTATACAGGTTATTTTTTTCATTTCATGGAGTTCTTGCATTGTATCAACAAACTCAGGGGTAGTCGTTACAATGATATCGGCGCCGTGCAGAGTTTTTAATTCCAGTTTTCTATCAAAGTACTTAATGAATTTATATTTATTATAGAACTGGTTGGTAGTCCAAGGGTCTCTTAAGTCCGCTACCCAGGGGATGTTATGCTTTTTTTTTAATTTCCCGGCTATTAAATGAGAAGTAACAGGGGGTGATGTGCTCATGACTACGTCAACCTTTTCTCTCTCGACATATTCAGAGGCCTTTTTAAGCGCGAACTTATACCATCCTTTTTGTCTGTCAGGGAAGTATAATATTTCTTTTAATAACTTGGTCGTTGACGATTTAACGGCAATGCCCGCAGGATCGTCGGCAGATTTCATTTTCAGATTATTATCTCTTCGCAATAAATGTCCACTGCTTATTTTAATTGCGGCTATCATATCCCTTTTGCCTGCTGCTAATATGTTGGTGCCATGTGGTCTCGCCCCGTCCCGTGTAACGGTGAGTACCACAGGTTCCCACCCAAACGACGGGATATACTTCGAAAGTTTATATGGTCTAAGTGAGCCTACCGCAGGGCTGGGGGGAAATGCATAAGCAATAATTAAGACCTTCTTCATTTGTTTAACCATACTGTTGCTTGGGTCGATTCCGGACTTCTGCCTAAAATCATCTCCTGGACTGTCCCCAAATAAACAATCTCATTCTTTCTATATTGCGGAAAATCTCAATCAAAATGCTTATATAAATAATGGATAGTTTCTGTCGAATTCCATTTACGGACTTATCAGGAAACAGATTAAAAGAGGTCCCGATTATCCGGGCAACAATAGTTTTAAAACTATGGGCAAGATTTTTTATTAATTCACTGGTTGAATAAGCGTACTTGCCATATTTATCATGCTTCCCCCCCACAAGCCTTGCTGTTCTTCTGTATAATTGAACAATAGAATGCCGCGCCGGATGGGCAACACAAACATCATCAGCATACACCTGTACATAGCCGCCGACATATACTCGGAGACCCCATTCATTGTCACCGCCGGATTTCATTTCGCAATTAAATAACCCTACCCTGTTAAAAACCTCTTTGTAAGTGAAAACGTTTGCAGTAGCCCCATACCTGTGTCTCTCGATATTCTCTTTCTGCCTGAAAATCATTTTGCTTTCATACAGCTCCACCGCATTCGGTTGATCTGGTTTTTGAAAAAACAGGTTTATTCTTCCGGCGATTAAGCCACAGCCCGGGATATCCTGCATCCTGGCAACGCCTTTCTCAAGCCAGTCGGCATGCGGAATACAATCGGCGTCGGTGAATGCCAATATTTCCCCCTTTGCATTGATGACGCCCCTGTTTCTGGCGGCATAAGAACTCCGGATTCCGTCTTCCCTTAACATAACAACCGGATGCCTTTCGACTACCTCGCGCGTATTGTCCGTGGAGCCGTTATCGACGATTATTATCTCGGTCCTGTCCCCCGGATATGTCTGGCTCATCAACGCGCCGATGCATTTCCCGATGCGGCCCGCATCATTATATACAGGCACTATTACCGAAACTAACGGGTGTTTTCCCGGCCCGGTCATCGTTTCCCGCCGAACCGCTCCAGGGCATATTGATAAATTTCAAGATCAGGCCTGCATATTTCCCTGATACCGGCCTCTTCCTCTTCGGTTATAATGGACGCCCTATCTGCTTCATTGACCGGGTTTCTGTTCTTATTGCCGATTTTTAACCTAACGCCGAAACACCTCTCGAACCGCTCCGCAAATACATCAAGAGATTCCAGGAACCCCACGACCGCAAATTTGCCCAGGTTTTCCCTGGCCCTGCCGATCGACTCCGGCGAGGTATAGTCCCTCGCCTCGTTGACGCCTCCCAGAAATTTCACGTATTCATGCCCCTGGGACCGTCCGAATTGTGAATTCAAAAATCCCGCAAGGTCGACATTCATTTTGCAATGCTCATCTGTCTTGTATTTATTAAAGAAATATAATGAACGGAACCTCTTTACAGGGTCCCGCAGTACGGTAATGAATTTGTACGTATCGCCGAACCTTCTGTAACCGGCATCGCTGAAGGCGAAATGTCCGGAGATGAATTTGACGCCCTGCTGACTCATGAAATACAGCAGGAGTCCTTCACGCAGCTCCTGGATGTGCTTATCATCAGAGAAATCATGAGGAAAGTTGAGCCCGCGCACAAGGTTGGCCGCGCCCGCGGACGCCCCCGAACTCAGACGGACCAGGCCGTCTGAGTTGTTTGCAGACGGAGTATGATAACGTGATCTTATTGCCCGGGCTATCGACGTCCCGCCGCATTTAGGTATGTGGAGGAAGAATATTTTTTCCCGCAGGCAACCGTAAATACGCTTCTGAATTCCCGAGCGGAGAGATTTTATAACGCATTTATACATGTTGAATTCCATGAACGTAGCTTCCACGGATTGATAATTTGCCGTAAATTTCCGCCAGCTCCCTGCTCAATTTATTGATGTCATAATTCTCTTCAATCATTTTTCTGCCCTGCCGTCCCATTTCCGGCCACATTTCGTGATGCTCGATCAGGTAAAGCAGTCTCTTCGCAAGCGCGTCCGGATCGCGCTCGGGGACAAGAAAGCCCGAAACCCCGTCCTGCACCAGTTCGGCGATGCCGCCGTGCAAGGTGCTGATTACGGGCATTCCCGAGGCCATTGCCTCTTTCAGGGCGTTCGGTATCCCCTCCTGATCGCTTTCTGTCGACGTAATGCTCGGCGCGAGCATTACGTGAGCGTCCCGCAGAAGCAGGAGCGCCTCTTCATGTGTCTTCCAACCCAGCAGCTCCACCTGCGCTTCGACCCCGAGTCTTTTTATCATGTTCCGTAATTCATCACGCAGGATGCCGTCGCCGATTATACTGTATGAAATCTTTTTGCCTTTCCCGATGACACGGGCCACGGCCTCAATGGCAAAAGCCACTCCTTTTTTTTCTACCAGTCTTGCTATGGTTATCAACTTTATCGTCTCATCCGCCGTCCGCTTCCGTTCCTTATACTGAATCGCGGAACAGTCGATGCCGGAATGATGAATCAGTATTTTTTGTCTGTCACAACCCTCCCGGGCGAGGAGGCGCGAAAGCGACCTGCTCACCGGCAAAAACAGGTCTCCTTCCCTGAACAGCTCGTCATACGCCCCGGGATGTTTCTTTAAATATTTCGTGATATCGAACCCCCTGATGGAGGTGATCATCCCGCATTTTACTGCGCCGGTCTGTTTCAGGAGCGTCCCTTTAAGCCCGAGGACGCCGAACTGGCAATGAACAATGTCAAAAGGCCCGTTTTTAATGAAGGGGATGACAAGATACAGGAGATTCAGGGACGCCGCCCTTTTGCCGTACCTGAAGAAATCAAGGGACCGCGCAACAGCCGTGAAATTCCGCGGCAGGTATCTGACAACATACCGGAGTCCCCTGCAAAACCTCAAAAGTTTATTTCGAGGCACATCGTGATAAGCGGTATTTTCCATCAGGTGATATTGCTCATACTTCTTGTGTATTTTGCCGTGCCCCGAGGGCCTTTCCGCAAAAATAAATACCCTGTGGCCCAGGTCCTTCAGCGCCGTGATCTGGTTCAGGACAAAGGTTTGCGACACGCTCGGGAACTCATTGACGATAAACGCGACGTTCATTTTTCATGCCCTGCATGTCCCGCACTGTACGGACTGCGATGCCTTTCAATCCATAGAGAGAGGCTGAGCAGGGGCCACAGTCCCCAGGCGTAGTCTCTTTCTCCGGATACATGACGCTCGAATATCTTCTTCAGCGCCTTCCGGTCGAGTTCGAGCCCGAGAAAATCGGACCGGCTGAGGACCTTCTCTTCAAAGAGTCCCTTCAGCGACGTCCTGAGCCACGTTGCCATCGGTATTTCAAAGCCGCGCTTCCCCTGCGTCTGATAATTTACATATCTTGCCAATGCGCGTCTGAGCGGAAGTTTGCCCGTCTTCAGTTCAATATTCAAACAGTCGTTCCAGTCGATTTGCGACGCCACTTCTATCACCTGACGGTCGAGTAAAGGGACGCGCACCTCAAGTGAATTGTACATGCTGGCCCTGTCTACTTTAAGCAATACCATCGTCAAATGGTAAACGAATTCGTTCCAGCGGGAGTGCTGCGCGGCACGGTCGGGATCGCAACCGCCATATGAGAACGCCCCGCACTCCGGCGGCCAGACAGGCAGCGAAGGGAATATTTCCCGCAGGACCGCCTCCGGGAGATGATTATGCATGGAACGATGCCAGTCCCCCAATGATTTCATGCGCAGGTGGCCGTTTCCACTGCCTCCTGACAGCGCCTTGTTCATTGCCCATCGGACTTTTCTCATCCAGGGCGGCGTCCTGAAGGCCCCGGCCAGACTGATGAGCCTTGAGAACCTGCCCGGATATCCCCAGAACAATTCGTCTCCGCCGTCGCCGGAGAGCACGACTTTATGGTCCCGGCTTGCAAGTCTTGAGACCATCAGCGTCGGAAATATCGAGTAGTCGCCGAACGGCTCTCCGCAGGCCTCTATCACGTCATCGATCAAATCAATTGCCTGCCCGGCGGATATATGCCTGACCCTGTGCTCTACCCCTATTTCACGCGCATAATTGACCGCGTCTTCAGACTCGTCCGTCGTTCTTTCTCCCGTCCCGATAGTAAACGCGCGTATGGGACTGTTGCTTAACGACCGCATCTTCGCCACCACGAGGGGCGAGTCGATCCCGCCGGACAAAAAGGCCCCCACCGGGACGTCGCTGACCAGGTGCCGCCTTACAGCGGCGGTCACTGCTTCATCAACGGCCTCAATCGCTTCCTCCCCTCTTAAAGTAGGCGCGGCATAATGAGGAAGATCGAAAAAGCGGCCCCTTGAGATATCTCCCTCCGCAGTGACCTCCATCCACGTTCCGGGTTCGAGCATGTGCGTGTTCTCCATCAGGGCATAAGGCGCCGGGACATACGCCAGGCGCAGATAAAGCCCCAGCGCCTTCTCCGACACCCTGAGATACCGGCCCCACGGATGCTCCAGGAGTTGATCATACTGCGAGCCGAATACTATCCCGTCGGAACAAACAAGGTAATAGAGCGGCTTGATCCCTGCGTGATCGCGGGCCAGCAGGAGTTTCTTTTCGACCCGGTCATAAAAACCGAGGGCAAACATGCCGTTGAATCTTGCCAGAGCGCCGCTGCCCCACTCGATCAGCGAATACAATACCGCTTCAGTATCGCTGTTGGAAGAAAATTCAATCCCCCGGCTTTCCAGTTGCCGCCTCAGATACATGAAATTATAGACCTCTCCATTGAACACAAGCGCGTAACGGTCGCCGATCGCGGTCATGGGTTGATGTCCCCTGAGACTTAAATCGATTATCGCCAGTCTCCGGAACGCAACAGTGCAGTGTCTTTTGTCGGACCATGACCCGTGGTCGTCGGGTCCCCGCCTGGACATAAGGGAGCTTATTCTGTCCCAGTCGGCATACGCCTTCCGTCCCTTCATGAATCGAAATTCTCCTGCTATCCCGCACATAAGCGTCAGTTGTATGGTATTCCCAGTGTTGATAATATTTTCAGAAAAGGCTCCACCTGAGATACGCCCCTGCGTATGTCCGAACGCGGCGGGCCGGGGTTCGCCTCGGGGTATATTACCGGCCCACCATGCAGGCATTTGCCTATCAGGGGGCGCACGTCATCCTGTACGGCCCTTTTCAGGTCTACTTCGGAGAGGACCCTTCTCATTGAAGGGCCGTGATATCCGGAGACTGCAAGCGCGTCGCATAACTGCCTGATAATGGACATATGCGCTCCCTGCCACATGGCCCCTCTGTTCCATAAGCTCTTGAAAAAATATCCGTGCCGGTACGTTTCATAAGCGCCGAAGGCCCTGGATATCGTGGAACATATCTTGTCCGCCATTTTTCTGTTATGTGAATATGTCTTCCAGAAAGTCGTTGCAAATGTATCGCCTAACTGGCCCAGCCAGAAGACGACCTTCCGGTCGAATCTCATGGATATCTCACGCAGATGAGGGCCCCACCGGCAGTGCTCAAGATTGTTTCTGCAGCAATTGATAAGTATCTCGACGTCAAGAAGGGAGTCGTCATCCCGCAGCAGCATGATACCCACGCTCAATCCGTTATCGGCAATGAACCCTTTTACGAGGTCATAGTTCGGCTGACCGCTGACGGCAAGAACAGGATTTCTCCAGGGAAGCAGGAGAAGATTGAGGCTGTCCCGGCCCCCGCAGAGGACAATATTGGTAAATCCGGGATTGGCGTCCTCAATGGAAGATGTGTCCTGCCTCAGCGCCCCGGCGATCCGGCTTGCGTATTCTTCGGCAGACTTTATGACAAAGCCCGGTGACGGAGGCCCTCCTATGCGTACAATCTCACTGTCGATGGTCTCATTCCCCGATAAGTAAGGGTATTTTTTGGTTGAAATCTGCCGGACTACCCGGTGGTTCAGCGACAGGTTTTTTTTATACCGTATCAGGTCAAGAAGCGAATAGGAATAAACGTTTCCGTACCGGTACACAGGATAAAAATAAGGAGAACCCTTAAACCGGCCGGCCTCCCACAGAGACACCCCATGCCGCGACCATATCATTTCTTCACTAAGGACTTCACACTGTTTAACGGGTGCGACTGACTGTTGAAAGTAATCCTGTAAACAGGTTGTCGCTGCTGCGGATGTCTTCATAAGGTCCCGGTCCCCAGAACGGATTCGACAGTGACGTCAGGGTAAAACCTCTTCATCAGGTCCCCGCAGTAATAATCTACCCTCTCCTGTAAATAGCGAGGGTCTGTTTTTGCAAGGACATGATGTTTCTTTACCCCTCTGTTCAGCCGGGAATTGATCATGCTTAGAGAAGAGGGACTTATTCCAAGAAATGCGCAGATCGCGGGGGCCTGCCTTTCTATTTCAAAGGTATTGAAAAGGACGCGCCTGTCTTCGGGTATGCTCTCCAGTACGGCTTCATAGTACTGCCTGTAAAAGAAAAGGAACGCCTCTAAGCTCGGCATATCATAGTCCTTCAGCGTTTGCTCTCCCCGCGAATAATTCCGATACAGGTCCCCGTAGCGGAACCGGGCCATCCGCGTTTTCTGGGGAGCGACGGCGTTCGTGCCGGCCCTGATGCGGTTGTTGATGCCGTAATCAATATAGGAATTCAGCCATGACACCGGGTCCCTCATCGATACGAGAAATTTGGCCTGGGGAAAGAGACGGACCAGAGAGGGTATCATGTAGAAATTATGGGTCGAAGAATCCATTTCGAGAAATAAATCATTGTCCCTCCGGACAATAAAGCGCTCATATTCCGTCCTGTCGATCTTCCCTTCAATATAATCGAAAGACCATTTCAGGCTGTTCTCGGAACCGGCTTCATGACGCGAACGATACCATACCCTGAACATACCGGCCACGGATGTCGTTCCGGTCCTGGGCACGCCGACGCAGTATGCCTGAAATGTCCTGTGCCGCAAAAGCCCGCACAGGTTTTTCCTGATCTTACCCGCAGCACTCCTGCCCTTGCGGGCGCAAAGACTTACGGCCCCCTGAAAATCATTTTGACGGTATTCGTCAACGGCCATTTTTATGTTTTCCATCATTACATTCATATTCACTCATTAAACTCAAGGGACATTTCAGCGACTCCTATGCCTGATTCCCCCGCAACGCAATAGAACAAATATTTTCTCTCATCCTCCTCAAACACAAAAGGATCACGAAGCTGACAGGCATGGGTCCCGGCGCCTGTTCCTGAGGGCCCGACAGGATACCGGGCCCCCTCGTAATCCCTTTCCGGCCTCAGGACTTCCCTGGGTCCCGATATGGCCCAATCGGCGGGGTCATCCTTAAGTCTCATCGTTGAGACCAGGATCCTTTCAGGCGCATCGCCTATCCTGCTGTAAAAAATCACCAACAAATCCCTGTGAAGCAGTAACGCCGAGTGTCTCATCCTCGGGAGGATATCGGATATTTTCGTAAAGGGCGACACTCCGTTGTCCGAGCGCAAAAGCTCACCCGACGTTTTGTTCTTCGCAATCGCATAAAAACATCCCTTCCATGTAAAGACCCGGAAATAGAAATTCCCCAGATACTCATCAGACGGGGCGAAATGCAGGCCGTCCGGGGAGAAGGCTATCCCCGTTGCCTGGCGGCCCTTCCGCGCGGGGCCGTGAAAGTACATCCTGATCCGCCTCTTGTCGTGATCTACATGAACATCAGGCGAGGCAATATGCCCTTTGAAACCCCTTGCCTCACCGACGGTCAGAGCGCCGGGGCCGTATATTTTCCACGGGCCCGTAACGGCGTCCGCGCAGGCAAGACGCACGAAAGCGCCTTCATGATGGGCAAAGTACATATAATATTTGCCGAGCGGGTCCTTGATCCAGGCCGGGACCCTTATAACGGACGGACCGTTGATGTTGTCCCCTATACTTCCATCGGATTCCGGAGTGATTATCGGCCCATGCCCGCAACGGCTGATCGTGACGCGCCTTACGGCATTTTCAGCGGATGACATGCCTCCGTATGAGCAATCATGGAGGAAGTTCCTGACGCGCCTGACGCTGCTTTGAAGGGCCTGATTGATCAGGTTATTGCGTATGACTAAGGAGCTCATAATTATGACGACCTGATTTGCGAATCAATGATGCGCGCGTGTTCCAGCCGGGTATTATCTATTGACAATGCCTTCAAGTTTTCTCTTTATAAAACGCGCGCCGTCATATGTATGGGTCGTTTCGAGAAGATCGAATACAAATGACAGCAAATGACGCTTTTTGGGGAAATGTCTGTAATGGTATTTGCTGAATATGGCATAGTATGCCTTGAGACGCCTTACGGGCGATTTGATGCTGCACGCGATTTTATAATTCATGTTTGAGAGGAAGCGCATGCCTTCTTCCCGGAGTCGCCCGTTTTCCGCGGGCAGTTTTTCGCACATTACATCCAGCAGGAAAAGTGAATCCTCTACCCAGGCCCGGACGTCCGCGTGATAAGTCTCTTCGCCGGGGTGTTTACGGAAACTCGCCTTAACCTCTTCGATATCGATCCTTTTGAATTCTGAAAGCCGTACAAGCGCCACAATATCATCAAAGAGATTGTGAAGCGACCTGAACCCCCCGATCTCCTGCAAGCGTCTCCTGTTGTAAACGGTGCTGCATAAATACATAGAATGTTTGCGCGCGAGCCATCCCCTGAAAAACTCCGCGGCCGGGGCCCCCGCGGCAGTATTCGGGGTCTCGCCGATTATATTACCGTCCGTATCTATGAGCCTCGTGCCGGTCAGTATCACTCCGGCGTCGGCGGAGTAATTCGCGGCCTTCATGCAGGTTTCGAGAAAATCAGGGTCGATCAGGTCATCATCGTGATGCAGCAGAAAGTAGTCTCCCCGCGCCCGCGACAGACAGAAATTCGAGTTTGGGACCGAGCCTATATTTACCGCCTGCTTGAAATACCGTATCCTCGGATCATTAAAGCCCTTGACGACTTCTTCGGTATGGTCTGTCGAGCAATTATTGGAAACGATAAGTTCGAAGTCGGGATAGGTCTGGTCGAGGGCGCTCCGCAGCGCCCCCTTCAGAAAGCCGTCGGCCCTGTTGTATGTGGGCATTCCTATGGAAACCAAAGGCGGTTGTTTATCATTCATTGTCAATCCTCTCATGCAGTTAGTGATAACAGGGTCAAATGCCTGCTCGCGAGGTCGCGCTGTTTTCTGTAAGGATGTTTGCGCCGAGTGTTCTTTCATACCGGGTGAACGCATCAATGTATCTTGCGATGTAATCGGCCATGTTCAACCTGTTGTCCGTCAAGACGCGGTCTGCAAGCCTGGATAAATATTCAAGATAAAAAAGCCTGCGGTAAGTCCCGGTCTGGGACGATAAGCCGTCTGAAATACCGGGCGGTCCGGAAGATAATCCCGACAGGAAACGGGGAAGCGCCTCGGCGATTTCGGCAGCCACCTGTGTCACGGGAAGTTTGCCGCAGGGCGCCCTGTAAAAAAAGTAACTGAAAAAATCGAACAGCAGGCTTCGGGGGCCGGCCGTTTCCCAGTCTACAAGCCGTATTCCATGCTTTGTATTCAATATGTTTGCCGGGCAGAAATCGCCGTGCGTGAATACAAGCCGGACAGGCAGGTCCGGCCCATTCTTTAACCACCCGATAATAACATCCGCAAAACTATCGACTTCAGGAAATGGTCTTTTCCTGGCGAATCTGTTGATGTCCAGCCTTGCCCTGAGCTCCTCTATGTATGCCCGGAGGTCTTTCATTATCGGTTGTCGAAACGATATGAGTCTTTTTATGCAGGGCGCGGCCTCATGAAAAAACACGCTTAAAAAGACCCCGGAGTCAGCGGACCTGTGTAAAGAAGCAACAGTGCCTCTTACATAATCTTCTTCGTACCATCTCTCGTCGGAATTCGACTTCCTCAGAGAGGGCGCAAAGTCAATACGGGATATGTCTCTCAGACGGTCTATTTCGCTGATGACACTCAGGATATTTACGTCATGATCGAAAATCTTTGTCACCGTGCCTCTGTAAAAGTTGAATATTTTATGTCCCCTGTGAACAGGCGCCGAGAGCTGCCCGTAAAAAGGCAATTCCACAAGTTCGGCGTCCGGCAATTTGGTCCGGCTTTGCATAAAACGGATGAGGGTCTTCAAATTACTCCTGAAGCGCCCCCGATAATATCTCAAGTTGCGCTTCTGATAATTACGTTTGAGCCAGGGCTTGATGGCCAGCAGATCATCCCCTCTGAAAAAGAGTATCCAGGCCAGGACCGCGGGATTTTGCCGGAGACAGAAATAGTAATCGCCGATGTTCACATACTTGTAGAGTCGCGCCATTTGATATCAGTGCCCGGTCTTTTCCCTGACCCTCGCCTTCATCGGAGCAAAGGTCGCGCTGCAGGGGCGAACGGCCGTTCGCCCCTGCCTGTTTTGTCCGTCACTTCCTCCGCCTTAACAGGACCAGTCCGCCTGCAAGCAGCACGCCGGCCGGCAGGTACGGATACTTGATCGAGTACACGACAGGCGTCAGCGCCGTCCTTGTCGCCGCTCTCAGCGACTCATGCCGCGCGATGTAACCGGCCATCGGCGGAGACCACCTGTAGTAGATATTCATCACAAACCATTTACCCGGCGGGTTTGTCAGGAGAAACTTGTCCCTGAACTTCCTCAATACCGTCACTTCATCCGACAGATAGCTTCCGTAGGCAGCGGTGGCTATGAAGCATCCGCCCCCGCCTCCTTTATCTCCCTCGCCGGCTGCGACAGGGCCATCAGAAGGGGCCGCGGCGGGCGGGACCGGTGTTACTACCCCGCCCGGATCGACGATTACGCCGTTGACTGTCCCGTCCGCGTCGCCGCCGCCTCCGTCAGTCAGGGTCAGGGTCACGGTGTTGCCGTTGATTGACGCGCCGCCGAAAATATGCCAGCCGTTGTCGTCCACTTTATAATATTCGGACCCCTCGGGCAGGGTTTCCGGGTACGTGATCTTTACAACAGCGGTAGTATCGCCGGGTCCGAGGTTGACCATGAAGGTCACGAGGCCGTATTTGCACTGGTATTGATCATATCCGGGTCTCCCGGCGCTACTCAGGAAGGGATCGTCGTCATCCATCGACTGAACGTTGGTAAGGGTTATCAGCGGGTTTGACGCATCAGTGGCGTCAATCGTGATCCTGCCGTTTCCAGTGGACGAATTCGGGGAGGCCTTTGACGGGCTGTTGTCTACATCCTCGTCCTCGTCCACTACACAGTCTCCGTCCGTATCGTCTTTGGCGATCCCGGACCCTCTTAACGTGATTGTTAAAGGCGCGACATCAAAAAAGGCGACCGGCAGGTTCGTGGTTTTTACCCCCTCTCCGATTGTTTGCAGATTTTCATCAAGCTGCGGATCCGGGCTGAAGGCCAGCTCTATCGTACACGGCTGGTCCGTATTGAGGACCTGGGGGCAGTCGTCCCGGACTACCGTGAACTGTGAAGAGCCGATAGGCCCCGCCGGGACCAGGTCTCTGTTGATGCCTGTCTTCCCCGCGTTTGAGATCGTTATATTACCGGACCTTGACTGCCCCACAGGTACGCATCCAAAATCTATTTTGCCGGGACTTATCACAACACGACGGCAGTCAGGGTCCGAGGGACCGCTGATCAGGGTATCTCCGGCTACCGGTGCAGCGGTGTTCTGCAAATTATTTGCAGGGTCGTTGTACTTCAGTTCTCCGGAGAACATGGACGCGCCGCAAACAGGAGAATCCGCCCATATGGTTATTGTCTGATCTTTTACATCACCCGCAAACTTCGTAAATAACCATTTTATGGTCTGCCCGTCTTCCACACTGATTGCAGGCACCGCCGTCGGATTACTCCATCCCGCCGGCAAAGTTTCGACAACGGTCAGACCGTTAGGAACATCGGCCTCATCAACATTGATTGAGATCGTATACTGCACCCGCTGACCCGCTGTGTGATCGGCGGGCAAAACTCTTTCTCCCGTCACCGTCTGTGCCAGTGTCATGCCGGCGCAGACCGTCAACATTACCGGCATGAGAAATAATATCCTGAATACCTTTCCCACGTTATGTCCCTCCTTTTTGTTGTTTGGTTGTGAACCTGTAATTAAACGCCGCCGACATAATCTATCTGCATGGTCACGCGCTGCCCGTTTGCGCTGTTGTATAAATAGTTTCCGTGGAAAGCCGCTTCCGCCTCCGCCGCTTCCTTCTTTACAACCCTGTAGCCGATCTCCGTGCTCCTGATATCGCCTCCCATCAGCAGCCATTTGATCTCTCCGGTGGAGCGATCATAATTCCTGTATGGCAGCGTGCTCTCACTTACTTCCCACCCCTTTGGAATGTATTCCTTTACAATGAGCCCGTTCGGCCTGACGCCGCCGAGGGATATGGAAAGGGTGACCTTTATTTCTCCGCTGCCGCCGTCTTCGGACAGGCTGCGCGACACCGAGACGCTCTGGAAAGACGGACCGTCTTGCTGCCCGCTTTCCGGGACAGCCCCGGGTACGGGCGTCTCATCGCCACTGCGGCCTTCACCGGCCCGGCCCGGTGAAGGACCAGTGTCTCCTAACTGATGACGCGGGTCAGGGCGGCTTGCAAAGACGGAATTTTCCGGGACACGGCCGTTGTCCCTGCCCGGCATTGGACCCTGTCCTGCCGAAGCGGTGTTCCACCTCTGTTCTGCATCTTTATTCTGCTGCGCAGGAACAGCCTCCCCTCTGTCTTCAGGCGAAGGATATGTTGATGTCCCTTCGCCGGTTACATGGAGTAAGGACGCCGTCTTCGCCCTGAATTCCTGTACCGTCTTTTCAGGCGCAGACAAATTCAATGATGGATGGTTGACGTTTTTTGCTTCCGGATTATTTGCGCCGGTCATTTTAGTTGCAGAAGCCAACACAATTCCCTGTTTCCCCCCCGTTCGCATCACAGGTTGCTCAGGGTCGGGGGCCGTAAGATACATAAGGACTGCCGCTGCCGTCATGCATATCGCTGCGATTGTGATGATTATGATCAGCATTTTCTCTTTTTTCATTAAAATCATCCTCCTTTTACTCAGGCCGGGGCCTGCGGTTTTTCCACATGCAATTTGTTAAGCACTGTTTCCGGACGGGGGTTTGAGACCCGCCCTTACATACATCCTGTCTTATACCTGTTGGACGCCTCGTCCCACTGATAACACCCCGCCACCCAGTAGTCGATGAGGTCAAGCAGCGCAAAATCATCCATTTTACCGACCGACCATATGTCTATGGCATCGAGCAATTCAAAGTCTCCGATGATCCAGTCGCCGTTCCTGTCATAATTGTCGTTGTTGGTCACCGAGACGTCCGGGCCGTCCAGATTGGTGTAGTTAGCGTCCTCGCTAATCGCCGCTGTCAGTATCGTGTAAGGGACGTTCCCATCGACTTCGTCGTCGGCCTCTCCTTTTACCGTAACGATCTGAGGCAGGTTCCAGTTTGCCGCCGTGAATGTCAGGCTCACAGGTGATACCGTGCCTTCGGTTGTGTCAGTGCTGCTGAGGGCAATCGTCACATCCGCCGCAGGCTCGCTGGTCAGCGCTACTGTAAATGTCGCCGTGACTCCTGTCTCTTCAGTCTCAAGCCCGCTCAGCGGCGATACCGTTATGCCGGCCACGTCATTGTCGTTGTTGGTCACCTGGACGTCCTGGGCATTCAGATTGTTGTAGTTCGAGTCTTCGCTGGTTGCAGACGACGTCAGTATCGTGTAGGCGATGTCTCCATCATCCGTGTAATCGTCCA
>JACRHD010000019.1 GCA_016234115.1 Nitrospirota bacterium
CCGAACATGTCCGTATCGCGTCTACGGAAATCATCTGACATCAGGGGGGTCTCCCCCCCCACTGTCAGAAAAGGTCATCATAATTTGAAAAGGTCAGTTTATTCCGGGATTATGGGCCGCTTTAATTCGAAAAACAACACCGTTTCTGATAGTTCGCCTTCTTCATACGCGTTGTTCAGATGGATATTGATATTGGGGATGGTCGTCTGAAATAGTTCAGCCATTGCCATCTGGCTCATCCACACAGTTTCATCCTGCAATTTCACTTCAATATTAGTTTTGCCGTCTTCCGTCTGGTACAAAAGCAAATCGCTTATAGTCGGGAACGGTTTTTTCTTTTTTTTCATCTAAACCTCTCTGTTTTCTAATTTCATATTCTTCTCACCAGCATAAGGCCGCAGCCGAAGGCTTTGGCGGGGCCGATGCCTTGCTGCATCAATTGAACAAGCGCTTCAGGGTAACCGTCTCATCCGTATCCGGCATGGGATTAGCCGCAGTGTGAATCATTTGCAGCGCCTTGTATCTGCTGACGGAGAAGTTCGTTATAAATTCTTCATATCTCTCATTGATCTGATCCGGCTCGTCACCCCACGGCTCGTCCTTATAAACAGCCTCGATCCATGTACGGTAAGCTTCAGGGAATACCACTTTGTTCTCTTGCGCTCTTGCGGCTTTGTGCAAGCCACTCGCTGCATTGCACCCATCCGTCTTCATCTTCATGACCTTTAAATGCAGAGTGTTTCAGCGCGATAAATTTATCGTTGAAACGTGCGGAACCGTGAGCAAGAAGGACATTCGGATGATCTTCAAAGATCAGTGTTGCGATCCGTTCGAGACGACCGAGCATTGCATTAGCTGTCGCTTGCGTGGGAAGGGCAAAAACGATTGAATCTGCCAACCCTGCCGCTATCAGCCGCCATGCATAAGCCAGTGCAGCCTCAGTTTTCCCACTTCCTGTTGGAGCCTCAATAATTGTCAGGCCGGATTTTAGTGGCAAATCATCAATCAATGCTTGCATCGAATGCGGTTGCTGCCCGGATTTAAGGAGCGCGCTGACACCGACATATGAACGTGACTTCCCAACAATACCGGATAATTCGAGGACACTGTGGGCGTTGTCTCTCCGCCTCTCAAAATAAGTATTAATGTCCAGTGATTCCTGACAATACGGAAAACTATCAGGCTCACAGCGTGACCCCAGCCAGTCGGATACAGAACAATAGCCAGCCAAAAGCGGAGAACATTCAGGGGGACTATCATTCAAAGAAAGCCCGAAGGGTAAAAGAAAAGTTCTTTCAAGTGCACTGAGCCAGTCTTGCCTTGCCTGCCGGTCTACTTTTGCGAGACGCGGATCATATACAACCGGCAACGAAGCATCTGCCGTATATTCAGAACGTCTAATATGCCCGTGATGTCCTGTCACTGCCTCAATCCATGTCTTCCAGGATTGCCATTTCTCTGAACCACTCTCATCCGGGAAGTCGAGAAAACTCAGCGAGCCATCTGAATCTTCCGGCTGTAAACCAAGCATTTCCAGATTATCCCGTCTGAACCAGAAAAGCCCTCCACTGCCGTGAAAGTAATTTTTACATTCAGTATATGATGGAAGCGAGCTATACGTTCCGGCGTCAGGATATAACGACTGCCAGACTTCTCTGGCCCGAAACTGAAATCGTATATCGAATTTGCCGTAATCGTGCAGGGCTACGAAGAAGAGCATCCACGCCATTGCGGTGTCTGCTGTTGAATCATTATTGTTTAAAAAAGCCTTGCGAATCGTATGACTCGCTTCCCACCATGCAGCCGCCACCCCCGCCACATCCAGGCAATGATAAACCAGCGGATGCCATTTCGGCTTGCCCGGATAATCCGGATTTGCCTTCCCCCAATATCTAAAATAAGATTCGTTCAATTTTCCCAATCCTATTCTATCGCCCGGCCTGTCCCAGGAAGTGTCCTATGTTTTTTTAACGCAAATGAAAAAGAGCCATGAAGAACATTATAAACTTTTCCTTTATTCTTTTCTCCGCGGCCCCATTCCGCAGGTCTCGCCGAAAGTTTCATAAGCCTCCCCTAACCCTTCTCCGATAAGGGGTCTGCAATGAACCTCCCCGCAGCAGAGACTGTGGGGTATTGAAAATTAATCAACCCATGCCGAAAGAAATTTCTTGACATGCCGTGAGAGTTTGGGAATAATAAACCATTCTTATTTTTCCCGCAGGTTTGACTGAAGCTGGGGCGGACATATTTATTTTCCGTTTAGGGAGACGCTAAACCGAATGGAGCTTAAACGCTTCGAGAGTGCCGACATCGAAATAGGCAAGCCCCTTTCACAGGACGCCTTTGATGAAAACGGCGGCCTTGTGCTTCAGAAAGGTCATGTTATTGAAACAGAAGAACAATTGAAGGCCCACCTTGAACGCGGGTTATTTCATAGACAAGCCGCGCCTGCCGCATTGGAAACCGGTTCTACACAGGAGCAAATCACGACTCTCACGCCGTTTGAACTGCTTGACGACGCGCAGGTCCGGTTAGCGCATCTGTTTGACGACATAACCGCTTCATGCACAATAGAAGAACGTCACGTGAATGAGATTACGGGATTATGCAAGACGCTGCAGGAGGCGTGTAATGAAGACATGGACGCCGCTATAAGTTATTTAATCATGCGCAATGCAGCAAGATATACGGTCAAGCATCCCGTTCATAATGCAATCATCTGTGAACTCATGACTCGAAATCTGAAGTGGAATGATCAGGACCGTTTATCTCTTTTAGCGGCAGTCATGACCTCAAATATAGGCATGATAGAATTACAGGAGGACCTGTACCGCCAGGGGAAGTCCCTGTCCAGGGAGCAGAGTACGGAGATACACAAGCATCCTGAAAAAGCGGTGGAGATACTGGCCAAGGCCGGAATAAGAGACCGGTTATGGCTTGACAGCGTCCTTCACCATCACGAAACTCTCGATGGCAGAGGATACCCGCATATGCTGAAGGGCGAAACCGTTCCGCTGCCTTCGCAGATTATTAAAATCGGAGATATTTACTGCGCCAAGACAACTGAGCGCGCATACCGGACTCCTTTACTGCCGGACAAGGCGATACGCGTGATTTTCTTAAGTCGCGGGAGGGACATTGAAGCAAGTATAGCCGAGATGTTCGTCAAACTGATCGGGCTTTATCCCCCCGGCACTATTGTGAGACTTGTAAATGGTGAAATAGCCATAGTTATACGCCGCGGCGAAAAAGCGCACTGTCCGATTGTCAGAAGCATCATCAGACTGAACGGAGAAGCACACCATCTCCCTCTATGGAGGGATTGCAGCAATAACGAGTATGCCATCAAAGAAGCCGTCTACCCTGACAAGAGAATGGTCAAGCTCAATAAACACTTGTTGTGGGGATATGTTGACGCGGATCCCGCGATAAAATAGCAATCTCTTCTGTTGCCTTCTTCATGTCTTCCGGCATCGGGGCCGTAAATTCAAGGTCCTCTCCCGTGACCGGATGCCTCAGCTTCAGACTGTACGCGTGAAGCATCTGCCGTCCGAAGGTCACGGTTTCCAGTCCCTGTCTTATTGAGATTAGCTTGCCGTACATCCTGTCACCCAGCACAGGATTGCCGACAGACGCAAAATGAACGCGTATCTGGTGGGTCCTTCCTGTTAATATCCTTATGTCCGCGAGGGTCGCGGATTTAAACCGCTGCAATACAATGAATTGGGTCACGGCCTCTTTGCCCCTTCTTGTTTTTGTCGACATCTTTTTCCTGTCAGAGACGGACCTGCCTATTGCGGCCTTAATCTCTCCCCGGTCCCTTTTCAGGTCCCCGAAAAGGAGGGCCCGATAGTGCTTTTCAACGCGACGCTCTTTAAATTGCCTGATAAGGTCATAATATGCGGCATCGTTTTTTGCAATTACGATCACCCCGGAAGTGTCCTTGTCGAGACGGTGAACGACACCGGGCCTTAAGGGCGCCCCTGCCGCGGCGAGTTTGCTGCATCTTGAGATTATCGCATTCATGAGGGTGCCGCTTTTATTGCCTGCCGCCGGATGGGTGACCATGTGAGGCGGTTTGTTGACTACGATGATGTGTTCATCTTCATGTATGATATCTACCGGTATGTCTTCGGGAGCGAGAGATCCTTCCTGCTCATCCGGGAATGTCAGCTCTATCCTGTCGCCTTCTCTTACTTTATAGCCTGCTTTTTCCATGTTTGAACCGACGGTGATCAAGCCCTGCCCTATAAGTCTTTTAATTCGCGAGCGCGTCAAATTGCTTTTTAAAGAAATGTAAGTGTCGAGTCTTTCCGCCCTTTCTTCAGGCGCAACCACATATGAGATTTTCTTCATGTCCATAGTTTATCAGAAGATACCGAAAGTTGACTTGACGGCGTATAAAAAGGTATTTTTATAAATGCCTTCGGGAAAATATAAAAAATTGACGATAGCCGTCATAACCGCGCTGATAATCGGCATCGTAATTCTTGCCGTCACTACTTCGGACCATAAGGAAGGCGGGGTCCCATCTTCCGGGGCGCAGAGGAATTCGGTCCCCTCGGGACCCGTGATGGATTCTAACGCGCGGTCGCCCATCGATCAGTTGGAGGACCTGCCCGATGACCCGGAGGAACTCACCGCGCTCGGAGACAAGTATTTCGAAACCGGCAGATACGATAAGGCGGCCCGGGCTTATGAGAAGGCTATTCAAAAAAGGCCGAATGATGTGGATGCCTACAATGATTTGGGACTATCGCTCCATTTTATGAAGCGGTCTGATGACGCCGCCGACATTCTGAGAAAAGGAACGCAGGTTGATCCTTCTTACCAGCGGGTCCGGTTAAGCCTTGGTTATGTACTGATGTCTTCGGGGCAGAAGGAGGAGGCAAAGGTTATTTTGAAGAAAGTTGTAGAGATGAACCCTGATACTGATATTGGGATTGAGGCAAAAAGACTGCTTACCTTTTTGAAATAAAACGACCCTTAAAGGGAGAAGGGATTTTTTCCCTGGTTAATCTTCCGCGGACTCCGGCCCGCTTCTTTGATCCTGGTCTGATAAGTAGTCTGTATAATCCTTTAAATAATCCATTATATCTGAGGGGATTTCAATCCCCAGCTTTCTTAACTCATCTAATATTTCACAACTTTTCAGGTTTACCATTAAGCCTCCACATTATTAAAGTGAAGCAAGTGTTATGCCAACTAATAACCCTTTGGTTTTTCATATAATTGCCATTAATTCTGCTGCCTTGATGGACAAAATCTGACAATATGACTAAAAAATTGACCTCATCAGCCCTGATTATTCAGAAATATCGCACCCCGGGATGCTGCTCCAAAGCGGCCGTCGGGCCTTGCAGGACATCCAGAATCCACCACCTAACCACAGAGGGCAAAGAGAAAAGATTTATTTATCCGCAGATTTCACAGATTTCACAGATTGATAAAATATTTCTAAATACATCTGTGTTAATCAGTGTAATCTGTGGATTAATATTTATTTTTTCCTCTGTGGTCTCTATGGTTTGTCTCTTGATGGTGAATCAGGGACATGGAACAGAATTGACTTTTAATGAAAATTTTTAGTATATAAAACTACTGTTGCAGTTATTCCACATTGAGAGGTATATAAAAAATGACGAAGACAAATCTTGAATTCAGGACGGAAGTCAAACAGCTCCTCGACTTGATGATCCATTCTCTTTATTCTCATAAGGAAATATTTCTGAGGGAGCTAATTTCCAATGCGTCGGACGCCATTGACAGGGCGCGTTATGAATCCTTGACAAACAGCGGTATTATGGAAAATGAGGGAGGCTGGAAAATAAAAATATCGGCCGATAAGGATGCCGGAACTCTGACAATAAGCGACAACGGGATCGGCATGACCAGGGATGAAGCAATAGCCGCCCTCGGCACCATTGCTCATTCCGGCACCAAGGAATTCATCGCAGCGCTGCAGAGCAGGGAAGTGAAAGACAACCCTGATCTCATAGGGCAGTTCGGGGTGGGCTTTTATTCTTCCTTTATGGTTGCCGACAAAGTTACGGTCGTTTCAAGGAAAGCCGGCATCGGCGACAGCAGCGGCGTGAAATGGGAATCAACCGCAGACGGTTTCTATACGGTCGAAGACATACAAAAGGACCAAAAAGGCACGGATGTCACCCTCCATCTGAAGGCTGATGAGAAGAAGTATCTCGATGAATGGGAGATCCGGGGGATAATCAGGAAATATTCCGACTATATAGAGCATCCCGTTGTCATGGATATTGAACGGGAAAAAGACAGTGAGCTGAAAAAAGGCGAGAAGGTCAGGGTCGTGGAGGAAGAGACCTTGAATTCCGGGAAGGCCATATGGCTGAGGGACAAATCACAGATAACGCAGGAGGAATACAACGAATTTTATAAGCATGTCTCACATGATTTTTCCGACCCCGCAATGGCGGTCCATTTCAGGGCGGAAGGGACTTCAGAGTTTACCGCCCTTCTCTACCTGCCGTCGAGGGCGCCGTTTGATATCTTTTACAAGGATTTCAAGATCGGGCCCGCCCTCTATGTAAAGAGAGTGCAGATCATGGACCACTGCGAGCAGTTGATCCCGCTCTATTTAAGGTTTGTAAAAGGTGTTGTGGATTCATCGGACTTACCCTTGAATGTCTCAAGGGAACTGCTGCAAAAGAACCGGCAGGTCGAGATCATCAATAAAAATATCACCAGAAAGGTCCTCGATACTCTGTCGGACATGAAAAAGAACAGGTTTGACGAGTATCTCAGGTTTTATAAGGAATTTGGAAGGATCCTCAAAGAAGGCATCCATTATGATGTCTCAAAGAGAGAGACGATCGCGGACCTGCTTATTTTTGATTCAACGCAAAAGGCCGCAGGCACATATACCACCCTCCAGGAATACCTGGACGGTATGAAAGAAGGGCAGGAAGAAATCTTTTATATCACCGGCTCATCGCGCGCGGAGATAATAAAGTCGCCGTATCTTGAGGCCTTCAGGGACAAAGGTTACGAAGTGCTGATCATGCTCGACGAGGTGGATGACATAGTGATGAGCGCGCTTCATGAGTACAAGGGAAAGAAAATAAAATCAGTGATCAAGGGGGATATCAAGCTCGACAAGCCTGACGAAGCCGAAAAGGAAGCAGGGAAAAAACTTGAAACGCTTATTGCGCTTATCAGAGAGCAGTTGAAGGATGAAGTCAAGGACGTCCGGTTTTCGGGAAGACTCAGGGACACGGCCTGCTGCCTTGTCGCCGATGAAGGAGGAATAGACCCTCAACTTGAAAAGCTTCTCAGGTCGATGGGACAGAATGTGCCTGAGAACAAACGCATTCTCGAAATCAATCCGTCGCATCCCATTTTCGGGGCCATGAACAGGCTCTTCGAGAGAAACCCGAAGAGCGCCGTCCTTGAAGAATATATAAACCTCCTTTATGACCAGGCCCTTCTGCTTGAAGGCTCAAAACCGAAAGACCCGGTTTCCTTTGCGGGCACCGTTACCAGGTTGATGGTACGGGATGCGGAGAAGGAGTGAACCGAAATGAGGGTCCGGGGAAAAACACCGAAAGCTGGAATTTAAAGACGTGGGTATGGGTGCTTTTGTGCAGCGCCGCCATATTTTCAACCGTACCCTCGGCAAGAGGTTTTCAGAAATTTGTTTACAGCACGGCGGGCCGGGAACTCTTTATGTATGTTACGCTGTCTGCCATTTGCGGCGCCTGCGCTGCGGCCCTGTATTTTCTGGCTTGTAAATTAAGAGTCTCAAAATTCCGGCAATATATGTGGGTCCTGGTATGCGCCTCGTCATACTCTTACATCACCTGGCGTCTCCGGCCGTATCCCGAAGAGGCGCTGCACCTTGTCGAGTACGCCCTGCTTTCCTTTTTTATTTTCAGGGCGTTCGCTCACAGAATACGGGATTGGTCGGTTTATATAACGACCATACTTATGGTGGCGTTCATAGGGACGGTCGAAGAATTTATACAGTGGATAATCCCCAGCCGGTACTGGACATTCAGAGATATCGGAATAAATATGCTTGGCGGAGGGATCCTGCAACTGGCGATATGGAAAGGGGTCAGGCCTGAAATCATACGCAAACCGTTGAAGAAATTCTCTGTAAAAATGCTTGCCGCAGTATTGACCGCCGACCTGGTCCTGCTGACGCTCTGCCTCTCCAATACCCCGCAGGCAGTAAGTCATTATACCGATGTCTTCCAGGGTCTCTCATGGCTGAGGACCGAGGAGCCGATGTCGGAATTCGGGCCCCCCCTGATCACGTGGACGCTGCTGTTTATTTCGTTAATCGTCGTATGGATATCGGCAGTAAAATGGATGAGAAGGCTTCAATAGTCACTCTTCTTCAACAGGGAGGTTGTTGCCGGTCCACTCGTCTATTCCCCCTTCGTATACCTTAACATTCTGGACGTTAAGCAGTTTCAGAGCGAGAGCGACTTTTTTGGAGGCAACGCAATCCTTATGTTTGCAGTAAATAATAATTTCGCCATACGGCGTCAGTTCTTTTCTTCTGTCGATGACTTCAGGATATGGAATGGTTGTCGCCCCTTTTATTTTGGACCTGTTCCCGTCATATTTCCCTATGGTATCGACCAGAACAAAATCTGATTTCTCTTCCATGCGCTTCAGAAGGTCCTCTTTGTCGATGCATTCCAGAGTAAAGGTCAATTCTTTTTTATATGGCATACAGCTTACCTCCCCTTGCCCTCTTTCAGGTTAAAACTCGACCCCTTTTCGCGCCTTGACCCCTTTGCTGAAAGGGTGCTTGATCATCCGCATCTCCGTCACGTAGTCGGCGGCCTCTATTAATTCTTCGGGCGCGCCTCTGCCCGTGAATATGAGCTCAAGTCTCTCCGGCTTCGCCTCTACGATTTTCAGCCCGCTCTTTATCGTCGCGTAGCCGCAACTCAGAACAGTAATGAATTCGTCCAGGATGACCACATCATACGCGTCGCTCCTGATTTCTTCAAGTGAATACGAGACGGCCTTTTTTACGGCGTCTTTCAATTCCTTCAGGATTACGCCGGGATCGAACAGAGGAGTAGTCTGGTCCTTAAATCTGACGACCTTGATCCCGGCCTTTCTCGCGGTGATGATCTCCCCGGAATCTTTAGGTCCGCTTTTCAGAAACTGGAGTATCAGGACCTTCCTGCCGTGACCCGCGGCCCTCTTGGCAAGTCCGAAGGCTGCGGTAGTCTTCCCCTTCCCTTCGCCGGTATATATGTGGATGAGTCCCTTTGGCATTTTGATAGAGTCAAGAGTTATGAGTTAAGAAAATAAAAAAATACATGTTTTTTCTCTCTTGACTCTTGACTCTGAACTCCAATATGGAGCGGGCGACGGGATTCGAACCCGCGACTTTCAGCTTGGGAAGCTAACACTCTACCACTGAGTTACGCCCGCATTTATCGGTGAAGTATTGTATATCGCAGGGAATGTTTAATGCAAGAGAGCACCCCCCTCCCCGGACCTCTTTGCCCCGCCATTGATGCCTGTATTGTTGCTATTTCAACGGGCTTATTTTAAAGTAAAACGCATCGAATATTACTTGAAATCCAAGTTATCTTTCAAAGGAGATTACCATGCATAATAAAGAGCTTGATCAGACACTCGTACTCATCAAACCGGACGCCCTGAAAAATTCGTTGACAGGGTATGTGCTTTCACAGCTTTCCGAATTCCACACCGGCCTGCGCTTTGCGGGTACAAAAGTCGTCAACGTCTCGAGGATGCTCGCCGAGGAGCATTACGCGGAGCATCGGGGGAAAGTATTTTATCCTTCGCTCATAGAATATATCAGGGGATATCTTCATTATCCCGGCAAGCCGGAAAAACAGAGGGTCATAGCAATCGTGTATCAGGGACCCAATGCGGTTGATAAGGTCCGCGAAATTGTGGGCCCTACAAACCCTCATCTTGCCAGGGAACAGAAGCCCGGCTGCATCCGGTCGCTCGGGACGCTGGTGCCGCTGACCGACGACAAAGGAGAGGTGGTCGGCGAAAGGATGGACAACCTGATACACGCCTCGGCGACCCCCGCTGAAGCCGAGCGCGAAATCAAGCTCTGGTTCAGGCCGGCCGACATCCCCCCGTATATGCGCATATACACCACCCGGCAAAGCGGAGGATTTTTTTATTATAAGGACGACAAGCTTCTCACTGCTCACGAACCGGGCAGTGTCTGCCTCCTCGCTCCGGGTGACGTGACATGGGAATCCGATTTGAACGCGCTGGAGCTGATCAGCCGGAAGCAGCCGGCGCCGTGTACGCTCCGGACCGTGGCCGCAAAATATCTCGTTAACGAGAAGGGCGAAGATTAATAAAAGACGTGAATCGCGTCCGGGTAACGTGCCCGCCAAAGAAACGGACCCGGACACGAGTAACGGAATTAAGGAGGAACACATATGGCAATTAAAAAAGAGCTGCTCGATATCCTTGCGTGCCCGAAATGCAAAGGAGACCTCAGATTGAATGATGCGGGAAACGGGCTCATCTGCGACAACTGCAGGCTGCTCTATCATATAAAAGACGATATCCCGGTCATGCTCATCGACGAGGCCGAGAAGCTCGGGTAGAGGACCCTTCATGCCGTTCATCGCCGACCTTCATATCCATTCAAAATATTCACGGGCCACCAGTAAAGACATGTCTCCTGAAAGTATCTGGCGCTGGGCCCAGTTAAAAGGGATCACCGTCATCGGCACCGGCGACTTCACCCATCCGGAATGGACCAGGGAGCTCAGGGAGAAGCTTGAGCCTGCCGGCAACGGCCTTTTTACCCTGAAAGAGAAATTTCGCGCCGTCGACGTTCCCGGCCCGTGCAGCGCGGACGTCATGTTTCTGCTCTCCGCGGAAATCAGTTGCATCTACGGCAAAAACGGAAAGACGAGGAAGGTGCATTCCATAATTCTCGCGCCTGATTTTGACGATGTCGCACGGATAAACCTCGCCCTGTCGAAAATCGGCAACCTCTCCTCCGACGGCAGGCCCATATTGGGACTTGACGCCAAAGAGCTTTTGAGAATCGCGCTTGAGGCGGCCCCCGACTCCATGCTCGTGCCCGCCCATGCGTGGACGCCGCATTTTTCCGTCTTCGGGGCCGCGTCGGGCTTCGATGCGCTGGAGGATTGTTTTGAGGAGCTTACGCCTCACATTTACGCCCTCGAGACAGGTCTGTCTTCCGATCCCGCGATGAACCGGAGGCTCTCGGCCCTTGACGGGTTGACCCTTATTTCGAATTCCGACGCTCATTCCCCGGCAAAGATCGGACGGGAGGCATCTGTCTTCAATACAGCAGTTTCGTATAACGGGATTATAGATGCCCTGAAGAAGAAGAAGGGTTTTGCCGGGACCATTGAGTTCTTCCCTGAAGAGGGGAAATACCATCACGACGGCCACAGACTGTGCAACGTCAGTTTTTCGCCTGAGGAAACGATAAGACATAATTACCTCTGCCCTGTATGCGGCAAAAAAGTCACGGTTGGAGTAATGCACAGGGTTGAATTGCTTGCAGACAGACCTGAAGGGGCCGGGCCGGGCGCGCCTTTCCATTCAATAATCCCCCTTACCGAGATTATCGCCGAGACGCTGAAGGTAGGGGTAAACAGCAAGGCAGTTGATAAGGTATATCAGAAGCTGCTTCAGGAGCTCGGCAATGAGTTCAATATCCTCATGGAGGTCCCGCTCGGGGACATAGAAAAAGCCGGCTCGCCTGTCCTGCGGGAGGCCGTATCCCGGATGCGCGCGGGGAACGTCAACATAGCCCCCGGTTACGACGGCGAGTATGGAAAGGTGAAGATATTTGAGACGTTTAAGAAGAAAGAGGTGAAGGGGCAGAGGAGGCTTTTTTGAGATCGTTTTATCACATTACAACCGCGCTGCCGTACACGTAAATGAAGTGCCCCTTTATTTCGAGGACATTTTTCTCCCAGTCGGCGGGCAGGGGCCAGTAAGGCTCCGCGTCTTTCAGCGCCTTTACGGCCGCCTCATCAAGTTCTTTATAGCCTGAGGTCCTGAGCACCTCGACATCCCCGAGCCGTCCGTCTTTCTTAATCGAAAACTTTATATACAGATCGCCGGACAGTCCGAGACGGGCCGCCTCTTTCGGATATTGCCAGATATTCTCGATTTTTTCTTTCAGCAGCTTCATATACCCCCTGTGTCTGAATTCAGATGTGTCAAAAGTAAGTCCCTTATTGGGCGGAGTTTCTTTCATGGCGAATTTTTCTATCACCTTTTCATCAAAGAGGGCCGACGGAGGCACGAGGGAAGGCCCCTTTTCAGCAGGGGGACCTGATTCCCCTCCATCAAGGGGTGTCAGGGGGATGTCCCCCTTTTTCGCTCCCCCTGCGGCCTCTGTCGCCGCGGGAGGGACGCCGTCGCCCTGACCATAAAGGGTATCGGGCTTTACTTCAGCGGGAGGGACCCTTTTCGGAATTTCCCTGACAGGAGGCAAGACCTGTTTGGCGGCAGGTTTAGGGGCCGGCTTTACAGGGGCGGCCTTATGTTCGTCCAGCGGTCCGACGATATTAACGTCAAATACCGGAAACGTGCGCTCCTCGTTGAAAGATGTCAGCAGCAGCATCGCTGCAAATACTACGTGGGAAAACAGTGACGCGACTATGTATCGATTGAACAACAATTTTTATACCCTTTACCAAATCGGGGGCAAGGGTCAGGGGTCATGGGTCAAGGGAATAAGTCATTGCTTGCCCCTTGCCCCTTGCCCTTGCCCCTGTCTTTATTTACATTTTACCCTGCTTTTACTCCGGGAGGAAACGGGCAGTATATAATGGACCGCCTCGGCCTGCTGTTTTCTTCAGGGAAGAAATACGCGCATATCTGGAAGGAGAAATTTCCCATACTGCCGGATATGCTGCCGTCCCTGTTTTCCTTCCACGACTTGCTCGTCTTTAATTCGTTGATCGCTATGATGATATAGAGGTTGTCTTTCTCCATTCCAGCGATATCTTCGGCGCTCGGCACGGCAATCCCCCTGGCATTGCCATATGGAGTGTGAGAGTGAAAATCGCCGATTATCTGCAATTTTACGAATTCGGAAAGAATGGGCTCTATCTTCTTCTTATCGCGGTGGTGAAGCACGACGGCACGCCGCTTCCTCCTTGCCGACTGAAGGCTGAAGGCATATTCGATGATGAACCTGTCATGGAGGCGGTACCCCAACAGGTAGCCGAGGGACTCTTTCTTATAGACCTCGGCGCTGCTCAAGAGGAGACCCATAAAGGCATTCTCGGAGAGATATACCTTCATGGGTTTTACTCTCTTCATTATGACTTTCTGTGTTCCGGCACTCTTACCGTCATTACGGCGCACGGCGCCCTCCTGACAACCCTCTCAGCAGTGCTTCCAAAGATAAACCTCTCGAGACCCGATCTGCCGTAAGTCCCGATTACTATCATATCTATTTTTTTGTCGCCGGCGAACTTGAGGATTTCTTCATACGGTATGCCCTTCAGTACGGCCTTTTCAATATTCTGAAAACCCCTTAACTCCTCATGGCAGCATCTGTCCATCTCGGTCGCGGCCCATTTGTTCAGTTCCTTGTACATCTCGTCATGAGAAACGTGCGGGACGTGCATGCCTGTTGCCTTTGCGAGGTCATAAATAACATGGACCATGTAAAGTTTTGCTTCATAATGCGTTGCCAGATCTACTGCGTAAGTCAGCGCTTGCTGTGCCCCTTCCGAAAAATCCGTTGGAAAAAGGATTCGTTCTACTTTCATACGATAACCTCCCTCTTTTTTATTTGTTATAAGGCATTTTTACCGCAACGAGTTCATAAGTAAAGACATAACTCAGCGTCATGCCCGAAGCCTGCCCTCGAATGTCTTAATCGGGGGTCCTTAATCGGGCATGCACCCTTCGACAAGCTCAGGGTGCATATTATTTCATCCGCTATACAACATTCATTTCATATATAAACCGCAGACCCTCAAATGTCAGATGCGGGTTTTCGATGTCGATTACATTCATGAACGGCCTGATCAGCCGGAACAGCCCCCCCGTAGCAACGACCTTTAAATCCCCGCCGAGCTCTTTTTCAATTTCGCCGATGATCTTTTCAGCGGCCCCGGCATGCCCCAGAATTACGCCTGTTAGTATATTGTTTTCAGTATCTTTACTCAATAGCCTGACAGGCATTTTCAGCCCCACTTCCGGCAGTTTTGAAGTCCCTCCGGCAAGCGCCTTGACAGCCAACTCAATGCCGGGCATAATGGCGCCCCCTTTGTACTTGCCGTCTCCGGTAATCGCGCTGAAAACGGTTGCGGTCCCAAAGGCCGCTATGACTACATTGCCGTTATAAAGTCTATGTGCGGCCACCATCTGGGCGATCCTGTCCGCCCCTGTTCCGGCAGGAAATTTCAGACCGGTCCTGGTCTTGTGCGTTACATTCAGCGGCGTGATTGCAAACCTCTTTTTCACCGCATTTATAAGTGCAGGGGTAACCTCCGGCACAACCGAGCACACGGCAGCGCCCCGGATTCTTTTTATCCGGTGTAATTTCTTCATGCCTTCAAGGAGATAGGCATACTCTGCTTCGTCTCTCCCGCCGACAAGTGTCTTCAGGCGCAAAGCGTCACTCATTACCCCGTCACTATAAAAGCCGACTTTAGTGCTCGTGTTTCCTATGTCGATCAGTAAGAGCATATAAAAGGGTTCAAGGGTTTATTTTTCACTATCGTCACTTCTCCTGCGTTTAGGGTCTCGATATTGCCGCCGGGCGTCCTGATAATCAGCCCGCCCATTTCATTTACGTCTTCTGCAATCCCGGATATGACCCGGTCCCGGTTTCTAACGGTGATTTCATGTCCTAAGGTGCAGTTTAAACGAATCCATTTATTAATTAAAGCCCTTTTATTTCCACTTAAAATAATCTTATATGTTTTTTCCAATTCCCCGAGTATTGTCCCCAAAAGTCCCATCCTGTCGACATCTTCTCCTCTTATTAGTTTTAGTGAAGTTGCCGATGATCTTAAATCTTCAGGGAATTCATGCAGCGACATGTTTACATTCAGCCCGATCCCGACGGTAAGTATTTTTATCCTGTTTCTTTCGGTCTTCATCTCAAGCAGGATGCCGCCCGCTTTCCTGCCGTCTATAAGGATGTCATTGGGCCACTTTACCTCGGCATTCAGTCCGGTATTTTCCCTTACAGCGGTTATGGTTGCAACTGCCGCAGCCAGGGTGAGTAAGGACGCCTCCGAGGGTGGGAATGGGGGTTTCAGAATTACAGTAAAATACAGGTTTACTCCAGGCGGGGATATCCAAGCCCTGCCCAGCCTCCCCTTGCCCCGGCTTTGAGAATCGGCAAGCACGACAAGTCCGTCCGTATCATCCCTTTGCCGGCTCAGTTCAGCAGCATAATCGTTTGTGGACGTCGCCGTTTTCAGGGATATGATTTCTTTTCCGATCAGCCCAATTTCTCCTTTCAATCCTTCCTCCAATCCTTCCTGTAAGGAATTATATCATATTGTAACGTCACATAAAACCAGAGAAAAATGACTGCAAAAATAATCATGGATGAAAAAAAACCTGCTTTCCGTTACCATAGCCGGATATGTCATGAATCGGCGCAGGGGCGACCCGCCGGGGAGCCCCTACAGTTTAGGGAGGCTGTTTTGAAAAGACTCATTTTTCTTGTTATGTTGTTCATCCCGGCCTTTTCCTTTGCCGACGCCGGGAAGGTCTTCAGGGAAAACAGCAAATCAGTCGTAGTAGTCACGGCGTATAACCAAAAAGGCGAGCCTCTCACTGAGGGCACCGGTTTCATCACGGGACGGGACGGCATCGTTGTTACAAACTTTCATGTCATCAGCATTGCTTCGGACGTCAAGGTGAAAGCCGGGGGCAAGGTCCTGAATGTGGAAGGCGTAATTCACGAGGACAGAAAGAATGATCTCATCGTCCTGAAGGTAAAGGGGAACAACCTGCCGGCCGTTAAATTCGGGGACTTCAATAAAGCCGGCATGGGAGAAAAGGTCTACATCATCAGCAGCAGCGACGGCAGGGAAAATGTGATATCAGACGGAACGTTTAAGGGAATAAAAGAAATTACACATAACGGGAAAGCGCTGAAGATTGCCGCCCCTGTTACTCACGGCAGCAGCGGAAGTCCGGTGTTTAATGAACGCGGCGAGGTCATAGGGATCGTAACTTTCCTGATCAGAAGGACCCAAAACCTGATTCTCGCAATGCCCTCCGGGATCATAAGCGAAAAGACGTCAGGCCCTGAAATTTCAAAGACCGACGCCATCAGGGCTTATAAGAATATGCCGGAGCGCTGGTTTTACCTCGGCTATTTTTTAATGGAGGCGGGCGCGCACAAGGATGCTATCGATGTTTTGAAAGAAGCCGTGAGGCTTCAGCATGGTTTCGCCGAGGCCCATTATTACCTCGGGGTGGCATATGAAGAATCAAAAATGGATACAAAAGCGGTCGGGGCTTACAGGAAGGCCGTCGGCGCCGACCCCGCCTTCTCCGACGCGTACTTCAGTCTCGGTATGACGTACGGAAGGCTCGGCAGGTACAGGGAAGCGGCCGACGCGCTTAAAGAAGCGGTAAGGCTCGAACCTGATTACGCAGACGCCCGTTACTACCTTTGCCTTACGTATCTGCTGCTGAAAGACAAGGCGTCCGCCTCGGAGGAATTCAGGGCACTAAAAGAAATAAGCCCAGAGCTCGCAAACAAGGTCCTCAAGAACATGTGACTACAGTATCTTACCTCTCCTGCTGAAGAATTCGCTCAACGCCAGCCGCACAACGGCGCCTTTTGACCATTTCTGTCCGGTCTCTTTTGAATATTCTCCTGCTGCTTCTTTCAGCGCTTCGAGGACCTCCTCTTCGAGGTATAAAGTGGTTTTGATCAATTTCTCTTTTTCGTCGCTCATAATGCCTCATTTAGCTGTCAGCGATCAGCATTCAGCAGTCGGCTAACAAAACATATATTCTTCGCTGAGTGCTGAAGGCTGATCGCCGAGAGCTGCTGCTGTTGGTAGCCATTAAAAATTTATACTATAATACACAGCATATCATGAAATTTATAGCACTATTATCTTCGATGCCTTTTGAATCGGAAATGGTCCTTGCCTCTTTAACGCGTGTCCGCGCAGCAGAAATCGCCGCGAAGAAAATTTATAAAGGCGAGCTGTCGGGTCATGATATCATTCTCATGCATACAGGAATCGGCAAGGTAAACGCCGCCCATTCCGCGACATGCCTGATTGAACATTTTCCCGTTAAACAGGTCATTAACATCGGTGTCGGAGGGGCATATCCCGCGTCCCGGCTTGGAATCGGAGATATCGCTGTTGCAACAAAAGAGATATATGGTGATGAAGGGATAGCCGGGTCAAATGGATGGAAGGGGATGGATGAGATCGGAATACCTCTTGTGAAGGCGGGAAGGAAGAAATATTTCAACAAATTCCGGCTTGATAAATCACTGAAAGGGGCAACGGCGGGGCTTGTCGCCCGTCACTCGTCGCTTGTCGCTAAATCAGGGGCGTTCATCACGGTCTCGGCGACTTCCGGCACGCTCGGGAGGGCGGGTGAGCTTGAGAGGCGTTTTCGCGCCATCTGCGAGAATATGGAGGGCGCTGCCATAGCGCATGTTTGCGCGATATATGATCTCCCCCTTTTTGAAATGAGGGGCATCAGTAATATTGCGGGCGTAAGAGACAAGAGGAAATGGAATCTCGGCCTGGCCGCGGACAACTGCCAGAGGGCGGTCCTTGAGATGATACAAAGGACGCCTTGTTAATTTTTTAATGCCTCGGCTATAATGGTTATCCGTTTTATTGAAAAGATACTGTTTGATTGTTCACAAATCTTGTGAAAGAATTCTCCCCCTTTAGCAAAGGGGGGCGAGGGGGGATTTTGGAAAACTGGATTTTGGAAAACTACTAATTATCCATAAAATCTCCCCTTACCCCTGCTTAAGGCACCTACTGTTGGTCTTTTCCAAAGAGGGGAATGAAAGAAGGAAAAAATGCGAAAGAAAGTTACCATCGTAGGCGCGGGAAATGTAGGCGCCTCGACCGCCCTGATGACCGCGCAAAGCGGGCTTGCCGATGTAGTGCTTATCGATATTGCCGAAGGGGTCCCCCAGGGCAAGGCCCTCGATATCGCGCAGGCGTGTCCGCTGTGGGGCTCTGCCGTTTCTTTAAAAGGCACAAACAGCTACTCCGACACGGCGGATTCGGATATAGTGGTCATTACCGCCGGTTTCCCGAGGAAGCCGAACATGTCCAGGGACGACCTGCTTCATGCCAATGCCGAAGTCGTGAAAACAGCGTCGGCTTCAATCGCCGGGACCTCGCCGCATTCAATAATCATAGTTGTGACCAACCCGATGGACGCGATGGCCCAGCTTTCATGGAAGACAACGGAGTTCTCATGCAAGCGCGTGATGGGAATGGGCGGGATACTTGACGCGGCCCGGTTCAGGGCATTTCTTGCCTGGGAACTTGAGGTGTCCCCGGCGGATATAGAGACGACGATCCTTGGCGGACACGGCGACCAGATGGTCCCCCTTCCAAGGTTTACTACGGTAAAGGGAATACCCGTAAGCGAGGTCATGAAGCAAAAGAGGATCGACACGTTGATACAGCGCACAAGAAACGGCGGCGCTGAGATAGTCGGACTGCTCAAGTCCGGGAGCGCCTATTATGCCCCGGCAGCGGCGACATTCCAGATGATCAGGTCCATTCTTCTCGATGAAAAGAGACTGCTGCCGTGCGCCGCTTACCTCAATGGTGAATACGGCGTAAAAGACCTCTACGTCGGCGTGCCCGTGGTTTTAGGCAAAGATGGGGTTGAAAGAGTCGTGGAGATAAAGCTGACAAAAGAGGAGAAGTCCCGGTTCAGGGAGTCGTGCGTTGCCGTGAAAAAGCTCGTAAAAAAGCTTGCGATATAAGCTGCCGTGATCTGTCGCTGTTACAATCTCTGAAGACTTCTTGCCGGCACGGCGTCAATCTGCTTCAGACTCATCCAGCCCTTTTCAAAAAAGATTTCACCTATGAGTCTTCTGGGAGCCTCAGGACGGAGAGATTCGATAACTGTTCGTCTAAAGCCGCTTTCAACTGTTCTATACTTGCGAAGCCCATGTCGATGGCGATATTGCCGAACCGAAGATCGTAATTCATGATAAAGGCCCCTCCTTTGGTGTTATTAAACTTCTTATAGCATACTTTTGGATGCCGATCAAGTAGGGGCAGACCTGCGTGTCTGTCTGACAAACATGGGAACAATACAAAGAAGGGCTCACACATAGGTGCGCCCCTACTTGATTATCTGCCGGATCGCGGTATAATTAAATCAGAGAGAGAACAAAAAAAGTTGCGATACCCTGGAGTGGATTAAGCTTAACGCCAGGCAAAATGGCAGTGAGCGGAGTGGAAAGTCAGAGTTTCCTCTGAGTCGAAGAAGAAATTTTTATCCCCCGTCTCACAAAGACGCTTAAGGGTAACCTGCCAGGGGCATCGCAATTTTTTGTCCGGACGGGTTGACATTAGAGGATGGAAATTTGTACCTTGTAAGGCATGGTCAGCGCCGTCAAACAATTTTTTGATAAATATATCAAACCCCCTTCGAAGACCGCGGACGGCGTATCCGAACACTCTTTATGCATCGCTACTGCCGCGCTTCTTATAGAAATGATGCGCGCGGACAGCGACATCACGGAAGCCGAGCGGGCCTCGATATCAAAAACCATCCAGTCAAAGTTCGCCCTTTCCAAGGAGGAGACGCATGAGCTTATGAAACTCGCCGAAGAAGAGATCCGGCAGGCCACCGGGTATTTCGAGTTCACTTCTCTCATCAATAAAGGGTTTTCACACGAGCAGAAGAAATCAGTTATTGAACACCTTTGGGAGATAGCCTTTGCCGACGCGGCCCTTGACAGGCACGAAGAGCACATGGTCCGAAAGATCTCCGGCCTGATCCACGTTTCCCACAGGGATTTCATCGACTCCAAGCTCAGGGTGCGCAAGCGGTTGCTGGGGAAGTGATTATAAGCCGGTCCCGTTGGCGGAAACGATGTCCGCCAGCACGCACATCGACTCTTTCACGTAGAAGTCTCCCGCCATACCCTTGATCAGGAAGTTCTTTCTCTCCTCGCCCGAGGGAGGCATATTCGAGGGTTTCGAATCGGGATTAGCGCCGTGGCCGTGGAAGCCGCTGACCTCCTTCTCTCTCATCTTCTTCGCCTCTTCGCGCTCCTTCTTCATGGCGCCGATACTCAGCGTCTTTACCGTCTTCTTTTGCAGCTCGCTTATCCTCGCGCTCTCCTGCCCGATCTCAATGAAGTCCCGGTCATCTTTCAGCCGCTCGAGGCTCTTTAACTTCAGCTTGGCGGCGTCCGGGCTCAGCTTCAATTTCGTATAGGCAACCGGCTTCACCGTGTCCCATGGTAGCGCATGATCGAGGTGCTGTTCTCCGCTCTTCAAGCCCTTCAGGCGGTCTGGGAGGACGATATCGGGGACCACCCCACGGTACTGGGTGGATTCGCCGCTCACCCGGTAAAATTTCTGAATAGTGAGCATCAACGCGCCCAGGGGTTTGAATTTCTCCATATTGCTGAACGGGATCATGCCGTTGAGGTCCGACAACCTCTGTACCGTTCCTTTCCCGAAGGTGTGATCACTCCCGATGATCACTGCGCGCCCGTAGTCCTGGAGCGACCCCGCGAGGATCTCCGAAGCGGACGCGCTGAGGCTGTTCACGAGCACGACGAGGGGGCCCCTGTACTCGATGGAAGGATCGTCGTCCGAAAGCACCGTCAGGTTGCCCGAACTGCTCTTGACCTGTACGACCGGTCCCTTTCTGATAAATAGCCCCGCAATGCTCACCGCGTCGGAGAGCGAGCCTCCCCCGTTACTCCTGAGGTCGAGGATCAGCCCTTTGATGCCGGCAGAGGCGAGCTTTCTCACTTCGTTCCTGACATCCTCCGTCGAATTACGTGAATTCCGGCCTCCGTGGTCGTTGAAATCCCGGTAGAAGCTCGGGAGCTTGATATATCCGAACGTATGCCCGCTCTTTTCATCGGTAAGCGTTCCTCCCCTGGCGAAGGTGTCCTCGAACCGGATCACGTCGCGCACGATCTTGATGACAAGATGGTTGCCGTCCTGCCTCGTTACAGTAAGCCTCACTTCGGTCCCTTTCTTTCCCCGGATGAGCCTCACCGCCTCGCTCACCCTCATATCGATGAGAGGGACAGGTTCCCCGTCCCCCTGCGCGACCTTCAGCACGATGTCCCCTGCCATCAGTTGTCCCTGCTTGGCCGCGGGCCCGCCCGGCATGATGTTATCGACCGTAATGAGACCGTTCTCTTCGCGGAGCACCGCTCCTATCCCCTCCATGGTGCCCGACATACTGATGTCGAACTCTTCCTTGGCGCTCGGCGGCATATACTCCGTATGGGGATCAAAGGCGCGTGCGACAGCGCTGAAATACCTGTCATACTTCTCCGCGCTTTTCTCACGGAGCATCCTCGATAAACTCTCCTCATACCCCTTAAGGGTCCTCTCCCTGGCGGTCCTGCGGAGGTCCCCGCCCGGCGTGTCCTGCCTGGGGGCGTCCTTGTCGGTCCCATAGGCCTCCTTCTCCGCAAGCAGGTTCAGGTACTGGTTGATCACGTCATATGTGAGGAGCTTTTTCCAGCGTTCCCTCAACTCCTTTTCATTCTTGCAGAAATCGGTCTTCTCAGTGTCCGTTTCGAAGGTCTCGCCGGAGTCGAGGTCCATTTCGCCTGAAAGCAGCTCTTTGACCATTGCCCTGACCCGCTCGACCCTCTTTACAAGGAGCTTCGCGCTTACAGATGGAAGTTCGATGTTCCCGCTATTGATCTCGATGTTGATCTTTCCCGCATACTCCTGCAGCTTGTCGGCATCGGCCCTGAGCAGGAACCTCTTGCCCGGATCGAGCCGCTTCAGGTAGAGCGCGAACGCGTCCCTGGAGAGGGCATGATCGAACATTTTATGGCTGAAGTGATGGGCGCTCAACTGCTGAAGCATCATGTAGCCGACCAGGCTCGCGCGGCCCTGGTAATAGCTCTCCGGCTCCTCGCGGCCATAAGCGGGCACAAGGCCGAAAAGGAAAAAACAAAGTACCACTGTCGCGACTAACCGTCTGTTTAACATCAGGAAACCTCTTTTCATTATCTTCTCGATTAATCAGGGGTGGACCGGGACACCGGCGCCTCCCTGGGGACAAGTGAGATGGACTTCATGAAATCATAACGAAACACGTAACCATAATCATAACAAAATTCCGTATATCGAGAAAAGTCCACGCCGGAGGCTGCGCCGACGTATTGTTCCGGATTGACGGACTTCATTGATGCCTCGCTCAGGTGAGCAGGTGGTTGTTGTGGAAGTGAAAACCCGGCTTTTGAAGCAGACAGCAACACTTCCTATTCTCCTTCCATTCCCAGACCTCGGCGAGCGCCTTTGAAACAGAAGCCGGTTTCTCAATCGATTTCATAAACTACCTTAGTTCGAAAGATTTGAAGTGATCTTTACTACTCACTATGCGATTCTATTTCCTCTTTAAGATGTTCAGCAAAATCCTCGGCTTCATCTTCCTTGATAAATTCATGCGGGCAGTTCATCCGATTCATGATATTTTGTGCCTTGACAAATGAGGACTTAAGCCTTTCATCCTGCGGTGAGCCTATGAGGATATTTATCTTAAATGGCTCTCCGCCATCCATTAAGCTTGTAATCCGTCCAAGCCAGACATTTGCTTTGTCTGTTATTGAACCAGCCTCTAATAAATCAAAAGAGACCGGTTCATGTATACGCCATTGCTCATTTTTCCAGCAATATTTAAATTCATGATCATAGTTGTTGCCTATAATATGGTGAGGTACAAGATTAGAAAGTATACGCCTTTCCTCCAGTGGTTTCTTATAAACCTTCCATACATCCTCATCACTTCTGCTTTGTCTCTCAGTTTTTTCATAATACTTTTCCACGTAACGGTTATAGATCTGTTCAAGTGTTTCCTGAGGGTTTTCCGTTAATCCATATCCCTCATCGGAGAATTGCAGCGAACTATCATCTATCGGCAGGACCCTTGGAGTAAAGTCTTTAACGCTAACCGGCATTTTTTCAAACGGGAGTTCAGTAACCAAACGATCACCTTCTTCCTCAAGCCTTGCCTGAATGTATCTTGAGACCTGCCGGAAGTGGTCGCCGTTTATATTTGAAAACATTTTTGAAATGCGGGCGTATCTTGACGTGCAGACAGCGCTGAGAAATCTGGCTTTAGGAGCATATAGTACAACTCCTACATTGATGAACTCGCCTGATACGATATCATGGATATATCTTAGGACTGAAAAACTATAAGGTATCTTCATTGCAATGCCCTCCTTACCAAGTAGTTGAGACAACACCGGAAAGAGCGATATTCTTATCTTTCGTAATCAATGTCGCGTCATGATGCAAGGCGGTTGCAGCTATGAGTCTGTCATGCATTTCAAGGTCGGCGTCAATTTTATCGGCAATTTTCAATACCTCGGCATTTAATGGCGCGACTTCAAAATTATCGCATTCTTCAATCCGTGTTAACGTTTCTTCAAAGGAAAGTGCGATTCTGCCCTTTTTTGCAATATACATTATCTCAGCCAGAACAACAGCGGGTACTATTACGGATCCTTCTGTTTCAGAGTTCTGAAAGGCATGCAACGCATTACTGCCCAACCTGCCGTCGTCCGTAAAGTACCAGACAAGCGAATGGGTATCAGTCACATAGTCCATTAGACCCTGCCTTTCTCATACGGAAAAAGCGATTTCCTGGCTTCCGTAAACAGGGACTCATCGATATGGCTGCCTTTCCATATCCCTTTTAATGAGACCCTCTTGCCGGTCTTTTGTACGCCCGCCGTAATCTCCCCTGTCAGCAAATGAATAATCCGGTACATGTTTGGCAGCTTGTCGGCAGGAATTTTTTCGATCTCTTTCAAGATTTTCTCTTTATAACTTATCTGCATATCAACCTCCTTTTCGACATATTATTATCTCATAATTTTGCATTGATTGCTTTTGTAATCCGCAAGCAGTTTGCCTCCGGCATGAGGAAAAGCAAGAGATTGCCTGACCGGGCTTCTTCGGCATTGCAAATAAGGCGTCTGCTTCATAATGAGTGAGCACACTAATGCCTCCCAGTCTCTTTTGTCTGCTCTCCGATCCATTTGAGAGCCGAGTCTTCATTTTGCTCTATGGCTATCTCGACTGCTCGCTTGGCAATATCCAGCATAGCTTTAGATTGTATTTTCTTTTCAAACGACGACATTAACAACTCGGTTATTCTATTCTGTGTTTCTTCCTTTGCAAATGGGACAATAAATTTCTCTATGTCCGATGGATACAATTCAGCTTGTGCAGCGCCAGATTTGTGTTTCTGAGTTTGCAAGCGGCCTATAATAGAGTTCATAACAAAGCCGACATAAATTTGATTTTCTTTTTCCAAACGCAAGATGTTTACATGATTACTTGCAATACATTTGTCCTTTATTAAGTAAACATTTGTTCTGCCAATGTTGGCCCCTGTTGTGTATATAAGAATATCATTTTGAAATATGCGTGCCTTTTTTTGCGAGTCCCAACTCTGATCATCTGTTCTTTCGAAATTATCATAGTCTAAATGATCGTCCAGAATATGCTGACTGTTTACCACTTTAATTTGTCCTTCAGGGTTATATTGTGGCTGCAAGCCCCGTGCATTAAACTTAGCAATTTCTCTAATTTGCTTACATTGTGTGGTCAATTTAATAATCTCTATAAGCTCATCATATTTTGGTTGGAAGTGTTCGGCGTCAATACGCCCGGCTTGTTCTGTGTCGGAATAGTTTTTGACGAACGATAGGCGGTGCTTGGGTTGCCAAGCTAAAAGGCCAAGTTCAGAAAGAAGTATGGCTTGGGCGTTCTCAAAATAGTTTTCTGAATCCTTGATTGCGTTATAAGCATTGACCACTACGCTTCTAATGGATTCTTGAAATTCTACATCTAATATGGGAATAGGAGTTTGTCTAACTTTCTGTAAAGATAGCCCTTGCTGCACCATTCCAGTTGTATTTCGCTGAAGCCAGTCCTGACCGAATTCACAGTTAAGAAAAGTCAAAGCATATTCTGGAATAATAACTTTACTATCAAGTGCGATCTTTGCAACATCCTGGTCAATATTTGCTGGTAAGACATCTTTTTTTACTAAAGCGCAATATCCAACCGTTCCCCTTGTAGACAAAATAAGATCATTTTCTTTTAATGATGAACGTCTATTTTTATCATCAACCCATTTAGCAAGTCTGTCAGCTCCAATAGAATCGGCAAACCAATTCTTCGCATTTTTCGCAGTTAAATGACGAATAGGGGAATTATCATCCACTTCGTGATAACCATGCTGTCCATCAGTGACAAAAGCAAAATCTCCAATTAGGATGCTATCAAATTTATCAAGCTGAGCATCGTCTCTTAAATATTTCGGCTTGTAATAATCTGCATCAAATCTTAAATCTTCCTGATGCAAAACAGATGAATATTTGACAATCGAATATTGCATGGTTATTTATTCAGAGATTAAATTTTTAATAATCTTAATCATTACATCTTTATCTTTCGGGTCGCTTTCGGCAACCAGTAAGGCCAGCGCCGTCAAGGCGTTGTCGTTGATTTTTCTTTCGCCGGATTTCTTGAAAAGATAATTTGACCTGTCCAGAAAGAAGACGAACAAAAATGAGGCGGTCCTTTTGTTGCCGTCGGTAAAGGGGTGATCTTTAATTATCAGGTACACCAAATGCGATGCTTTGTCTTCAATAGTCGGATACAGTTCCTTTTTATCAAAGGTTTGATACAGCCCTTTGATGACGCCTGCAAAACTGCCGTCTCTTTCCACACCGAACAAATCACCGGCTTCTTTCCTGGCAATCAGCTCTTTTTTAAGAGCAGCTATTATCCTGACACAGGCATTATATTGCAAAATAAAGGTGGTCTGCCCGCCCTTTTGCGCTTGCAGTTTCCCCTTGTCATATTGGTCAAGAAGAGACAGGGTTTTGGAATAATCGGCAAGCAGGTTTAAGATTTCTGTTTCCTGACCTTTCAGGAGTTCTTTTTGCGACTGCTTTTGCAGAAATAAAACCGCCTCCTGAAGTTCATTAAATTTGGTCTGGGCTTCCAAAAGCCTTTTTTCGTTTATGGCATAACCGTTGACAAGATATTGCTTAACAATTTTTGACGCCCATCTTCTAAAATGTATTGCGCGAGGTGAGTTTGCTTTATAGCCAACCGCCAGGATTACATCCAGGCTGTAAAATTCAACGGGTTTGTCCGAATTTGGAATGTGCATTTTTTGCACATTGCTTTTACGGTCAACCTCTTTATCGGTAAATATTTTATTAATATGCTTAGTAATAACAGACCTTTCTTTTCCAAAAAGCATGGCGATTTCACTTTGACTTAGCCAAACCGATTCTTTTTCAAAATGAACTTTAAGCTCTACCTCGTTTTTTGAGGTCTTATAAATAACTATCTCGCCTTTTTGCAGATTATCTTTTCTCATAACTTATTTCCAAAACGACAGCTTTTCTTTCTTGGCAAAATCTATGAACGCTTCCGCTATTCCGTCTGCCAATTCCCCGCCGTGATTGTGCAGATCATGATCAACTATAAGGTGGCCGTTTCTGTCAAGCTTATATTGCCCATTCCCGTTCTTGACGTAAACGTAATCGCCGGAGTTGTCCTTGCCGCCCTTCTCGCTGACAGCAAAGAAGATAGGATAGTCATCGACCTTTGGACATAGTTTGTCGTCCCATTTCTGTATAAACAAAACACTGGTTTTAGTTCCAGTGTGCGGCTTGAAGGTGTTGCCGTGCAACCCGACCACAGCCAGTATCCGCCCGTGCTGGGCTATAAATTCACGAATTGATTTGTCCGAGGTATTATTGAAGCGTCCCTGAGGCAGGACTATTGCCATTCGTCCCCCGGGTTTGAGAAAGTCCAGGTTACGCTCGATAAACAGAATGTCCCGCCCGACTTTGGACTGCGCTTTATTGTTGGCCTTAAACCCCAGTTCGTACTGATGCAGGATGCGGCTTTCTTTAATATCTCCGGCAAACGGCGGATTGGCCATGAGGATATCAAACTTGAAATATTTGTTTTCACCCTTTTCGGCCCTGAGATTTTCCAGCCGCTCAAACCCCTTGCCATAAGTTTTAATCCACTTTTTGTCTTTCTCCGTTTTGTCGCCCCAGCGTTCATAGTCCAGCGCATTTAAATGCAGGACATTGGTTTCGCCGTCACCTGCAATAAGATTCAGAGTGCGGGCCACGCGCACGGTCTTTTCGTCGAAATCAATACCAAACACCTTGAGCACATGCTCCTTATCTTGTTCAGGTATCTCCTCATTGGTAAAAAGATGACCTGTGAGTTTGAAAATAGTGTGGACCGGGAAACCGCAACTGCCTGCAGCGGAGTCGATCATGTATTCACCCCGTTTGGGATTGAGCATCTGCACACACATGTCAATGACATGTCGCGGGGTGAAATATTGCCCCTTCTCTCCTTTGGCAGACTTATTTACAAGATATTCAAAGGCTTCATCTATAACCAATAAATTGGAGTTGAACAGTTTTACATCCTGCAGGCTCGACGCGCAGACCGCTAAATGACTATCTGATAAATCAAAAACAGCGCCGTCAGGGAATACGCCTGTCCATTGACTCCTGGCTTTATTGAACAGACCCTGAATCTTGTTTTTTAACTCCGTGTCGGTTTGACCGGAATTCCTGAACTCCAGCACTCTGAAGCCCTCATCATCAATGCCGCTTACTGCTGCCTTGAGAGCATCATAATCGGCGCCGTCGAAATAGCTGGGCTTATCGCCATATGGCTTGGCAGGTTCATGCACCGCTGTTTTAGTAACCTGTTTAGTGAAATAATTGATAACCCCTTTGTCTTTCTGGCTCAGGAACTCATCGTAGAGCTTTGTGAATATGAGCTTGAACACCTCTTCAAATACGTCAACACCGGCATTTGCCAGCACTTCGTCTTCCATTTCCAGAATAATGTCTTTTAAGGACTTGCGCTCGTTGGCGATTTTGTCCTTTATGATGAGATCTCTCAGAGTAAACCGTTCACTGAGTATGTCCGTAAGGCTTTGGCTTACACCAGGAATATCGGTTATGCTTTCAAAGTAATTAGGGTCTTTGCGGTGGTAATATGAAATCTTCTCGCCATTGGTCCACACACTCATGGGCGCGCCGGTTGCATTGCAATATGAACGCAGTTGGTCTTTGCCGTCTTTTAGTTTCGGCTTTTTCAGCTCGACAATGATGTATGGGGTATCAGGTCGGTCTTTATCAAAGACTACAATATCGGCGCTCTTTTTCTCCCTGCCGAAAGTGACGGGATATTCAAAGGCAAGACGTTTTTTGGGGTATCCGTACTGTTGTAGCAGTCTGACAGTAAAAAGCTGACGAACTATTTCTTCCGGCTTCAACTGGATGTCTTTATCGCGGACAATACAGGTGACAAAAGGCGTCTTCTTCCCTTTCGATTCCTTCATGACAATCTTTCTGCGGAGAGCGGCAATCTCCTCATCGGAAAAAAGAGAGAGATGATAATTGCTGTCTTTGAGTGTTGTTTGGATAATATCTTCTTGTGTCATTTGATTTGCTTTTCCCTCAAGTGGTTAATGGGCTCATCTCGCCAATGCGGATCGCACCAACCTGCTGTCTTCAGAGCTGGCGTGATATAAACCCTACATGTATCGGCGTCGTTTAGTCCCGACATTTTAATTATGCCCTTGCCAGATTTCTTTGATATTACCCCTTACCAGAATGTACTATTATATACCAGCCGTGAAAAAGGAGGAATGGAAATTTTAGAGCAATAGTCTGCATTGCAAAAATAAGACGTAAAATTTAAAATGCTTATTACCATGAACAAAGTCATGAGCAGGAATGATCTTCAGGACGCTGTTGCCCGGCTGAAAAGAGAGGGCAAGAAGGTCGTCTTTACCAACGGCTGTTTCGACATCATCCATATCGGGCATGTCCGCTATCTCACTGAGGCGAAGAAGCTTGGGGACATACTTGTCGTCGGGCTGAATGCGGACAGTTCGGTGTCACGCATAAAGCCGGGCAGGCCGGTCAACCCGGAGAACGAACGGGCTGAGGTCCTCTCGGCGTTGTGCGCGGTCGATTATGTCAGCATCTTTGATGAGGATACCCCTTATGAGCTCATCAAAACGGTCCGGCCTGATGTGCTCGTAAAAGGCGCGGACTGGGACGTAAAGGACATTGTGGGGGCCGATCTCGTGAAAGAGGTGCGGACTATCACTTTTGTTAAGGGGGTCTCGACGACTGAGATCATCAAAAGAATTCAGGAGAAAGGTTAATACAAAATACCCCTCTTTGAAAAAGAGGGGCAGGGGAGATTTTATAAATAAATTTGTTTTCAAAATCCCCCCTTCCCCCCCTTTTTCAAAGGGGGAAACTGTATCTTAATGGACAGTTCTCGCCGCAAATATAAGCCGGTTTATGCCGTGCTCATCTTAGACCTCCTGATTTATACCATATTCGCAGTTTCTTCTCACCACTATGAAAGGTTGACCGGGGACTCGACCTTGTATCTGAGCATAGCTGAAAAATATGTAAGGGGCGATTTCAGCAACGCCGTCAACGGCTACTGGGGACCGCTCCTGTCATGGCTGCTGGTTCCTTTCTTATACCTTGGAGCGTCCCATGTCTTTACGATCAATGCCGTAAACCTGATTTTCGGCTGGCTGGCGTTGATCGGCGTCTGGAAATTATCGGGTAAATTCCGGATGGACGATAAGGCCAGGGGCATCATATTGCTTCCGATGGTCCCCATTCTCCTGTTCTTCTCGCTCATAGAGCCTATGGATTTCTTATTGCTGTGCGTGCTGATATTTTATCTTAACGCCGTGGCAAGCGAAGACTATCCCGACAGGTTGTCCAACGCGGTGTTCAGCGGCACGTTGGGCGCATACGCGTATTTTGCCAAGCCGTACGGCTTCCCTTTCTTTATAAGCCATTTCCTGTTGATCAATGCGTATCATTATTTCAGGGTGTCTTCGGAAAAGGGCAAAAAATCCGTATTGAAAAACGCTATTGCCGGGCTTGTCGTATTCTCACTTTTAAGCGGCGTCTGGATCTCCCTGATCAGCATTAAATATAACAAGCTGACTTTTTCCAATATGGGCAGGGGCGTATTTGCGTCGCTGGGCCCCGGGTCTACTCACAATACGCTCGAAAAAGGCGACCCGATATTCTTTGAGGGTTTCTTTGAGCCGCCTAACGAAACGGCATTTGTCATTTACGAAGACCCGAGCTACGCGCGAAAAAAGACGTGGAACCCGCTGGAGTCGCGGAGGTCGTTCAAACACTTTCTGTCCAACTTCACCGAGAACATCTTCGAGGGTCTGAGGATATATGATTCTTTTTCCAGGCTGTCGATCGCCATCGTCATTATATACATACTGCTGGTTTTTTCCCGGCCTTTTAAGGAGCTGCTGTCACGGGGGGAGCTGCTCTGGCCGTTATTGACCGTCATCCTGTACACCGGGGGGTACACGCCGTTTCATTTCGAGGCGAGGTATCTGTGGATTGTCAATATTCTCCTTCTGCTGATGGGCGGCAAGGCCCTCCATGAATTATTTCAAACGGGATTTTTTAAAAACAGGACTACGGCGAACATATTGACGGTATTTTTTATAGTGTCTTTTATAGTGACCCCGGTCAAATCGTTCCTCGATATCAGCAACGACAATATCAATAAAGGGATGCACGTCCTCGGCGCAGAACTCGGCAGGCGGTATGATATACGCGGCAATATCGCTTCAAACAGGGAAAAAGTGGAGATGTCCTCGCACGACGCCTGGCACAGGACCTTCCGGCTGGCTTACTGGTTAAACAGCAGATACTTCGGACAGGCCAGGGAAAATGTCAGCGACGAAGAGCTGAAAAGCGAACTGCTGAAGTATAAGATCGACTATTACTTCTTCTGGGGTGACCCGAAGGGCGCGCCTCAATTCCTGTCGCACTACAGAGAGTTGACCCGGGGCGAAATGCCGGGTCTGGCGATTTATTCACTGAATGATAAAATTAAAGAAGCCGGCCGGGTCATATCTTTTCATGAGAGAGGGAAGCCTGTTCCTGTCGTATAGAAATTTTTCCACAGCCTCCCCTCTCTCGGCGGACATTTGAATGCACTTCACAATGAAGAATACGGCAAGGATGAAAATACTCCTGATCCAGCCCCCTGTGAGGGATTTTTACGACACGGACATCCGGCTTCAGCCGATAGGACTGTGTTACATCAGGGCCGCGATCAGACATTTTATTCCGGACGTGGAAGTTATCATCAAGGACTATCATTCCGGCTGCGGCAGGAAGACCGTATCCATACCGAAGGAGCTTGCGTATTTAGCCGAATATTATCCCGTTGCGGACAAGTCTCCTTTTTCGGTATTTCACCGATACTATCATTTCGGGGCATCCTTTGATGCGATTGCAGCGGAGCTTGCGGAGATAAGGCCCGACATTGTGGGGATATCTTCCCTGTTTACACCTTACTACAGGGAGGCCCTGGAGGTGGCCCGGCGTGTAAAAATGCGGCCCGGCGTACCCGTTGTGATGGGCGGCCCTCATGTCTCCGAAGTCCCGGAGAAGGTCCTCGACAGCCCTTTTGTCGATTATATAATCCAGGGTGAAGGCGAAAGACCGATGGTGGAGTTTATACAATATTTGCGGGGGCGCATAAGGGTCGAAGAGGTTTCCGGTCTCGGCTATAAAAGGCGGCAGAAGCTGTGTCTCAACCAGAGACGACAGAACTATCATATCGATCAATTGCCGTTTCCCGACTTGAGCGATTTCCCGCCGGCCAGGTATAAATTAAACGGCAGGCCGATGACCTTCATGATTACTTCCCGGGGGTGTCCCCACAGGTGTTCCTTCTGTTCTGTCCACAGCGTCTTCGGCGCCGGATACCGCAGCCGCTCGGTAAGCAACATCCTTGAGGAGATTGAACTTAGACACCGGCAAGGTTACCGCGTGATCGATTTCGAGGATGACAACCTTACGTACCACATGAATGATTTCAGGGAACTTTGCCGCAGGCTTATCGAAAGATTTCCCGGCCGGCAGATGGAGTTTGTCGCGATGAACGGGACCAGCTACATGAACCTGAATGACGAATTGCTGGAACTGATGCTTCACGCCGGGTTCACAAAACTGAATCTTTCGCTCGTCAGCGCGGACAAAGACGTGAGGGCTTCAGCCGGGCGTCCGCACACCCTCGAAGCCTACGTGAAAGTCGTCGATAAGGCCGTTGAACTAAGTTTCAAAACCGTCTCCTACCATATCCTCGGCCTGCCGGGCGACAGCATTGCCGGCATGGTGAATACCCTGGCCTTCAACGCGCGCCTTCCTGTGCTGCTCGGGGCCTCCCCGTTTTACAGGACCCCGAAATCACCCCTCGCGCAGGGCCTGCAGCTTACAGAGGAAGACTATATAAAAGCGAGGCTGACGGCGCTCGCCGCCGGGACCGGTCCCTTCAGGCCTGAAGATATTTATACACTGTTCATCACAGTAAGGGTAATAAATTTTCTAAAAGGACTCGATATCCCGGAGTCGTCTGACCTTGATACTCTTCTGAGTCAGACCTGGAATGACAACCGTACGCGCATCGGCATCGAAATGCTCGGGGAGTTTTTGAAGACCGGTGTTTTGAATTTTCATACCTCAGGGGGAAATATCCCGAATAAGAAATTCAATGCGGAACTCTTCATCCGCGTACTGGATGAAGCAGGACATATCGGCTGTCTCAACGGCAAACGGATTTTGACACAGGGGCCTATTTATGGGACACCAACAGTCTCTTGACGGTTTTGGGGAGAGGAAGAAGTACGAGGTCCTGCCTGCATATCTCAGGTTTATATGATTCATAATCGAGGATGCCCAGTCTCTTTTCAAGCCACTGAGATGCCAAAGAGAGGAGATAGCACGATATCCAGAACCCCATTGCCATACAGATATACGCGGCATATATCCTGTTGGGCTGGCGCTGGCTGATGATTACGCCTGTTCGCGTGAGGTCCACAATGCCGACTATGTAGACAATCGAGGTGCTCTTGAACAGGGAATTAAAGAAGCTGACGAACGAAGGGAGCATCTTCTTGAAGGCCTGAGGCAGGATTATGAGTTTTACAGCCTGATACCGTGTCATTCCCGTGGACAGGGCGGCCTCCATCTGTCCCAACGGCACAGTCAGTATGCCCGCCCTCACTATCTCCGCCTGGTAAGCGGACGCGTACACGGAAAGGGAAATGACCGCGCACCAGAAAAGCGGCATCTTCGCGCCGACGACGGGGAGGAAGAAATAAAACCAGAACAGGATGAGCAGCAGCGGCGTCGATCTGATGACATCGACGTAGAGGCCGCAGGGGTGCCGCAAATAACCCCTGCAGGAGGTCCTTCCTAATCCGAACAGTATGCCGAAAAACAGGCCGATGACAATGGAGAGCACCGCCAGGACTATGTTCAGGACCAGCCCCGTCAGCGGACCGTTGGGGTACGCGCCGATGAGATAAAACCGCCAGTTTGCGAGCTGTTCAAAAAGGAATTCCATATCAGTTCCTCATCTGCGTCATGCTTGTGACGTCGATTTTCAGAAACCTCTCAAGACGTATCATGAGTATCGCCAGGAAGAGAGATATCCCGATATAAAAAGCCGTGGCCAGAAGGGTCACTTCGAGACCGCGGAATGTTATCGATTCAACCTGCTGCGTGGCCCATGTAAGTTCGGGGGCCGCTATCGCCATACAGAGGGAACTGTTCTTGAAATTATGGATCATCCTCGTCCCAAGGGGCGGCAGGATGGCCCTGAAGGCATCGGGCAGTATGATGTACCTTATCTGCTGGAACCTGTTGAGCCCGGTAGAGACCGCGGCCTCGATGCGGCCCCTCGGCACGCTCAAGAGCCCTGTCCTGACGATATCGGAAACATAGGCGGAATTATCGACGGTAAGGCCGAGGATGCCGGCCACAACGGAATAATACGTATACCTGTTCAATACATCAGTCAGCCCGAACGGCAGCATCTGCGGGAAGATGAAATAAAAAAACAGCAGCCAGAACAGTCCCGGGATGTTTCTTACGGTCTCGACATATATTTTGGCGGGTATGTTAAGGAATTTGAACCTCGTAGTCCTCAGTACGGCCAGGACGGTGCCGGCCAGCAGGGACAATACCGTGGTCACGGCGGCTATAAGAAAGGTAAGCTCTACGCCGGTAATCAGCCATCCGACATACGGCTCTCTGAAAGGGATGCCCCAGTCAAAATCGTAACGTAAATTCAGGAACTTCATCCTGTTAAATATTACTCCTTCAGTATCTTTAAATGCAATCCGGAAAAGGAAAGGCGGGTTTAAAACCCGCCCCCGCCAACCTCCATATTCTGTACGGGCGGGGTCACCCCACCTCTACTCTAATCAGGCCATACAAAAAGCATATCGCCGTATGTGTCCGAAAGACGCGGCCTCGAATTAACAGACATCGGGAATGTGCCCTTCGGTCCAAACCACTTCAGGTAAAGCTTTTCATATGTCCCGTCTTCAAGCATGTCCTGAAGGATGAAGCTTATCCTGTCTCTCCAGTCGCTATCATTCTCCGGCACACCGATGCCGTAAAGTCCGGGGCTGTAAATCATTCCGGCTACGGCCTCGTATTCTGCGCCAAGACTCCCTGACACCGCGGCCATTATCGGCGCGTCCTGTGAATATGCGTCAATCTTGCCCTGTTTTAAAGCGAGGAAACCTTCCGCGCTGTTCTGGAAAGAAAGCATTTCAGGTTTCTTATCACTGTGCTTTGCAAGCTCCTGCGGCGCGGCGATAAAAGCGTTGGACCCCTGATCAACGCCTATCTTCTTGCCGCCGAGGTCTTTCAATGATTTAAATTTCCCTTTTTTCGCATAAAATATTTTGCCTGTCCAGAAATATGGCGGCTCTGCATAATCCATTTGTTCCTGACGGCTGTTCGTCACGCTGATGTTGGCGAGTGAGATATCGATTGACCTGTTTGCCAAAAAGGCGATCCTCGTCTTATTGTCTACCAATACCCTTTCAACTTTGACTCCGAGCCTCTTCGCGATTTCGTCTCCGAGGTCCACGTCAAAACCTGTCCATACGCCTTTTTCATCAATGTAGTTCATCGGGGGAGTTGCATTGCCGATTCCTATGCGGACAACCCCTCTCTTCTTCACCTCGTCAAGCAGTCCTTCTCCTGCCGCAAGGGAAACTAAAGACACAAGCAACAGCGCCGACAACAACACAATTACACTACTTCTCTTCATACTAAAATTCTCCTTTCATTAAGGTTTCATTTCAGGCCTGGAATAAGCCGGTTGATGCCATTGATCCAAGCAATATCCATACCAATCATAACCGGCAAATTCCCCTGAAAAATTAAGGGGCAGTCCATTCAAGGCTGTGCAATAGCTGAACACAATGTTCAATCCCTGAGCACAGGGAATGAAAAACCATTTCAGGGATAGGCCAACGTCCGTCACTTACCTGCGGCCCATTTTTTCCCTGAGTGTGTTCCTTGAAATACCTAAAAGCCTGGCCGCAAGGGCCTGGTTGCCGCCCGTCAGTTCAAGCGCCTTCTTTACGAGAAGACCCTCGAAGTTGGAGACCGCCTCGTTGTATACGTCCTCTCCGCTTCTACGCAGGATTTCATCTACAGCGCCCGACAACATCTTTTCAATGTCCGTATCTCCTTTACCTGACGGTCTTGTCTGTGACATCCAGCCGCAGTCTTCAGGTGAAAGATAATTACCCGAGCATAAAACCATGCCCCTCTGGACAGCGCTCTGAAGCTCCCTTATATTTCCGGGCCAGTGATATTTTCTGAAATTATCCAGCACCCCGGATGAGACGCCCCTGACGTCTTTTCCGAATTCCCTGTTGAACTTCCGGACAAAATAATCGGCAAGGTCTTCGAGGTCTTCCTTCCTCTCCCTGAGCGCAGGCACGTGGATGCCGACGACGTTCAACCGCCAGTACAGGTCTTCCCTGAACCTCCCCGCGCTTATCATGGACTCAAGGTCTTTATTGGTGGCTGCTATGGTCCTGACGTCCGTTTCAATTATCCCGCTTCCGCCAAGACGTTGAATGCAGCCGTCCTGGAGCACCCTGAGCATCTTCGCCTGAAGAGAAAGCGGCATGTCCCCGATCTCATCGAGGAACATCGTGCCGCCGTCGCACTGTTCAAATTTGCCGATCTTCCTGGAATCGGCCCCTGTAAACGCGCCTTTCTCATGCCCGAAGAGCTCGCTCTCAAGCAGGTCCTCGGGAATGGCAGCGCAGTTGACGGGAAGGAACAGCTTGCCGCTTCTCGCGCTGTGCTGATGAATCGCCCTTGCGATAAGCTCTTTCCCCGTGCCTGTCTCGCCTGACAACAAAACAGTGACGTTACTTTCAGCGACCTGCCCGATCTTCTTGAATATCTCAAGCATGACGGCGCTCTTGCCGATGATCGCGTCTCCTTCTTCCACTTCCGCTTCAAAGCTCACGGGCATATTCGTCTTGCCGACCGCAAGGGCCTTTTCAACGAGCGAAATTAATTGCGCGTTGTCGACCGGCTTTGTTATGTAATCATACGCACCGAACTTCATCGCGGTAATGGCCTTTTGCGAGGTGCTGAACGCGGTCATTATTATCGCAGTGAGTCCGGGATGAAGCGACTTCAATTTCCTGAGGGTCTCAAGCCCGTCCATCCCGGGCATGTTGATGTCCATGATTACGAGGTCCGGCGTCTCTTTTGCCGCCCGCTCCGCCGCCTCCTCTCCGCTTGAGGCCGTGATGACGTCGTAATCGTACCTGCCTAAAAGTTTTTTAAACGAATGAAGTATACCCGCTTCGTCATCGACTACAAGGATCTTTTCCATATCAGCCGCTTCTCTGTTCTCTTTCCGCCAGTTCCTGAAATCTCTTTTTTATTTTCTTCTGATTCTAAGCTTCCCTGGTTCAAGAATTATTAGGTTACCATTAAAGTCGGTTTCAGTGAGGGTTTCAAATGCCATAATTATCTGATTGTTTAATTCTGAAGTGGAGACGTCATTAGGAAAATGAACAATAACAATTCCTGAGTGGCTGCCGACAGGATAGCGCAAAAGATTTCCAAAACCCAGGTCGCCGGTCAAAATGACGGCTTTTTTCTTTTGGGCGAATGCAAATATCTCATCGTCGCTTTTTCCCCTCAAACCCTCATCCCGAACATCCAACGCTTCGTGACCTTTAGTCCTTAATACCTTTGCAGTTGACCGAGGCATGTCCTCATCAATCACAAATTTGAGCATTTCAAGCTATTGCTCTGACTTCTTCATTAGAGAGGTGTTTTGCAGCATAATCCAGTGCAGCCAATATATCTTCTCTGGCAAGATCATATTCCGCCATAACTTCTTCATAAGTCATCCCGGCGGCCAGTTTGCCGAGAACTAAATCTACCGGGACACGTGTTCCTTTGATAACAGGTTTGCCGAAGCGGACTTTTTCGTCGATTGTTATTCTTGGAGCAATTTCCATAACGCCACCTCCTGCTAAATTATATCAAATCAAAGTCTGTAAAAGCTGTTTAAGCTTAGGGTGAGCGGTCATCGCTCAAGTCTACACCCAGTACGGCTTCCGTTACTTTGACCTTTTCGTCATTCAGCAGCATCACTCTCCCTTCGGCAGCCTCACGGTAAACACCGTCCCGGCGCCTTCATTGCTTTGAAAGAACACCGAGCCGCCGTGGGATTTGACGATATTATATACGATTGAAAGCCCAAGTCCCGTGCCGTCTTCTTTTGTTGTAAAGAACGGGTCAAAGACCTTTGAACGGATATCGGCGGGTATGCCGCAGCCTTTGTCCGTTATCGTTACCTCGACAAACCTGTCATCCGCCTTCCCGGATATCCCGAGGTCGCCTCCATCGGGCATGGCCTGTATGGCGTTAAGGACCAGGTTCAGGAATACGTGCTCAAGCAGGGCGCGGTCTCCCTTTACGGGCGGAAGGGTCTCCAGCATTTCCCTGCGGACCGTCAGCCGGTAATTACGTATATCGAAAGCGGCCAGCGACAGGACCCTGTCTATCATTGAATATATATTTATCTCGGAGATATGAAATTCTTTCTCCCTGATGAAGCCCTGAAATTTCGTAATTATCGTGTCGATCTTATCGATCTCTTTGCTGATTACTTCAGCGTCCTCCTTCGTCATGTCCGGCTGTTCCCTGTACGCCTGAAAAAGCATCTTCAGAGTGGTCAGCGGATTTTTGAGTTCATGCGCGAGGCCTGATGAAATCTGTCCTATGGTGGACAGCTTTTCAGCCTGCAGGAGGCGCGTATACGTGTACGCCTCTTCCATTTTTTCACTCACTGTCTTCAGTTCCATTGAAAGCCTGTTGAAATTGCGCGCGAGATATCCTATTTCGCCTCCATACGGGACGTCCACCCGCTTGCCGAAATCCCCCCTGCCTAACACCTTCGTAAACTCTACGAATTTATTTAAAGGTCCTGTTATCAGGCGGCTGAATACGATGGACGCCAGAATGCCCAGAATTGTCACTAATATGGTGATCGGCAAGGTCATTTTTCTTATCTGACTGATGGTATGTTTTAAATTGTCTTCCCTGATGCCCAGATGGAGCTCCGCCTTTGTTCCGGGAAAAACCTTTACACCCGCATCTCTGATATATCCCTTTTCCGTGTCCAGGAGCTGAATGTGCGTTGCCCTGTCGTCAAGCGGGTTCCAAAACAGGATACCGGTTGGGACATCATCACTGAATGTATGCGCGATGACCATTCCTTCCTCATTTGTGACGAAGATGTATTCCACATCATTCTCCTTATTAAGGACTTCGGAGATATCTTTGGTTACCTGAAAATAGTCTTTACGAAGGACATGGTTCGCCACCCTGTCGGAGAGATTGCCCGCAATCGAGACGGCCCTTTTTTCAAGCTCTTCCCTGAAGGCGTCGATGATCACGCCGCGGATCGACAGAAGGGTGAAGAAGACCACGCTGACAGCAACCGCCGTTGTCATGATGGCTATTTTTGTTCTGAGTTTCATATGCTCAATTCAAACCAAAAAGGCACTGAGACACAGAGAAAGAAGTTGAGAAGATATGAAATTGTGAAGATGAAAAAAACTAAATCCCACAATCCTCTCAACTTCTCATCTTTCATATCTTCTCCGTGTCTCTGTGTCTCTGTGGTTAATTTCCCTTCAGCAAGCCATACTTTATCGCCAGCGCCTTCACCTTCTGCAGCTCAAGTTCATCAACTTCCGTAAAACCCATCGGCATCTCTGTCTTTTCCCACCGTGTGATCTGGTCCTTATGCTTCCCCTGCGGTTCGAAGGCGAGGAGCGCGGCCCTTACCGCCTCTACTGTTTTTGCGTCCACAGCGCTGCTGTACGCTATAAGGATGCCGGGACCGCCGTCCGTATTCACCCCTCTCACCAAATATTTTATCCCGTATCTGGCCTCGCCGATAACATAGCCCATTGTCCCGACAACGGCAAAATGCGTAACTCCCGTTCCGAGGTCCTTAACTGTGTCCTCATAATTGCCGGCAAATTTTATGCTGAAGTGCCTCCCGGTGGCGCTTTCAAGATATTTCAGGAAAGGCATGTAAATACCGGCGTCTTCTTTCTGACCGGGCCTGAGGTCAAAACCGAACCAGAGTGTGTCCTGAGGGGGATATTCAATCCCGTCGGGTTTCTCGACGGACTTCCCGGCAAGACTCACTTTTTTTGCTTCTTCGGTTTTGGAGCATCCTGCCAACAGCAGGGGGAATAATATGGACAGTATTATGAAATGCCTTTTGAGCAAGGTTAAATACATTTAACACATTATAGGGATTGCGTTGAGACAGGTCAATAATTAATAATGCAATCAACCACTGAAAACAGATGGTGCGCCCGCGCCCGTGCCGGGCGCAATAAAAAGGAGGAAATGCATATTCACATTTCCTCCTTTTTTTGATCTGGGTATGTTTGTTGTCTTATATGTTTTTCTTTTTTATGAAGCGCCTGACTCCTAACATCACTGCACCCGTTAAGAAGAGCATTGTGCTTGCCGGCTCGGGAGCAACATGTACGGCATCTAATGTGATTACAGTATTTGCAGGATTATCATCACGGGTAAAAGATAACTGCCAGTAATCAGCATGCAAAAAATCATGGTCCGCGTCGATCGGATTAAGTCCATCACTGTCAGAGTCGGAAATGACCAGCCCGAAATCATCTTTACTGAAAGAATAAGTTTTTGCAAAGGGATTGGAGGTTTCCCCCTCATGGGGTGTAACGACATGATTAAACATCCACGTCACATCCCACGTAGTTACCCCGTCCGCAATAGACAGGGAAGCATCCCAATAATCACCGTCATAAGCCCATGAAAAAGGGACAAGATTTTCCGGGTCCCAACCCCATGTCGCCGACATTGCCCCTGCACTTTCCACAAAAACTCCTTCATTCACACCGGCTGCCGCGAAGGAACTGTAACTTACAATCCCGATGCATAAGAAAACACACAAAATAATTTTTTTCATAAATTTCACTCCCTTCTTTATAATTGTTTCTTAATCTTAATGGGTAAGACTGATAATATTCTCTGCAAGCGCCATGCCACTTGATTGATTCCTTATTGAACTTTAAATTTCCCTCTATAACAGGGAGGTTGCATAATCAGCATAACGCCTGCCGGAAATTCAAAGGGCTGCAAAGAAATCGTTCCTGAATCCATTGAGATTCGTCTCAACTTCTCGAAAACAATATTTTTTAATAGAAAGAAGTCAATGAAATCATTATTGATGCTGCAAGAAAAATTGCACCCATCAGGGAGAATTATGGACGGCTCCTAAGTGTTTTCAGTCTGCTGTTCAAGGCCTGACGTGTAATGCCGAGCAACGACGCCGCAATCCCCTGATTGCCGTTAGAGCGTTTCAATGCCTCGGTCACTATGAAGTCTTCCGCTTCCTTCAGGGTGGGGAAGCGACCGGAGATATCCGGCATGGCCGTTTTCCCGGAATTCGGTATTGAAATAACCGGCTGCATATATTTACCCTGCCTGATGAAATATTCTTTAACGCATCCCAATGACAGTACCCCTGAGCTGTGCTTTGCAACAGCGTCAAAGATTATGGCCTTCAGTTCCCGTATATTGCCGGGATAATGGTAACTGGAGAGCAGGGATATAAGTTCATTGGGGGGCGTAGGTTTTTTCTTTTTCAATGAGCGCGCCGACATCTCCAGAAAATGATCCGCCAAAACATACAGATCTTCAAAACGCTCCCTGAGAGGAGGTATTTGAACTTGTATCACGCTAAGTCTGTAATATAAATCTTCCCTGAATTTACCTTCAGACACCAGTTTGTTGATATCGCGGTTGGTGGCCGCGATAATACGCGCATCACTTTTTTCAGGTAAATCAGAGCCGAGTGGATAATAAGTTCCATCCTCGATCAGCCGCAGCAGTTTAATTTGCGACATTATATTTAAGTCTGCAAATTCATCAAGAAAGAGCGTGCCGCCCGAGGCCCTGACGATAAGACCGTCCCTGTCTTTGTCCGCTCCTGTATACGCGCCCTTTTTGTGCCCGAACAATGTATCTGAGAAAATCGTGTCGTCAAGGCCTGCGGCATTAACGGCCACAAATGCGCCGCTCATTTCGCTGATATCGTGAATTGCCTTTGAAACAAGTTCCTTTCCGGCTCCGGTCTCGCCTGTAACAAGCACCGGTTCCCGGGACCTGGAGATTGTTTCAATATAATGAAAGACGGCCCTCATCTTTTTGCTCTGTGTAAGAATGGATGAAAAAGCCTGCTCATATTCAAGCTTGTCCGTGAGAAGATGATGTCTCAGGGATGAAATATGCTCTCTCAAAGATGTTATCTCTTCGCCCATGGAATTCAGTTCCAGGGCTTTTTTTACACTGGAGATAAAGCGGTTGTCCTCAACCGGTTTCACGAGATAATCCGTAGCGCCTATTTTCATGCACTCTACAGCCTTTTCAACATCATTTGCTGCGGTCACTATGATAACGGCAAGATGCGGAAACTCGGATCTAATTTTTTCAAGCAGGACAAGCCCGGGGATATGCGGCATATTCAGATCCAGAACAACCGCCGACATATCCTGTCCGGAAAGCAGCGGCAGGACATTCCTGCTGTCGTCGACAGCCAGAATATTTTCAATCCCTTGAGTCAGGAGCATGGCCCTGTAACCAAGCAATATCTGCTGTTCGTCATCAACCAGCAAAACCGGTAATGAGTGACGCGAGACATGTGAAGGACTGTTTCTTTTCATTGCGCTTTTACCGGCAATTTTATGCTGACCGTGGTCCCCCTCCCGACCTCTGATTTGAACGTAAGAGAACCATCATGAGCTTTGATGATTGTCTCAGAGATGGAAAGACCGAGCCCCGTGCCCCCGCTTCCGGATTTAGTGGTAAAGAAAGGTTCTGTAATCTGTCCGAGTATGTCATCGGATATGCCGGTCCCGTCGTCCTGGACTTTAATTACAACATGCATTGATTGCTCATCATAAGACGTTAATACCCTGACACCGGATTTTTTATCAGGCAGGGACTGAAGGGCATTTATGATTATATTTATGATCACCTGCTCAATCTGTTGAGCGCTGCCTCTGATCAGAGGGACATCATCACTACAATCAACATAAAAATTATCGGTAAATTTTCTTATCTGATTATTCAGAATTGATATGGATGTCATAACAACATTGTTGACGCTGACCTCCTCGCGCATGCAGGTTATTTCCGGACGCGCAAAATTCCTTAGATTTTCAACGAACTTCCTGATCCGTAAAGAACCCTCATTTATTCCGTTCATAAGTTCAGGCACAAGGGCCTGTAATTTTGGATAAGAGATGCCGGCAAGTTTAAAACTCCCTTTATCCTGATAGTATTGTCCGAGGATCGACAGCGCATCCTGCCAGATTTTGTTCAGAGTCTGGGCATTGTGGTGGATAAAACTATTGGGGTTATTAATCTCATGCGCAACTCCGGAGACAAGTGCGCCGAGAGAAGTCATTTTATTGGCATGAATCAGTTGCGACTGAATGCGCCTTGCCTCTTCTTCCATACGCACTCCAGCGGTAATGTCTCTGGTGACCTCTATGGCTTTTATTGTTTTTCCGGAGCCGTCTAAAATGGGAAAGGCCCTCTTGTCCAGTATCTTACCTTCCGGATTTAAGACCCGGGCCGATTCTTCCCTGCCTGATTTAAAACTCTCTTCCACAGGACAGTTTTTACATGGAGACGAGAGACGGCAGCATAGTGTATGGCAATATTCCCCGGATATCTCGGCAGCGCTCCTGCCAAATCTTGACGCAAAGGCCTGATTGGCCCATATAACGGACATATCGCGGCCCAGAAGAATTATATCATCAGAAATGGCGTCAAGCAGGGCATGGAATTCCTGCGATAGCCTTTTATACTGTTCTTTGCTTCGGGTCAGCTTTTCCTCTGCCTGCTTTCGCGCGGTAATGTCCGTAACGGCCCCTACCCATTTTACGGCCTTCCCTTTTTCATGACCGACAGCCTTGCCGCGTTCTTCCCAGTGACAGTAAGAGCCGTCTTTGCATCTCATGCGGTAGGCTGCGTGAAAATCATTGCCTGTCCTGAGGGCGCTCTCTACGGATTTCTGAAACCTGTCGCGATCTTCAGGATGGACGTTCTCCATATGGCCTGTAACTGTGCGGGGAAACTCCCCAGGACCGTAACCAAGACAACTGTCAATGTCCCCGAACCATTTTAATATGTTATGCCTGACATCCCCTTCCCATATGAGATCAGTTGTTGAAGTTGCAACGGCACGAAAGCGTTTCTCGCTCTCAATCAACTCGCTCTCCGCATGACCGGGGCTTTGCCTGCTTTGCGATTTTGTTCTCTGTCTTTTCTTGTTCCCCGCGTCCATAAGATGATGCCGTCTCTTTAAAAGGGGGGGTAACAGACTATGACGATAAGAAAATTCTGCATTGCCCGGACTCCCCCTGCATAAATAAATAAGATTTTTCTGGTTAGCTTATATATATAAATCCAGGGGAATACCCCTGTTATTTTTAGATGAAATCAGGTAGAGCCGATATTATGTTTTTAACCATAACATAGCATTTTCATTTTTTTCAATATTATTAAAGGGGGGGTAACCATTCAGTGAAGGGTAATGTACCAATGATACCCTCCCCTTTAGCAAAGGGGGGCGAGGGGGGATTTTTTTGAAAAAAATGAATTTATTACAAAATCTCCCCTTCCCCTCTTTTCCAAAGAGGGGGATAACCCGGTCCCCACCCTTCACTGAAACGTTACGGGGTGGGGAGGTTCGTGATTTCTGCTATACTTTATTGCATGCCGCTGAATCTTTCTGTTTTTGAAGACGCCCTCCGGGCATTGTATGAAAAGAGGACGGACGCCTTTACATCCCTTTCAGGATCTTCGGGGGCCCTGTTTTTTTCCATGATCAAGTCCCCTTGCCTGCTGCTTTGCGCGACCGAGGAGTCGGCAGGCGCGTTCTGCGCGGACGCTCTCTTCTGGTCCCGGCTCCTGGAAACGGAGTCGCCCCTTCTTATTCATCCCAAAGACGATCCGCAGCGGCTGACGGACCTGAACGAGCTTTACACTCATAACAAAGGGAAGATTATCTCGTCCGTTGACGCGGCCTTCTCACCATTATGGAAGAGAAAAGAATTTCCGGTCTACAGCATTACAAAAGGCGTCATCATCGACCGGGACGTGATCGTTCAGCAGCTTCAGAGGCAGGGTTACCATGTGGTCCCTGTCGTTACCGGGGAAGGGGAGATGAGCATGAGGGGGGGGATCCTCGACATATACCCTCCCGACAATGAATACCCTGTGCGAATAGAGTTTTTCGGCGATGAGATCGAATCGGTCAGGTTCTTTGATATCGACACACAGTTGTCGGTAAAGGAAATTAATGATATACAGGTTTGCCCTGCAATCGAACCGGAAGAAGGGCCGGACCTGATCGAGTTATTATCGGATTCCCTCCTGATATTGAATGAGCCGGATGATATTAAAAGGCACCGGCCGGAGATGGAGGAGTTAATAATTAAAAAAATCCCCCTTACTCCCCCTTTGCCAAAGGGGGACTTAACAGTCCCCCCTTTAGAAAAGGGGCTGGGCTCCCGTTGCCTCGAAGAATTGCAACGGGAAGCGGGGGGATTTGATACTTCAGATATTCCCGGGCGCAGGACCGTCACCTTCACGTCCCTTCCCCTGCACGGCGAGGGCTTTCATTTTCCTGTCAACAGTCCCGCGGGATTAGGCGTTTTGCCGGAAGAAAGAAGTTCCGTCGAGGATTTTGTGAAGAAGGTAATTGAACTGAAGAAACAATTTTTTGTCCTGATGACGTGTTCTTCGGAGGGTCAGGCAAAGAGGCTGAAGGAATTATTTTTCGACTCTGATACGGACGCCCCGATACTCGGCGGAAGCGCCGCTAAAAAAGATGCGCGCAGTCCCGTTATTACGATCGGCGAATTGAGCAGGGGATTCTCATATCAGGACGTGGTCATTCTCTCCGCGACGGACATCTTCGGGCAGAGGCCGTCTTTCAAGTCCGCGAAGAAATCCCGCGTATCGGCCATTATTTCATCCATAGAGGACTTCAAGGAAGGCGATTACCTGGTCCATGACGAGCACGGCATAGGTAAATTCCTCGGACTTAAAAAGGAAAAGATAGAAGACTATGAAGGCGATTTCATCGTCGTGGAATACCTCGATAGCGCAAGGTTATACGTCCCTCTTGAACATATCAACACCATCCGGAAATACCACGCTGCCGAGGGCGTCAGGCCCAAAACAGACAGGTTAGGCGGCAAGACGTGGGAGAAGACCAAACAGAAGGTCAAACAGAAAATAAGAGACCTCGCGGAAAAGCTGCTGGCCATATACGCCAGACGCTCGACAGCTCAGGGGTTTGCTTTTTCAGCCGACACGGAGATGCACAGGGAATTTGATACCTTTTTCCCATATGAAGCGACACCGGACCAGGTCACTTCCATCAATGAGATAAAACGGGACATGGAAAGCCCTGTCCCGATGGACAGGCTCCTGTGCGGCGACGTCGGTTACGGCAAGACCGAGGTGGTGATGAGGGCCTGTTTCAAGGCGGTCTGCGATTCAAAGCAGGTTGCGGTGCTCGTTCCCACCACGATATTAGCGGAACAGCACTTTGAAACATTCACCGCGAGATTTTCAGCCTTCCCCGTCAAAATCGATTACCTGAGCCGTTTCAAAAACAGGGCCGAACAGAAGCAGACCCTCAAGGCGCTTACGGAAGGCGGAGTGGACATCATTATCGGGACCCACAGGCTGATTGCAAAGGACGTGAGTTTTTATGACCTCGGACTGCTTGTCATCGACGAGGAACACAAGTTCGGCGTGGCGCACAAGGAAAAGTTAAAGGCCCTGAGCGAGGGGGTCGATGTCCTCTCTCTTTCCGCGACCCCTATCCCGAGGACGCTCCATATGGCCCTGTCAGGCATCAGGGTGATGAGCGTCATCGAGACCCCGCCTGAAGACAGGCTCGCGGTAAAGAGCGCTGTTGCGCGCTTCAATCCCGCGCTGATAAAAGAGGCCCTCGATAAAGAACTGGAGAGGGGCGGGCAGGTATTCTTTGTGCACAACCGTATCCAGGATATTTACAAGATCGGAAATTTTTTAAGGGAGCTGACCCCGGAGGCGAAGATAGGCGTGGCCCACGGACAGATGAATGAAAAAGAGTTAGAGGGAGTGATGAGGGCGTTTTTCCACAAGGAGATAAACGTCCTCGTATCGACCGCCATCATCGGGTCAGGGCTCGATATACCTTCCGCAAATACAATCATCATCAACAGGGCCGACAGGTTCGGGCTTGCCGACCTGTACCAGTTGAGGGGCAGGGTCGGGCGCTCCAATGTCAGGGCGTACGCGTATTTCCTCATCCCGGGCGAGGACATCATCACAGAGGACGCGAGAAAAAAACTCCAGGCGATACAGGAGTTAGGTTATTTAGGCGCGGGCTTCAGGCTCGCCATGAAAGACCTCGAAATCAGGGGCGCGGGGAATCTTTTGGGCGCTGAACAGTCAGGACACATCGAGGCGGTCGGATTTGATATGTACATGGAGATGCTTGAGCAGGCTGTTGCCGAGCTCAAGGGAGAAAAGATCGAGCCGAAGCTTGAGCCGGTCATCGACATGAAGATCACCGCCGTGATTCCTGAAGACTATATCGAGGACCCCGACCTGCGTCTGAGCGTCTACAGGAAGATAGCCTCAGCCAGAGACATCAAGGCCCTTGAAAGGCTGTCGGAAGAGCTGAAAGACAGGTTCGGGACACCTCCCAAAAAGACCAGGCGTCTTCTGGAGGTCATGGAGCTCAAGGTGCTGGCAAAGGAGCTGCATATAGCAAAAATACAGAACTTCCTGGGCCGGATACAGGTTGTCTTTGCGCCTGACACGCCCGTCACCTCGGAGAAAATATTCTCGCTCTACAATACCCGCAAGAAGGTCCTGAAATACCTCCCCGAAGGAGGCATCGAGCTCGATCTCAGGGGGAAAGACTGGGAATTGATTTTCAGGGAAGTGAAGGGTGTGATGGAGGAGCTGCGGTAAAAAAGCTATCAGCTTAAAAGAGGCGGCGCCCTCTTTATGGTATATTTAAATCATGAACCCCCTGGATGTCTACAAGAAACTCCCCCGCAAAAACTGCGGGAAGTGTCTTTCAGGGACCTGCATGTCGTTTGCAGTGCAATTCCTGAGAAGGCTTGTAACGTCATCCGAATGTCCTGAGCTCGATGAGAAAGGGAAACAGGAAATCGACGCCATGCTTACCGATCCGGGCGACTGGAAGGAGAGAAGGCTCCAGGAATTGTTTGAGGAGATTTTTAATCCCCCCCCTTTGGCAAAGGGGGCAAAGGGGGGAAAGGGGGGGTTATCAGGCATTGCGGAGGGGATAGGGGCATTGGCTGAAGGAAACTCGTTGACGATTCGCTACCTTGGAAAGGACATTATCGTCAACCCGTCCGGTTTCAGCGCCGAGTTGAATATAATGGACAAACTCCTTATCCTCATGTATGTGAAAACCGCAGGCAGTAAACCCCTCAGCGGCAAATGGGTAGCGTTCAGGGAGCTCAAGGACGGGCTTATCAGGTCAGAGAGTTTTCACGAGGCGTGTGAGCTGTCCCTTGCAAGGATGTTCGGCAAAGATCCTGACGGTTTTATTCAAAAGCTGCGGGGCTTGGGCGCTCAGGACGCATCGGGCTTTTCGGCCAAACACAGTTTAGTTATATATACATTGCCCAGGGTCCCCTTTCTCGTGCTTCTCTGGCCGGGGGATGAAGAGTTCGGGCCTGATTGCAAGGTCCTCTTTGACTCGACCGTTACGGACTATATCGACGTCGAGGCGCTGCTTTATCTCGGTATGTCCCTTGTAAGGGCGGTGAATTGAATGAGAGATGGAACAGGGTCAGCCGTCATGCCCGAAGTTTCTAATCGGGCATCCAGACTTCGACATTCATACCCTTCGACGGGCTCAGGGTGACACAGCTTGTCATGGTTAGCCTGTCGAACCATGAGCTTATCGAACCATGAATTCCCGCTTAAGGACTGCGGGAATGACGGCAGGAGATCATAGGAGCAACATTTGTTATGAACAACATTAAAATTACAAAAAAGTCCGGGATGCTGGAGGACTTCAACTCGCGCAAATTAATGGAGTCCCTTCTGCGGTCAGGCGCTGAGCAGGACCAGGCTGAAGAGATTCTCGACAGAATAACCGCTGAGATAACTCCCTATGTGAGCACAAAAAAGATTTACAGGCTCGCTTACAAATATCTCAGGCAGTTTAACAGGATGTCCTGTCTTAAATATTCATTAAAGAGGGGACTGTCCAGGCTCGGGCCGTCGGGATATCCCTTTGAAGAATATTTCGGCGGGTTAATGAGATATTACGGTTATCATGTCGATGTTGGAATTATCCTCGAAGGGAAATGCGTCAGCCACGAAGTCGACGTCTTTGCGGTCAGCGACCGGGAGGTATTGGCTGTCGAGTGCAAGTACCGCAACAACTCCGACACCGCCCCCCCTGATGTAAAGACAGCCCTTTACGTCCAGGCGCGGTTTGAGGACCTCAGGCCCGTCATTAAGGCCCGTTATCCCGGCAAGGCCTTTTCAGGCTGGCTCGTGACCAATACCCGCTTTACCTCCGACGCCATCCGTTACGCGGAATGCGCCGGACTCAGGATCAGGAGCTGGCGGTACCCGGAAAACAACAGCCTGGAGAAGATGATCGAAGACAAGAAACTGTACCCGGTCACGATATTATCCTCTCTCAACTCCTTCCAGATCAGGAAATTATCCAAACAGCAATTGGTCCTCATGAAGGACCTTGCACAGGCGGACGTTAGGGATATCAGGAGGCTGCTGTCCATTTCCGAGAACAGGGCCGCTGAACTGATACAGCAGGCGAGTGAGCTGTGCTTCTGACACACATATTCATTACAAGCTTTACCTGCCTTTCAAGCGTTTATACTGAAAAAGATGACCGCGCTCAGCGGCTGGTTTCCAGCTCTGCTTCGGAAGATACGATTATTCGCCCCTTAATCTTTTTTTTATAATTGCCGATTAAGAGTTAGTGAAAATGAAAATTCCCTGTCGCAAACGGGCAGGGTATCAAGGGTTTAATTTGAAAAATCCCCCTTCCCCACTTTTCCAAAGGGGGAATTATAATGCTGATAACTAATTTTAAAGAAAAAGTTTACAACTGTATTGAGTTTCTCCCGCCGATTCCGGACATAATGAAGGAGCTTAATGAATTGCTGCAGAAAAAAGACTGTGATCTGCGGGACATAAGCGGAGTTATAGAAAAAGATCCCTCATTAAGCCTGAACGTTTTAAAGATCGCAAATTCGGCTTTCTACGGCTTGCCTTATGAGGTCTCCTCCATGGAGCGGGCTGTAGCGCTTATAGGCCTTCAGGAAGTAGCGTCTCTCTGTATGGTATGCAACATTACCGATATACTTAAACCGGAGCCGGGCGTTATGACAATGGATATAAAATCCTTCTGGGAACATTCAGTAGCCACAGGAGTGATAGCAAAGATATTCTGTAAAGAATTCAATATCAGGACGCAGGAAAATCTTTATCTGGCAGGTCTTATCCATGATGTGGGCAAAATAATTATAGACAGGTTTTCCCATATCGCATACGACGGCATTATTAAAGCAACGCATGATGAGAATATAGCTCTTATTGAGGCGGAGAAACGTATTATAGGGGAGTCTCATGACAGGGTCGGCGGGTGGCTTATAGAAAAATGGGAGCTCCCGAAGGTGTTTTTTGAGGTGGCTGCGCATCACCATTCATTAATGGACGCTTCAGACGGAAACAGGCGGGCAGTGGCTATCATTTCTTTATCAAATCATATTGCGCGTATAAAGGGTTTCGGCTTTGGAGGAGATATGAGGGGAATTATATTGCAGGAGACTGATGCCTTCAGGATAATCAATGCAGAATATCCTCATCTCCGGGACCAGGATATAGCGAGGTTTGTCATGGACCTGGACAGGGCGGACAATGAGATCGCAGGATTGGAAAGGATGATGAATGCAGGCAGCAGGCCAAAAACTTACAGACGCTGAATTTAACGCGTTAAGAGATTACATCTATAATAAAAGCGGTATTTTTTTCACCGAAAGAAACCGCTTCCAGCTTGAGACAAAAATAAAAGAAAGACTGGACAAGACAGGGTGCAGGGATGCGTTTGAATATGTAAAGCATCTTGAGGATTATAAAGCAGGCGCTGCCGAGCTTGATGAACTGTTTAATACCGTCACTGTTAATGAAACCAGTTTTTTCAGGGACAAGTCTTTTATTTCAGCGCTTGAGAAAAACGTCATCCCGGAATTAGTACAAAAGTACGACATGCCGGGATTTAAACAGATCAGGGTCTGGAGCGCAGCTTCTTCATCCGGCGAAGAGGCATACACGATAGCCATACTGCTGTCTGAATGTCTTAAGGACGCGATCAGCAGATGGCGCATCAGGATCCATGCGACAGACATCGACGATAACGTTCTCAAGAGGTGTAAGGACGGGAAATACAAAAGTAGCGCATTACGCAACGTCAGTCCCTCTTTAATTGAAAAATATTTTGACCGGTCCGATGCCGACACCTTCTCTGTAAAGAATAATTTAAAAGAAATGGTAGTTCCTGCAAAATGCAATCTGATCAATCCTGCCTCATGCAGCGCCTTCTCCGGGGTGGACCTCATTTTGATCCGCAACGTTCTGATATATTTTGATGCCGAATCAAAGAAAAAAGTCCTGAAAATGTGCTACGAAAACTTAAGAAACGGCGGATATATGTTTTTAGGACATTCAGAAACCATTTTCGGCGTTACCACCGGTTTTAAGATGGTAAGTTTCGTGAATGCTACCGCATACAGGAAGTAGTTTTGTAAGTACCCCCCTGCATTTTCAGAAAGCCTTCCGTCGTCTCAAAGATTATAAATCCTCATTTTTTCATACCTGAAAGTTAAGTTCTTATGAAGGCCTGCCGATATGTAGGATTATAAGATTCATTCGGGGAGGATACGAAAATCAAGGCTGTAACATTCAGGATAGGCGCTGAACACTTCAGTGTGGATATAGGCCATATAAAGGAGATAAAGCCTTTTTCAGAGTTGAAAAACACTTATGTCCCGAACTCCGGGGCCTGGCTGAAAGGGCTCGTAAATCTGCGGGGCAATCTGGTGCCTGTGATAGATTTGGGCATTATCTTTAATATCCGGGACAAGGCTGATAAAGGGCATAATGTAATGATCCTTTCTGTAAAGGGGAGAATTATAGGCATACTCGTTGATGCCATTGGAACAATTATGGACATCGGTGAGGATGAGCTCGAGAAGCCTCCGACAACGCTTTCGAAGGATGAGACAAAATACATCGCAGGTGTTAAGCGGCTTGAGAATGCGCTGCTGGTCCATCTTGCGCCGGAGCATCTGATAACTATGGAGGAAAGCAGCCAGAGTTACCGGGAAAAAAGAAGACATACGAGGAAGACAGTAAATTTATTGGCGATGTATACGGTTTCATACAATGGCGCGGACTATCAATGGCTGCCCTGCGTTGTGCTGGATATGTCCCCCGGAGGACTCAGGATAAAGCTGAATGAACATCTTAATATCGGCACAACTGTCAGGTTAAATATTAAAGACGATCTGGAAATCGAGGGGACAGTTGTAAGTTCACGTAATGAGGAGGACAAATCGAGTGAGCATGCGGGCATAAAATTCAATGATCTTCAGGAAGTAATCGAGGGGAAAATTATAAAGTTGCTGAGGGACAAATAAATGGCGCAGGATGAAATTGTACAGGGAAATGCAGGGGACATATTACCCGACTTTGTCACCGAAGATATTTTAAAGGATTTTCTGGCAGAGGCCGGCGAAGGCATACAGGGATTGGAGTTTGATTTTATAGCCCTTGAGAAAAACCCTGATGATGCGGAGCTTATCAATAAAATCTTTCGTGTGATTCATTCAGTCAAGGGCGCCTCGTCCTTCATCGGCTTCAGGAATCTGGAAAGCATTTCACATAAAACAGAAGATGTGCTCAACAAGCTCAGAAAATCAGAATTAACCCTGACCCCGTGCATAATGGATATATTGCTGAGCGCTGTTGACTCAATTAAGCTGATTTTAAAAGATATTGAGGAAAACAGGAGTGACACACATATATCTACCGGCCCGGTTATTGAAAAGCTTGTCAACATAGTGACGGAATGCAGGCAGGCGAAAGAATTCGAACTGGAACAGAGTACTCACCCCGGCGCTGTTCAGCCTTCAGAGCCGGAGAAAACTCCCCGGTTCACTGCTCCGAAAGTCGCTATCCAGGCGCCTGCCAGAGAAGACATACGATCGGTAAGGATCAATGTTGAGAGACTGGATTATCTCTTCAATCTTGTAGGGGAGCTGGTACTCTCCAGAAACAGGCATATACAGCTCCAGAGACACCTCTGGCAGAAGTACCCTAACGATGAAACCATAAGCCTGGACCTGCTTGAGGCCGGCAGTTATCTGAACCGGCTGACATCCGACATACAATTGGCAGTCATGAAGACGAGGATGATACCCATATCGTCCATCTTTAATAAATTCCAGAGGATCGTCAGGGACCTGGCAAAGAGTCTTAAAAAAGAAGTCGAGATTTACATATCAGGCGAGTACACGGAAATTGATAAAAACATCATTGAAGGCATAGGCGACCCGCTGACGCACATTGTCAGAAATTCTGTAGACCATGGACTGGAGATGCCGGATGAAAGAGAGGCGGCGGGGAAGCCGCGGGCAGGGTACATTGAATTAAAATCCTATTATGAGGGCAATTACGTGATTATTTCCGTCAAGGACGACGGCAAAGGCATTGACCTGGAAGCAGTGCGGAAAAAGGCCGTTGAAAAGGGCATGATCACGGCCTCAGACGCAGAGAAGCTTTCAAAGAATACCCTCCTTGGCTTTATATTCGCCCCAGGGTTTTCAACGGCCAAAAATATTACCGCCACATCCGGCAGGGGGGTCGGCATGGATGTCGTCAGGACCAATATAGAAAAATTACGGGGCCAGATTATTCTGGATTCTGATCTGGGCGCCGGCACCGAACTGAAGTTGAAGATACCTCTTACCCTGGCCATCCTTGAAACTCTTGTAGTGACTGTATCCGGGCAGAAATATGCCATACCGCTTCCAAATGTTACAGAAACGCACAGGACCGGATACGGGCAGATAGAAATGGTAAGAGGCAAACGGGTCTTCAGGATGAGGGACGAATTGATGCCGCTTGTCCTGCTGTCGGAGGTGTTTAATCTTCCGCACAAATACGATGATGCTGCAGAAGTCACCATTGTGGTCCTGAAGCACGGGATGCTCAAGATGGGACTGGTAGTCGATAAAACCTCGGGACAGGAAGAGGTCGTTATCAAGCCTCTCGATTGCCTTGACGGGATATCCGAGCCGAAGGGCCTGTCAGGCGCGACTATTTTGGGAGACGGTTCGATTACTTTCATACTGGACGTAGACGAATTGATGAAACTGACAAAGGCGGGGGAGCGGCAGTTGGACGCTGAAAATCCGGGCGTAAGGGAAGCAGGCCGGGTTGAAACAGACACAATAAACGTTGTCCTGGTGGACAATCTGGATAAAGAACAATATGCGGTCCCCGCAAGAAGGATTAAAGAAATAGAGATCATAAAGAAAACGGATATTGAGGAGATAGGCGGCAGAATGATGATAAAGTACAGGGGGAAAATAATTTCGTTGACTACAATCCCCTGCATAACCGGCGTGCCTGATCATGGTGCATTTGAAAATTACTACATGGTGATATTGACCGGTCAGGAAGCGCTGGAGTCGCGGGCAGATACCGATGGCGAGGTTGGGCTTCTCGTCGGGCGTCTTCTCGGAATCAAGAAAACAACAGAATCGTCTTTTGACAGGAACAGGAAGGCCCTGAGCGGGGTCAGGGGCTCCACTATTTTCAACGGCAGGACGACATTCCTTCTCGATATTGAAGAGGTTGTGGCGTCAACAGCACTGAGTTAATGAACAGTAATTACAGATTAAAAAAATAGCAGGAAAAACAAACTTCAGAACGGGAGGATAAACATGAAAATAAGAAATCTCAAATTGAAAACCCAGTTGTTGTCCGGTTTCACTGCGATAATTCTGATTATGGTCGCCATGGTCGTTACGACTGTATATTTATTCAACAGTGTCGACAGCAAAGGCACAAGCGCCAAGACGGTCGCGGATGAAAGCGTGCCTTACGCGTTGCTTGCCGAAAAGATGGCGTTTTACATAGTCCAGGTCCAGCAGTTTCTGACTGATGTCTCGGTAACTAATGACCGTGAAGGTTACAAGGATGCCGAAGACGCCGCAAAAGGTTTCAGAGAGGGGATCGGCAGGTTCAAGACCGTCTTCAAGGCAAAAAATGATTTCCAGTCTCTGGACAAGATAGAAAAGCTGGACACCGCGTTTAACAAATATTATGAAAGCGGCAAAAGGATGACGAATGCATACCTTGCACAGGGGCAGCAGGCGGGCAACGGGATGATGGAGGAATTCGACAGTTCGGCCCTCGCCCTGACAGCGGGGATGAATGAATTTGAAAGGCTAAAGGTTGATGAGGCGCAGCAGGGAATACGGAATGTCGAAGCAGCGACACGGCAGGTGCAGAAGGTTTCCGTTGTCCTCGGGACCGTGGCGCTTATAATAAGCGCATTAATTGCGGTCATCATACTTCGCGGCGTGTCCCGTCCCATGGAAGAATTGACCTCCAGCATTGCAAAAGTTGCGGATGGCGATCTCCGCGTTAAAATCAATGTCTCCGGCAGTGACGAAATAAACAGGTTTTCGAATGAAATAAATAAAATGAACCTGAATATGAGCAGGGCAATAAACCAGATAGGCAACACTGTCGCAGAGCTTTCCGGCTACGGCTCGACCCTGGCCTCAAAAAGCACACAGACAGGGGAAAGCGCGCAGGACCAGACAATGAAGGCCACCGCTGTGGCAACGGCGGCCGAGGAGATGACCTCTACAGTCACAGAGATCGCAAATTCATCATCCAATGCAAGCGAACTGTCGAAGCAGGCCTACAGGATCGTTCAGGACAGCTCGGGAATCATAAAAGAGACGGCCGCCATAATCAACGCCCAGGGGGAGAAGAGCAGGAAAATAGGAGAGGTAATAAATTTTATCAACGACATAGCCAACAAAACTGATCTGCTTGCGGTAAACGCCGCTATAGAGGCTGCCAATGCCGGCGAGCACGGAAAGGGTTTTGCAGTCGTAGCAGAAGAGGTCAGAAAGCTTGCCGAAAGGACCTCAAAGGCAAGCGCGGAAATTACGGCAATTATAGAAGATATTCAGGATGGATCAAAACAGGCTGTTGTATCAATGGATAAAGTTAACAGTTCATTTGACGACGTTATGTCAAATGTTGAGAAGGTCAACGATCTCATAACGCAGATTGCGACGGCGGTCGAGGAGCAGTCGGCTGCGTCAGACGAGATCGCTTCAAATATACAGATGGTCGCCCAGATTGCGCAGGGCACTTTTATTTCATCCGAGGAGACAATTAAAATTGTGACGGATATTGTCGATATATCAGAAAGGTTAAGAAATAATACAGCGGTTTTTAAAACAGACCTCTCTGATGCAGACTCAGCCCGACCTGTATAATATGTACAGTCAGGGATATAAGCATATCCCTCAGGAGAAACAGTATTAAAGTAAATGGCGGAGAGGCAGGGATTCGAACCCTGGGTGAGGTTGCCCCCACAACGGTTTTCGAGACCGCCCCATTCAACCGCTCTGGCACCTCTCCATTTGTTAGAGTTAAGAGTCATGAGTTAAGAGTTAAGTAAAAAAAATCCGTTTCATGACTCATAACTCTTGACTCGTAACTCTACAAAGTCGTTCTCAATTTTACAAAAAACCGCGTAAGAATGTCTGCACATTCTTTTTCCATGATTCCTGAAACTACTTTAATGGTATGGTTAAGGTTCGGATCATACGCAAGCTGGAACCGGCTTTTCACCGCCCCGTATCTTTCATCCTCGCAGCCGTATACGAGCCTGCCGAGGCGGGCGTTCACCATGGCCCCGGCGCACATGACGCACGGTTCCTTGGTCACGTACAGCGTTGCGTCAGTCAGTCGCCAATTGCCGGTCCTCTGCGCGCCTTCACGTATGGCCATTAATTCCGCATGGGCCGTAGGGTCGCAGGCAGATTCCCTCCTGTTGCGCGCCGTTGCGATGATCCTGTCTTCAATCACAATGACCGCCCCGACAGGGACCTCATTTTCTTCAAACGCCGCCTCCGCCTCTTTCAGGGCGAGCCGCATGTAATGTTTATCCATTACGGTTTTCACGACCGTCTTTGCCTGCCCTTTGTGTATTTCGGGAATCCTTCCCAAAATCTATCCCCCTTTTCCCCTTTATCACCTTCTCTATCATGTACCCAGTCTTTCACATTACGGCATCGGATTAGTTTCGGGAGGGACTCCCGAAATACAGAGCCCCAATCTTTTCTAAACTCCAAACTCTTAACTCTTGACTCTTAACTCTACTCCTGACGGTTTTCACGACCATCCTTGCCTGCCCCTTTCTTCTTGGGAAAACATACAGGACAGTAATATTCCCCGAGATCGAGGCTGCATACATGGCTTCATTCAGGACAGCAGATGCACTCGTCTACGGGCTTTTTACAAACGTCACAGACTTCAGTATTGTTTTCCATTGCGGACTCCGTTTCAAAAAACTGTTCAAGCGGTTCAAGCAGTTGCTTGATTCTATTTCAGATTACATCAGCGCTTCGTTCAAATCAAGATAAGCCCTCAGCCAAAATCCACCACCTGACCACAGAGGTCACAGAGAAAGTCATTGTTATTCAGGAAAAAATACCATAATAGCTGCTTTAACTCTGCACACCCCGGCATTTATAAAAAAAACTTGCTCTTCGCAATAAGCACCTGATATCCGGTAGAAAAAACTCTGTGGTCTCTGTGGCTTGTCTTTTGATGGTGAATCAAGGTCAGTTACAGGGCTTAAACATGAAGCCCCTCTTTGAAAAAGAGGGGGAAGGGGAGATTTTTCTCATGAATGTTTTTATTTCAAAATCCCCCTTGATCCCCTTTTTCAAAGGGGGAATACGCCGATAACCGAGAATTACAAATCATGGGAGCTGCTTCTGTGAACTTGCGCCGTTTATATGTTAAAATGGTGAGCATACTTGACAGTAAGGAGAAACCGTTTGGGAAAGACCGTAGCGGTCAGTTTTGAAGGAGATTCGGTAAAGATAGTTCACGCCTCCCTCAGAGGCAAAGGTCTTACAGTCAATAAAGCGGAATCAATCCCTGAAAGTGATTTTGATAATTATCTCCGCCGGGAAAAAGCCCGGGAGTTCATCGTGACCGGCGAATTCAGGGAGTCCTACCATGACGTTATCACGACCCCCGTGGTCAAGGATCAGTATCTTAAAAAGGTCGTGGAAGCGGAGATACGGAAGGTCCTTGTGCAGAAGGAGTTTTCCTTTGTCTATTCCCCCGTGGGCGAGAAGGTAATTGACAACAGGAAAGCGCAGGAGGTCTTCTATTACGCTGTCCCTAAAGACACGGTCAGGGACATCGTGAACAGGTTTCATGATAACGGAAAGACGGTGAAGGCGCTCTATTCTGCCGTCTTTTCAGCGGCGGCCCTGATTGATAAAGGCGTTCACGGTGAAGCCCACCTGGGCATCTTCAGCGCCGGAAAGGCGCGGGCCGCCTTTTTTAAAAAAGAGGGCAAGATATATTTCCTGAGAAATTATGAATCTTATGAAGCGCAGCTCTCCGACTTCGATATCCAGAATATAAACATGACGATCAGTTTCTGTTTTCAGAGCCTCAGGCTCAATCCCGCATCTGTTTTCATAATGGGTCCCATGTCTGAATCATTGCAGCTCAACTCCATGTCGACCGCTCCCCTGGCGTGCCTTGTCAGGCCTGAACATATTAAATGCAGCAGGGAGATGTTCAGTGGGTTTACGCTGCCCATCGCCTCATTCCTTACGTCCGGGGCGTCGGATATCCTCGGTATGGAATTCGGGGGAATTTACCGGCTGAAGAAGTTTATGGCTTATGCATCGATGGTCTTTATCGCGCTCACGCTTATATGCGCGGGCGCCATATCATATGAATTGAAAAATGTGGCCGACAAAAGAGAGCGCATAAGACAGGCAAAAGACAGCGGCTCGGATGTGGAAAGGATTTTCGCGGATTATGCATCGAGGCAGGAACGGATCAGCCGGTATATGCCGGCAGTGGAATTTCTGAACAGGCCGTCGCCCGATCTCCGGGGACTGCTGATTTCTCTGGGAGGCTCGGATTTCAGGGAATTGACGCTCAACGGAATCGAGGTCTCCTACAGCGAGGGGAAAAGCACCGTCTCCCTCAGGGGCGTTTCCGGGGCGGACACATATAGTGCGCTGCAGGATTCACTGGATAATATGGAAAAAGAACTGGCCAAAATCGGGAATATGAAAATTACAGACCGTGCGGTCGAGCTTAAAGACAAAACATTTTCAATAGAGCTGGGCCCAAAGACGGAATGATGCAGGGGAAGATTTGCAGATAAATTACTTTAAATACCTGAAAAGAAGTTTTCCGGCTTATTTAATATGCGGGACGCTGTTAGGATTAGCGGTTTTTTCAGCGGCGATGATTCACCGGTATGACAACTACCTGACGGCTTCTCTGGAGGCGATGAACAATATCAACCGTAAAAAAGAAGATATCAAGATGGAGATAGACCGGATAGACGAGTTAATAGAATATTTTCAAACCGGCTTTGACGTCAGGGAAGGCAGGATTGACCCGGAAATGCTCATTCTTCACGCGCTCGATAAAATGAAGGCGCGTCTTGATAACGCTGAAATAACTGTCTCCAGATTTGAAGACGTTGAGGGAGAGACGAGGCTTCCCGTCGAGATCAGGCTTCCTGCAGACAATTACGGGACGGCCATTGACTGCGCCGGCTTTATCGAATCGTTCAGGCTGCCTGACTTCAGGATAAAGCATTTTCTCCTTTCCAAAGGAGATGACGGCAGGGCAGTAGTAAGTATTCAGGGAAGCTTTGTGGCGCCGAGTATACAGGGGGGCTAATGGTATGTTTGAACAAAAAATTTCATAAGTTGTCATTCCCGCAGTCAGTAAGCGGGAATCCGGACAGCGAGAAGTGGATGCCCGATCAAGAACTTCGGGCATGACGTAATCCTAACTATGGATAACAGGATAAAGATTTTGATTGCCTTTCCATTCGTTTTCGTTATAATACTTTTTATCGCGGCGAAGAACGTTCCTCTGAAGCTGAGGCTTACAGCGGCTGAAGAAGGGATACTGACGTTTGCGCCCGCCGAACTTGCGGTAGAGCAAAGGCCCGAGGTCCCAGTATCCCGGGAAATAAAAAGCCCTCTCCGTTTCGGCGTCCCGCAGTCAGGCGCAGTCAGGGCAGCAGATGAGGATATAACTCCGGAAACGGACTATGAAGATAACGCCCTTTCACTTATCGTTGTCAGCGGCAACAGGAAGATGGCGATCATCAGAGGGATCATTGTCAGGGAGGGGGACAATATCGACGGTATGAGGATAGTCAGGATAGAGCCTGAGAAGGTCCTGGTTAAAGGCAGGACCGAAAGATGGATATACCCGGAGAAAACGAGATGAAAAAATATTATGTGTTTAATTTCAGCGCTCAGCACTCAGTGCTCAGTGCTCTGTGCTTTGTGCTTTGTGTTCTGTTTCTGATCTCATGCTCATCTTTACGCCGTCCTGAAGCGCAACCGGCAAAAGAAGTAAAAGACCAGCCTGAGCTCCTCAGGCAGGCCCCGGTCCCGCCTGAGGCCCCTGGACCGGCCATGCCGGAATTTGCTCCTGTCAATGAAGCGAGCTCCCCGCTGCAGACCCGGACTGTGTCCGTCTCGGCGAGAAACACGGCCCTGCGGGAGGTGCTCTTTACCATTTCTGAGACGGCCGGACTCAACCTCGTGATGGAGCGCGGCGTCGATGCGGAGCAGCCTGTCACAATGACACTGAAAAATATGAGCGTGGCGGACGCGCTCAATACCGTCCTGGATTCGGCGGATTATTTTTATTCTGTGAAAGACAATATACTCACTGTAAAGGCCGTGGAAACGGAGATATTCGAAATCGGCCATCCCAACGTGGTGCAGGAATATAAGATCAAGACCGGCGGGGACATCCTCAGCGGCACGTCCTCGGCTTCCGGGGCGACAAACGCGGTAAGCGGCGACGTATCGATACAGTCGTCGTCCGACGCGACGTCATTTAATTTCTGGGCCGCGATAGAAAAATCTCTCGACGCCCTTCTGAAGTCACAGGGCGGGGAGCAGGGGAAGAAGGTCCAGCCGGGATATACTGTAAACAGGATGGCGGGCACTGTCATGGTCACGGCGTCAAAAAAAGACCTCCAGAAGGTGCGGTCTTATATTACAAACCTCAAGACCTCCCTGGGCAGACAGGTGCTCATTGAAGCGCGCATCGTGGAGGTCCAGTTGTCCGAGGGGCTGAAATACGGAATCGACTGGACCGCGGTCGTTAAATGGTTCAGCATCGACTCTACGAGCTTCGGCCCGGCGAACTTTTCAAATGTCGTAGACGGCAACGGCCCGAACTTCCTGTTCACCATTACTGAAAATGATAATTTCTCCCTCCTCCTGCGGGCGCTGCAGGAGCAGGGCAATGTCCGGACCTTGTCAAACCCGAGAATTAATATAATGAACGGTCAGACGGCCCTGCTGAGCGTGGGAAGAAACACGAGCTTCATTTCGAGGGTCGAGACCACCACGACCTCTACGCAGGGGTCCGCCCCGTCGACCACCTTCACCGTTGAGACCAACAGTATACTGTCCGGGGTCATGTTCGGCATAGTCCCGTTCATCAACAGCAGCGGGGAGATAGCATTGACCATAACGCCGATAATCACGAACCTCGTGCAGCTCGAGGAGCAGACAATCGGGGCCGGGACCTCCTCCTCCGTTCAGATAAAGCTTCCCACCGTCGATCTGAGGGAAATGACTACTATGGTAAAGGTGCCGGACGGTCAGATGATCGTCATAGGCGGGCTGATCGACAACAGAGAAAGGTTGAATGAAGACAGGGTGCCTTTGCTTGGAGATATCCCGGTCCTGGGACATGCATTCAGGAGCGTCAGCAAGACCGAAGAGAAGACAGAGCTCGTGATTATGCTGATACCGAGGATCGTAAGTTAAATGCAATCATTGATACTCACCCCTTCATTACCTCCCGGTACGGGTCGATTCCGATCCATCGCAGGAAATTTTAGGGTCAGGGGTCAAGGGTCAAGGGTCCGGTTTTTCACTGGCCCCTGGCCCCTGGCCCCTGGCCCCTGGAAGCAGAGGAAGAATCTCGATTGAAGCTCGGCGACATTCTCATAGAAAAAGGGCTGCTTACAAAGGACAGGCTGGAGCTTGCCCTCGCCCATCAGAAAGTCACAGGCTCTCTATTAGGAGAAACGCTGATAAAGCTCGGGTTCGTTTCTTCCGCGGAGATCGCCAGAACGCTTGCCGGCCAGTCCGGGGTGCCGTTTATAGATCTGGCGGAATATAATATCGCGGAAGACGCTATCCGCCTGGTCCCGAAAGAGGTCGCGGAAAAGACCGGGTTTATCCCGCTCCGCCTGACGGACGGGGCGATCGAGATAGGGGTCACCAATCCCTCGAACATCCAGGCGATAGACACGGCCTCACGAATCACCGGCAGGAAACCCGTAATCTTCATGATCGACAATACGGGGTTTTACGAGACCCTGGAGAGGTCCTATTTCTTTCTCGAAAACCCCATCCAGCAGAACATCCTTGCGACAGTCAACGAAATAAAGTCCTCTCCGGCAGTCCCGGCAGCCATGGTCGCCGAGCTTGCCCAGAACCTCATCATGGAGGGAATCAGGAGGAAGGCGACGGATATCCATATCAGTCCCGCAGCGGACACGCTGAATGTATTTTACCGGGTGGACGGCGTGCTGCAATACGGCTTCTGCATCCCCAGGGCCGCGCAGGCGGGCATTGTGTCGAGGATAAAGGTCATGTCGATGCTGGACATCTCGGAGCAGAGGCTGCCCCAGGACGGGTCCTTCTCAATGGCGTTTCTGAATACAAAATATGAGATGCGCATATCGACGACGCCGACCATTTACGGCGAGAACATAGTGCTAAGGGTGCTTGCGGGCGCCGGGCAGATGATCAGGATCGAGTCCCTCGGCTTCGATCCGAACAACACAAATCAGTTGCGCGCGCTGTTTCAGAAGCCCTATGGAATAATCCTGATTACAGGGCCTACGGGCAGCGGTAAGACAACAACGCTTTATGCGGCGCTGAGGGAAGTAAACCTTATTGAAAGGAACGTGCTGACGGTTGAAGACCCTGTCGAATACAAGCTGAGTTTTGTAAAGCAGACTTCCGTAAATCTAAAAGCCGGCTATGATTTCGCCCTTGCCGGCAGGACGTTCATGAGACAGGACCCCGACGTAATGCTTCTGGGAGAGATAAGAGACGAGGAGACCGCGAAGATCGCGGTAAGGGCCTCCATCACCGGGCACCTTGTCCTGTCCACACTGCATACAAACGACGCCGTCACGTCCATTCCCAGGCTGCTCGATTTCAAGATCGACAAATTTCTGCTCTCCACGTCCATCCTCGCGGTCATTGCGCAGAGGCTTGTAAGAAAGCTGTGCAGTAACTGCAAGGAAGAATATCCGGTCTCCGAAGAGGAACTGACATTGTTGAATGTGACCGGCAGGGGACATGACGTCTCCCTCAAAACAGCGTTCAGGTCAAAGGGCTGCGCCATGTGCAATCATACCGGCTATAGGGGCAGGACCGTTGTCGGAGAGATAATGGTCGTCAATGACGAGATCAGGGAATATATAGCTTCAGGGGCCTCTCTGATGAAGGTCAGGGAGGCGTCGTTAAAAAACGGCATGGTCCCCCTGAAGATCGCCGGCATCCGGAAAATCGAACAGGAAATTACGAGCATAGATGAGATCGTGAGGCTGATTGACTGAGATGAAGGCAGAAAGGCATGGAGGCATGAAGTGATGGAGGTATGGAGGGAAGAAGTGATGAAGTGGGCACTTTACTTCTTCACTCCCTGCCTTCATGCCTTTCTGCCTTCATCCCTTCATCACTAAGTTTGTTATGCCATTTTTTACATACAAAGCAATCAACAACGAAGGTGAATTAATAAAAGGCATAGTCGAAGATATCGACGAGACAACCGCCGTGGGCAGTATCTCTTCTTCCGGCCTGTACCTCGTCAAGATCAGGAAATCCGGCGGGATCGAAGACCTCTATCTGAAAAGAGTGAGGTCATGGGGCATCAAAAGAAGCGCCGTAATCGAATTTGCGAGCAACCTCGCCGTCATGCTCAGGGCCGGGCTGCCCCTGGTCACCTCCATTTCCGATATCGCGGCGACGACCGACAATAAACGCTTCAGCACAAGGCTCCTCGAGGTCAAGCAGACTATAGAGTTAGGCTCGGGGTTTTCATCCGCCCTGTCGGCCCACGGGGACGTATTCCCGGAAATCTTCATCAACCTGGTGACCGTCGGCGAGGAGACGGGGCGGCTGGATGAGAGCCTGTCCGAGGCGGCGGTACACCTGCAGAGGATGGAGGACTTGAAGAGCGCGATGATCCGGGCGCTGATGTATCCCGCGTTCGCCCTTGTCGGGACCGCGGGGGCGCTTTTGTTCTGGCTTATTTATGTCCTGCCGAAAATGACCTCGCTTTTTACGTCGATGGACGTAAAACTGCCGGCCCTCACGCTGTATCTTATGGCGGCGAGCAGCTTCAGTCAGAAATACTGGTATGTCTTATTTGTCGCGCCTGCGGCGTTCTATGCCCTCGTTTCTTTCCTGTCGAAAAAAGATTCGGCAAGATATTATATCGACGCGGCAAAACTGAAAATCCCGGTCCTGAAGCTGCTTCTTTACAACAAGCTGCTCGCGCTGTTTGCAGAGCAGTTGAGGATCCTCGTGGCGGCAGGCGTCACAATTGACAGGTCATTTGATATCATGATAGCAGTCGTGAACAATTCCGTATTCAGAAAGGCGCTCGTCGATATCAGGGAGGACATCCTGCTTGGAAGCAGGATCAGCGAGGCCGTGAAAAAGCATGAGGAACTATTCCCCAACATGGTGGTCAGGATGCTGTCCATCGGGGAATCCACCGGGAACCTCAGCGAACAGCTCAACTATCTCTCGGAGTATTACCTGAAAAAACTTGACGATATTTCCCAGAAAATGGGTAAAATGATTGAGCCTATAATCATCGCCGTGATCGGCTCCATATTCCTTGTTATTATTCTCGGCCTCATGTCGCCTATATACGACCTGATCGGCGAGATGGGGAAGAAGTGATGGATTTCTTAAGTTTCTTCGGACTGAAAGAAGACCCCTTCAAACTGACGCCGGACCCCGCCTATTTTTACCCCTCCGCGAGTCACAATGAGGGGCTTCTCCTTATGGACTACTCGATAGACCAGAAAGAAGGGTTTGTCCTTGTCATCGGCGACCCGGGGACCGGAAAGACGACCCTCCTGAAGGTATTGCTGGAAAAGTGGAAGGACCGGGCGGAAACCGCTATGGTCCTGACGCCGAGGCTTTCTCCGGAGGAGTTCCTCATTTCGGTTGTTGAAGACCTGAACATCAAACCCGGCAGGAAAAACAAGAACGAGCTCATAAAGGCCCTGCGGGACTTCATGGCCCAGAAATCCCTGGAAGGCAAGAGGGTGATCATCATCGTTGACGAGGCACAGAACCTTCCAGACGAAACACTTGAGGAACTGAGGCTGCTTTCAAACCTCGAAACGGACAAGGACAAGCTCATCCAGATCATCCTTCTGGGGCAACCCGAGCTTGAGCCGAAGCTGATGTCGGACAGATTGAGGCAGTTGAACCAGAGAATAACGACACGCGTGCGCCTCAGGCATTTCAGCCTCGAGGAAACAATCGACTATATAAACTTTCGTCTCATCAAGGCCGGAAAGCAGAATATCCAGGTCCACAGGAAGGCGGGAAGGCTCGCCCACAGGCTTTCAGGAGGCGTGCCGAGGCTCATCAACATGCTGATATCGAGGTCGCTTATGGCCGCGTACCTTGAGGAAAGCAACGTCATCGTCCCAAGGCACATATCCAACGCGGTAAAGAGCCTGGACCACAGCGATATGAAGCTGAAAAACCGGCCCGGCCCGGCCCAGCTTGCGGCGGTCTTCGTTCTGACTGTTCTATCGGTCATTATCATTATGAACTTCCCCCTGCACCGGAAAACATCGGTCGTTCCGGAGCAACCCGTTAGAACAGCCGAATTGAATCCTGTTCAAAAACAGGTCGAAACCGTATCCGCTCCACCCGTATCAGGGGCCGCCCCTTTGCCGGAGAGAGAGATAAATCTCCCGGCCCGGCAACCCGCGGCCCCCCCAGCGGAGGCGAATATACCCGTGCACAAGATCGTATCTGTCAAAGTCGATGTCGCAAATGTCAGGGAGAAGCCGTCCTTCGATTCACTGAAGGTCGGAGCGTCCCACAAAGGCATCCAGATGATCGTACTGCAGGAACACGTAGACGGGGAAAACCTGACATGGTATCAGATAGCTTTCGAAGGTGAAAAGAGATGGATATCCGAAGAGGTGGTGGATGTCATGGACGTAGGGGAGACAGGCGGGAGGTAGGGACATGCGGCCCGCAAAAAACTCACCCGGGCTTTATTATTTCTTTCTTGTCACCGCGTAGTCCGCTATGGCGAGCAGGGACGCCTTTTCCATTGAATCTTTGAATATATCGAGTTCAGCCTTTGCCTCATTTAAAAAAGCGACCGCCCTCTGTGAGGACTTATTGATAGAGCCGTGCTTCTCAAACAGACTCTGAACGTAGGCGAGGTCCGACCCTGTCTTGTCTTCAGCGCCGATTATCTCTTTTATCCTCGCAGCTTCCCCGCTTTCGGCGTCCCGCAGTAAATAAATAAGAGGAAGCGTGATCTTGCCTTCTTCAAGGTCTTTGCCGAGGCTCTTGCCGAACGCCTTCTCCTGGGCCGCATAATCAAGGATATCGTCCGCGATCTGAAACGCGTATCCGAACTTCAGGCCGAAAGAGGCAAGGGCCGCCTCCTCTTCCTTCGATGCGCCGCCGAGAGCGGCCCCTCCCTTGCAGGCCGCCGACATGAGTATCGCGGTCTTTCCCCGGATAATCTTCATATAGTCCTCTTCCGTCATATCGGGACTGCCCTGTTTACTAAGCTGTATCAATTCACCTTCGCTCATCTTCGCCGTTGCGGTGCAAAGGGCGTCCATAATACCCTGGCTTTCAAGGAGGTTTGCGAGCCTCAGGGCGTTTGCGTAGAGAAAGTCCCCGACAAGGACCACGACCTGGTTGCCCCACAGGGAATGGGCCGCGGGCCGCCCCCTTCGCAAACTGGCCCCGTCCACAACGTCATCGTGGACCAGGGAAGCCGCATGTATGAATTCCACGCTGCTTGCAAGAGTGCTGACCCTGTCTCCCCTTGTCCCGAACATCCTTGCGCACAGGATGGCAAGGAAAGGACGGATGCGCTTGCCGCCGCTTGAAAACAGATGGTTCCCCACCAAGGAAATAGCGGGGGCCACGGTCTTCAGTATCTCGCTCATCTTTTCTTCAGCGAGGTTGAGGTCTTCCCTGTAATATTCCCAGATGTTTTCGATAGTAGTTATCATAGTTCTTTAAACCTTCTCTTGGGTCAAGGGTCATGGGTGAGCAACCCGTCTTTTCTTGACCCTTGCCCCCTGACCCTTGACCCTAATATTTTGCCTTCAGCATGATCTTTTCCAAATCCGCACCCTTCTCGTTCAGCTTATGCAAATCCCCCGGTCTGAACACGCCTTTTTCCGTAATTATGCCGGTTATATACTTTGCGGGCGTCACGTCAAAGGCGAGGTTCCTCACCTTCACGCCTTCAGGCGCGATGTGACGTCCGAATATATGGGTCACCTCTTCCGGACCGCGCTCTTCTATAGGAATGAGATCGCCTGAGGGCATTGAAAAATCAATGCTGCTCAGGGGCGCCGCGACGTAGAAGGGAACGTTGTTTTCCCTGCACAGCACGGCAAGGGAATATGTGCCGATCTTGTTTGCGACGTCGCCATTGGCTACGGTCCTGTCCGTGCCGACGATGGCAAGATTTATCTCGCCTTTCCGCAAGATCGCCCCGGCCGTGTTGTCCGTTATGAGAGTCACCGGAATATTGTCCTGCATAAGCTCCCAGGCGGTCAAACGGCAGCCCTGCAGCACGGGCCTTGTCTCATCGGCGATTACCTGTATCTTCTTGCCCTGCTCTATGGCGACCCTTATCGGGCCGGTGGCGGTGCCGTACCCGCCGGTAGCGAGAGACCCCGCGTTACAGTGCGTAATCACGGTGTCGCCGTCTTTTATAAATTGCGCGCCCCATTCACCTATGGCCCTGTTGATCTCGATGTCTTCATTGAGGACCCTGTTGGCCTCTTCTATGAGCATCGCCTTTAATTTGTCCACGGGTTCATGCCTTCTCTCCGTGAGGAATTTCCTGATCCTCTCCACGGCCCACTGGATATTGACCGCCGTCGGTCTCGTTGACAGGAGGGTATTGAAAACACCCTCCAGCCCTTTCATGAATTCGTTGAAGTCGCCGGTCCTGATTTGCTGCGCCCCGAGCGCAATCCCCATGGCGGCCGCTATCCCGATTGCGGGGGCCCCGCGGATGCAGAGCTTCTTGATCCCTTCCGCGACCATATGATAATCAGTGCAGTCGAGGTACTTGACCTCCCGTGGCAGCAAGGTCTGGTCCAGCATCCTCACCCTGCCGTCTGTCCATTCTATTGTTTTTACCATCTTTTCTCCCTTGTATGTCTATTTAATATAAAACTGAAAAATAAAATATCAAAAATCAAAATGACAGATTAAAATGTAAAAATGCCGGCTGCGGTTGATTTTTGATTTTTGGTTTGTCATTTTGCATTTTGATTTTTTATCTTTAATTTTTCAAATAACGTTCGGCAGCACCGTCATGACCAGCAGCGACGCCGTCAGTATTATTAAAACAAGCACAGTGCCCCACGCTATGTAATTATAGCCTTTCGGGTTAGTATATTCTCCCATGATCCTCTCATTATTAACAAGTGCCAGCGCGAAGATGAGGACGAAAGGCAGCAAAACGCCGTTGAGCAGAGAGGAGAGGATCATTAATAGTATCAGCGGCGCGCCCGGTATCAGGACCAGCAGGGCGGAGATGGCGATAAGAGCGGTATATATCCACATGAACTGGGGCGCCTCTTTGAAGCTCTTGTTTACCCCCGCCTCCCATCCCATAGCTTCACAGATATAATATGCCGTGGCAAGCGGAACGACAATGGCCCCCAATATTGACGCATTTGCAAGACATACGGCAAACAGAATGGAGGCGTATGTTCCCGCAAGAGGCTCAAGGGCCAGGGCCGCTTCCTTGGCCTCGTTTATCCTTATGCCGTGAGGAAACAGGGAGGTAGCACAGGTGACTATTATAAAAAACGCGATGATGTCGGTTATCACGCACCCGATAATAACATCGAGCTTTGAAACCTTATAATTCTCTTTCTTGACTCCCTTTTCAGCAATTGACGACTGGAGATAGAACTGCATCCAGGGGGTTATGGTTGTCCCTATTATCGCAATGGTCAGCATAATAAATTCAGACTCGAACCTTACCTCCGGAACGACGGTGCTCTTTAAGACCTCCCCCCACTGGGGCGCGGAGATAAACCCTGAAACCACATAGCCGAAATACATCAGGCAGGCTATCAGCAGGGCCCACTCCACTAACCTGTAGCTTCCCTTGGTGACCAGGAGCCATATCATAAAGGCCCCCAAGGGGACCATTATATATTTGCTCAGGCCGAATATCTCCATGCTCGCCGCCCAGCCCGCAAACTCGGCAATGGTGGTGCCGAAGTTTGCGATAAGCAGGACTATCATCATGAAGAAGGTCGTCTTTACACCGTAATTCTCCCTGATAAGGTCGGAAAGCCCTTTCCCCGTCACGACCCCCATCCTCGCAACCATCTCCTGAATGACGATGAGCGCTACAGTAGTGGGGATCAGTGTCCACAGGAGCGCGTAACCGTACCGCGCCCCCGCAACGGAGTATGTGGTGATTCCCCCGGCGTCGTTGTCGATGGAAGCGGTTATGATACCCGGCCCTATAATGGATAGGAGCACGAAAAACTTTCTCCAGCGGCTCACACCCTCCTCCTTTTCTTCCTCGACGAGGGAGGCAGGAAGATATCGATGATATCATCTATCGTCACTATGCCTAAGAGATTGTTGTCCGCATCCGCAACCGGGATGGCGAGGAGGTTATATTTCGATATGATCTCGGCAACGACCTGCTGGTTCGTTTCCGGCGAAACAGTCTTTATTTTGGTCTCCATGATCTCTGAAAGACTGAGATCCGGGGAAGAAATGATTATGTCCCTCAGCGACGCGATCCCCAGGAGCTTTTCATCTTTGACAATGTATATGTAATAGACGGTCTCTACGTCCGGAGAATCTATCCGGAGTCTTTCCATGGCCTCCCTGACGGTAAGCTCGGGGGGATAGAAAATAAACTGGTTGGTCATCAATCCGCCTGCCGTGTCCTCTTCATGGGCCAGAAGCTCCTGGATGTCCTGTGCCTCATCCTCCTCGATGGATTCAAGCAGTTCCTTCGCCTTGTCGGACTCAAGATCGGACATGAGGTCGGCCGCCTCGTCCGGCGGCATCCTCTCTACAACGTCGGTCGCGTGGTCTTTATCGAGGCTCTCTATTATCGCCCTCTTTACGTTCGCTTCAAGCTCATGCAGGGCCTCGGCGGCGACGTCGGGATCAAGGCTCTTGAACAGGGCTATGCCCTTTTCAGCCGGCACCTTGCTGATAATCTCGGCGATGTCGGCCGGATGCAGATCGGAGATCATCTGACGAGGCACAATCAGTGAAATGGTAGTCAGTCTCGGCTCCAGCGGCTGAATGTATCCCCACCTGATAAGGTTGTGCGGAAGGGTCTTGCCGAATACCGTGTAAATATCCTCGCTCCTCCTCTCTATCCCCATACGCCTGAGAATGCCGCGTATCCCGACATCCACGGCTACAAGACAGGCATGCTCATTCATGCCTTCGAGTTTTACGTCGTTTACGCGCACGACCTTGGCGCCGTTTGCGTCGACAATCTGCTTGTCAAAAATGTCCCTGGCTATCAGCAGGTCATCGTCAGAGGGGTCATACGGCTGCACCTCCGGGGCATAGATATTGGAAGATATGATCCTCTTGTTGAATATGCCCACATTGGTCCAGTCCAGGCGGGACTGCTTCTTCTTTTTTTCCAGGATCAGCGCGGAGAGCCTCGGGAGGGGGTCTCCCTTAATGACGATGAAGTCTTTTACCCTGCCGAGTTCCTCACCGGTAGGGTCGAGGACAGGCATTTTGACCAGCTCGCTGATAAAAACTTCACCGTAAAGGGGCATGGGGGTCTCCCTAAAAAAAGTAACGAGTAACAAGTAACGCGTGACAGGCAGGGAATCCAGGTCTTCTCCCGTTACTCGTCACTCGTCACTTGTTACTGCCTCTGAAGTATACCTAAGACAGGGTTTTTTCGGCAACCTGCAACCCATACCCCTCATGCAGAATCTCTATCTTCCCCTTCAGGCCCTTTGTAATGAAGACCCTCTTCTGCGAATCCACTAAAATTCCGTCTATGTTCATCGAATCAAGGAGCTTCATACCCTTCTCGGCCCCGAGGACGAGTACGGCCGTATCAATGCCGTCGGAGATATACCCTTCCGGGGCGATGACAGAGACGCTTATGAGGCCTGACTCCGAAGGATAGCCTGTCTTCGGGTCGATGATGTGATGATAACGTTTCCCGTCTTTTATGAAGGACCTCTGATAGTCGCCCGCCGTCGATATCGCGCGGTCTTGGAGATAAACGCTCGCAAAGATGTCCTCCCAGGGTTTTTCCGAACCGGGATTCACCGGCCTCGGGTCCTGGATGCCCACCTTCCACGGTTTCCCCGTTGCGCTCAATCCGTAGCCCCTGATATCTCCCGCAATGGCCACAAGCGCCGCCTGTGTCCCTTTTGCCTTAATCGCCTCAACGGCCCTGTCCGCCGCATAGCCCTTTGCGATACCTCCCAGATCAAGCTCCATTCCTTTTTGCTGAAGATATATTTCCGACGCCGCGCCGTCTGTTTTTATTTTTCTGAAGTCAACGAGTTTCAGTGCCTCTTCAATTGCGCCTTCCTCCGGTATTGCCGGATTTGCAGGACGTCCTGAAAACTTCCAAAGCTTAAGGACAGGAGCAATAGTGGGATCGAACGCCCCGTCCGTCATTTCCGATACAGCGATTGTTTTTTTCATTAAATCCAACGTCTCTTTGCTGACCCCTGCCGGCTTCGCTCCCGCTGATTTGCCGATCATGCTGATCTCGCTGTCCGGGGAGAAGTTGTTGAAGAGGGTCTCCATTTTCTTGATTTCTCCAAACCCCGCTTCTATCGCCTCTTTCGCCTTTTCTTCAGAATCGGCAACCACCGTGATAGTACAGAAGGTGTCCATCAGGACCCGGTTTTCCTTAAACATCTTGTCCTGTCTTGAACAGGAAGTAAGAAGTAAGAAGTAAGAAGTAAGAAGTAAAGCAAGAAAAAGGTAAAGACGGCATCCTGAACTTTTGAACCTTTGAACCATTGAACTTTTATTCATTCTGTAATCGTCTCGCAACCAACTTCTCCCTCAGATATATCCCCGTGTACGACTTCGGATTTTTCGCGACTTCCTCGGGGGTGCCCGTAGCCACCAGCCTGCCGCCTCCGTCTCCTCCTTCAGGTCCGAGGTCGATGATATAATCGGCGCTCTTGAGAATGTCGAGATTATGCTCGATGACGAGCACACTGTTGCCGGCGTCCACGAGCCTGTTGAGGACCTCGAGCAATTTCTCGATATCGAGGAAGTGAAGGCCGGTCGTGGGCTCATCGAGGATGTAGAGTGTCTTGCCGGTCGCCCTTTTGCTGAGTTCCCTCGACAGTTTTACCCTCTGCGCCTCGCCGCCGGAAAGGGTCGTTGCGGACTGACCTAATTGAATATAACCGAGACCTACCTGTTCGAGAGTCGCCAGTTTATTTCTCAGCGGAGGTATCGCTTCGAAAAATTCCAGCGCCTGGGTCACGGTCATGTTAAGGACCTCGGAGATATTTTTCCCTTTGTACCGTATTTCGAGGGTCTCCTTGTTGTATCTCGCCCCCTTGCATGTGTCGCAGGGGACGTACAGGTCAGGCAGAAAATGCATCGACACCCTGACAAGCCCGTCCCCCTTGCAGGCCTCGCACCTGCCGCCCGTTACGTTGAAACTGAACCTCCCCGGCTTATATCCCCTCACGCGGGAGTCAGACGCCTGGGAAAACAGCATCCTCACAAATGAGAAGATCCCGGTATATGTCGCGGGATTGGACCTTGGGGTCCTTCCAAGAGGCGCCTGGTCTATATCGATCACCTTGTCGATCTTCCCGATCCCCTCGATGCCGCCATGTTTTCCGGGGACGTCAGGGGAGGAATATAATTTCTTCGCAAGGGCCTTATACAGGATTTCCAGTATCAGGGTGCTCTTGCCCGAGCCCGACACCCCGCTCACACAGGTGAAAACCCCGAGGGGGACACCCACGTTTATCTTCCTGAGATTGAATTCCTGCGCGCCTTTTATCCTGATAAAGTCCTTCGGCCTTCGCCTGTGCGCGGGGACGGGGATAGTCATCCTGCCGCTGAGAAAAGAGCCGGTCACGGAATCCCTGTTATTTATGATGTCCCGGAAATTGCCCTCGGCCACTATGGAACCGCCGTGCACCCCGGCGCCCGGTCCCATGTCTATTATATGGTCTGCGGTCTTCATGGTCTCCTCATCATGCTCGACCACAAGGACTGTGTTGCCCATGTCTCTGAGCGCGCAGAGACTTTCAAGCAGCCTGTCGTTGTCCCTTGGGTGCAAACCGATGCTCGGCTCATCGAATATATAAAGCACCCCGGTGAGCGAGGAACCGATCTGGGTCGCAAGCCTGATACGCTGGGACTCCCCGCTCGAAAGCGTCGCCGCCGGCCTGTTCAATGTAAGATAACCGAGGCCGACCTTTTCGAGGAAATGCAGCCTTTCCCCTGTCTCCCTTAGAATTTTCGAGGCTATGACCTGCTCTGTCTTCGTCAATGTCAGTTGTTCAAAAAACGTGATAACGTCATTGATGGACATGGCGGACAACTCTCCGATGTTGAGGTCATTGATCCTGACGGACAATGACTCTTTCCTGAGCCTGTGTCCGTTACAGGCGGGACATACGGAAAGCCTGCCGGTGTCCTCCTCTTCTTCCTCCACATTCCTGAAGCCCAGACCCCTGCACTTCGGACACGCCCCGTACGGGCTGTTAAAGGAAAAAAACCTCGGGCTTATCTCCGGGTAATTTATGCCGCACCTGGAGCAGGCGAGCTTTGTGCTGAAGAAGAGGTCCTTGCCGTCGTCGATTATGTTTATCGTGACCGCGTCGGTAATGCCGGTGGCGGTCGTGATCGCCTTTGAGAGATGTTTATCAATTCCGGGCCTTATTATCAGCCGGTCGATCACAATATCGATATCATGCCGTTTATGCCTGTTTAGCTTGATCTCCTTTGTAATATCGACCATCTCTCCGTCTATCCTCGCACGGATAAAGCCCTTCTTCCTGGCCTCATATAATTCTTTTTTGTATTCGCCTTTTCTGCCTGCTACTATCGGCGACAGCACCTGGATCCGCGTTCCTTCCGGCAAAGCGGTTATCATTTCAATAATCCGCTGCGTCCCCTGTGAAGAGATCGGGTTTCCGCATTTGTAGCAGCTCAGTTTGCCGATCCTTGTGTACGCGACCCTGAGGTAATCATATATTTCCGTAATCGTGCCGACCGTGGAACGGAGATTCTTCGACACGGCCTTCTGCTCAATGGCGATGGAAGGGGAAAGTCCTTCAATGAAATCGACGTCGGGCTTCTGTATCTGATCGAGAAATTGCCGGGCATACGCGGAAAGGCTCTCCACGTATCTCCTCTGGCCTTCTGCGTAAATCGTATCGAAGGCGAGGGACGACTTGCCTGAGCCTGAAGGCCCCGTGATGACTACAAAGCTGTCACGCGGGATCGAGACGTCTATGTTCTTGAGATTATGGACCCTTGCGCCCCTGACTATGATATGTTCGAGCATATTATGATTTCAGGAATTATCGAATTCTTTACTTTACCTTATCTGAATGATAAGCTGTCAAACATTCACAAGGGTCCAGATGCCAGGGGCCTGGGTCCTGTTAAAAAGTTGACCTCTTCACTCTGTGCCCCCGGCCCCTGGGCCCTTGCCCCTGGACCCTTTATCATTAATAATATTATAAGTCTTCCTTGACATTAGGAAGAAAAAAATTATTTAATAAAAGACATTTACTTAATGGAGGAATAATATGAGGAAAAGGAATTACCTGTTTACGTCTGAATCCGTTACCGAAGGTCACCCCGACAAGATTGCCGATCAGATCTCCGACGCCGTCCTGGACACCATCATAGCCGAAGACCCCAAGGCAAGGGTAGCGTGCGAGACCCTGCTGACCACAGGACTGGCGTTTGTCGCCGGTGAAATAACTACGAACTGCTACGTCGATATACCTTCGGTCGTAAGGGAGACCATCAGGGACATCGGATATACAAGGGCCAAATACGGGTTCGATTATGAGACCTGCGCTGTAATTACATCCATACACGAACAATCCGCGGATATCGCGATGGGCGTGGATACGGGAGGCGCCGGCGATCAGGGACTTATGTTCGGTTATGCCTGCAACGAGACGCCTGAACTTATGCCTATGCCCATAATGCTTGCGCATAAACTCGCAATGAAATTAACGGAAGTAAGAAAGAAAGACATCCTCAGCTACCTCAGACCGGACGGGAAGACACAGGTCACCATTGAATACAGAGAAGGGGTCCCGTTCAAGGTCAATACCGTTGTTATTTCCTCCCAGCACAGCCCTGAAATAACCCTCAAAGAGATGAAAGAAGATATCATCGAAAAAGTAATAAAGCCCGTTATTCCGAAGAGACTCCTTGATGAGGAGCACATTACCTACCACATCAACCCGACCGGCCGTTTTGTTGTCGGGGGCCCGATGGGCGATACGGGTTTGACAGGAAGAAAGATCATTGTCGACAGCTACGGCGGAATGGGCAGCCACGGCGGAGGCGCGTTCTCCGGCAAAGACCCGTCGAAAGTAGACCGTTCAGCTTCTTATATGGCGAGATACGTAGCGAAGAACATTGTCGCTTCAGGCGTTGCCGCAAAGGTCGAAGTCCAGATCGCTTACGCGATAGGAGTTGCCGAGCCGGTCTCCGTGCTTGTCGATACCTTCGGCACAGGGAAAATCAACGACACCGATCTCTCCCAGATTGTTATGAAGACTTTCGATCTCACTCCAAAAGGTATTATGAAGAAACTGAATCTGAGACGCCCCATCTTCAAGAAGACCGCCGCTTACGGGCACTTCGGAAGAAACCTTCCCGAGTTCACATGGGAAAAAACAGATATGGCTGAAAAAATCAGAAAAGCCGCAAAATAGATATGCTCTCATATCAGGCGGGACGTCTTGCCCGGCAGGGTGGGTGTCCCGCCTGATTCGTTATTAATAAAAGGAGGTCGTTTAATGACTACCACACTGACACAGGATTACAAAGTCGCCGATATCGGCCTGGCCGAATGGGGAAGGAAAGAGATAGAGATCGCCGAAAAAGAAATGCCCGGACTCATGTCGGTCAGGGAAAAATACAGGAACGCAAAACCTCTCAAAGGGGTGAGGGTCTCCGGGTCGCTCCACATGACCATCCAGACGGCGGTCCTTATTGAAACCCTTGTTGATTTAGGGGCGAGCGTCAGGTGGGCCAGTTGTAATATATTTTCGACCCAGGACCACGCCGCAGCGGCAATCGCGAAAGCGGGCGTCCCGGTATTTGCCTGGAAGGGCGAGACGCTTGAAGATTACTGGTGGTGCACACTGAAGGCGTTGACGTTTCCCGGAGGCAAAGGGCCCCAGTTGATCGTAGATGACGGCGGAGACGCCACATTGCTGATACACAGGGGATATGAGGCGGAAAATGACCCTTCAATCCTCGATGTCCCGACAGATAATAACGAACTCCGGATCATAAACGACACCCTGAAGGCCCAGTTGAAGGAAGACGGCAAATGGTGGCACAAGACTGTCGTGGAATGGAAGGGAGTCAGCGAGGAGACCACGACCGGGGTCCACAGGTTATATGAAATGATGAGAAGCGGAAAGCTGCTGGTGCCCGCGATTAACGTCAATGACTCCGTGACCAAATCGAAATTCGATAACCTCTACGGCTGCAGGGAATCATTGCCCGACGGAATCAAGAGGGCCACGGACGTCATGTTGGCCGGAAAGGTAGCGGTGGTCTGCGGCTACGGCGACGTCGGCAAGGGTTCCGCCAAGTCTCTGAGGGCCTTCGGTTCGAGGGTCATCGTCACCGAGATAGACCCGATCTGCGCGCTGCAGGCCGCGATGGAAGGTTACGAGGTCAAGACCGTTGAAGACACGCTGGGGACCGCTGATATTTATGTGACGACTACAGGCAACAGGGACATCATCACAATCGGGCATATGGCAAAGATGAAAGACCAGGCCATTGTCTGCAACATCGGGCATTTCGATAACGAGATACAGATAAACAAATTGAACGCTTATCCGGGGATCAGGAAGATCAACATCAAGCCGCAGGTCGATAAATACTTATTCCCTGAGGGGCACACGATCTTCATCCTTGCGGAGGGAAGGCTCGTCAACCTCGGCTGCGCCACAGGGCATCCTTCCTTCGTCATGTCCAACAGCTTCACCAACCAGACACTGGCCCAGATCGACCTCTGGAACAACAGAGACGTATATGAAAAGAAGGTGTATACCCTGTCCAAAAAGCTTGATGAGGAAGTTGCGAGACTTCACCTGGAAAAGATCGGCGTCAAGCTTACAAAGCTGACAAAGGAACAGGCCGACTATATCGGCGTTCCCCAGGAAGGGCCCTACAAGGCGGAGCACTACCGGTATTAATTTTGCATTGACGGCGCGCCGGGGAAGCGACCGCTCTTTTCTGCGCGGTCACATTATGTCGTCTGAGAGGACAAAAGGGCCTCCAGATCTCTCTTTGTTTCAAAAGGGAGGTCCGATATAAATTTTACGGCCACACGTATATGTTTAATGTCCGGAATGGCCTCGACCGCCTCCAGCCCGGTTATGACGCCTGCGATCCCTTCGAGTCGTTGCCTGTTCTGCAGCTCCACGCCTGCCTCGACCTTCTCCAATATCTGAGGGAGGCGCTCCTGAGTCTCAATTATGCCCGAGAGTCCGTCAAAAGCCATTTCCTGAAGGCTGCCGCTGAAATTCTGTGAACTCGTCCTCAGGGAAAACGCCCCGTCCGCCCTGTGCCTTTCCATCTTTCTCCTGAGGGGCCTGTTCACTATGGCGGCAACCTTGCCTACCAGGCCGTCCATTTTAAAAGGCTTGAGAAGGTAGGCGTCCGCTCCAAGCTGTACGGCCCGTTTGAGGCTCTCCTCTTCAGTGCCGGCAGACATCAGAATGAGAGGGGTCGCCTTCAGAGACTCATGCCTTCTCAACCATTCCAGAAGAGTAAATCCGTCAAGCAGAGGCATCTCCTTTTCATAAAGCACGAGGTCATAGCGGGTGCTCTCCATCCTCTGCTGGATGTTCTTGCCGCTATTGGCCATTTCAGTAGTCATTTGAGGAAAATGGGATTCAAGGGCGTATTTGATAAACTGCCTCAGCGACGCAGTGCTGTCCGCTATGAGCACCTTCATTTTATTCATGATGGACCCCGTTCCGATCTCATATCAAAACCTGTTTATCGCATCAATAAGGCTTCTCAGTCTGCCGAAATCCCTGAAATTGAAATCCGCCACAAGCCTCGGCAGGTGCGCGATCTCCGGCTCGTCCTCCTCATCGGCAAGGGGGTCCGAGGGATAAATCCTGCCGTGCTGCTCAAGTATATCGGGGAAGTTGTCATTGAGCTGGGCGATGCACGAAGAATCCAGAGGAGACAACAGGCGTATTACAAGCCTTTTGCCGGCATAGCGCAGGCTGTGATACCGCTTGTAGAACAGGTTGATCTTCTCCACCGCGCGATCGACCGATTCGACATATTCAAACAGGTTAAAGTCCGTCTCGCCGATATAATTCTCCCTCAGCAGCTCGTCTTTCAGGAACATGAAAAAACGGTCCCAGTAAGTGCCGTTGCCCGGCTCTTCTACGAGTATGAGAGGTATCGGGTTGTGCTTGCCTGTCTGAAGGAGAGTGAGTGTTTCCATGGCCTCGTCGAGCGTGCCGAACCCCCCCGGAAAGAGCGCTACCGCGTCGGCCTCCTTCAGGAACGCGACCTTCCGGTTAAAGAAATATTTGTAGGTGATAAGCCGGGGATTGCCTACAAGGACAGGGTTCGGCTTCTGCTCAAAAGGAAGAAGTATATTGACGCCGAACGAGTGATCGGGTCCCGCGCCTTCGTTGGCGGCCTGCATGATCCCGCCGCCGCCGCCCGTAATGACCATATATCCCGCTTCGGCGAGTTTCCTGCCGAAGTCCCGCGCCATACCGTATATCGGCTCGTTGGACTGCGTCCTTGCCGACCCGAATACGGTCACCTTCCTTACCGTGCGATAGGGGCCGAACACCTTTCCCGTGAATCTCATCTCCTTCAGGGTGGTATTCATGAGCTTCATGTGCGCCCTGATGTTCCCTTCCTGTCCCGCTTTGAGCGCGCATAAGATCATCTCCCGGACCAGGTCGGCATGCTCGGCACAGCCCGCAAGTTCAATCAACCGGTCGATGTCGTTGTCTACCGGGCCGTTGGTCCTCGTAAAATGAAGCTCCATTGCGGGACCGGCGTCTGAATTCTGCATATCGCATCTCCTTACGGTTTCTTATCGGAGAAAACAGCCGATAAAATAACGGTAATATATTAACACAAGACAGCGCCGCAAGAAGTTGTCGCTGCCGACAACTTCCTTTTATGACGTAAAAGGCAAGCGCTCCTCTTCAACTGCCTTGCTTACCACCGGACTCCTGGACCGCCATTGACCCGTTTCCGGTCAATGGCACGATTTGCACGACGACGAGCTGCACGAAGAACATCCGGAGCCTCCCGTGGAAGTCACCGGTTTTTCAACCCCGCTCATCCCGAAGAGGGAGAACTTCTTTTTGATATTTTTGGACTTGCACTTCGGGCATGAGACATCAGGGTCGGTCCCGGACACGAGCTTTTCAAAATCCTCAGAGCAGTCGCTGCATTTATATTCGTATACAGGCATATGTTACTCCGTAACTGATTTCACAGATGATAAAAACTGATTACGCAGATATAATAACACGGACTAAACAACAAACCTCATTATTTGGCACTTCGTATTGCCGAAATTCACTAATAATCCGACTTTCAGTCCTGATGCTTTTAAATATGATATGACCTGTGATTCAAATATGGACGGTATATTACCGGACAATGCTTTAAGTTCAACAATTACTTTGTCATCTACCACCAAGGATCTTTATCAGCCATCTGATTTTATCTGTGTAATCTGTCCGTTATCTGTGTAATCAGGCGCCTTACTTAGGCACCTTTTCCCAGTCTTTCAGAAACTTCTCGATCCCGATATCCGTAAGCGGGTGCCTTGAAAGCTGATCGATGACGGCAAAGGGAATGGTCGCTATATGAGCGCCCATACGGGCGGCGTCCAGCACGTGTATCGGATTGCGGATGCTCGCTACGATCACCTCTGTTTCAAACTCATAATTTTCGTATATCTCCAGTATCTGCGCCACCAGGTCCATGCCGTAATGGGTTATATCATCAAGTCTGCCCACAAAAGGGCTTACGAATGTCGCGCCCGCCTTTGCGGCCAGCAGCGCCTGGTTGGGCGAAAAAATCAGGGTGACGTTTGTCTTTATCCCGAGCTGTGAAAGCTTCTTTACCGCCTTCAGTCCGTCTTTTGTCATGGGGACCTTTATCACTATATTCTTATGTATCTTTGCCAGCTCCTGCGCCTCCCTCACCATCCCGTCCGGGTCAAGGCTGACGACCTCGGCGCTGACAGGGCCGTCGACTATATCGCAGATCTCCCTGAGCAGCTCCACCGGGTTTCTTTTCTCCTTTGACATAAGAGACGGGTTTGTAGTAACGCCGTCGATAACGCCAAGCTCCCACGCCTCCCTGATCTCCTTCGTATTCGCGGTGTCGATAAAAAATTTCATCAAGCCTCCTTTTAGTGCAATAGCGCAGAAGCGCAATAGGGCAAAAGCGCATTAGCAGGGAATGGTTTTACATCTGCTCTTCCGCACTTCTGCTCTGTCTATTTTACAGAACTGCCCATCGCTTCATCAATCACCTCAACGATGTGCTTTATTTTTATCCCGGTATTCGACGCCCTTTCAAGGTCCTCAAGCTGCATCACACATCCGGGGCATGACGTGACGACGGTGTCCGCTCCCGTATCGATAATGTTCTCCATCTTCCTCTTCCCGATGTCCTTCGAAAGGCCCCTGAAATGCAGACTGAAAGACCCCGCGAAGCCGCAGCATTCACGCGCGCCCCGCATTTCGGCAAACTCGACCCCTTTTATACCACGCAGGACCCGCCGGGGCTCGTCTGTAATCCCAAGTCCGTAATTGAGGTGGCAGGGGTCATGATAGGTGACGACCGCAGGGCTGATTTCAAGACCGGTCACGATGTCATGCTTGACGAGAAATTCATTTATGTCCATGATATTTGAAATCGTATCTCCCGCAAGCAGGGGATACTGATCGCGGATGACCGTGGTACACGTGGGGCACATGCTGATTATCGCCTCGGCCCTGACCCTGCTGAAGTGTTCAACATTTCTCTTTGCAATTGATACGGCCTCAACCGTCAACCCGGCTGATCTCAGCGGGGCGCCGCAGCATAACTCCCCTTTAAATACTACGACCTCGTATCCTCTTGCATACAGAATTCGCGAGAGCGCCCTCCCCAGGCCGGGATAAAAATAATTAACGCTGCACCCGGCAAAGATGGCCGCCCTGCCGGTCTTCTTCTTTTGCCTGTAAACCTGGAAGCCGTTCTTGAACGGCTCCGACGTCACTTCGGGCAGGTAGGGGATTATCCCCGTTTTCTGTATCAACCGCAGCGCCTTAAAGGCGGGGTCCATCCTTGACGCCGCATACTTCAATGCGGTCTTCAGCAGAAAGCCCCTGCTGAACGAGTCCTTCAGCCTCGTCCTTCCCTGATAGACGACCTCGGGTATATTGATCCCCGTCGGGCAGAGATTTCTGCACGCCCCGCAGAGCATGCAACTGAAAATCTTTTCAGCAAGTTTTTTTGTGGGGGGGAGGCGGTCCTCTTCGAGTTCGCCTAAAAGGGCGACCCTTCCTCTTGCGCCCATGGACTCATTCATCGTAGTCAGAAAGGTCGGACACAGGGTCTTGCACGCGCCGCAGCGGTTGCATCTGGAGAGCTCTGTCTGGTAAGCGGTATCATTCATGATGGAATTCCATTGCAATGGTCATTTCCCGTCATTCCCGTGCCTAAAGCACCTACTGTTGGCAGTCCTTAAGCGGGAATCCATGGTTTGACAAGCCCACCATGACAACCTGTGTCACCCTGAGCCTGTCGAAGGGTGGATTCCCGATAACGACCTCGGGAATGACAATACTATAAGTAATACATCTTAGAAATTTGTGTACGCGAGCAGGGCGGGTTGCCCGCACTACCCGTTGTCCTTCAAATTAGCGGACGATAATGCCTCGTTCATGCTTCCGCTTCTGAAACCCTGAAGGTCAAGGGTAATATTCTTATACCCGATTTCTTTAAGGAAGGCCACTATCTTCTCCCTGACTTCGTCATTGAGCAATATCCCAAAATCCCGCGGACGGACCTCGATCCTCGCCGTATCCGGATATTCCCTCACCCTGAGATCCTCTATGCCGAATTTCTTTAAAAATTGTTCCGCCCTGTTTACCCGTCGGAGGGCCTCTGCCGTAATCCTGTGACCGTAAGGAAAACGCGAAGAGAGGCAGGGGGTCGCCGGCTTGCCCCATGTGGGCAATCCGAGGTCGCGCGAGAGGTCCCGTATTTCATTTTTTGTAAGACCCGCCTCAAGCAGGGGGCTCAAGACCCCTTCCTCGCGCGCGGCCCGCCTGCCCGGACGCCAATCACCCGTGTCATCGGCGTTCGTCCCGTCGAGGATGAATGGAAAATCTTCATCCGCCGCAATCCGCCTGAGTCTGCTGAAAAGGTCTTTCTTGCAGTAATAACATCTGTCCGGGGGGTTGGCCGCGTAGTTTTCGTTATTGAGCTCCTCGGTGAGGACCGTCCTGTGGTCGATATTGAGCGACGAAGCCAGATCTCTGGCAAAGGAGAGTTCTTCTTCGGGGAGGCTCCCGGAAATCCCGGTGATCGCGAGCGTCCGGCCAAGGCCCGACAGGGAAGCGGCCTTCAGGAGAAAAGCGCTGTCCACACCGCCTGAATAGGCGATGATCACGCGGTCCATCGCCTTAAGGCTTTCTTTTAATTTATTGAATTTGTCATTCAAAGAGATAGATTCACTCTTGCGCATATCATTATGGAGGGTTCGAGGGGCCAAGGGTTCGAGGGTATTGTTTCCCGAGCTTTTCACTTGAACCCTGTACCCTTGAACCCTGTTTTATAAAGTCGTCACTTCGAAATACTCCTGGTGGAAGTTGTTGTCGGCCTTCAGGATAATTTTAAACCCGTTCTCCTTTTCTATCGCCTCAAGGCCCTCTCTTTCATCTTCATAGATAAGGTCCGCAACATAAGGATGCGCCGTCACCATGATCTTGCAATTTCTCTTCGTCAACGCGATCCGCCTCAGCTCCATGAATATCTCATAGCACACGGTCGTCGGAGATTTGACAAACCCCTTGCCGTCGCAATAATGGCAGGGCTCGCACAGCACCCTCTGAAGGCTTTCCCTCACCCTCTTCCTCGTCATCTGGATGAGGCCGAGTTCGGAGACTTCGAGTATCGTCGTCTTCGCCCTGTCTTTTGCCATCGCCTCATGAAATACGGTGAATAGCTTCTTCCTGTTTTCCTCTTTTTCCATATCGATAAAATCGATAATAATAATGCCGCCCAGGTTTCTCAGCCGTATCTGGTAAGCGATCTCTTTCAGCGCCTCCAGATTGGTCTTGAAGATCGTGTCTTCAAGCGACGCCTTGCCCACATATTTCCCCGTGTTTACGTCAATCGAGGTCAGGGCCTCGGTCTGGTCGATAACAATATAGCCGCCCGACTTCAGCCAGACGCGTTTGCCGAGGGCCTTCGGTATCTCGATTTCAATCCCGAAGGCGTCGAAGATCGGCTCAGTGCTTTCATGGAGCTTTATGCTGGAGATAAGTTTCGGAAAGTAGGTATTAACGAAGTCCAGGAGCTTCCTGTATTCTTCTTTTGAATCGATGATCACTTCCTCGATTTCGTGGCTGAGAAGGTCGCGCACGCTCCTGAGGGCCAGATCGAGGTCGCTGTAAAGCAGATGCGGCGCGCCGGCCTTGTCTTTCTTTTTCTGGATGTTCTCCCAAAGGAGCATGAGGTAATCGATATCTTTCTTCAATTCCTCCTCAGTACAGCCCTCGCTCGCCGTCCTTATGATGAAGCCGAAATTCTTCTGTTTCAGCGCGTCCACGATGTCTTTGAGCCTGGTCCTTTCTTCCTCCTCTAAAATCTTTCTGGAGATGCCGGTATGCTCGACCCCCGGCATCAGCACGAGATATCTGCCGGGAAGGGTTATATAAGACGTGACCCTCGCGCCCTTGGAGCCGATGGAGTCCTTGGAAACCTGAACAAACACCTCTTCGCCTTCCCGCAGGAGGTCTTCGATCGGCAACTGGGGCGCAACGGTCTCCTCCACGTCCTCTCCAAAGATCGAATAGTCAAATCCCGAGAGCACGTCTGCGGCATGCAGAAAGGCCGCCTTCTCGAGGCCGATGTCCACAAACGCGGACTGCATGCCGGGCAGGATCTTTACTACCTTCCCCTTGTAGATGTTGCCGACAAGACTGGCGTCTTTTCTTCTCTCAATGTAAAGCTCCGAGAGCTGGGCGGTGTTTTCAAGCAGCGCCACCCGCGTCTGTTCGGCAGTTATGTTGATAATAATCTTTCCGGCCATATCAAATAAAAATTAAAAATCAAAATGCAAAAATCAAAATTAAGGAATATTATTTAATTAAATTCCTCTCCTTAATTTTGATCTTTTATTTTTCATTTTTGATCTTTTCGTTAATAGGTTCAATCCATCCGCTACTATTATAACCATAAAGGCGTACTCTTTTGATCATCGCCGCCTGTATGTCCTCAACAGGCTGCCGGAGCATCTCCATTAATATTTCATAAGGCCGCACCTTGGCCCTGTCCGTATCAACGACCACGAGACGCAGCCTGCCGTCTTTGACCTCCGCCTTTTCAACCATCTCACGGACATCCACGGATTTTGCCCGGACAGCTTTTCCGGAGCCCCCTGCCCCACCCTTCCCCGCCTTTTCATCTCCTCTGAAGACAAGGCAGCCTTCCTTTTCCATGAACGATGCTATTTGTTCCTCCACGCCTGAGCCGACCTCCACTTCATATTCATATCGTGAAATAAAATCGCTCAGGGCGCGTTCATCCCTTGGAACTAAAACTGCCCGCAAGCCGTAAAGCCCATCCGGCAGTTCCCGGTTCAGTCTGCTCAAAAAATCGTCCGCATCCATCAAATGTGTCAACTCGACGTCGAAATACTCGCCCAGACCCTCGATCCCCGCTGCAAGGGCCGGACCGAAGGATATCCTGGGATGCGGATGAAACCCCGCTGAATACGCAACCGGAAGACCCGCCCTTCGCAAAGACCTCAGCATAACCGTTATCAGTTCATTATGAGAAAGATACCTCATGTCCCCGGTCTTTGAGAATTTCACCCTTATTTTCGTTGGCACGGCTATTTTCCATGATGGAGAAGCGTCACATGAGGTTTTGAGTTTTGAATTTTGAATTTTGAATTCTTCACCTTCAGCCTTCTGCCCCCTGCTGTCTTTGCACCCCATCCCGCATCCGTGACAGACGTTCCTGCAGTCTACGGTAATTTTCTCCTGAAAGGCGCGGTTGTATTCGTCGGCCAGGAAATTCTTTGCCATCCCGGTATCTATAAAGTCCCAGGGTAGTTCATCCTCCAAAGCCCAGGAGCGCATTGCAGAGCCGTAAAGGTCGATGCCTGTCTTTTCGGCGGCGTACAGCCACTTGTCAAAGCTGAACATCTCAGACCATCCGTCAAAGCGGCAGCCCTCTCTCCACGCCTCCTCAAGCAGCGCGGCGCACTCCGTGCCGCCCCTTGCGAAGACCGCTTCAAGGAGGCTCACCTCGACATGCTGCCCCTTGAAATCGATCCCCCTCCGCCTGAACGCCCTTTTCAGATAATCCTGCTTCTCGCGCAGGTCCCCAGATGGGGCCTGCCCGGTCCACTGAAAGGGGGTATGAGGTTTCGGCACAAAGGACGAAACTCCCACGTTGACGGTAACGCTCCTTCCGGTGATCTCCCTGCCTCTTTTTGAGGCCCTCACTGCCATATTGATAAGCCCGTCGATGTCCTGCATGGTCTCAGAGGGAAGGCCCGTCATGAAATAAAGCTTGATACTCTTCCACCCCTCGGAAAAGAGCTTCGTCAACGTCTCTTCGTATTCTTCTTCAGTAAAATTCTTGTTTATGACGCTTCGGAGCCTCACGGTGCCGGCCTCGGGCGCAATGGTAAAACCCGTCTTCCTTACGCTTTTTATCTCCCTGATCACGCCGCTGGTCAGGGAACCTACGCGCAGCGACGGCAGGGAAACCGAGATGTGCCGGCCCGCGCATGCGGCGTTAAAATCCCTGATTAAAGGAAGAAGACCGCTGTAGTCGCCCGTGCTGAGAGACGCAAATGAGACCTCCTCGTGTCCCGTGTTTGCGATGGAATTCAGCGCCAGCGAGAGGACCTTCTCCGGAGACCTTTCACGCAGGGGCCTGTAGATCATCCCCGCCTGGCAAAAGCGGCATCCCCGCGTGCATCCCCTTGCGATCTCTATTGCCGCGCGGTCGTGGATGACCGCCGCATAAGGGACAACAGGCGCATCTGGATAAGGGGCCTCGTCGAGGTCCTCCACAAACCTTCTCCTGATTTTCTGTTTGCTTATGTCGTGAATTGAAGGCACATAAATCCCTTCTATTTTTGAAAGGGCATTCAGAAGGTCTTCTTTTTTAGATTTGAAATTTGAAATTTGAAATTTGAAATTCTTGAAAATATCCAGTATCTCTCCAATCACTTCTTCCCCATCGCCTATCACAAAGGCGTCGATAAAAGGCGCCAGAGGCAGAGGATTTACAGAGCACGGCCCCCCGGCAATCACAAGCGGACAATCGTCTCCCCTCTCCGAGGCCCTTACCGGCATCCCTCCCAAGTCCAGCATATTGAGAATATTTGTGTATGAAAGCTCATATTGAAGCGTAAAGCCGACAATGTCGAAGTCCCTCAACGGTCTCTTGTTTTCCAGGGAAGACAGGGGAATATTGTTCCGCCTGATATGCTCTTCATAATCAGTCCATGGGGCATATATCCTCTCAGCGGAGGCATAAGGGACATTATTTATGATCTCATAGAGTATCTTGAGCCCAAGGTGGGACATCCCGATTTCATATGTGTCGGGAAAGCATAAAGCGACTTCTATGTCCGAGTCTTTCCGGGCTATATTTACTTCGCCGCCCATGTATCTGCTCGGTTTTCTGAAACAGGCGAGATTTAAAGACATTTCCAATTATCCCACAGGGAATTGTTGAAATGCAATTTGAGGGCACTACAAAGTAGTAAGTAGCAAGTAGTTGGTAGTTAAGGGAACACGTCAGGAAATTCTTCCCCTTAACTACTTACTACTATCTACTTACTACTAACTACTGGCTACTTAATTAGAGCGTCTCATCCCCCTCCACACATGATGCACCCTCTGAAGCACCGTGGCATGCGTGAGCACGAGCATTACCCACATCACCGGCACTATCCACCCTGTCAGCGCGCCGAAGGCCATGAGGATGACGCGCTCCGGCCTTTCCATCAGTCCCGTGCGACAAGCCTGCCCTAATCCCTCTGCTCGCGCCCGCGTGTAGCTTATCAGCAGGGCCCCGACCATGGTCCCCAGGCTCAGGATTACCCCTTCCGGGGCATCGGATTTGTAGAAATACCATGAAAGGCCGAGGAACAAAAAGGCGTCCGAATATCTGTCAAGGACCGAATCAAGGAACGCACCGAACCGCGTAGTCCTGTCATTTACCCTCGCTGCGGTCCCGTCAAGGACGTCGAATGCCCCGCCCAATAATATCAGCGCACCCCCCATGAAAAGATCGCGGGACAGCGCAATTGCCGCGGCGGTAGTTATAAGAAAGCCTGTGACGGTGAGCAGGTTGGGGTTTATGTCGATCTTCCTGACCAATGAAGACAGGGGTCTGTCTAAAAAATGTCCGAACCTGCCGCTGAGCATGATAGATTGTATAACCAACAGGGTCAAGGGTCAAGGGGCATAGGGCATAGGGCATGGGGCGACCCGAAACAGGTCCTCCCCTTGACCCATGCCCCTTGCCCCCTGTTTTCCCCTGCTATTGACATCGTAGTTTTATGTAATATAATGTTAATTGGTGCGTCTTGTTGACGCAACTTTTTTTCCCGGAAAAGGTGGGTATTCCAAAGCCTGAAGTGTGTCCATGAACGAATCTACATCCAAACCCATTGAAATCCTGCTCGTCGAGGACAATCCCGGGGACGTGCGCCTGATGCATGAGACCCTCTGTGACGCGAAGATTTCTAATAATCTTAACGTGGTAACCGACGGGGAACAGGTGATGTCCTATCTCCGCCGTGAGGGAAGATATTCGGACGCCCCTCAGCCGGACCTCATTATGCTGGACCTGAACCTTCCCAATAAAGACGGCCGGGAGGTCCTTGCGGAAATCAGGAACAACCCCGCGCTTGAACATATTCCCGTTGTGATAGTCACTTCTTCAGAGGCCGAGGACGATATCAGGAAAAGTTACAACCTCAACGCGGACTGCTACCTGACCAAGCCTGTAACGTTTGAACACATCGTCAAAGTAGTCCAGTCGGTTGAGGAGTTCGGGTTTACGATAGTGAAATTGACGAAGCAAGGCGATGGGAATAAATGAAGGCAATAGGCGATGGGCTATGAGGACAACCTATTGCCTATAGCCTATTATCCATCGCCCGTTTTTATATGCAAAACTTATTCAGCCGGAAATCTCCACATCACTTATTGACAGTCACCTTCATACTGTCGGCATTGCCCATTCTGACAGTGGTGATGTTTCCCGCGCGGCTTAACGGTGTAATGGCCCCGGAGCCGTATGTCGTTTTCCATAACATTGCCGAGTTCTTCAGCATCATGGTTTCCCTGTCCATTTTCGGAGTCGGATGGTTCACTTACGAGCGGTCCGGCAACCGGCACGCGCTTTTTTTAAGTGCGGCCTTCCTTGCCATCGGCCTCATGGATTTCATGCACACCATGAGCAATGCCGCCATGCCCGCGTTTATAACTCCCAACTCCTCCAACAAGTCTACCCGGTTCTGGGTGGCAGCCAGGCTGTTTCAGGCGGCGGTGTTTCTTGCCGGCGCTTATATTTATCCGGAGAGACAAATTCGCTGGTTGTCGAGAAAGGTATTGATGACGTCGGCGCTTCTCATGCCCGGGATTGTCTTTACCGGGATTGTTTTTTTTCCTGAACTCGTGCCCGCCACTCACATACAGGGGACCGGCCTCACACCTTTCAAGAAAATTTCCGAGTATCTGGCAGTCGTCCTTCTGTGCATATCGGCTGCTGCTTACTGGCGTCGCATGAGGAAGACCGGGGACAGGGTCATCATATACTACCTGGCGGCATTCATTATCTGTATCTTCAGCGAGATCGTCTTTGCGAGCTACACAAAGGTGTTTGACACCTATAATGTGCTTGGACATCTCTATAAGATAGCCGCTTTTTATATGATGTATAAAGGGATATTCATCGCATCGGTCAGTGAGCCTTATATTAAACTCGTGGATATGACGGTTTCGAGGGATGAATTGAGCAGGGAGGTGGAGGAGCGCAGGCGGGCGGAGGAGGCGCTGCGTGAGAGCGAGCAGAGTTATCACTCGTTATTTGAAAATATGGTTGAAGGGTGCGCATATTGCAGGATGCTTTTTGACGACCGGGGACAGCCTGCGGATTTTGTCTATCTCGATGTCAACAGCGCATTTGGACGGTTGACCGGGCTGCAGAACGTGGTCGGTAAAAAAGTCACACAGGTAATTCCCGGGATCAAAGAATCACATCCTGAGTTATTGGAGACTTACGGCAGGGTCGCGTTGACTGGCAGGCCGGAGAAATTCGAAATTGAATTCCTGCCCCTGAAAGTCTGGCTGTCCCTCTCGGTCTACAGCACGGAAAAGGGACATTTTGTGGCTGTGTTCGACAACATCACCGCACGAAAGGGAGCCGAAGAGAATATCGCTCAACTGAATCTGGAGCTGAATCAGAGGGTCGGGGAGCTTGAGCGTTCCAACCGCGAGCTGGAACAGTTTGCCCATATCACGTCTCATGACCTGAGGGAGCCTCTCCGTATGGTCTCAAGCTATATGCAGCTTATCGAGCGCCGGTATAAGGGCAAGCTCGATAAGGACGCCGACGAGTTCATCGATTTTGCGGTCAGGGGCTCCGAGCACATGCAGGCGCTGCTCAAAGACCTGCAAGTCTACTCGCGCGTTGGAAGGGACGAGGAGCCTTTTGTATCGACTAATTTAAATTTCGCACTCAAGAGGGCGCATGACAACCTGCAGAGCGCAATCAAGGAAAGTCACGCCGATATCATGTATGAAAAGCTGCCGTCTGTTTATGCTCATGAGATCCAGATGGTGCAGGTGTTTCAGAACCTTATGGCAAACGCTATCAAGTTTCGGGGCATGGAAAAGCCCTGCATCCGCATTTCCGCCGGACAGATGGGAGATGAATGGGTCATACAGGTCCGCGACAACGGCATCGGCATCGCCCCGGAATATTTCGACAGGATATTCCTGATGTTCAAGCGTCTTCATACGCGCGACAAGTATCCGGGAACGGGCGCAGGGCTGGCGATCTGCAAAAAAATTGTGGAGCGCCACGGGGGGCGGATATGGGTAGAGTCGGAGAAAGGGAAAGGGGCGACGTTTTATTTTACGATTCCGGAGAAAAGACAGGGGCAAGGGTCATGGGTCATGGGGCACGGGTAACAAGCTCACCCTTCGACAGGCTCAGGGTGACAAACGTGTCATGGTGAGCCTGTCGAACCATGCGCCGTTGCCCTCTGCCCTTTTCCTAACCCTTGCCCCATGACCCCTGCCCCTTGACCCTGTTTTTATTACCCTTCCCAGTTGCCCTCATAAATTGCAATCAAGTATAATAAACTTTGTTCCATTCTTGTAAGCCATAGCATTTCAGGAGGAGCCTAAAATGAAAACCTCATCGGAGAAGAGAAAATCAGGAATAGCCCTCATCGGCGATATGCCGTGGGGCACGCATTTCTGCCAGTTCTACACGACAAAGAAGGACCTGCTTGACGTTCTGGTCCCATACTTCAGGGCAGGACTGGAGAACAACGAGCTTTGCGTCTGGGTAACTTCGGAGTTTGTTACCGTAGAAGACGCCTTAAGGGCCATGAAGAAAGGCGTGCCGGGGTTTGAGCAATACCTGGCGAAGAATCAGATAGAGATATTTCCTTACACTGACTGGTACCTCAGGGGCGGAAAATTCAGCATGAAGAGGACGCTCAGGATGTGGATGCAAAAGCACAACGAGGCCCTCAAAAGGGGGTTTGAGGGCATGAGGGTCAGCGGCAACCCTTACTGGATAGACAACAAGAAGGACTGGAACGATTTCGCCGCCTACGAGGCGGAGATAAATAACGTAATCGGCGGAACGAAGCTGTTGGTCCTCTGCACCTATTCTCTCAAAAAGTGCGGCGTGATGGAGATCGTGGACGTGGTGAAGAACCATGAGTTCGCCCTCGCAATTAACCGGGGCGCCTGGCAGATAGTCAACAACCCGGCGTTCGCGCACGCGCATTCATAACCCCCCTGAATCCCCCCTTAACTTAAGGGGGGAGACCGAAATTCCCCCTCTTAAGGTAAGAGGGGGCAGGGGGAGTTAAACTATGCACTCTATACATTCTGACATACGGAAATCCGGCATTCCCTTAATCGGGGACCTGCCGTGGGGCAGCCATATCTGCCAGTTCTACCAGACGAAGAAAGACATGCTTGACATACTGGTCCCTTACGTCAGGACCGGACTGGAAAACAACGAGTTCTGTTTATGGGTAGTTTCCAGTCCGCTTAAAGCTGAGGACGCGGAAAAGGCCCTGAAAAAGGCCGTGCCCGATTTTAAAAAATATGAAAAGAAAGGGCAGGTGGAGATAATTCCTTTCAGCGACTGTCACAACGTAAAGGGGCACGGGTCAGGGGGCACGGGTCAAGGGAACAGCCTTATAGTTTCAATGCTCGACAGGGCCGTCTCAAAGGGCTTCGACGGTCTGAGGCTCGCCTGCCATGCCTTCCCGGAGGACGGCAAGGTCTTCACCTGTAACGGCATCGATACCATAAGCAGATATAACGCGCTGGCGATCTTTGCGTATCCTCGAGACAAATTTGATGCGATAGCCCTCATGGAGGTCGTAAAGAACCACCGGTTTGCGCTGCTCCGGAATGCGGACAAATGGGAGGTCATCGAAAGCTCGGAAGCGCGGACGGTAAAAGACGCGCTGAAGAGGAGCGAGGAAAAGCTTCATTCCCTCTTCAGCAACATGTCTGAAGGGTTTGCGTATCACAGGATAATTTTAGATGATAAGGGGAAGCCGTGTGACTACGTCTTCCTCGAGGTCAACGAGGCCTTTGAGAAGCTTACCGGCCTTAAAGGGAAAAATATAATAGGCAAAAAGGTCACCGACGCCCTTCCGGGCATAGAGAAAGACCCAACAGACTGGATCGGTAAATACGGGAAGGTCGCGCTCACCGGAGAGCCCGCGCAATTCGAGAGCTACTCGGAGCCGCTCAAAAAATGGTTTTCAATCTCCGCCTTCAGTCCGCATAAAGGCTATTTCGCCGTGACGTTCAGCGACATCACGGAGCGTAAGCAGGCTGAACAGGAGATCATCCGCGTCAAAGAGGAATGGGAGCGGACCTTCGACAGCGTACCTGATTTGATCGCAATTTTAGACAACCGGCACCGTATAGTCCGGGTCAACCAGGCCATGGCAAAGCAGTTGGGACTGGATGCCGACAAATGCGTCGGGCTGCCATGCTACAAATATGTTCACGGACTGGACGCCCCCCCTGCCTTCTGCCCGCATTCACGCAGCATAAAGAACGGGTGCCAGCATATGGAAGAATTATTTGAAGAGCGTCTCGGGGGCCATTTCATCGTAAGCACGACCCCGATGTTCGACAAACAGGGCAGGATGACCGGTTCCGTTCATGTGGCCAGAAACATCACGGAGCGTAAGCAGGCCGAGGTAGAGCGTGAACGGCTCGTTGAAGAGCTCATGAGGTCCAACAGGGAGCTCGAACAGTTCGCCTATATTGCGTCCCATGACCTGCAGGAGCCGCTGCGTACCGTCTCAAACTATGTCCAGCTCATAAAGAAGCGCTATAAAGGCAACCTCGACAGCGACGCGGATGAATTTATTGATTACGTTGTCGGCGGCGCAGCGCATATGCAGACGCTCCTGAAGGACCTGCTTGCATACTCGCGCGTCGGCTCGGGGCAGACGTCTCTCGGGCTGACGGATTTGAATGCCGCACTGGACAGGGCGACCGGAAATCTCGGGAAACTGATTGAAGATACCGGGACCGACATACAGCGTGAAGACCTTCCGACCGTTTATGCAGATGGAATTCAGATTGTCCAGGTCTTACAGAATCTGATAGGCAATGCGATCAAATTTCGCGGCAGCGGGAGTCCCCTCATTCAGATAGGGTCGGAGCGAAAAGGAAATGAATGGGTAATACATGTCAGCGATAACGGCATAGGGATAGACCCGAAGTATTTCGACAGGATATTCCTGATCTTCAAGCGCCTTCATTCAAGGGGATCATACGAGGGCTCCGGAATCGGGCTTGCGATCTGTAAAAAGATAATTGAACGGCACGGAGGCCGCATATGGGTGGAGTCGGAGCCTGAAAAAGGGACGACGTTTTATTTTACGATACCGGATAAAAGATAGGGGCCAAGGGGCAGGGGTCATGGGGCAAGGGTTGGGAGAAGTTGAAACTTAGTTTAAATGTATTACAAAAGGAACTGAATTAAATGAATCAGATTGTCAAAGGCAGGAAGCAGGGATGTGATTTTACCCTTGACCCTTGCCCCCTGACCCTTGACCCTATCTTTTATAAAGGAGTGAATGACAGATGAACAACGTAACAGGAAATCCGATTGAAGTCCTTCTTGTGGAAGACAATCCGGCGGACGTGCGCCTGATGAGGGAGTCCCTCAAAGACTCCAAGGTCCGTAATTACCTGCATGTTGTAAATGACGGTGAAGAGGCAATGTCCTTTCTCCGCCGCGAAGGGAAATACTCGGGCGTTCCCAGGCCGGACCTTATAATGCTCGACCTGAACCTCCCGAAGAAGGACGGCCGTGAGGTGCTGGAGGAGATAAAGAACGACCCGGAGCTGAAGCAAATCCCGGTCGTGATCGTAACCACTTCGTCGGCTGATGAGGACATCGTCAAGAGCTATTGTCTCCATGCGAATTGCTATGTAACGAAGCCGGTCGATCTCGACCAGTTCATGAAAGTTGTGCATGCGATTGAAGATTTCTGGCTCACAATTGTGAAACTGCCGAAGAAGCATGATATGATGTAGGTATATTTCAGGGTCCGGAAGCCAGGGTCCGGAGGCCAGGGTCCGGAGGCCAGGGTAAATTTCTCTGGACCCTTGACCCCGGCCCCCGGCCCCTTTCTTTAATAAAATGACCGCAAAAAAATTAAACATACTTCTGATCGAGGACAACCCCGGAGACGTCAGGCTCATAATAGAAATGATGGGAAGGGCGGAAATAGAGTATTCGATCGAGCATGCCGGCACGCTTTCCGACGGTCTCGATAAGCTCAGAAGGAAGACGTTCGACGTTATCCTGCTGGATATGAATCTTCCGGACGGCAACGGTCTCGATTCCGTCCCGGAGATCAAGAAGGTGTCGCCGAAGATGCCGATAGTCATGCTCACCGGACTCGATGACGAAGAGACGGCCGTGTCCGCGCTCCAGCTTGGCGTCCAGGACTATCTGCTCAAAGACAGGATAGACAGGACACTTCTTCTGCGCTCGCTGCGGTATTCCATGGAAAGGAAGCGGATCCTCGATGAGTTGGCCGAATCGGAAGAAAAATACAAGGGCCTTGTGGACAACGCCCTTGTAGGGGTCTTCAAAACAAATATTAAAGGCGAAATACTTTATATAAATGATGCGCTGGTAAGGATGCTGGAATATGGATCTCCCGGGGAATTAATAGCGGCAAGGGCACTTTCGATTTACAGGACCCCTGAGGACAGAAAAAATCTGGTCGATATCCTGAGAAAATCGGGGAAGATCGACAATTATGAATTTGAAGCCGTCACAAAGACCGGAAACACCAGGAGCCTCCTCCTGAGCGCTACCCTGAGCAGGGACATCATGTCGGGGATGATTATCGACATTACGGAGCGAAAGCAGATGGAAGAGACCATAAAGCGCCAGTCAAACCATGACGCCCTGACCGGTCTGCCCAACAGGGTGCTCTTCAGCGAGCATCTCGATCTGGCGCTGAGCCAGGCGGCCAGGGAACGGCATATGGTGGCTGTGCTTTATCTGGACCTCGATAATTTCAAGGAAATAAACGATTCCCTCGGGCACGCAGCCGGGGACCAGATGCTGCAGGCCGTTTCCCGGCGGCTGAAGACCTGCCTGCGCGAAAGCGACACCATAGCCCGCATCGGGGGAGACGAGTACAACATCCTGCTGCCTGATGCGAATAATGAAAACGATATCGTCACGATAGCCGGCAAGTTGATTTCTGCCTTCCGGAAACCGTTTATGATCAACAGTCACTCGCTTCACACGTCCACGAGCATCGGCATCAGTCTATATCCTCATGACGGCGGAGACGCGGAGACCCTGATGAAGAACGCCGACGCCGCGATGTATGACGCAAAGAAACAGGGAAGGAACAATTACCGGTTTTACAGTCCCGCCATGAATGCCCGGACGCTTGAACGGATGAAACTGGCAAACCGCCTGCGCGGGGCGATTGAGTCGGGAGAACTTGTGGTCCACTATCAGCCGCAGGTGACCCTTGATACCGGGCAGGTACACTGCGCCGAGGCGCTCGTCAGGTGGCGGCACCCGGAGAAGGGACTGCTTTACCCCCTGCAGTTTATCCCCCTCGCTGAAGAAATGGGATTTATCACCCAAATAGATGAATGGGTGCTGCGCGCCGCCTGCGCCCAGAATAAGGCATGGCAGGAGGCCGGCTGCGCGTCCGCCTGCGTGATGGTAAATCTGTCGGCGCGCCATTTGCAGCAGCCCGAGTTGGCCGACATCGTGACCCGGATATTGCAGGAGACCGGTCTCGAGCCCCGGTTTTTAGGGATTGAAATCTCCGAACGCACGATCATGCAGGAGATAGAGATGACCATCCCCTCTCTCGTCCGGCTGGCCGACACGGGCGTCAGGTTTTGCATAGACGACTTCGGGGTGGGGTACTCGGCCTTGAATTACCTGAAAAAACTCCCCGTCCGGGTGCTCAAGGTAGACAAATCATTTATCAGCGGAATGACCTCGGACCCCGATTACAAGACGATAATTAATGCCGTGATCAATCTTGCGCACAGCCTGAATCTGAAAGTGGTCGCAGAAGGCGTTGAGAACGAGAGCCAGCTTGCATTCCTGCAGATGATAAGCTGCGACGAGGCGCAGGGATATCATTTCAGCAGACCTCTGCCGCCGGAAGAGTTTGCCCGGTATCTGAAACCGGCATGTTAAATACAGGGGCAAGGGGCAGGGGTCATGGGGCAAGGGTTTGGGAGAAGTTGAACTAAGTTGATTTTTGCAAAAAAACTAAATTAAATAGATGTGCCTGAATATGATGAATATTGGAGTGTCAGAGGCATGAAGCAGGGAGGTGATTTTATCCTTGACCCTTGCCCCTGTCTTTTAAGATGGATAAAAAAGAAATTCATATCCTCCTGATCGACGACAATCCCGGAGACGCCCGGCTGATAGAGGAAATGCTTGAAGAATCGGAGTCGCAGCGCTTTCTTCTCATGCACTCGGCCACACTTTCCGACGGCATTGCCGCGCTGTCCCGTAACAGTCATGACGTTGTGCTACTGGACCTCGGGCTCCCCGACGGCAAGGGACTCAACTCCATCAGCGAGATCAAAAAGGCGGCCCCAATCACGCCGATCGTGATGCTTACAGGGCTCGATGATGAAAAGACCGCCATATCCTCTCTGTACTTAGGGGCGCAGGACTACCTGGTCAAAGGACACATAGACACCGGGCTGCTGGTCCGTTCAATCCGTTACGCCATCGGACGCGGACAGGCCGAGGCCCGGCTTCAGAAAGAACAGCATATGGTCCAGCGCATCGCCGAAGCCACCCCGAGCATTCTCTACATCTTCGACGTTATTGAAAATACCCTTGTCTATGCAAACAAAGGGCTGGACCTCCTGCTCGGTTATTCCCCTGAAGACCTCCGGCACATGGGGAGCGACCTGCTCCGAAGACTTATCCACCCTGACGACCTGCCTGCCGTTATCGGCAGCCTTCAAAGCGGGTTGAGGGCAGGCGACGACGACATTATCGGCTCCACCCTCCGGATTAAACACGCATCGGGAGAATGGCGCTGGCTTTATACGAGGAATGTCGCTTTCAGCAGAAACAGCGACGGCAGGATAAAGGAAGCCTTGGGCTCTGCCCAGGATATCACGGAACAGAAGGTCGTTGAAGGCGAGCTGATGAGGCACAGGCAATTCCTCATGGAGCTTGTAGAAGAGCGCACTGGGGAGCTGCAGCAGAGCAATGAAGAGCTGGAGCTTGAGATTGTAGAGCGCAGGAAAGTGGAAAACGAGCTCATGAAGAATTACGAATCGCTCCAGGCGACAAATGAGCTGCTTGAAAATGTCTTCTCCAACGTCTACATACTGATTGCGTACATGGACGCTGCTTTCAATTTTATCAAGGTGAACAGTAAATACGCCGAGTCGGACGGCAGAGAGCCGGAATTCTTCGTCGGCAAAAACCATTTCGACCTCTATCCCGACAAAGAAAACGAGGAGATTTTCAGAAGGGTCGTCAACACCGGGGAGCCCTACTTCACAAGGGCAAAACCCTTCACCTATTCCGGTCATCCCGATCGCGGGATGACGTACTGGGACTGGAGCCTGAAACCCGTCAAAAATACGAAAGGCAGGGTCGCCGGACTCGTCCTCAGCCTGATAGACGTGACCGAAAATATCAACCTCTATTCGGAGCTGATGCGCGCGGAGCATCTCGCCTCCATCGGCAAACTTGCCGCGGGAGTGGCGCACGAGGTAAATAACCCAATAAACGGCATTATCAACTACGCGCAGATCCTGCTCAACAGGTGCGAGGCGGGCGGCAAAGAGTGTGACATCGCGGGCAGGATCATAAAGGAAGGCGACCGCATAGCGGGCATCGTTAAAAGCCTGCTTTCATTTGCCCGCGGCAGCACGGATGAAAAAAGGTCCGTTCATGTCAATGAGATAATGTCCGATTCGCTCTCTTTGACCGGGGCGCAGATAAAAAAGGACGGAATTAATCTCAGGGTCGATATGCCGGAGGGCCTGCCGGTGATTCTTGCCCAGCCCCAGCAAATAGAACAGGTGTTTGTAAACCTTATCAGTAATGCCTGCTATGCCCTCAAGAAGAAATATCCCGAAGCGCACAGCGACAAGATACTGAGCATTTCCGCGGAGCCGGCAATGGTCGACAACAAGCCTCTCGTAAGGATAACATTCCTCGATAACGGCACCGGTGTCCCCGAGGACATCAGGGACAGGATAATGGACCCTTTTTTCACTACCAAATCCGGAGACGGAACGGGTCTCGGGCTGAGCATCAGCCACGGCATTATCAAAGATCACGGCGGCGCGATTAAAATAGAGAGCGCCGAAGGGGCCTTCACCAAAATCATCATCGACCTGCCTTCAGGCAACAGGCAATAGGCAAGAGGCTATCGGCTATGGGGAAAACACACCCGGTATCAGTCTTTTCCTATGGCCCATTGCCTATCGCCTTTCTTTATTTATAAAGAAATTTTATATCCTCATTCTTTCTTGACAAACAGGCCGTCAGTAGCTAAAATTACAGACCTTATTAACTCCCATTTAATCTAATCAGGAGGTAAATAAATATGAAACTGGCTGTCTTTGTGAGTGATTTCAAGCTTGATGTCGATACCCTTGACAGGCTGAAAGCCGATAAGCTCGGCATTATTCTTGTTCAAAACGGCGTCTATCACGCAACGCTCAAGGAAAACGGGGCCGCTTCGTCCCTGTTGAAAAAATCCGCAACGTTCTATGCCCTTAAAGACGATATCGAGACAAGGGGTCTGGGCAGCGCGGCAGTTGACGGAAGTGTGAAGACCGTAAGTTACGGCGACATAGTGGACCTTATTTTTAATGATTACGATAAAATCGCTTGGTTATAGGAGGAACGAATAATGGCAGTCTTGACAATCGGAATTTTCTCTTCATTAGTAGGTTCGATGACTCCGGACTTTATGTTTAAACTGTCCGAGGCGGCCCTTGAAAAAGGCCATAAGGTAAACATTTGGGTGTCCGGGAATGCGGTAAGCCTGATCAAGAACCATCAGAAACACCTCAAGGATTACTCAACAGGCGAAAAACCGCTGGCTGCTCTGATCCAGAAAGGCGTCGAGGTCTGCACCTGCGAGGCCTGCACACTGGCGAGGGGAATTCAGAAGCCGGACGCGGTTGAAGGCGTTCAGTGGAACGCCATGCACTGGTATCTCGCGAAGGTGCATGGAAGCGACAGAGTATTACATATGGGAGGAGAATAATATGGCTGATATAAAATTGGCTTTTCTTATACAAAGACCGCCTTATAAAAGTGAAAATCCCAAGCTGGGCCTGACGCATGCCATCTCATATCAAACAGTGGAAATCCTGCTTGAAGACGGTGAGACAGTCACCCCTACCGTGTGCGTAGTGGGAGAGGGAGTTTTGGGGTGTGTTAAAGACCAGAAGGCCATGGAGCTGTACGGGATAACAAGCACTGAGATGCATGTCAAGAGCTGCCTTCTTGTGGATTTGGACGTCCTGGTGTGCAAAGAAGACCTCGCCCGCTTCGGCATTTCCGAGGACATGATGCCGGATGCGGAAGATATGGGGGCCGACAAAACGATCCAGGTGGTCCCGTATGCCGAGATTCAAAAGGTAATAGAGAACGCTAACCACGTTCTTTTCTTCTAAGAAAAAAATTTAATTGATATTAGGAGGTAACATGTCTGATCTTAAATCACAAACACCGACCCAGGTACTCGATGTGTTGGGGCGGGTATGCCCCTACCCCCTGGTCCTGACGAAAAAGACCATGGAGAAGGCCCCGGCAGGCACGCTTTTGAAAGTCCTCTGTGACGCCCCGGCATCCGCAGAAGACACCATCCCGAAGTATTGTGAAAAACAGGGCTTCGAGTTCGAATTGATCAAGATCGAAGACAAGGGCCTGTGGGAAATCTTCATCAAGAAGGCTTAAGAGACGAAATTACTCATTGCGAAAAGTTAAAAAGGCATCCCGATCAACGGGATGCCTTTTTTTTAATTCGTTATTGCCGTATCCTACATTTCTGTTACTGTTATGGCGCTGTTAGGACATGACTCCACGCATGTTAAACAGTAAGCGCAATCGGACGCCTGGTGAGGGTCTGATTTTCCATCGCTTATCTGAAAAACTTCAGACGGACACAGATTGACACATTCCTCACAGCCGTCGCATTTGTCATTATCAACCGTTACTATATACATTGCTCTTCACCTCCTGTTCATTTAATATCGGCAATTCCCCGAAAACAAAATATGTTTTTCCTTTGCGTACAAAGGGTATGACCGTTTAAAAGTTAATATACATGATTGATCCTTTAAAAATCTACTAAATCAGAGTTAAGAGTTAAGAGTAATGAGTAATGAGTAATGAGTTAAGTATAGAATAATTTATAATCCCTGGCACATAACTCTTGACTCTTGACTCCTAACTCTGTCGTTTCACGACATATTCTCCTTAATCACCCCGGCGAGCTCTTCCGCCGCTGCCGTTATGTCGTCCATATTGTCGCCCTCGACCATTACCCTGATCTTCGGCTCCGTCCCGGAGGGCCTGACAAGCACCCTGCCGCCTGTGAGCTTTTTCTCCACTTTCTTTATTGCCGACATGACCACGGGGAAGTCTTCTAAGTGTCTGGTCTTCCTGATCGTGACATTGATCAGGATCTGGGGGTAAATCGGGACATATGACGCAAGCTCGGAAAGACATTTGTTCCTCCTGCACATGACGGACAATATCTGGAGCGCCGTTATCGGTCCGTCTCCCGTGGTGTTGCAGTCGAGAAATACAATATGCCCGGATTGCTCGCCCCCGAGGTTGCAGCCCCTTTTCACCATCTCTTCAACCACATATCTGTCGCCCACCCTGGTCCTGACGATTTTTATTCCAAGGTTCTTTAAAAATATCTCGAAGCCCAGGTTGCTCATCACCGTGGTGACCACCGTATCAGCTTTCAGAGTTCTGTCTTTCTTCATGTCCGACGCGCAGATCCCCATAATCCTGTCGCCGTCCACTATCTCGCCTTTTTCATCGCAAAGGAGGGTCCTGTCGGCGTCACCGTCATGGGCGATACCGATATCCGCCTTATGTTCAAGGACCGCCTTCTGCATGGCCTCCGGATGAGTGGCCCCGCAGGCGGCATTGATATTGGTCCCATCGGGCTTGTCGTTTATGGATATGACGGTGGCGCCCAGCTCGCTGAGCACGGTCGGGGTGATTTTATATGCCGAGCCGTTGCTGCAGTCGATGACCACCTTCATCCCGTCGAGCGTCATCCCCTTCGGAAAGGTGGATTTGACGAATTCAATATATCTTCCCGTCGCGTCATCTATCCTTTTGGCCCTTCCTATCTCGGCCCCCTCGGGCCTGATGGCTTCAAGGGCCTCGGAGAACATGACCCTCTCTATCTCTTCCTCCGTGCTGTCGGGGAGCTTGAACCCGTCGGAGGAAAAAAACTTTATGCCGTTGTCGTCATAGGGATTGTGCGAGGCCGAGATGACGATGCCCGCGTCTACCCTCAGGCTGCGCGTCACAAACGCTATTCCGGGGGTAGGCATCGGCCCTATAAGGACGACATTCATTCCCATGGAACAGATGCCGGAAGTGAGCGCGCTCTCCAGCATGTATCCCGACAGACGCGTGTCCTTGCCGATAAGTATCTTGTTGAGGCCGTGCTTTTTCTTGAGCACAAAGGCCGCCGCCCTCCCTACTTCCAGCGCAATCTCACCCGTCATGGGAGGCTGGTTCGCCTTTCCCCTTATCCCGTCGGTCCCGAACAGCCTCTTTCGTTTTCTGCTATCTGTCATTCTCTTACCCCTCTTTTTGTATTTACTGGCGCTGCTGCAAAAAACCGCCATACCCGAAGTTTTTTTATCGGGCATCCACCCTTCGACAGGCTCAGGGTGACAAGCCTGTCATGGCGAGCCTGTCAAACCATGGATTCCCGCTTACTGACTGCGGGAATGACAACTGACGTAGCTCTATAAATGAATCTATTTTATCTGTTTCACCAGTATATGTACATCGACCTTCTGAACACTCGTCTTCAACGACGGGTTCGGAAGGTTCAATTTGGCCTTATACCGCAGGTCCCTGTTCAGTCCGCTTATATCTATCGGCTCCGTCTTCACATTTTGTATCTTCGAAACGATGCTTCGCGGGCCCTCCAGCACAAGTGTCTCCGGCTCGACCCTGATCTCGAAGATTACATACCCGCGTTCCGGGAGCCCCTCGATAGCGGGCTGGACGAACACGCTTTTGCTGAATTGTTTCTCGACCGTCAGGCTGATGGTCTGCGGTTCGATGTTTGTTACATTAAGGGGCCTGGGAAGTTTGATATTTTCGGAGGTAAGGGAATAGAAATTTCTCCCGGTCTTTACGTCCTGCAAATTGATCTCCGCGCTGATATCATCCTGCTTCAGGCCTTTCAGGAGCCGCTCCTGTCCTTCCACATTTATCCTGACCGTCTTCGGGAAATCGACTACTTCAAGCTCCGGGGGGATGTTTACATACATCACCGGTATATCAATGACTATCCCCGAGCGTCCGCTCAGTATTACGAAAAACCAGAGTGTCACGGCAAGTATGAGCGACGCTATTTTCAGGCCGATATTTTTTGTAAGGAAATCTCTTCTCATTTTTTCGATTCCTGCGGTTTGACGAAGTTTTCATTGAGGAAATCCCTCAGGACCGTTATATCGACATTTTTCTGCAGCCGCCCGCCCGACGCGGTCGTGATGCCGCCGGTCTCTTCAGAGATTATTATCACCACGGCGTCCGTCTCTTCGGTAAGGCCGATTCCCGCCCGGTGCCTGGTCCCGAAGGCCTTCGATATCTCCGCGCTCAGCGTGAGGGGCAGGAAACAGCCCGCGGCCACTACACGGTTTCCCCTGATAATAATGGCCCCGTCATGGATCGGCGATGAGGGATGAAAAATGCTCAAAAGGAGCTCGCGCGAGACCTTGGCGTCAAGCTGTGTCCCCATCTCGATGAAGTCTTTCAGATCGGTCTCCTTTTCAATAACGATCAGGGCGCCGATCTTCCTGTTGGCAAGGGCCACGGAGGCCTTTACTATCTCCTCCAGGGACTTCAGCTCTTCCGCCGTAGTGAGAGAAGGCAGGAAACGGGCCTCCCCCATCTGCGCCAGCGTCTTTCGTATCTCGGGCTGAAACAGTATGATGATCGCCAGGACTATCTGCGCCCAGAGGCTCTGGATGATCCAGTCGACCGTATAAAGTCCCGAGTACTTTGAAAGGACAAACGCTAAAAAAAGGAAGGCCAGACCGGTAAGCATACGGGCCGCCTTTGTGCCCTTCATGATCAGCAGCACCCTGTAGAGTATTACCGACACAAGAAAGATATCGAGAACATCCTGCCATCTTATGAGACTGAATATCTTGGCTATCATATTCATAACGGATTATTTGCTTATCCCCGGTCCTTCAGGACCCTGTATTTTACCAATTTCGACGTCCGCGCTGTAAATTGCGTCCGCCTGAAACAGGGCCCTTGGGCCCGTATCATTTATGGAAAGTATTTTAGCAGAACAGGGATGATTTTTTGGGGCAATTATTTTCACAGCGGGCCGGCCGCCGTCATTGCCGGCCGGATGAGCAGGTCCTTCGCTCCCGGGCACTTTCAAAAGCGCCCTCTTTTCCCGAAGACAAATCGATCTTCATGAATCAAGAGGTCGAGTGACGGTGTATGATTTGAGTCATACCATAATTCATTTTCTTCTGCAAGAATGTAAGAGGATTCAGTTTCTTGCCGAATCTTAGATCTAAGAGAAAAGCTGTTCAATAATGCGGAGGGATTAATATCCTCCGGTGCGGTCGGCCTGCGACTCGTCGAGGTTGAACAACCTCCCGGCCGCTGCGACTCTTGTCAGTTTTATGTCCGCAAGAAAAATTTCCAGGCAGCGCAAAATTAATTTAACCAATCTCAAGGAGGAAAGTAATGAAGCACCTGAAAATCGCATTACCGATCATTGCAATTTTATTGTTCGGCGGCATGGCATCGGCGGCCACACCTAAAAGCGCGTGCGTTGAATGCCATAAGAAAGTAACGCCGGGCGTGGTCCAGCAGCACCTTGAAGGGGCCATGTCAAAGAAAGGCGTAGACTGCTCATCCTGTCATGGCTCGGACCATCAGAAGATGGATGATCCTCAATTGGCAAAAATGCCGACCCCGGAGACCTGCGCCAAATGTCACAAAAACCGCGTTGACCAGTTCAAGGAAGGGAAGCATAATCTGGCATGGATCGCGTCAGGCGCGATGCCTATGTGGGCGCATCAACCGAAGTCGGTCGTCGGCGAAGGATATAAGGGATGTTCGAGCTGTCACAAGGTAGGAGTGAAATCCGACGCTGAAAAGGCGCAGTACCGCTACGGCAACGCCCAGTGCGACGCATGCCATACAAGGCACTCATTCAAGAAATCCGAGGCCCGGGACCCGAGGGCATGCCAGACATGCCACATGGGGTTCGACCACCCGCAGTGGGAGATGTGGTCCACCTCGAAACACGGGACAATCTGGCAGATTGAAGGCAAGGATTCAAAGAGGGCCCCGACATGCCAGACCTGCCATATGCCGGGCGGAGACCATAACGTAATGACCTCATGGGGCTTTCTTGCAGTGAGACTCCCGGAGGACGATAAGGACTGGATGAACGACAGGGTGGCGATCCTGCAGGCCCTCGGCGTGCTTGACGAAAAAGGCAGTCCTACGGCAAGGCTCGATATTGTGAAAGCGGGAAAGGTCGCGAGACTCACAAAAGAGGAATTCCAGAAAGAGCGGGACGAGATGCTGAAGGTCTGCGCAAGCTGTCACGGAGCGACTTACGCAAAAAACCAGCTCAATGCAGCAGACATGACGATAAAAGACGTGGATAAAATAATGGCGGAGGCCATCAGGGTTGTTCAGGGACTCTACCAGGACGGCACACTTCAGAAACCCGCAGGCTGGACAGTCGCGCCTGATCTGCTGCAATTCTATGAGGCAAAGAGCTCCGTGGAGCAGGACCTTTATGTCATGTTCCTTGAATACAGGATGAGGGCCTTCCAGGGGGCGTTCCACATGAACCCCGATTACATGCACTGGTACGGCTGGGCGCCGATGAAGGAGACCCTGCAGAAGATAAAAGACGAGGCCGCGAAGCTCCGCGCTGAGAAGGCCTCGATGAAGCATTAGTTTTATTCCATCTCGTAGGGGCGAACGGCCGTTCGCCCCTACAAACTATCTTAACCCGCTCTTACGCTAAGAGCCAGGAATCTCCCCGGCAATATTCGGCTGAAAAATTACGCCCTTTTGGTATACAATGTCTCTTGTACCTACAAGCTCACAGGGGATTCAATGCCGGGATTAAACAAAGCGGATACCTGTCGCGTCTATACAACACCTGCCTTAAAAACAGCAGGATGGTGTGATCCGCATTGGCGTATTGAATTATTAAATGAATGAGACACATGTAAATTCCGAAAGGGGGCACGGATGAAAAAAGAGCTCATTGTAGAATTGTTCAGGAAATTTGAAGATGCTCGTTATCTATTCAACGATCTTGAGTGTTGGAGCGCGCGCGAGCTGCAGGAGATTCTGGGTTATTCCGAATGGCGGAACTTCCTAAAGGTTGTTGATAAAGCTAAAACAGCCTGTGAAAACACCGGGCTATCTGTTTCAGACCATTTTGTTGAAGTCAACAAAATGGTTCGACTGGGAAGCGGAGCTGAACGTGAAATAGATGATATGGCTCTGACCCGATACGCCTGCTATCTGATCGCGCAAAACGGTGACTCATCAAAGAGCGAAATAGCTTTTGCCCAAACCTATTTTGCCGTTCAAACACGCAAGCAAGAGATTATCGAACAGCGCCTGCTTGATGTAGATCGAGTCTCGGCCCGCGATAAGCTGTCCAAATCCGAAAAGAAACTATCGGGCATCATCTATGAGCGCGGCGTTGACGACAGGGGCTTTGCCGTTATCCGCTCCAGAGGCGATCAGGCCTTGTTCGGCGGATATTCCACTAATGAAATGAAACGAAAATTAACGGTTCCCGCCGGTAGGCCTCTGGCGGATTTTCTGCCTACGCTGACGATCAAAGCAAAAGATTTTGCAACCGAGCTCACCAGCCATAACGTGCTCGAAAAAGATTTAACCGGCGAAACACAAATATCAAACGAGCACGTTGATAATAATAGAGCCGTCCGCAAAATGTTGATCGAGCGAGGCGTAAAACCCGAAGCCCTGCCTCCTGCCGATGATGTGAAAAAGGTTCAGCGCAAATTGGACGGGGATGAAAAGAGGCTGTTGAAAGACGTCAAAAAGAAAAGGGGCTAAGCATGATCTTCAACGAGCTCAACAGCGTAGATCATTTCAACATTCACCGCATATCCGGTCGATACTTGCAATTGTTTGAAGCTCCTTATCCGGCTTGATATCTTTGACCATATTGGCTGAAAAATTACGTCCTTTTGGTATACAATGTCTCTTGTACCTACAAGCTCACAGGGGATTCAATGCCGGGATTAAACGAAGCGGATACATGTCGCATTTATATAACGCCTGCCTTAAAGACGGCGGGGCTGGTGTGATCCGCATTGGCGGATCGCTGAACAGCATTATTTTACAGATGGGCAGATATATTTAGTGGGGGACGGCAGAAAACGGATTGACATTGCGGAGCGGTAAGGATGGGATGATGTAAGAGGAGATGTGGAAGGCGGATGATGATAAAAAGGGATGTGTCCCTCTGGCATTCTCTGGCATTTGCATAATGACTGTTAGACCATAAAATGAATAAAAATGGAGAAATCAAAATATGCAGGCAAAAGAAACTAAATTGCAAGATATAATTGAAGGGACAAAACAATACGTTATTCCTCTTTTTCAGCGAACCTATAGCTGGACAACTAAAGAATGGGAAATCTTATGGAAAGACCTAATTGAATTATGCGAAGCAGAAAACCCACGGACTCATTTTATTGGTTCAATCGTAAATATGCCTACTGTTTCAGTGCCAGAAGGTGTAGCAAAATTTTTGCTGATCGATGGTCAGCAACGTTTAACGACAATCTTCATTCTGCTAACTCTCTTGCGAAACAAGGCGCGAGAGCTACAACGGCAAGATTTCGCCGAGGAAATCAATAATACCTTACTTGTCAATCCTTATAAGAAAGATAATGACTTTTTCAAATTAATGCCAACACAGGTTGATAGGGATATATACAAGAACATCATCAATGGAAAAGCAAATGAAACAGAAAGTCAACTTACGAAGGCATACACTTTTTTTGAAAAGAAACTGCGACAAGTGTCGTTAGAACACGACAAACTCAAAAAAATCATTACCAGCTATTTTTCAGTTGTCAGCATTGTGCTCGATACGGACGATAACCCGTATTTGGTTTTTGAAAGCTTGAACGCTAAAGGAAGGCCCCTAACGCAGGCAGACCTCATTCGCAATTATTTCTTTATGCGTATTCACATAGACAATCAAGATGAAGTTTACAGCAACTATTGGCAACCCATGCAAACCGCATTGAATGACAGCCTAACCGAATATATAAGACACTACCTGATGAGAGACGGAAGCATCATAAAGCAAAATGACGTTTATTATGCTCTCAAAGAAAAAGTATCATCGGCCAAAGCAATTGATTATTTAAAGGAGCTGCAAAAATATTCTATTTACTATCAGCGTCTGCTCTATCCGGAACTTGAGCCAGAGGAGGATTTGCAGAAATATTTTCGCAGGTTGAACAGAATAGAGGTCACAACGGCTTATCCATTGCTTCTAAACTTTTACGGTAATTATTCGGCAAACAAAATGAGCAAGGCCGACTTTATTACCATTCTGAAAACACTAGAAAATTATCTTATTCGCCGGTTTGTCTGCAATGTTCCTACAAATCAACTCAACAAAATCTTCCCAGCAGTTTATCCACTATTAGTCACAAAGCATCAAGATAATCATGCTGAAGGTGTCAAAGAAATATTGCAAGGCAGGGGTTATCCAAAAGACGCCGAGTTTTATACGCGGTTCAGGGAAACAAAGTTTTATGGTGCTGGAGACAGACTGATAAAAACCAAACTCATTCTTGAAACTATAGAAGAAGGTTTTGCTCACAAAGAGGCCGCGCCGTTTGATAATTTAACAATAGAACATGTAATGCCTCAAACTTTATCAGTATGGTGGCAAAATCATATCGGGGAAGACTGGGAAGAGACCCACGAACTGTTTTTGCATACTATCGGCAATCTGACATTGACTGCTTACAATACGGAGATGTCAAATGACGATTTCACGACGAAGAAAAAGACGTATAACGACAGTCATCTGGAGTTAAACAAATATTTTTCTTCTATCTCGTCTTGGACACGTGCTGAAATTGAAAGAAGAGCAGAAGCATTAGCAAAACGAGCTCTTGAGATTTGGAACTACTTCGGTCAAGAAAACACCGCTACTTCTGACCTGAAGGAAGTTACAGGCACATCGCCATCAGGCCTGAAAATCTTGGGGCAGCAGTTTCAAGTTCAAACATGGCGTGACGTTTTGGAGCAAACGCTCAATACAGTTGCTGATCTCGAACCCGACAAGTTCGAAGTTATTGCACAGAACTTTCCGCGCTATCTCGGTAAGGAAAAAAATAAATTCAGGGCGGTACGACAGCTACAAAATGGTTTTTTCATCGAGGTCAACCTGTCAGCTCAAAGCATACAAAAGTTTTGTTCTCAAGCGATGGAGACCATTGAACTTACATCAGATGACTGGCGCGTAATAATAAGCTGATAATGCGAGGTCTGGAAAAGCTCAAGAGGTACGTGCATAAAGCAGCCGCGCAGGGGGAAAACTGCTTGCGGAGTTCGTTCCCTTAGACGGCAGGGAACTCTTTTTATTCAACATCACCAGGGCAAGGGTAAAAGTTAGTGGTCACTCGTAACATATTAAGATATAAAGTAATAATGGGTAAATGCAAAATATGAGCGGTATAAGGCGCATAATTTACCTGAAGCTGAAATATATTGTTGGATCAGGGAGTTAGCTATGCCCGATAAAAACCTTGGCAATTTGCTTAAGCTTTACAATCCATGGTGGGACAACCGTCGAGGCCACTGGCGCGATGACCTGCCTGATTATCAACGGCCTGTCGTGCGGGAAGTGCTTTCCGATATCAAAGACCTGCTCCAGATCATATCCATAACAGGCCCGCGACGTGTTGGCAAGACGACAGCTCTAAGGCAGGTAATATGTTACCTGCTGGATAATCTGGACATTGCCCCTTCACACATCCTTTATTTCTCTTTTGACGATCCCGAAGTCTATGGATCAGAAGATTTACAGAGAGTTATTTTCGACAGATTAATAGAAAAGATGAAGGTTGATTCAAGAGATAAAACGCCAAGGTATTTTTTTCTCGACGAAATTCAGAGATTGCCCAAGTGGGAGTTGTATCTTAAAAGATATTATGACCTGAAGTTTCCAGTACGTTTTATTATATCAGGATCAGCGTCGTCAGCTATCTTCAGACACAGCCAGGAAAGTCTGTTAGGCAGGATCAAAGACCGCCATCTTTTACCCTTTAGTTTTCGGGAATATTGTTTTTATCGTCTGCGTAAGCACCCCGAGTTTGCATCTATTGTCGGTGAGCACTTCGGGCTTCGTCAATCCTTGTTGCTGGGCAACTGGCGGGAGATAGTCGCATCCATCAAGCAGCTTGAAACTAAACTATCAACCTTTGAAGATGATGTTCGCCAGACGATTGTCTCTTACTGTCGAGAGGGAGGCTTTCCAGAAGTCTGGTCATTAGCCGATCCTGTACGGAAAATAGAATATTTGATGGAACAACAAGTACGGAAAGTTCTCTACGAGGACCTTATGGCCCTTACCCAGTATCGAAAACCGGAAAACGTGCTGAGATTCTTTGTTTATCTTCTGGCTCATCCTGGTAATGAAATCAACATGTCCACTTTGGCAAAACAAATTGGCGTTGAGCGGCGTATTGTGGAAGAGAATCTGCCCCGATTAATCATGACAGATTTGATTATTCGCATACAGAAATTCAGTCATCAGCCACTGAGAGTGCGACAGGGGAATATTAAGTGCTATCCTGTGGATTTGGCGCTCAGGAATGCAGTGCTGAAGACATGGGATGATTTTACCGCCAATCCGGTTGTGATGGGCATGTATGCCGAAAACCTTGTTGCGCACGAGATATGCAAATGGCCTGAAGCAATTGAGATTGCATATTACCGTGAAAAGAAAAATGAAGTCGACTTTGTGGTAACCTATGGCGGCAACAGATATCTGCCTATTGAAGTAAAGCATCGAAAATCTGATGACAAAGCTACCGGACTCAAACATTTCATGAAAAAGTATAAACTTGATTTTGGCGTTGTCATAACGCGCGATCGGGACTGCCGTTTCAGTGAAGGAATTATTTATCTGCCGTTACGTTATTTTTTATTGACGAATTGAGTTATTTGAAAAGAGATAGCAATTGTGGAGAGAGAATTAAATGATATTGATAGGAGCAAAGACAATCGTCTTGCTTTCCCTCACGCCGGAGGATAACTGTTACGGAGTTCGTTTCTTTGGACGGCAGGGAAGTATTTCTATTCAGTAAAACGCATAAAAAGGACGGCGACGCGTGACTTGACCGGTCTCGTTGAAAAAAAGCTGCTGGTAAAACAAGGTGAAAAGAAGGGCACGTATTATCTGCTTTCTCCGGCAATTTCAAAAATAAGGGACATTAAGGGACATGGTTAAGGGACAAATACAACCTTCAGGATATGCCGAATATCGAAAGAGGTTTATTTATATGAGCACATTGGATTGTTTTTCGCCCAAAAACTAAAACGGAGTTACGGGACGTTACTCCCGTAACTCCTTATGGTCAACTCAGCAAAGGCCTTTGCCGAGACCCGGTGGCTTAGTGGGCCTGGAGGAAGAGTTTAAGGTTCTGGCTGCGCGCAGGGTGTCTCAGTTTCCTGAGGGCCTTGCCTTCCAGTTGCCTTATTCTTTCCCTTGTGACCCTGAACTGTTTACCTACCTCTTCAAGTGTCTGCGAGACCCCGTCGTTTATGCCGAAGCGTTTCTCTATGATCTCGGCCTCCTTCGGGGTAAGGGTGCTCATGACTTTCCTGATCTCTTCTTTCAATTCCTGCTGGATCACGCCGTCAAGGGGGACGGAAGACGTCTTGTCCTCGATAAAATCTTCGAGGTGGCTGTCCTCATCATTGCCTATAGGCGTCTCGAGGGAGATAGGTTCCTTGCATATCTTGAGGATCTCTCTGACCTTTTCCAGCGGCAGCTTCATCTTCTTCGCTATTTCATCCGCCCTGGGCTCCCTGCCCAGGTCCTGCACGAGATATTTGGACACGTGGGTAAGCCTGTTGATGGTTTCAATCATGTGCACCGGGAGTCTGATGGTCCGCGCCTGGTCGGCGAGCGCCCTCGTTATGGCCTGCCGTATCCACCACGTCGCATAAGTGCTGAATTTATACCCTCTCTTATAATCGAATTTATCTACCGCCCTCATCAGGCCGATATTGCCTTCCTGTATAAGATCCAGCAGACTGAGCCCCCTGCCGATGTACTTCCTTGCAACGCTGATGACAAGCCTCAGGTTCGCTTCGGTAAGCATTTTTTTCGCCTCTTCAATTTCAGCCTCGCTCCTGCGTAAAAGCCCCAGCATCCTCCCCACTTCTTCTGCCTTCAACCCGAGCTCCGCCTCCACTACCTCCATCTCTGTTTTCAGGCATCTCTGCATGTTGCGCGCTTTTTCGGCCACGTCCGCGCCCGCGTCCCGGTTGGAGGACAGGCTGCGGAGGTCTGCGGATATGTCTGCATGCAGGGCCGCCAGTTTCCTGAACTGGGCGCAGAAGGCCTCGATGATTTCTTCCCTGATCTGGAAATTCTGCACGTCGTCGACTATCCTGCGGTTGAGTTTCGCAAGCCTCGTTTTTATTGTTTCCCTTTCCGCGTCGTCCAGTCTCTTCTCACCCAATTTCTGCTGATAGAGGCTGATCTTCTGTAAGCCCGGCTTCAGGGACTTCATCCTGTCATTAAGGTTTTGCACGAGGTTGTTCTTGTCCTCCTCCGGCATGTCTTTGTCCACCATGCAGATGCTTCCTATGGACAGCCTCTTTTCATTTAAGAGGAACGGCAGATGCATCATCTGCTTTACCGCGAACGGGGAAGCGAGAATAATTTCCGATAATTTCCTCTTCCCTTGCTCGATCTTCATGGCAAGGGCGACCTCCCCTTCCTTGTTCAGCAGGGGGATCGACTCCATTTCCCGGAGATATATTTTAATCGGATCATCCGCGCTGTAATTCGAGGAATAAGAAAATGCCCTGTGCTCGTGAGCGGTGTTGTCAAATTCTTCCGTTTCCGTTTCGGCTTCCGGAAACCTCGGTTCCTCAATTTCCATGTAATCGAGTGTTTCTTCCATTGCCTTTACCTCCAATAAGATGTAATACCTTAAATTGCTCAAGTGTGTTCAGCTCCGCGATATCAGCGCAGATTTTAAACCCTTTGCCTCTGAAAAATTTCCTGCTGTCGCTTTTTCGTTCGGACGGCCAGAGGTCTTCCATAGACTGCAGAATGATCGCCTCAGCAAGGTTTTTCGCTTTAGACTTAAGAGTCCCGTCCACATGCCGTTTCACTTCAGATGTCACTGCGCTCATGATTTCCTCCTGTAATATGATCAACTTTGTCGTCATCAATGTGGTCAGCCACTTTCTTCCTGTAATCCTGCTGAAGATTAGTCAGGATCAAAGGGTTCCTCAGCCTCAAAGACGTGAAATACGCCTGTTTGAGAAGCTGCAGGCACTTCCGGTCGATCCTGGTGACCATCTGGAAGCTCAATACCGCTTTGTCCGTCCCGTGTATGGCCCTCATGAGGGCTATCTTCAGATTGTCTTCATGCTCCCGCGTGAGTTCGCCGCTGAAGTTGAATACTCCGACTGTGTCTACCTGTTCAAATATCAGTTCCATTTCCTCACCTTTTAAAATTGTTAAGGCACTCTCAGGCGCCGGGCTCAGTTTGCGTTGACGGCATTCGCCTGCATTCCTGCAGGGTTTTTCTTTTCCCCAGGCAAATTCCTTTTATATATGTCGCAGGACGTAAAATGATTACCGCAGTAATGGATGGCGGACTTGACATATCTGCTGGTCAGATTAAAGCAGTAACAGTCCTCAAATGGGTCCTGCACATGCGGGCAAATCGGGTTTTTTATCAGAACATGCATACTTATTCACCTTCCTCGCTTGTTTCTTAAGGAACAACTCCTTATCCGTGAATCGCCTCACAATTGTCGGCAACTCTGTTTAAATTTTTTACAGTTAAGGCACGATCAAATTTTATGCTGTGCGGGCATTTGTTATAAGCCTTGTTCTTGCAATATGATTTGAGCTCCGTCGTACTCGGGACATAGGGGCTGTCTCCCTTTTTACACATCAATATCACCCAGTCCAGCCACTCAACGAGGTTGGGACACTTAACATCATTCATCGTACTATTCATCGAAGACTCCTTTCGTGATCTGTAACATCGCGTTCTTTAATAAAGGAAATATTTTGTAAGAGAACCTCTTAAGCGTGTCACTTAAAAGATTTGATGAGTGAGATATAACAAGAAGCTTGCCAGAGAATAATCATTCATCCGAAGCGCGCGTCCGGATGCATTAGACAGAAGAGTAAAGAGTTATGAGTTACGAGTTAAGAGTTAAGAATTAACGACTTGCAACGCTCCACTGCCGACTTCTGACTTGTGACTCCTGACCTGAGGTGAGTTGCCGGCGACTTTTGATTAAACGACGGAGGGTATGACATGTCATGGTACCATGACAGACAGACTTCCATGTCATGTCATGGTTTTTAATCTTTTTCCGTGGCGATATTGAACTTCTCTATCTTCCTGTATATGGTCCTGACGGTCACGCCTAAAAGACGCGCTGCCTTCGACTTGTTCCCGCCCGCTTTCTCCAGCGCCTCGATGACGGCCTCAGGACCGACCCCGTCATGCTGCAGCGATGAAGGCATGGCTTTATCAAAGAATGCTTTCATGTTTTGCGGCAGATGGTCCACAGTGATCGTGTCCTGCCGGCAAACGATGAACGCATGCTCAAGCGTATTTTCCATTTCCCTGATATTGCCCGGCCAGGGGTAATCCATAAATATTCCCTGCACGTCCTCTGAGACGAATTCTATATGTTTCCTTAATTTTTTATTCAGTTTCCCTATGAAATGGTCTGTCAGTAACGGTATATCGTCCCTGCGCTCCCTCAAAGGAGGAAGGGACAGCTCCATGACCTTCAACCGGTAATAGAGGTCTTCCCTGAACTGGCCGAGCCTGACCTTCCTCGGAAGGTCCTGGTTTGTGGCCGCAAGGACCCGGACGTCCACTTTTATCGGGGTCGAATCGCCCACGCGCTCCACCACCTTTTCCTGGAGCACCCTCAGAAGACGAAGCTGCATCCTTGAAGAAATGTCCCCGATCTCATCAAGGAAAATCGTGCCGCCGTCCGCCTTCTGAAAACGCCCGGTCTTGTCCCTGTCCGCGCCGGTAAACGCTCCCTTAACATAACCGAAGAGCTCACTCTCCAGCAGGGTCTCCGTCAACGCCGAGCAGTTGACTTTAATCAGCGGGCCGCCACTCCTCGAGCCCGCATAATGAATGGCGTCGGCGACAAGCTCTTTCCCGGTGCCGCTTTCGCCTGTTATCAGGACCGTTGTCTGAACGTCGGCGAGGTCCTCGATAAGGTCGTATATCTTCTGCATTTTTTCGTTCTTGCTGACAATGTTGTGAAACTGATGACGCTCACGGAGGTCGCGTTCGAGACTGTTTATGCGGGTTTCATCCCTGACAATCATCACCGCCCCTGAAAATTCGCCCAGGCTGTCAAGCAGCGGTGTAGTGGTTATCGTCACTACCTGCCCGGGCTGTTCGTTAAACCGGCATTCCATGCGCCCCAGCTCCACGTCCTGTTTATCGGCGATGGTCTTTTTAAGGGCCTCCATGCATTTCCCCGAACAGCCGGCGGTTGAGGCGTTAAACGGTTTTCCTATATAAGCGCGGTCCACGCCGCAAATCTCTCCGGCCGCGTCATTTACCTCGACCACGTTCATATCTTTGTCCACGGTAATGACGGCGTCTTTTATACTCCTGAATATGGCTTCAAGGTTACGGCGGTATTTTTCATTCTCTTCCAGAAGCGTCTTGTGCTGCAGCGCCATCTTCGCCACATGCAGGAGCGCCGCCTGGCGCACAGGCTTGGGGATATAGTCAAAAGCGCCCAAGCGTATCGCCTCCGATGCCGTTTCCACATTGGGGTATCCGGTAATCATGATTACGGGACAGTTGTTTTTCCTCTTCCTGACTTCTCTCAGGATATCGACGCCTGTCCTGTTACCAAGGATAATGTCCGTAAAGACAACGTCGATGTCCGCCCCGGTCAGCCTGGCCAGGGCCTCTTCGAAGTCCCCGGCCGTTGTTACCTCGTAGCCCTCATCCGACAGGAAATTCTCAAACGTAAACCTTATGCTCTCTTCATCATCGATGACAAGTATTTTCGCAGACATATTGGTTGTTTTGCTTGTCATGCCCGCAGGTAGTCAGCGGGCATCCAGTGCCTGTATGGATTCCCGCTCAATCCCGATTGATCGGGACGGGAATGACGCTACGGTATTCTTACACATGAATACATCGTTAATTCTTTATACTTTTCTGACTGACCGGCAGGTCGATTATCACTCTGGTATACTCTCCGGCGACACTTTCAATCTGTATCTTACCACCATGATTATTGATAATGCCATAACTGATGCTCAGGCCCAATCCGGTGCCTGTATTGACCGGCTTGGTGGTAAAGAAAGGATTCATGACCTTATTAAGTATTGTTACGGGGATTCCTGTGCCTGAATCATTAAAGGCAATCCGTACATGCTGAGAGCCCTCTACATCTATGCTCTCGGCAGCCACGTCGATTACCTTGTTCTTATGGGCGCCGGCGAATTTTTCATTAAGCGCATATTTCGCATTGCTGATAACATTCAGAAACACCTGTTCGATCTGCTGGGGCTGCACGGTGACCATCGGTAAATGCTCCGGGACGTTTGCCGTGAACCGGATGCCGTCCTTCTTCAGATGCGCTTCAGTGAGCGCAAGGGTATCGGTAATGATGTCCCGGACATGGACGGGGTACTTGTCTTCCCTCCTGTCGCGCGCAAAAAACAGGAGCGCCCTGACAATACCGGCGATCCGGTCCCCTTCTTTAATGATCCGGGAGGCGATATCATGTTCGCCGCTGCCCGGCTCGTTCCTGTTTGCCAGCATCTGGGAATAGTTGATGATTCCATTGACGGGGTTGTTGATCTCGTGGGCGACTCCGGCCGCCAATTCTCCCAGGGCCGCAAGATGGCTTGCGCGCACGGCCTCGGCCTCGGCACGCCTGCGGTCGGTGATGTCTTCAATCATATTCAGAAACCGCACGATATTGCCGCTCTCGTCCGCTTCCGGGATCGTGGTCACCGACACGATCCTGTCGGCAAGGGGCCGCTCCACCGAAATGGGTCTTTTGCTATGCAGGCATGATTCTATTTTGCAATAAGAACAGATTTTCTCCTGGCCGGTTTTCGCAGGGTCCCGGGCAAATTCACCTACCGTTTCATAACAGGTTTTCCCGATTATATCTTCTTCCACTTTTCTGATGAGAGAAGTGAAGAACCTGTTGGTGCTGATTACAGTATAATCGTGATCGAGATAGACGATGCCGACCGGAAGGTTTTCAAATATGGTCTTCAGCTCCATGAGCAGGGCCGATTCCCTTGCCTTCGCCTCCCTGTGGCCGTCGATCTCATTCAGGAGAATATCGTTTACCTTCTGGAGCTCGATTGTCCGCTCTTCGACCAGCTCCATAAGCTGGTCCCGGTGTCTTGTCAGCTCTTCCTGGCTCTCGGTCAGGGATGTCTGAAGCTCTTTTTTATAGGTAATGTCCCTGACGATGTGTATAACCCCCATCACCTTTCGGCCTTCATCGAACCGGGGCATGGTCCTGATTTCGAAGTGTTTATTCAGGAACGGCTCATAGCGCTGAAAAACCGAAGGACGCCCCGTTCTCAGGGTCTCACAGGAAGGGCACTCTTCAGGCGGCGAGTCTTTCCCGTGATAACACTTATGGCATTTTAGACCGCCGTCGTTTTCAAGAGAAATCCCTAACAGGGTTTCGGCCGCCCTGTTGGCCCATATGATATTAAATTCACTGTCGTGGATGGTAATACTGTCGGTGATGCTGTTGAACGTCTCCTCCAGCTCGTATTTCGCCCGGACGAGACGCCCCTCAAGTTTTTTCTGTTCAGAGACCTTTTTTGAGATCAGGAGGCCGAAAAAAATAAAGACTATTACGATGAATGAGTGGCGATAAGAGGAAGGTCCGTATATGTTGCTTTCAAGAGAGGTCATAAACGGACTCGCCGGCGCATAGATGATTGAATCCACAATCAGATCGGTCAGCCAGAGAATAACGCCTGCGGCAGAAGAAAGCAGGATTATCTTATATTCGGTTTTCATTGTGGGAAGATTTGCCCCTTCAGAAAGCCCGGCCTCTCTAACAGCGATTACTGCCTCGCAGTTTTCTGCCGCCATCTTACCACAGTGTCCCGGGACAATTCCATGATTTTTTTGTCCGGTGGGGATGAACGTGCTGAGAAGACACAGGTCTGCTTTAAAAAAAGTGTACCACATTAAAAAAAAGATGCAAGGGTGTGTATAACACTGATCGCAACCATTTCCGCAGGGGCGGGCCCCGGTGCCTGCCCTGGCCTTGGGACTCAGGACGCATACTGGGAACGGCACGGGCGCCCACAGGGGGGCGCCCCTACATAGCCGTGATGATCTCCTGCGCTATTTTCTCAAGGGGCAGAACCCTGTCCACCCCGCCTTTTTTAATCGCCTCATTGGGCATTCCGAAGACGACCGACGACGCCTCGTCCTGGGCGATATTATACGCCCCGGCCTCTTTCATCTCGAGCATTCCCCTTGCCCCGTCATCGCCCATCCCGGTCATGATGACCCCCACGGCGTTCTTCCCTGCATAGCGCGCAGCCGAACGGAACAGGACATCGACTGAGGGTCTGTGCCTGCAGACTAACGGACCGGCCTTTACTTCCACGTAATACCGGGCCCCGCTCCTTTTCAGAAGTATATGACAATTGCCGGGGGCGATAAGCGCCCTGCCCCTTATGACTGTATCATTGTCCTCCGCCTCTTTTACGGTCACACGGCATATGCCGTCAAGTCGCCGCGCGAAGGCCGCGGTAAAATGTTCGGGCATGTGCTGGACAATTACGATACCCGGCGCATCCGGCGGCAGGGCCTCGAGAAAAATCCTGAGGGCCTCTGTCCCGCCGGTCGAGGCCCCGACGACCACGACTTTCTCAGTTGTCTGTATCATGGCACTGTTAGTGGGTCTTGCGAGGACTGCGTCGGCAGTGAGCTTCGGAGCGACCATGAAGGGCTTTACGTTCAGGTGCTTTGTTTTTACCAAAGCTGCGGCTTTCACGGAATCACATATGAGCAGCCTTGCTTCTTCGAGAAACTGTTTGGCCCCGATACGCGGTTTCCGGATGATGTCCACGGCCCCGTATTCCAGCGCCTTCAGGGTCGTCTCAGCTCCCTCTCCGGTCAGACTCGAACAGATCACAACAGGGATCGGGTGCTGGCTCATGATCTTCTGAAGAAAAGTCAGGCCGTCCATGCGAGGCATCTCTACATCGAGCGTTATGACATCAGGCACACCACGCCTGATCTTTTCCGCCGCTATATACGGATCGGCCGCGGTCGCCATCACCTCGATCTCCGGGTCGGAGGAGAGTATCTCCTCCAGGGTCTGCCTTACTACGGCAGAGTCGTCTACGATGAGCACCTTTATCTTTTTCATTTTAAAAAATATCGCAATGAGTGATGCGTGATGGGTAAAATAAATCCGCGCCTCCTCATCACGCTTTACGGATCACGCATTTCGGGCTGTTCATACCTGTTTTCTGTATACCATTTGTCCGGCTGTCTGCAGCGGAATGTTCATGCCGCTTAATGTTTCAGAATGTCCCATGAAGAGATATCCCCCAGGCACAAGGTGATGACAAAATCTGTTCAGCAGCCTCTCCTGCGTCGGCCTGTCAAAGTAGATAATGACGTTCCTGCAGAATATTATGTCAACCGGCTCTTTCATCCCGAAATCGCTGCCCATGAAGTTCAGCCTCCTGAACTTTATCAACGACCTCAGCTCATGGACGATCCGCACAAGATTTTTATTTCTGTCCCGGCTCCTGAGAAGATATTTCATTCTCAATGCCGCCGGCACAGGCGCCACGCTATCTTCTTTATAAATTCCGAGTCCGGCATTCTGAAGCACTCGTGTTGAAATGTCCGTTGCAAGGATTGAAAAATAAAACCCGTGCTGTTTTTCAGCGAACTCGCTCAGCACCATCGCAAGGGTATACGGTTCCTCGCCTGTGGAGCAGCCGGCGCTCCAGACAATGTACTTTCTCCTTATGGTCGCTCCATAGCGGCTGATCAATTCCGGAAGGGCCGTCCGGACCAGATAATCAAAATGCCTTGGCTCACGAAAAAAATCGGTCTTGTTTGTTGTGACGACATCGATCATGTGGACAAGTTCACTGTTTGTTCCTTCGGGACTGAACAGGTAGTCACAATATTCGGAATATGAACGCATTCCCAAAACACGGAGTCTCTTCCTGAGCCTTGACTCAAGAAGGACCTTTTTTGCTTCCGGCATTTTGATGCCGCACTCATTATGAATGAACCCGCTTAAACGGCGGAAATCTTTTTCAGAAAGGACCGCCCTGTACGCATCTGCCTGAGTATTGTCATGCATGACGGTTGTCATATTTCATTCTCGGGTCCCCCCATTTGATTTTGCAGCTATTCCCTGCAGTTGCCATGCATACAGGAGCAGGCTCAAAGGCCTGCCCCTGTATGCATGATAAATTAACTTACTGATTTTACTTTTCTTTATAAGCGCCCGCATCGCGCACCAGCGCGTTGCAAAGTCCTTCCCCGGTAACTGCATCATTTGCGTTTACTGTCATCAGCTTTGACCTGCTTCCATCATCTCCTGTCTTAAAGAAGGAGATAGTCCCCTGAAGCTGCTCCGCCTGCGAGGCCAGCTCCTGTGCGGTTGACGCCATTTCCTCGGACAGTCCCGCATTCTGCTGTATGACCAGTTCAAGCTGCTGTATTGCCTTATTTATCTGATCGACCCCGGTATTCTGTTCATGGGTGGCAGCGCTTATTTCATGGACCAGCTCAGCCGTCTTTCGGATATCAGGTACAATAGTTGAAAGCATCACTCCGGCCTTCTCAGCCACCACCATGCTTGATGCTGAAATTGTACTGATCTCTCCCGCTGCCGCCTGGCTCCTCTCAGCCAGTTTCCTCACCTCTGCCGCAACTACCGCAAAGCCCTTGCCGTGTTCTCCCGCGCGCGCAGCCTCGATAGCGGCATTAAGCGCCAGCAGGTTTGTCTGTCTCGCTATCTCTTCTATTATCGATATCTTGCCCGCTATGTCTTTCATGGCCGCGACCGCCTCCGCAACCGCCTCCCCGCCTTCCTGCGCATCCTGCGCCGCCTTCTCCGATATCTTTGCAGTCTGCTGCGCGTTGTCCGCGCTCTGCCTTATATTGGCCGCCATCTGCTCCATTGACGAGGACGCCTCCTCCGCGGCCGATGCCTGTTCGGTTGCGCCCCGGGACATTTCCTCTGAGTTCGAGCTCAACTCCTGGCTTCCCGAAGCCACTTGTTCAGAGGCGCTCTTAACGTCACCCACAATATCGCGGAGCCTTTCAACCATGTTCTTCATTGCCGAAAATATGCCGGTTTCATGTCTTCTGCCCGACTCCAGTTTTACTGAGAGGTTGCCGTTGGCAAGGTCCCTGGCGATAGCTTCAATCGCATCAGGTTCACCACCTATCTGTCTGAGGACGCCGCGGGCTGTATTACCCAGAACCAGCATCATTAGAATAAAACCTGCGCAAAGGGTCACGCCAACGGACAATGTCATCTTTTTGAGAAATTCCCGCCCCCGGGCCGCCGAATCTTTCCTTGTGGCATCCAATCGCCCGGATACCTTCATTTTCATATCGGATACATATGATCCGGCGCCTTTGCCGTCCGTCAGAATCTGGCCGGCAATGCCTGTAAGTCCGTCCGGGATGTTTATTACAAAGACAAGGAAGCCCTTTGGCGTCTCCACGTCGATGATGGGAGAAAACCCTATCATCTTGTTGTCGAGGAAAACGGTCTGTGCGACACCTTTGGCCTGCGGCGCCTTACTTAATGCGACAGACAGACCTGAAGGCAGGGCGACTTCCTTGGGAAAGACAGGCCGCCCGTTCAGGTCCGTAATATAACTCGCATCAAGCCCCATAGGCTCTATCTGGCTGAATATGTCTATTGCCAACACATCGTCGCCGGCCTCAATGCCCAGAAAGGCGTCCGCTGAAAGCTGTTGGGACGCAACAAGCAACAGGGCAGTGCTTAAATTATTCTTTTCGCTCAGAATAAGTTTGGTCAGCTCGTTTGTCTGGTCTGTGCGTGAGTTGCGAGTTATAAGCCCCGTGAATACTATGCCCATAATAATAAAGATGGTTATAAGTATTCCTGCAGGCAGCCACAATATCTTTGTAGATAGTTTCATACACTCTCCTTGCTTTCAAAACATCGCTCTGTTCTGACTAATTAAAGTATTTCCTGGCCCCAGGCGTCATCAGATAGTCGATAATCGCCTGCACATCGGAGTCGGGCTTTCCCTTTGTTATAAAGCTGAGAGGTCTGGATATCGCATCCGTCTTTATGACCTTCACCTTTCCGGGGTTCAAATCCACAAAGCCCTTGGAGACCGCACCCACGCCGCCCTTGAACTTCGCCACGAGGTTTACCTCCTCCCTCGTCGACTGTACCGTACGCGCTTCCTTGATGTAGCCGGCCTTCTTCATGACCTCTTCCTGAAAGACGTCCCTTGTCGCCGAGCCCTCGTGCGAGGTGACCACTATGATCTTCATGTCCGGGCCGCCCACTTCTTTCCAGTTGGTTATCTTTCCGATGTTGATGTCCGAAAGCTGCTGCCATGTCAGCGCAGATACCTGATTTGAGGGGTGCACAATCGGGACTATGACGTCCTCTATTATCGTATGCTGCACGTATGTGCCGTCATCCGGAAGGTTGTTCTTCTTCAAGAGTATGCTCAAGGGGTTTGAGGCAAGGGACGCCTTCACCTTCCCCTCCATGAGCTGTTTGAAGCCCCCGCCGGAGCCTATTCCCAGCACATTGATCCTGATCCCGGTTGCCTTCTCAATGGCGTCAGCAGATGGCTCAAGGACCCTCTTCTGTATAGTCGTCGAGCCCGGCAGAACCAGTTCTGCCGCGAATACCTGAGACGCCGCAAATGCCATGGCTATCATTACTGCCAGTAAAAGAGAAAACCTTTTTTTCATTTCATTCCTCCTTATTGTCTTTTTAAATTGCTTATTGCATTTTCCGGGTACACATGTCTTGTCTAAATAAGGGCAGATGCCCCCGTATCCTGAACCATTGCCATTTCGTCCGCGGAAAACACCTTGTCGATATCCAGTATCATGATGAACTTATTGTCGTGTTTACCCATGCCTTTGATGAAATCCGTCCTTAGCCTTGTGCCTATCTTCGGCGCGGGCTCGATCCGGTCGGGTTCAAGGTCCATCACTTCCTGCACGGAATCGGCAAGGGCGCCAAGGACAGTTGTCTCTCCGTCCAGATTGACCTCGACAATTATGATGCAGGTGTTTACCGTCTTCTCCGCGTCCGGCATCCCGAACTTAAGACGCATGTTGACTACCGGCACTACTCCGCCCCTGAGGTTTATCACCCCGCACATGAAATCAGGCGTCCTCGGCACCTTTGTAACGGTCGTGTACTCAAGCACTTCACGCACCTTTGCTATATCAAGCGCGAACACCTCGTCCTCCAGCTTGAAGGTCAGGTACTGCGTTGTCTCCAGTATCTCAGCTACACTCATTGTTGTCTCCTTATTTCGTTGTCCGTGTCCGTTTATAATTCACGGTCACGTTAACCGGACACGAATCACGTTATTAGAATTTCTCAAACTCATCATCAAGATTGTCATGCCCACCGTTACCCATATCTAATGCGACCCCTGCAGGCCCTGCTGCTGTTGCCGCCTTGACATACTTAACAGTTTCCTTCTTTACATGAGCTATGGCTGTTTTCACTGCAGGCTTTTGCACGGCCTGTCTTAATGCCCTGCCCCTTGTGCCTGTGTCGTCTACCTTGAAGAATGCAATAGCGCCCTGCAGTTGCTCTGCCTGTGACGACAGCTCTTCCGCAGTCGCCGACATTTCTTCCGATGCCCCGGCGTTCTGCTGTATCACCTGGTCTAATTGCTGTATCGCCCTGTTTATCTGGTCGGCCCCGGAGTTTTGCTCATTGCTGGCCCCGCTTATCTCCTGCACAAGCTCCGCCGTCTTCTGGATGTCAGGGACGAGTTTCGCAAGCATCTCTCCTGCCTGCTCCGCCACTTCTACGCTGGATGATGAAAGCTGGCTGATCTCTCCTGCCGCCGCCTGGCTGCGCTCAGCAAGCTTTCTCACCTCTGACGCGACCACTGCAAAGCCCTTGCCGTGTTCTCCCGCCCTTGCCGCCTCGATTGCCGCGTTCAGCGCAAGAAGGTTTGTCTGTCTCGCTATCTCTTCGATTATCGATATCTTGCCTGCTATCTCTTTCATTGCCGACACTGTCTCTGAAACAGACTTGCCGCTCTCTTTTGCGTCCGTAGCAGACTTCAGCGCTATCTTTTCGGTCTGCTGTGCGTTGTCCGCATTCTGTCTTATATTTGATACCATCTGCTCCATCGATGACGATACCTCTTCAACGGAACTTGCCTGCTCTGTGGCGCCCTGCGACATTTGTTCCGAGCTGGCGCTCAGTTCCTGGCTGCCTGAGGCGACATTGTCTGCCGCGGATTTGACGTCCGTTACAACCATCTGGAGCTTTTCAACCATGTTCTTCATTGCCGCAAGCATTTGACCCGTCTCGTCCCTGCCGGTTGCTTCAATAGTAAGCGTCAGATCGCCTTCGGCAAGTTTGTTGGCAACATTCAGGCCTTCACTTAACGGCTTAACAATGCTGCGGGTGATGAATATAGTTGTGCCTATGCTCAACGCAATTGCTACGAGGGCAAGGATGATCATGATAGTAGTAACACGGCTTGTAAAACTCTTGATAACGCCTTCCTGCCCGTCCATAGACTTATTGGCTGCGTCCGCAAGTTCCTTTGCCGCGCTTTCAAGCTTATGGATTTCATCCTTTACTTCACCGACGGCCTTATTGCCCTCCTGGGGAGTCGTTATCTTTCCCGTCTGGACCATGTTATAGACTTTGTTGAAACCCGCAGCATAAGCGGCAAGATTGTCCTTCATCTGTTTAACCGCGTCTTTGTCGTCCTGATGGAGCGCAACTTTTTCGAGGTCGCTGAGTCTTGCCGACATATGATCATATTGCTCTTTCCATTTGCCGAGATACTCCGCCTCTTTTTCGCGCGACCCGATATTCAGAAATGTGTCTTTCTCGTATCTCCGCATACCGAGGATATTCGCGCGTGCCCGCGCTGAATGCTGGGCAATCTGCGCTTCACCCCTAAGCATGTTAATTGTCTCATCCTCGAGAGAATTTACTCCCCAATAGCCGGACCCGCCAATTATGAGCAGCAGGGCCAAAACCATGCCGAAACCGAGCATCAAACGTGTTCCGATTTTCATATTCTTTAACATTACGTCTTCCTCCTTTTAATAGATGAACCGTTAACTAATTGCTCTGTTAAGCTGCGCTAATTGTCTCCTTCCTTCAAGCTCTGCAGCTTCTTACTGCCCGCCTGCGCCTTCATCTCCTCATGTTCCGCAATTTCAGTCAGTCTCTGTATATCAAGTATGAGGGCCACTGTCCCGTCGCCTAATATCGTCGCCCCTGATATGCCGTCAATATCTTTATAAATACGTCCTAATGTCTTTATGACCGTCTGGTGTTCGCCGACAACGCTGTCCACCACAAAGCCCACCCTGTGTCCCTCCACCCCGGCAATCACTATCTGCTCTATCTCAGGCCCTTCTCCCTGAATAATGAACTGTTCGCGCAGGCGTATGTACGGCACTATCTGCCCACGGACATTCGCAAGGTGTCTGCCGTGGGCATTGGCTGCGTCCTGCCGGGCAAGCTCGACACATTCCTCCACAACTGCCAGCGGCAATACAAAATACTCTTTACCGATGTTCACAAGCAGTCCCTCTATGATCGCAAGTGTCAGCGGCAGCTTTAATGTGATGGTGGTGCCTATGCCCTTCTGACTGCTTATGCCTATGGACCCTCTCAGGTTGTCTATCGCCCTCTTTACAACATCCATCCCTACACCGCGTCCCGACACATTTGTGACTGTCTTTGCCGTTGAAAACCCCGGCGCAAGGATCAACGAATATATCTCTTTTTCAGTCAGTTCGTCGTCAGGCGTTATCAGCCCCTTCTCTATTGCTTTGGCCCTTATGGCGTCCGCATCCAGCCCTGCGCCGTCGTCTATTATCTCAATCAATACATAAGCCCCTGAATGTCTTGCCGACAGATGGACCATCCCCTGCGCAGGTTTTCCAACAGCGCTCCTTATGTCAGGCGGTTCTATCGCGTGGTCTATGCAGTTTCTTATCAGGTGCACCATCGGGTCGTTGAGCTTCTCTATCACTGTCTTGTCAAGCTCTGTTTCAGCGCCCTCGGTTGTAAGCTCAATCTCCTTGCCGAGTTCTTTTGACAGGTCCCTGACCAGTCTTTTGAATTTGCTGAATGTCGTCCCGATAGGCAGCATGCGGATGCTCATGGTCTGGTCGCGCAGCTCCCCGGTGAGACGCTCCACTTCCTCTGCAACGGAAAGAAGGACGGGGTCGTTCTTAAACGCGGACAACCGGCTCAGTCTCGCCTGTACCGTTACCATCTCGCCCACTAAATTGACAAGGCTGTCGAGTTTGCCGGAGGCCACACGGATGCTTGAGGGAGTGTCCGCCTGGTGATCGTTCTGCTGTTCTTTCTGTCTTATCTCCCTGATGTGCTGCTGTTCGGCCAGGGCGGCTTCGACCTTCCGGGGGGACACCATGTTCGTCTCGATAAGCATCTCCCCGATGCGTCTTTGCTGGCCAAGCACACTGGCAAGGTCGCCCTGTGTTACAAAGCCCCGTTCAATGAGTATCTCCCCGACCTTTTTGTCGGCGAACTTTTCACCGAATTTCCCGGCGTCGCATATTTCCTCGATTATCAGCTTGCAGTCCTCTTCAACAAAGATAAATACGTCTTTGACCGCGTTTATTCCCTTGTCAGTGGTAAGCATGATGTCCCAGTACGTATAACACGTCTCAGGGTCTATGGAATTCAGTTTGGGTATCGAGTCCGTATACGCCAGCGCCCTGCATGGACCGAGCGTCCTCAACTCATTTAACAGGAGAGAAGGGTTGATCCCTTTTTTGAATATATCCGGCCCGGGACGAAACTGTATCCTGTACGTCATATTGTCTCCCGCGTGTCCGGACGCGGAGTCGCCGGTTCCTGTTTCCTCTGCGTCCCGAGGAACAAGCTTTCTGAGGGGTGTGAGGATTTCTCCTCCTGCGGCGTTATGGTCCGTTTCGGGCAGGTCCAGCAAATTCCTGATATGGTCCCGTGCCGACAGCGTCAGGTCTATCAGGTCTTTTGTCACGGGCATCCTGCCGTCTCTTACAAGGTCGAACACCGTCTCCACTTCATGAGTAAAGGCGGCTATGCCTTCAAAACCGAACATGGCGCCCGAACCCTTGATTGTATGAAGGTCCCGGAATGCGCGGCCGATAAGCTCCCCGTTGTCGGGACTCTTCTCAAGCTCAAGAAGGGCGACCTCGAGGTCGGCAAGCAATTCGTACGCCTCTTCCCTGTAAGTCTCCTTATGTTTGTCGGCGCTGCTCATGTCCCTCATATCCCTTTCCAGAAACAACCCTGTCCCGAGTCCGACCTGCAGTCCAGACACCGTGAATATCCGTTTTCCCTGACGGCCTCCTTCAGTATCCCTGGATAATCCTGTTTCAGGGCGATGGCCTTCGCGGAACTTAAAGACGTCCTGTGGGCGGAGCACAGCAATTGCAGGCAGGACAGGTCCACCGCGGTGACCTTGCCGAGGTCCAGGATTACCCTCTCGCTGCCGCCCAGGGACCGCAGTAACGCATCCCTCAGTGCCCCTGCGCATTCTATGGTCATCTCGCCCCTTATGACGACCACGTCCGCGTCTTTTTCCTTTACAATTTCAATCTCAGCCATGCGCCCTCCCCATCCGTTTAAAAATCCCCCTTCCTCCCCCTTTTTCATAGGGGGAATTTGAGTCCCTCTCTTCGGCAAAGAGGGGCAAGGGGAGTTATTCAATTTTCATTTCACAAACTTCTTTATGACCTCTATCAGCTTTTCAGGAGTAAACGGCTTTACCAGCCAGCCGCTGGCCCCGGCAAGCCTCCCTTCCTGCTTTTTGGCTTCCTGCGACTCGGTAGTAAGCATTATCACCGGGGTGAATTTGTTTCCCGCGCCGCATCGAAGCTGCTTTATCAGGGTTATTCCGTCCATGTTCGGCATATTCAGGTCCGTCACAACCATATCGACCTTTGTGCCGCTGAGCTTCCCCAGGGCGTCTTTGCCGTCGACCGCCGCTACCACATCGTAACCTGCGTCCCTGAGGGCAAAAGTCACAAGCTGCCTCATGGAGGCCGAATCGTCAACTATGAGTATTGTCTTTGCCATACGCCCTCTGCCTGTTCACAAGAAACTATTGTTCGTCATTCCGGAGAGTCCGAAGTCCCTCTTCAAAGGGGTTTTTAGAGAGAGTCTTCTTTAAGACCTTTCTCTCCGATTCCATGGTGTACATATTTTCAAGCCATTCCGCCTTGCCGTTTGCAGGGACAACGTCATGAATTCTGCTTTCCGCATCGGTCGCGCGGTGCAGCATCTCCTCAAGCTCCGTTTTGAAATTAAGAAGCGGCTCTATCACGTGCTCTATGCGCTGTCTCGTGATGTCCTGAAACTGCATGGATATCACAACACTGCTGATGTCGGAGGCAAACGCCCCGGTTTCCCCCGCAAGGCGGTCGAGCTGGGTCTTGACTGTTTCTATTGTGTTGTCGATAGTGCGCATGGCCTGATCGACTATCGAGGCCGAATCAGATGAGACCGTAAAGCTGCGTGTAATGCTTTCTTCCGAATTATTATAAATATCTCTCGTATCGGTCTCGATCTTCGTGATAAGCTTCCGGATTTCGTCCGCAGCGGTATTGGACCTGTCCGAGAGTTTTCTCACCTCATCGGCGACGATGGCGAAACCCCTTCCGTGTTCGCCGGCCCGCGCGGCCTCTATCGCGGCGTTAAGGGCAAGCAGGTTTGTCTGCCCCGCGATAAATTCAATCTCGTCCACGACCTTCTTGATGTTGCCCATGTCTTCATTCATTACTTTCAGCTCGTTCATTGTCTGATTTGCAAAGGATATCGCCTCCTGCAGGCTCTGTATAACATTCTTGAGGGCCTCTTTGCTCATTTCAACGGGGTTGCGGTCGCCTTTTTGTTTGGTAAACATCTCCAGCACACTTATGGATTCGGCGGTGTTTGTTCTTGCCTGCTCCACAATATGCATAAACTTTTCTCCGATATCGATCGCCGCCGTCTCGGTCTGCTGCGTGACTTCCTGGAGCTGGTTGACGAGGACCGGAATGAGCTGCGCCTTTTCGCGAAGGGGCGCTTCCATGGGTCTTATCAACTCTTCCATTGCCGACAGGCGCCTGCTTAACTCAAGTTGATGTCTCTGTTTTAATTCCTGTTCGGACCTTCCGACCAGGACGTAACAGGCAGAGATCGCGAAAATGCAAACCGTTATATTGACGATAATTCTGACGGATAAGTCGTGAATGAGCGATGCGGCCGCAACCAGCACAAGAAATGAGACAAGGACTGAAAATATTTTCCAGTTTCGCATCATACGCCTTTGACGGGCCTTATCCCGCCGTTGCAGTTCACATGGTTAAAATGAAAAAGTTCAGTGTCCTTTACAGGGAACAGCATATTTATCGGTAAAACCATTTTCCGTTTAGAGAGGGATTTACCTGTTTTTTTCATGGGGTACTTCCCGATGTTGAATAACTTAATACTTGTGACAGATATCTTTACGGTGGAGGAGCGTAGGGGGGGACCCGCCGGGTCGCCCCTGCGACCGGGAAAAAACAGGTTACTGCCTGGGCTTTGTAGTATTTCTGGCCTGTGCGGCGTGGGACTGCTCGTTCATGAACCACTGAGCGGCGTGAAGAATCAGGTTGCGGGAATCGTCGATACCCATTTTCCTTTTTATATGCTCGATATATGTTTCTATGGTCTTCACGCTGAGGTTCAACTGCTCAGCTATCTTGCGCGTCTTCAGACCCCGGCCGATGAGCTGAAAGACCTCAAGTTCCCGGTTGCTGAGACTTTCAATAGGAGAGCCGTGCTCCTCGGAACGCTTCGTAACGAACTTTTGCAGAAGCTTCACGCTTAATTTTTCACTTATGTACATTTCTCCCTTCGATACCTTTTTTATCGCCTGGATCACTTTCTCGGGCGGTTCCTGTTTCATGACATACCCTTTGGCCCCGGCCTTGAGACACCTCTCGGCATATAAAAATTCATCGTGCATGGAAAGCACCAGCGCGGGCAATTCCGGCTTCCTCAGGAGGATTTCCTCGATAAGTCTTATGCCGCTCTCCTGCCCCAGAGAAATATCCACTATGAGGATATCAGGGGAACACTTGAGAATTGCCTGCAACGCGGAAGAAATGTCGCTCGCCTCCCCGCAGACGGCAAGGTCATGTTCCTGGTTGATAAGCTGGGCAAGTCCCTGCCTGACGATCGGATGATCATCGACAATAAATACTTTGTGTTTCATTTCCTGTCTTCCGGAGCGCGGCTTCCCGTTAAATTCCATGATTCGCAGATGATGTGTTTATGTTAACACAAAAAGTGTTATCAGTTGTTGGTGCAGTGCGTCTAACGCTTTTTACTAAGCTTCGAGTATCTGAGCGTCATTCCCGTGCCTAAAGCACCTACTGTTGGCAGTCTTTAAGCAGGAATCCATGGTTCAACAGGCTCACCATGACAAGCTTGTCACCCTGAGCTTGTAGAAGGGTGGATTCCCGATTACTACCTCGGGAATGACAACAACCTGTTCACTCATCGGTATCGGAATAAATACACCTTATCACGGTGCCGCCGCCGTCCTCGTTCCGCCTGACCTCAAGAATGGCATTTATGAGGTTTGCCCGGTAATCCATTATTTTCAGTCCCATTCCAGCGCTCTTTCGTCCGGCAACATCCGGGATGCCGGCGCCGTCGTCTTTAACGGTCATCGCAACCTTCCCGTATAAATCCGAAAGGGATATGTCTATCCGTTTGGGCCTGCCGTGTTTGACCGCGTTTGTCACCGCCTCCTGCGCAATCCTGTACAACTGCAGGACCGCGGTTTTATTGTGTATGGTGACATGTTCGTTGCATATAAAGACGCAGGTAATCCCGAAGGTCTTCCTGACATAAAAGGCCAATTTTTCCAGGGCGGTCGTCAAGCCTTCCTTGTCCACTTCAACGGGATAAAGCCCCCTGGATATCCTGCTTACCTGTTTCTTTGCATCATCTACGAGCACGGATATTTCAGCGGCGTCTTCGGCTTCTGAAAAGGAGTTCTTTTCCAGTTTGCGTCCCAACCCCCTGACCTGAAACGCGATCCCGGTCAGGAGCTGTCCAAGGCCGTCATGCAAATCCTGCCCGATGCGGCGGCGCTCCCTCTCCTCTATCTCGATAAGCGACTTCTCCAACTGTTTATGCTCGGTAACGTCTTCTCCGGAGCTGAGCACGCCGGTAACGCCGCCCGCCTCGTCCTTCAAAACCGTATTATGCCAGGCCACTACCCTTTCTTCCCCTTGCCTGTTAAGCACGGTGTTTTCATAATGCTCGAAAAATTCAGACTCACCGGCCATTATCTTTCCAAAAATCAATCTTATTTCATGACGGGACCTTTCCGGGACAAAATTCTCGAACCAGTCTTTGCCTATAATCTCGTTCTCTCCGTATCCCAGCAGGCTGCAGCCTTTCCTGTTTATCATGGTAATTTTACCCGTCGAGTCCAGGGTCAAAATAATAGTCCCGGCGATGTCCAGATAGTTCTGGGCCATATCTCTCTCCTTCTGCAATATCTCGGCGTGGCTCCTGAGCGATTCCTGGGAAAGAGAGATCACGTTTGTCAGGTTCCGGAAACATTCATCGAGGACCTTCAGCTCGTCCCCTTCGGGTGAATGTTTTTGCGGCACTTGCAGAGAGCGCTGGGAGAAATCCAGCACCCTGCCGGTCAGGCTCTGGATTCGTCTGGTAATCCATACCATTATTAAGGAGAAAGAAAGGATGAGCAGCAGGGCGGTTATTATCCTGTTTCCCCTTTCTTTCCCTAAAATGGACTTACTCATCTGTTCAAGGGGCATCCTGGGCACGAAGACGACAAGCTCCAGCTTCTGACCGGCCTCCCCGTAGTCATGGACGCTTTTCCCTGAATGCAGATACCTGTCCTTTAGAGATTCGACCTTTGTGCCGGCCGTCAAAAGATCGCCCCTGTTGCTTGCGACAATGTGACGGTCTTTGCCTTCCACAAAGGCCACGAGCTGGTTCTTGTCCTGGGAATAAGAAAGAAAGTCATCGTCTACCGGGGTGGCAAGCAGCAAGGTGGACATCAATTCTCCAGAGGGGCCGTAAAGATGTTCGGATGCGACAAGGTAGAGAGCGCCGTCGATGTCCGTCAAAAGGCCCGAATTATCGCGCGGGCGGGCGGGCAGGTTCGAGGGATCGAGCAGCGATTGAGGGGGCATCTCGGCGACGTTTTTGTAGATTTCCCTTACATTCCCCCTGCTGTCTATAAGGATGGCGTAATGGAAGTGCGGAAGCGAGCTGAGGGCGGCAGAACGCGGCATCCATCGGGGGTATTCCATGTAATACGCGTAAGATTTTATCCGGTTCCTGCCGTCCCGGACCGATTGCCACAGGGGCGGCTCCAGGTAGTGCGTGTAGTATTTGATCCGGTCCGAGCTCTCGGGGTCCCGGATCCAGTCCGTGGCCGTCACTTCCCGGACGTAATCATAAAACTCTTTCTCCAAAGCAATAAGCCTGACGTTTTGGTGAAATATCTGGACATACCGGTCAAAGAGCATCAGGTTTTTATCAGCGTCCTCGGTGATCCTCGCGAACAGTTGCTGATGAAATATATTCTCAATCGTGCCGCTCTGGATGGGGTCCATAAAACTCCACGTGGATATCCCCACGATAATAGTTATCAGCAACATTCTCAGAGTCAGCGAGATATGCCTGAACATAGATAATTATATCAAAAACAGACAAGAAGCGATCAGCGATCAGCAATCAGCCATCAGCAAAATCCGTCTCAAGCTGACTGCTGATCGCTGATAGCCGACAGCTTTATTATGTCTGATTGAAAAGCCCGGTGCTTAAATACCTGTCTCCGCGGTCCGGCAAAATAACAACCACTTTTTTGCCCTTCCCCAGTTTCCCGGCAACCTTCAGCGCCGCCCATGCCGCCGCCCCCGAAGAAATGCCTGCAAGTATCCCCTCTCTTTTAGCCAGCATCCGCGTCATGGACGCGGCGTCATTATCAGTCACGGGTATTACCTCATTATATATGTCCGCATTCAGTACCCCGGGGAAAAAACCGGCGCCGATGCCCGCGATCTTGTGCGGACCGGGATTGCCCCCGGACAACACCGGAGACGCCGCCGGTTCAACGGCCGCTATCCATATATCGGGTTTCCGGGACCTCAGGACCTCTCCCACTCCGGTTATGGTCCCTCCTGTTCCGACCCCCGCCACAAAGCAGTCGATCTCAGGGCCGATGGCGTCGATTATTTCTACTGCGGTCGTCCTTCTGTGTATTTCAGGATTGGAGGGGTTTTCAAACTGCATGGGCATGAAATAATCCGGGTTCTCCTTCGATATTATCTCCGCCTGCTCCACTGATCCCATCATCCCCTTTGCGCCAGGCGTCAGGACCGGTTCAGCCCCAAACGCCTGGAAGGTCTGTCTGCGCTCCAGGGACATGGTCTCGGGCATTGTCAATATCAGCCTGTATCCCTTAACGGCCGCGACCATGGCCAGTCCGATCCCGGTGTTGCCGCTTGTGGGCTCTATTATGGTCCCGCCGGGCCTTAACCTGCCTTCTCTTTCAGCGGCCTCTACCATTGAGAGGGCGATCCTGTCTTTCACGGACCCGCCGGGGTTGTACCCTTCGAGTTTGGCCCAGATCTCCGCGCCGTCAGGATCGGGAATATGGTTCAGCCTTACAAGAGGTGTATTGCCGATAAGATTTAAAACATCTGCGTGAAGTTTCATGGATGTTCCCCGATTAAGCGCATCGGAAATTATAACACATTAGCCAGAAGAACGGGGTCAAATGTTTAAGGGTTTTTCGAGGGCCGGGAGTTGCGGCTTGCAGAAGCGCAAAGGCAGTCCGGAGGGTCAGAGGAGTTGCTTCATAGCTCGTCACTCCCGTGCATAATGCACCTACTGTTGGCAGTCAGTAAGCGGGAATCCATGGTTCGACAGGCTCACCATGACAAGCTTGTCACCCTGAGCTTGTCGAAGGGTGGATGCCCGATTAATAACTTCGGGCATGACGTTGAGTTATGCGTCTTTACTTATGAACTCCTTAGCAATAAAGCCGCTTGTTACCCATTGCTTTATCTGGTAAGATGTTTTTTAACAGAAAGGAATTTTGAATGCTGCATCGCGAGCTTCCTGTTCCGCCTTTTTTTGATCCGGGCAAAGTAAGCGAGGTCTGGAAAGTGCCTTATCAGCAGCGGGCGGAAGAAGCCGAACAATGGTCGCTGCGGCATGACCTGTCGCCTGCCGGAAAGGATTCTCTCAGGATATGCCTTGTGCTGGTCGATGTCCAGAACACCTTCTGCATTCCGGGATTCGATCTTTACGTAGGCGGCCGCTCCGGCTCCGGGGCCGTAGACGACAACGGCAGGCTGTGCGAATTTATTTACCGCAACCTCGGCGCGCTTACCCGTATCTGCCCCACCATGGATACCCATCAGGCCATGCAGATATTTCACTGTATCTTTCTGGTCGGCGAACGGGGAGAACACCCTGCTCCCTTTACGCTCGTCTCCGAGGAAGACGTAAAGGAGGGTCGCTGGAAGTTCAACGAAGCGCTCTGCGAAAGTTTGGGCATTTCTCCCGAATACGGCCGGAGGCACATCCTTCATTACGTGCAAAGTTTGAAACAGGGGGGCAAGTATGACCTCACAGTATGGCCCTACCATGCCATGTTAGGGGGGATCGGACACGCCCTGGTGTCGTCGGTGGAGGAAGCGATTTTTTTCCACACCGTGGCGCGGCTCGCCAGGGCCGATTACCACATAAAGGGAAGCAACCCCTTTACCGAGCATTATTCAGTGATAGGCCCGGAAGTGCTGATGGGGCCGGATGGAGAGACCATGGCGGAAAAGAGCGCGTATTTTGCCGCTCTGCTGTCCGGTTTTGACGCCGTTGTAATTGCGGGACAGGCAAAAAGCCATTGTGTGGCCTGGACGATCGGGGACCTGTTGAGCGACCTTCGCGACCGGAGGGACCTGACCGGGAAGGTTTATCTCCTTGAAGACTGCGCTTCCCCGGTGGTCATACCGGGAGTTATCGATTATACCGAAGAGGCGAACGCGGCCTTCATGCGGTTCGCCGAAGCCGGGGCGCACATTGTTAAATCAACCGATCCGGTTGCGACCTGGCCGGGGATGAACTATTAACTACGGGTTCGAGGGTTCAAGGGGTCAGGGTTGAAGTGATAGTTATGAGAGTCACTGTCACCCTTGAACCCTCGGCCCCTTGGACCCTTCACTCTTTTTTGGCCCGCATTATCAAATACCCCGAGCACAATATCAAGGCCCCTCCTAACAATGCGTGCAACCCCGGCTCTTCGCGCAGGAAAATCAGCGCGAGGATTATCGCCCCGACGGGTTCGAGATAGCCGAGTATCGCGGCCTCGTTCGCCTTCACGCTCCTGAACCCCTGGACATAAAGGACCGGGGCAATGGTTGAATGGACAATCCCCATAAAAGCGAGATACGGGATTGCATGCAAGGGGAAGGGCCCGCTCTTCAGCATCACCGGCAGAAGCAGCAGCGCTATAACTGAATTCTGCGCGCAGATGACCGCGATGGAGGAGTAATGCAAGGCTATTTTTCTTAAGATCAGTATTATGAAGGCATATGCCAGCCCCGAGCTCGCGCCTGCTATGATGCCGTTACGTTCGTTTTCATTCATCGAGGCCCATTCATACGGAGACGGCGCGCCCAGGATAAGCCATAACCCGAAGGACGACAGCGCTATCGCCAGCCATGTCGCCTTCAGTATTTTTTCCCTTAAGAAAAACGGCGCGGTCAATGCAACAAATATCGGGGCGGTATAATGCGTCAAAACGGCATTGGCGATGGTCGTGTGGGTGAACGCGAAATAGAAGAGGAGCACGTTGGCAAGCGAAAAGACAGGCAGCAGGACAAATATTAATAATTTGTAAGAGCCGGTATCGGATTTATAGGACGCCCCAAGCCGGCCCGTAAGCGTTAGAAGGGACAATTGAAAGAGCCCCGCAATCGCCGAGGAGTAAAAAACAATCCCCTCATTCGGTATCCCTATCTTCCTTATGAATATGCCGAGCGAGCTCCAGAGAAGGATGGCTGTGATGATTTTAATGTAGCCTGTCAAACCGCGTCCTTCTCAATTTCAGGATAAATTTTATCGATTGCCCGCTGGACGTCTATGGTCTTTTGAAGAGCGGTTACAACTTTGCAATAATGCTTAATGTCCTCAAGAGATAACGACCTCCCTTTTCTGTCCTTCAGCCATTTTTCACAGACCTGGTAACCGCCTATTTGATACGCCCATACTTCAGGTTTAATATTCTCAAAATATTGATTCTTGTTAATATACAATTTCTCATTTTCATATCTCAGTTTATCAATTCTGTTATTCCCATTGCCTTGATACTTAACAACCGGCATATCAAGCTCGGATGATTTAAGTAAGTGCAAACCGATAAGTTTCTCACCATACTCTCCCATTTTCTCGAACAGGTTGTAATCTTTTGTAAAAGGGATTCGTGGAAAATCAATCCTCAAAAATTCGGCATACGTTGCACGATATATGTTTGAATAAAGCACTGCGTAAATGTAATAGAATATTTCTTCAGGAGATGGCTGTTTCCTGTAAGCTGATGAAAGGCTATCCATAAAAGATTCGGAAATATTCGGCTTCCTGATCCTATAAGGAGTCTCCGGTTCAAAAAGCATCAAAACCTTTCCTAAAGATTTTCCTTTTTTAGGTTTGTTTGTGTCGATATAAAGATAAAGGGGGAAAAGATAATCTATAGTTTTTAAAGAGACGGCAACATGCTCTATGATCCTATCCGTGCACAGGATGTGCGACCAGGGTATTCTGGGCTCCACTCTTCTAGGCGCAACGAGTCCGAGATTGTCATGCAACATGTGTTGAATGACTTCCTTTCGAGACCTTTCAATTACAGCATCGTGATAGAAGATGTGTCTTTCGTCGAACGGCCGATATAGAATTTTGGAAAACGCCATATCCCATGCATTATCCTTCATCACCGCTGCTCTCGCATCTTTCAACTTCCAGTTGGATTTATCTGTTAAGTCATAGGTCCGTCCGACAATTTCATCGGGTATCTTCGTGTCTCTGAACTGTAAAAGCCTTCTGCGGAGTTTGTCCTTGTCAAAATCAATAACAAAGTTGTCCCTTGAAGTTACAATTCCGACGCTGTTTACAGGAAAAATGTCCGTAATCTTTGGAAATCTTTCATAGACAGCCAACAGCCGCTCGTCATACGGGATAAACAAATAGAACTCAGATTTTGGAGTCAGTTCTTCCCACCTCGTAGTTGTTAAATCATTTTTATTAAGCCAATCATATTTATCTTCCCATAGGCCCCATAGCTCAGAATGAGAAATCTTTTTCTTTAGCCCCTTCTTCTTGATAAATAAAGCAATCGCCACTCCCTGCTGAATATCGAAAACATTCTCATCCTTAGAGCCATCAGGACATTTTTCTTTCTTGAGTGCATTGCCATGAAGATCCAGTAAATAAATTTCGTCAAAACTCTTCATGAGAGACTGACGCATACCCCTGAAAGTCGGGTTATCAAGATAACTGTGGTTTGTTATGAAGCCTAAAACTCCTTCACCGGTCTGATCAATCTTCCATTGCGCAAAGCGAATGAACTTGACATAATCATCCTGAAGCCATTTAGGATTTTTCTCTCTGAGAGGTCTACCGTCAATCCAATGATAAGTTTTTATTTCTTTAGTTATCCAGTCTCCGATGTTAGTTGAATGCCCCGAATACGGAGGGTTGCCGAGGATTGCAAGGATAGGCTTTTCCTTCTTAACCTTACCGGCCAGATGTGATTCTTCGGAAAGAGACGCCATGCCCGGCAGGGATGTTTGTTCGAGCTCCTCCATTTCAAGCGTATTAGTGAGATAAAGCTTGAACCTGTCATCCTTCTGCAATCTATACCCGAGTTCTTCTAAAAGAAAAGACATCTTCAGATGGCCGACAGCATATGGAGCCATCATTAATTCAAACGCATAATAGTTCTTCAAAATATGATTCTTAATGAGGTCTGCTTTTCCTCCTTCGCCATACTTGGAGGTAAATTCTTCCATAGCAAGTTTGCTTGTTCCAGCAAGAAAGGTCAGCGTCCCTGCCGCAGGGTCCAACACAGTAACAGATTCAGACGCAAAACCGTCCTTCTTGCCGAAATATTCTTTCAGGATTATATTTAAAGAACGGACAATATAAGATACCACCGGTTCGGGTGTGTAATAGACCCCGCGCTTCTCCCTTTCCTTCGGGTCGTATTCCGCAAGGAATGTCTCATAAAAATGAATGATCGGGTCGCTGCCTTTGCCTTCATGATAAAATTTATGAAGTGTCTGTTTAACATCGGCAACCGAAAGGACTTCAGATATGTCGTCGACAATCCATTCCATCTGGGGAGGTAAATCTTCAAGGGACACAAACCTGAAGACATCTCTTAAAATCCCGATCGTCCTCGGAATGTAATCAAATGCAAGCTTCCTGTTAAAACCGTTTTCAGCGCGGGTCCTTGCCGCAAAAAGGCCGTAGGTTATTGTCTGGCTGTAAAGGTCCGCAAAATCTTCTTTTGAAAGTCCGTGAATGAGATACTTTTGAAACGCCTCATAAAATCCGAGAATAAATCCTTTTCCTTTTCTCTCTTCTTCCTTCAGTTCCTCAATTATAACCTGCTCTTTTAAAAACCTCGTCCTCTTTGCAAGCTCTTCGGCAAGGGTCTTCGCCGTGTATGCCGCGGGCAGGGAAAAAGAGAAGAACCTTTCAAGGAGACCAAAAAATTCCTGTTCCTTTTCGACAGGCGGGACGGTGTCGAGTTTGTATATCAAAAATGGCCTTGCAATCTGAACGCTGTCAATCATCCGCCCGTCCCGATAAAGCCTGAATTCAAAGAAGTTGGTCAATATCAAATTCGGGAAGGTACGCAGATAGCGCTTCAACTGCTCGGTGTCTTCTGCCTGGTCCAGGTATTTTACAGTCGGGGCCTTGGCTTCAATATATCCGACGATATGCTGTTTTCCGTCCCATACCCTGAAATCCGGGTTCCCGGCATCGGTCTTTTGCGGAATAGTCGTAACGTGTATACGTTTCTTTTTTACAGATTCAGCATAATTTCTGAAAAGCCCCTCGACGCAGGAGTAGTAACTGGATTCCGTCGCATCGCCGCGTTTGGCGACCTCAAATATATTTCTTAAATACGCTTTCAGCATTTATAGTGACTGGTTTAGTTATGCCTAACAGGCTGCTTAAAAAGATCGTCATTCCCGAGGTAGTAATCGGGAATCCAATTTAAAATTCGGCCAATATTATCCCCGTCAAAATTCACCGCTTAATTTTAATCGAATGTGGAATAAACGGCAAGGGTTATCAGGTGATTTGTGTCAAGCCAAATTTAAAATGTCCGGTTTTTACCAAAATAGAAATGTCCGGTTTGTTGTTTCGCATATGCCCTCGGTAATCTTTGCGATTTGAGGCCCTGCCGCCATGGATGATGGGAGATTTTTCTGAAAAATGTTTTTATTTCAAAATCCCCCTTAATCCCCCTTTTTCAAAGGGGGAGACACCAATCAACAAAGTGTGAGAACAGCTTGTGAGGTATCACAATTCCAACCGCTTCACCTGCTCCAGCACAAAAGTCCTTATATCTTTAGCAGGGGAGAGTTTCTGCAGGGCTTTGCCTTTGTCACAGAACGGGACGAGCACGTCATTGAATTTACCGCCGCACCGGCATCCGTGCTTTTTGCCGTCGTTCGGGACTATGCCGGAGGCGTTGCACTTCCGGCAGCGCAGCACCCGCTTGCTGCCCGACCATTTGCCCCTTTTGGCAAGAGGCGTTCCGTCCACTTCCATTATATCCATTGCGAAATCGACAACCGGGGCGTTGCTTATCGATGTGCCTATCCCATAGGCGTCGACAACCGGGTTCAGGACAGGCAGGTCTTCTTCCTTAAGGCCGCCGCTTACATAAAGTTTGACATTGTTATGTCCCCTCAAATTCAGCTCCCACCTCACTTCTTCAAGGATGCGATAGAAATTCCCCCTCCTTGATCCGGGTGTGTCGAGCCTCATTGCATATAACTTCCCGCCCATGGCCTCCGCAACGTTGAGCGCCTCAAATTTCTCATCGAGAAAGGTATCGATGAGCGCGACCCTTTTGAATTTGGGCTCCAGCACCTCGTCGTACGCCTTTATCGCTTCAACCGTAGAGCCGATGCAGATTATAAGCGCGTGAGGCATTGTGCCCATCGGGTCTTCACCTATGATCTCCCCGGATCTCACAACGGCGACCCCGTCACAGCCCCCGACATATGCGTTCCTCTCGATCATCGGCGCCAAAACCGGATGCATCCTCCTGGCCCCGAAGCTGATCACAGGGCGCTCTCCCGCAAGCTTTTTGAAACGCGCGGCCTTTGTGGCAATGCCTGAGGCCTGGCATATGAGTCCCAGCAGGGCCGTCTCGAATACACAGAAATCCTGATACCTGCCCTCGATCTCCATCACCGGCTCATACGGGTAAAAAACCGTGCCTTCCCTGAAGGCCCTGACCCTGACCGAAAGCTGATTCAGGAGATACGCTACCTCTTCCATCCCGGCAAGCACCGCCCACTGATAGTCGCCGGGGAGGGTCTTTGCGATAAACTCGGCCTTCACGACAGGGTTGACCTTTTTTGCCTTCAGTATTTTCAGGGTGCGCTCGAAATAGACATCGGTGATCTTGCCCTGAAGGATGTCTTTAGCGTCAGCCGTGTGGAACATATCGCCTCCGATTTTAGAGTTCTGGAGTTAAAAGAGTTTATAGAGTTTATAGAGTTTTGGAGTTTCAACTAAACTCTTTAAACACCCCAAACTCTTTTAACTCTTTAAACTCTTCTTTTAAACTTTTCTTTCAGGGCCTTCTCGACAACTTCAGGGACCAGCCCTTTCACTGAGCCCCCAAACGACGCGACCTCTTTGACCAGAGTCGATGAAAGGAGGGTATACTCTTCACTCGGCATCATGAAGACTGTTTCGATGTTTGAGTCGAGCCGCCTGTTCATAAGCGCCATCTGCAGCTCATACTCAAAGTCGGAGACCGCCCGCAGTCCGCGGACAATAGCGATGCTCCTGTTTTTCTGCGCATATTTGATCAGGAGGTTGCTGAATGACTCTATCCTCAGCCTCTTGAAATTCTTCGTCGATTCCCTGATTAAATGGAGTCTTTCCTTGACGGTAAACAGGGGCTGTTTTTTATAGCTCGGGGCCACGGCGACAATTACTTCGTCGAATATCTTCAGGGTCCTTTGCATGAGGTCGATATGGCCATTGGTAAAAGGATCGAATGTTCCCGGGTAAATCGCTGTCTTGCTCATTCTTTCTCCCTTGCTGAAGATTATATCATTAAAAAGGAACAGGGTTTAGGATATATTTATCCCCCATAACCCCTAAACCCTATCCCCTGTCTTACTATACAAACTCAGCGCCGTGTCTCCATAAGTATACTCCCTGATTTTTTTCAGGCAGCCGATTGCATCCGGCAGGCGACGTTTTGCAAAATGCTCCGCCACGGCAATGCCGTCATCACTGAAGATGTCCGCTTTCCCGAGGGCCTCAAGGGCCTGCGTTATGTCCTCTGTATGGTAAGGCGGATCGAGGAATATTATATCAAAGGCCACCCGGTTTATCCCCGCCCATTCAATAAAAGACAGGACCTTTCTTGTCATCACCTTTCCCTTTGATTCAAGTCTGAACTTGACGAGGGCCTTTCCGATATCAGCGGCATTGTTCCTGTCCGCTTCCACGAACAGGACCGACGACGCCCCCTGCCTGAGCGCCTCGATACCGACAGAGCCTGTCCCGGCGTAGAGGTCGAGGAAACTGGAATTTTCCATCCTGCCGCGCAGGATATCGAAAAAGGCCTCTCTCACCTTGCTGCTCGTGGGTCTCAATGCTTTTGTCTTTTTATCGGATTTCATAATAAAATATCAGCGCGGTATAAGTATAAAACGATAGCGATAAAAAACAAAGGGGAAAAATAAGTTTATGCTGGAAATAGCGCAGGTAACACAAGGCGTGGATAACGCTGTCTGGGCGAGCTTATAGAACTGTCATGCCCGAGGTCCTTAATCGGGCATCCATGTACCCGTCGAAGGGTGGATTCTCGCTTACTGACTGCGAATGACAGCTTGGGTATTTATTACTATAAGGGTGGATTCCCGTAAAAACCTCGGGAATGACGGGCTGAAACAGAATCCATAATTGAGGACGTGCCTTGCACGAAATACAAAATAATCTCAAAAAAACGGTAACCCGCCTTGCCGGGGACATCGGCCCGCGCGGATATACGCAGCTCGATTCACTGAACAAGGCTGCCGATTATATTAAATCCGAATTAAGCGGTTACGGCTATACCGCATATGAGCAGCCGTATGAAATCGAAGGGAAGACATATAAGAATATTTTTGCTGAGCTGAAGGGCGGCAGAAGGCCGGAGAAAGTCCTCGTTGTCGGAGCCCACTATGATACTGTCACTACAACCCCCGGCGCGGATGATAACGCAAGCGGCATTGCCGGAATGCTAGAACTGGCAAGATTGCTGAAAGCTTCATCTCCCGCCCTTACCATCCAGTTCGTCGCCTTCACCCTGGAAGAGCCCCCTTTTTTCAGGAGCAGGTCCATGGGGAGCCATGTGTACGCGAAAAACCTTAAGCAGGCGGGGCGTGACGTCGAAGGCATGATCTGTCTGGAGATGATCGGCTATTTCACGGACAGGCCCGGCAGCCAGCTTTATCCCCTTCCGTTTCTGAGATGGCTTTATCCGAAAGAAGGCAACTTCATTACCCTCGTCGGCAACCTGCACTCAAGAGAATTCCTGGACCGCATAAAAAGCGCATTTAAAAAAGGCACGGACCTGCCGGTCGAGTCCTTCGCAGGACCGGCGGTTGTAATCGGGGTGGATTTTTCGGACCACCGGTCTTTCTGGAAGTTCGGCTACGAGGCTGTAATGGTCACGGACACCGCATTCTTCAGGAACCCTCAATATCACGGCATCGGCGATACCCCGGAGATCCTTGATTATGAGAGGATGGCGAAGGTGGTGTCCGGGCTTAAGGCAGCGATTGAGGAATTGTCCAGGTAAAAAAATTTAGACAAAATTATCAACGAAAATTTATCATTCAGAGTAACCCCTCTGTTATGGTGACAAACCGCATGTTAATCGCGCTATGGTTCGACAGGCTCACCATGATATGCTGGTCACCCTGAGCTTGTCGAAGGGTCCCGGGCTCCACATAACTGAGGCGTTATCATTCAGATGTAACCATTCAGATTTGTATGCCTGTGTCCTTTACGGACACGGTTAACAGGCGCAACACCCGTTCTTTATTTCTGCTGCCCGGCCTTCACATTCAATGAATAAATGAAGGCGAGTATTTCGGCGACGGCCTTATACAACTGGGGAGGTATCTCCTGATACAGGTCGAGTGTTGAGAGGAATTCAACGAGCTCTTCGTCTTCCCGTATGGGGACATTATTCGCCTTCGCGAGCTCGATGATTTTCTTTGCGACTTCTCCCCTGCCTTTCGCGGTGAGCTTCGGCGCGGGGTCTTTCCCGTGCGTGTATTTTAACGCTGCGGCTTTTTGAGGTTTTTCTTTCATGATTTTTTAGTGACAAGTAACGAGTATGTTTTTTAAATTACCAGTCACTTGTAACTCGTCACTTGTCACTGTTTGTTTTAAGCCTTCAAATCCAGCCCCTGCTGCCGGGGCTTCCCGAAAGTTATCTCTTGTTTCTGACTTACGTTCACCGCCTTCAGCGCAAGCCCCTGGGCCGCAAAGCGCTCCTGAAGCAATTTTTTCCCCGAAGATATAAGGTCGGCGACATCCTGACGCTCCACGAAAAATGAGACGTAGAACGCCCTGTCCATGACCGTCACGGACGCGGACATCCTGCCGAGCCTTTCGAGGTCCAGATTTATATCGCAGGTGTAACAGGCATTCTTCTCATTTTTATTTTTCCTGAACAGGAACTCGCTGTCTTTTAAACCGTCCCACAGAAGAGGGATGAATGTACAGAACATGTCGTTGAGCTTTGAGGTCATCTGGAAGAATTCTATGTTCCGGGTAAATTTTTCCACTGCGGCTGAAAGCTCCGGCAGATCGAGCCCCGCCTGTTTGAGGGAGCGAAGGACCTCAGGCTCTTTCAACAGGCTTTTAAGCCTTAAGAGGAGCCCTTTCAAATCTCCTTCAGCCTGCATCGCGATAAGGTTCTTCAGCATTGATTCAGGATCATGCAGTATCGCTATCTTCAGCCTCGTCTCAAACGCCACTCCCGACGTCTCTACAAAGGCGCGTATGACTTTTCCGTTCAATTGCGCCGGAGCGCGCAGGAGATTTTCGAGGCCCTCAAATTCCGGGACAGCGGCCTTTATGCTTTCAGGGAGGGTCCTGAGTAAACTCAGGAGGTCCTTCAGCTCCGCGCTGCCGGACCTCGAAGAGGACAGACTTGCCAGCATATCCAGTATCTTCGCCGGGATCTTTTGAAGCGAAGACGCAGCCTGACCATCGGCATTTTCGATGAGCTGCATCCTGATATTATCTCTCCCGCCGAGGACCTCAAGATATACAGTCTGCCCCCTTGTCAGAGGGACGTCGGTGAAGGCCTTTATAACCGTCCCCGTCATCGCCTCTTTGCCCGTGCCGGCTGTTATGACCCGGAGGAGCGCTTCCCCCTTGCCGGTGATGTCCGAAACTTCCGCTTTGATTATAGTTCCGGCCTTGAGCCCGGAGGCCCCGCCCGCCGGACTCCCCGGAAACAGAAGATTGCGGACGTCGCCTGTAACGATATTGTTGATCATGCCTTATTTATATGTTATTTCATGACACTTGAAGCATTCGAATTTGGGTGGATGCTTTTTACTCAGGGGCTCATCTCTGCCGGGCGCGTGACAGTCAAAACATTTCTTCTCCTCCGTTATTCCCGCATGCTTGTCGTCAAAAGGGACCGGCGCGATTTTTTTTGCCGAGAGCATATAGAGGAGAATAATGACGAGCAGGGCCATTACGATGAAGACCAAATTTTTCTTCATAACTACAATCTAACAGAAAGCTCGGGATTCATCAATGACCGGAGCGTCATCCGTGACCCGCGAAGTGGATATTCCCCCTTTGGAAAAGGGGGACGAAGGGGGATTTTGAAAAAATACATTCATAAAAAAATCTCCCCTGACCCTGCTTAAGGCGCCTACTGTTGGTCTTTGTCAAAGAGGGGAATCTTCCACCCCTGTAACCGGCGGGGTTACCACGACATGTAGAAAATATTTTACATTTTTTATGGTCGTGTGATATGTTTTATAAAAATCAGCGTAGCGGCGGAGAGACAAAAGGAGAAGAGATGGAGATCAAAAAGGTAGTGCTTGCCTATTCCGGCGGCCTTGACACTTCCGTCATCATCACGTGGCTGAAGGAGACCTACGGCTGCGAAGTCGTCGCGTTCTGCGCGGACCTCGGGCAGGGGGAAGACCTTGCCGCTGTAAAAAGCAAGGCGCTGAAGACCGGCGCCTCTAAGGCGTATGTAGTCGACTTGAGGGAAGAATTCGTAAAAGATTATGTGTTCCCCATGCTCCGGGCCAATGCGGTCTATGAGGGCGCTTATCTCATGGGCACCTCGATAGCCCGTCCCCTGATCGCGAAAAAGCAGATTGAAATAGCTCGCAAGGAGAAGGCGGACGCCGTGGCCCACGGCGCAACAGGCAAGGGCAACGACCAGGTAAGGTTTGAATTGACATACTATGCCCTTAAACCCGGCATAAAAGTCATCGCGCCGTGGAGGGAATGGACCTTTGATTCGAGAGAGTCCCTGATAACCTTCGCAAAGAAACACGGCATCCCGGTCCCGGTGACAAAGAAAAAACCCTACAGCACCGACAGGAACCTCTTCCACATCAGTTATGAAGGGGGCATACTTGAAGACCCGTGGGCGGAGCCGCCTGCCGACATGTTCACACTTACGATATCGCCTGAAAAGGCCCCGGCAAGACCTGAATATGTTGAAATCGGGTTCGAAGAAGGCAATCCGGTATCTGTTGACGGGAAGAAACTTTCTCCCGCGGACCTCCTCAGGAAACTCAACGATACCGCCGGAAGACACGGCATCGGCAGGCTGGACATGGTCGAAAACAGATACGTGGGAATCAAATCCAGGGGAGTATATGAAACACCGGGAGGGACAGCGCTCCATGTCGCGCACCGCGCGGTCGAATCGATCACGCTCGACAGGGAGGTCATGCACCTGAAAGATTCCCTGATGCCCAAGTATGCGGAGCTCATCTACAACGGCTTCTGGTTTTCTCCTGAAAGACTCGCCCTGCAGAGTTTAATGGATGAGGCGCAAAAGGGCGTGACAGGGACCGTCAGATTAAAATTTTACAGAGGCTGCTGCAGCGTCGCGGGAAGGAAATCTCCTGTGTCCCTTTACAGCCCGCGGCTTGCGACGTTTGAGGCCGAAACGGTCTACAACCAGAAAGACGCGGAGGGTTTTATCAAATTGAACGCCCTGAGGCTTAAGATGAGGAATCTGCGGGGCGGGAAATGAAACGGCCTGCCGCATTTTACATTTTTGCGGGCTTGTGATATGGTTTCAGAAGATTTAATATTCAAAATTTGAAATTTAAAATTTGAAATTTGCAAAGAGATTTCACTGTAATTTCCCGTTTATAAACCATGCCTGATTTGAAATATTATCTTGCCCTGAATTTCATACCCGACATCGGACCCGTCACCTCGGGACGGTTGCTGGCTGCCTTCGGCAGCGCCGAAAATATCTTCCATGCGCCTGTTCAGGAGCTGAGACAGGTTGAAGACGTCGGTGAAAAAAGGGCAGGCCGTATCGCGGGCTTCAATCAATGGGACGTTGTGCGGCAGGAGATTGAAAAAGCAAAAAAAAACAATGTGCGGCTGATTGCAGGAAACAACCCCGCCTACCCTGAAGCGCTAAAACGCATTCACGGCGCCCCGCCCGTGCTTTATGTCAAAGGTGAATTGAAAGAGGCTGACAAGTATGCGGTAGCTATCGTGGGTTCACGCACCGCGACTGAGTACGGGGCGCAAATGGCTGAAAAAATAAGTCGCACACTGGCGTCATCAGGGCTTACCGTTGTAAGCGGAATGGCAAGGGGCATAGACAGCGTCTCTCACACTGCGGCCTTGCGGGCCAGAGGCAGGACCATAGCCGTACTCGGTTCGGGACTCGACATGCCCTACCCTCCTGAAAACAGGGGGCTTATGAGCGCAATCGCGTCTTCGGGGGCCGTTGTAAGTGAGTTCCCCTTCGGGACGAAACCCGAGAAAGAAAATTTTCCAAGGAGAAACAGGATAATAAGCGGCTTGTCGTTAGGCGTCGTGGTAATCGAGGCCACGCTCGACAGCGGCTCGCTCATTACGGCGTCTTATGCCCTTGAGCAGAACAGGGAGGTCTTCTCCGTGCCGGGCAATGTTACCTCGGGCGGCTCGCGGGGCACGAATGACCTTATTAAAAAGGGGGCAAAACTTATCGAGAGCGCTGAAGAAGTCATAGAGGATCTCGGTCCGCAGATAAAGGGGGTTCTCAGAGAACGGAAAATATCCTCTCATAAACCGCTGCCGGCATTGACAGGCGACGAGAAGGCGCTTTATGATTCCCTGGGCGACGCGCCTAAACATATAGATTCAATCATCAGGGAAATGAATATGCCGACAGCCAGGGCATTGTCGGTACTTTTGAGTCTTGAGCTGAAAGGAGTAGTCAGACAGATGCAGGGGAAGCGCTTTTCCCTTAATTGAGATGAGGTCGCAAGATAAACAGCATAAACGTCATTCCCGTGCCTAAAGCACCTACTGTTGGCAGTCTGTTGAGCGGGAATCCACCCTTCGACCCTTCGACAAGCTCAGGGCCTCAGGGTGACACGGCTTGTCATGGTGAGCTTGTCGAACCATGGATGCCCGATTAAGGACTTCGGGCATGACAGTAATACCCTCGATTCGTTGAGGGGGCTTTTCAATCGGTAAAGGTTTCACATAAACTGCCGATACTAAAGGGCGGTTAAAATTCATTGCAAGTTTAAGAATTGTATGAGGTATTTTTAAATGAAATCACTTTTAATTGTCGAGTCTCCCGCCAAGGTGAAGACTCTCAGCAAGTTTCTCGGCAACGATTTTACCATCAAGGCGTCGATCGGTCACGTAAAGGACCTTCCCAAAAAAGATATCGGCGTCGACGTTGAGAACAACTTCACTCCCACTTACGTCGTCATCGAGGGAAAAGAAAAGGTAATGAAGGATTTGAAGAAGGCGGCAAAGGCGGCCGACAGGGTCTTTCTCGGACCCGACCCGGACAGGGAGGGAGAGGCCATAGCGTGGCATATTGCGGAAGAATTAAACGGCGATTCGGACAAGCTGTTCAGGGTGGAATTCAACGAGATTACTGAAAAAGCCGTCACGGACGCAATGAACCATCCCCGCAAGATCAATATCAACCTTGTCGATGCCCAGCAGGCAAGAAGGGTGCTGGACCGGCTCGTCGGTTATAAGCTGTCGCCGCTCCTGTGGCGGAAGGTGAGACGGGGCCTGAGCGCCGGCAGGGTGCAGTCGGTGGCTGTCAGGCTCGTTGTAGACCGCGAGCGCGAGATAGAGGCCTTCAAATCAGAGGAATACTGGAGCATCACCTCTTTATTAGAGGCAAAAGAACCGCCGCAGTTTGAGGCCAAACTCCATCAGATAAGCGACCGGAAGGCAGATATCAAAAATGAAGAACAGGCAAAAACCATTGTCGAAGATTTAACCGACAAACCCTTTGCGGTCAAAAAGATAGAAAAGAAGAAGAGGAAACGCTCGCCTGCGCCCCCATTTATCACGAGCACCCTCCAGCAGGACGCTGCCCGCAAGTTCAGGTTCACTGCCAAAAAGACCATGATGATAGCGCAGCGGCTGTATGAGGGCATCGAATTGGGCGAAGAAGGCCCGACCGGCCTCATTACATACATGAGGACCGATTCCGTAAGGACGGCGACCGAGGCGCAGAATGAGGCCAGGGACTTCATTATAAAGGAATACGGGAAGGATTACGCTCCCCCGAAACCCCCGGTTTACAAGAGCAAGAAGTCGGCGCAGGAGGCCCATGAGGCGATCAGGCCGACATCCGTTTTCAGGAGGCCGGGCGATATCAAAAAATTCCTGGAGCCGGACCAGTATAAACTCTACAAACTTATATGGGAGCGTTTTGTCGCAAGCCAGATGGAAGCGGCCCTCCTTGATCAAACATCAATCGACATAGCCGCCGATAAATATATCTTCCGCGCCAGCGGCACTGTAGTTGCTTTTCCGGGCTTTATGACCCTGTATACCGAAAGCACGGACAACGGGAAAGAGGAAGAAGCCCGGCTGCCGTCATTATCGGAAGGAGAGATGCTCAGGGTAGACGGGATCACGCCGAAACAGCATTTCACCCAGCCGCCCCCGAGATATACCGAGGCCACGCTCGTCAGGGAACTCGAGGCAAAAGGCATCGGAAGACCCAGCACCTATGCCGCCATCCTGTCGACGATACAGGACCGGAAATATGCGGAAAAGAACGACGGCAAGTTCAAACCCACGGAGTTAGGGAGCGTGGTAAGCGACCTTCTCGTGGAGCGCTTTTCCGAATTGATGGACTACAACTTCACCGCGAACATGGAGGACCACCTCGATAAAATCGAGGAAGGCGGGTACAAGTGGGTCGATGTAGTGATGGATTTTTACAAACCTTTCGACAAGGACCTTGCAGAGGCCATGGCGACCTTAGGCAAGGTAAAGCCTGAGGACATCCCTACGGACCAGACGTGCGAGAAGTGCGGAAAGCCGATGGTCATCAAGTGGGGCAGACACGGCAGGTTTATCGCGTGCACCGGTTATCCGGAATGCAAGACGACAAAGCCGCTGGAAGACCATCAGTCAGCGGTCAGCGGTCAGCAATCAGCTCCTGAAATCCAGGAAACGGATGAAAAGTGTCAGAAATGCGGGTCCCCGATGGTCATCAGGACCGGCAGGTACGGGAAATTTATCTCCTGCAGCAAATACCCCGAGTGCAAAACGACAAAGGCCCTGAGCATAGGCATTCAGTGCCCCGACGACGGGGGGGACCTGGTCGAGAGGAGGACGAAAAAAGGCAAGCTGTTTTACAGTTGCGGCAATTATCCCAATTGCAAATTCGCTACGTGGTACAAGCCAGTGGCCAAACCCTGTCCCAAATGCGGCGCGCCGGTCCTTATAGAAAAGAAGACCAAAAAGGAAGAGGTCCTGGCATGCCTGAAAAAAGAGTGCGGGTTTAAGGAAGATCTTGCACCTTCCTCTATGGAGCCGGCTGATACGGATCAGGGGGAATAAGCCGCCGGAATTGATAATCTCTCTTGATGATGTCGGGTGTCCCGCTCAATAACGATAATTATGACAGACGACAAAACACGATTAATTGAATTATTAGTAAAGACAATTCCGGAACTAACGGCGGGTCAGTTGCAATGGCTTCAGCGCGTCGTCCATGTATTTTCTGCTCGCCACGACTTCAAATTAAGAAAGTCTGACCTATTTGATGAAACTATATTGCAGAACTTCGGAGATGCTATGCGGGTGCATCATAGCTTTTCATCAGAGCCTTTCAGTAAGGACAAATTTGAATACGTATTGGTTAAGGTTCTGAAAATGAGTGGCCATAAGGCAGCCCTCGCACCAAAAGGAAATCCAGGCCATGACGCCACCGCCGACGGTATTAAACTTTCATTGAAAACTCAAGCGGACAAAGGCGTCAAGGAAGATATTATTTGGATAAGTAAATTCATGGAACTCGGCAAGGGAAACTGGGGTAACAATCCTGAAGACCTTGTCGGCCTGCGTCAACAATTCCTCGCTCACATGAAGGCTTATGACCGAATTCTGACTTTGCGCACACTGGCAAAGTCGCCGAAATGGAAATACGAACTTGTAGAAATCCCCAAAGGGCTTTTAATGAAAGCTAAGACTGGTGAGCTAAAGATGATGGGCGATAGCAGACAGTATCCTAAACCCGGTTATTGTTATATTCGGGACCAAACAGGTGGGTCGATGTTTGAACTTTATTTTGACGGCGGCACTGAACGAAAGCTACAGATCAAGAACCTGAACAAAAACTATTGCTCAGTTCATGCCATTTGGGAATTCATCATTCCGCCGGAATAAGCGCTGGCTGTACGGCCGCTGTTCGCTTGTCGGCTATTTCAATATATTCTTGCTTCAATTCAATGCCGACACATAGCCTTGACAGCTCTCCAGAAACAATACCCACAGTGCCGACTCCGTAAAACGGATCTAGAATAACATCATTGGGCCTGCTGCCGGCGAGAATACAGGGTCGCACAAGGCCCTTGGGAAATACGGCAAAATGCGCATCCGGGCAAGGTTCTGTATTTATCGACCATACGCTTCTCTTATTCTTGAGACCATTGCCATTAGTAGTGCGTTCCTTAATGGCCTCCTGGTCGAAATAATAATGTTCCGACTTGCTGAAAAGAAAAAGGTACTCATGCGCTACGGTGAATCTGTCTTTTACACTCTCAGGCTGACAATTTGGTTTGTACCAAATAATATCATTTCTCAAATACCAGCCGTCTCTTTGACATTTAAGGGCCAAGAGCCAGGCCACTCCAATAAGGTCTTTTTTCTTCAGTCCGGGCGGCGTCGGCGGTCTATATGACATCGCACGTCCCTTATTCTTATCGTCCTCTTGACGCCACTTTCGGCCACCTGAAGAATAAGTATTCCCAATGTTTAACCAAAATGTTCCCTCTGGCTTTAGAACTCTCCGAACTTCCCGGAAAATATCAACCAGCGTGTCAAGATACACATCCAATTCAGCCTCTGCGCCAATCTGTCCTTCTACACCATAATCCCGTACGCCCCAATATGGCGGGGAGGTCACGACACACTGAAAAGAGTTATCAGGCAAACGCCGTATAATGTCTCTTGTGTCGCCGTGCAATATGACAATAGGTTCTTGATCCGTCGGCCATTCAAGAGCCGGTATGGGGGTGTTATTTGATGGCGAAATGCTGTTCATTTGTGAAAATAGTCTATCATAATCCTAACGCTTGCGCAAGATATTTATTTTTCTTTTTTGGGTCTGCCTCTTTTCTTCTTGCCATCCTTGGCAAACCGTTCCAATTCATCCTCTCGAATCAAATGATCCCGTCCATATTTATCAGACTCCAATCGCTCGCTGATAATAAATTGACGTATTCTGGAAGACGTTACCCCAAGATACTGTGCAGCCTCTTCAGTTGTATAATACTTTCCCATAAGTTAGGAATATTCTATAACGACTAACGACCATAAAACAAGAAAACGGCGGCCAACAAAAAAATCACCCGACTGGTGATAGGACTGTTTCTATCTCACCTCATGACAACCCGTAATATTTAAGTAGTATGCTAAAATAATCGGCACAGGAGCGGTTATGCAAAAGACCATTGAAGCCATATATGAAGACGGTGTATTGAAGCCGACTAAAAAGATTACATTACCTGAACATTCCAGATTGAAGCTGATCGTAATCAGGGGAAAAAAATCGTCAAAGACTCTTGCTAAAAAACAATCCGAAGCTCTGCTTTCCATAGCCGGAATAGGTGAAAGCGGGTTGAGCGGGGTCAGTGAACATCCCGAAAAGTATCTTCGGTAAACACCTTGAACAATCTTGCTGATATCGCGGAACAATTCAAACCTTCCGGCCGTGTCGTCGGCATTGATGAGCACGGCAGCGGCAATATCAATAAGACCTATCTTGTAACCCTCGCCTCCGGAGAGATAAACCACTTCATCCTTCAGCGCATAAACACGCAGGTGTTCCGTCAGCCGGAACATGTCATGCAGAACATGCAAGTCGTTACAGAGCATATGCGGATGAGCCTGCGGCGCGTTCCGCCCGATGCGGGCCGCAGGTGGAAAATTCCGCACGTCCTTTTGACTCATGACGGTAAGGACCACTTTGTCGACGGCGACGGGGCGTACTGGCGGGCGATCAGCTTTATTGAAGACGCGCAAGCCTTTGATACCATCAAAGATGCCGGACACGCCGAAGAGGCAGGCCGTGCATTAGGCATGTTCCACAACCTCCTGAGCGATCTCCCTACTGAGAGGCTGATTGACACATTGCCGGGTTTTCATATCACGCCGCTTTATCTTCGTGATTACGATGAAGCCCCGGCGAAACACAGTGAGCGCAAATCGGTTGAAGCGAATTATTGCGTGCAGTTTGTTAAAGAGCGAAGCGGCTGGGCGCACGTCCTTGAAAATGCGAAGGCAAAGGGCATATTGCGTCTTCGCACAATCCACGGCGATCCGAAAATCAACAACATTATGATGGACATCCGCTCCGGTCTGGCTGCCGGAATAATCGACCTGGATACGGTCAAACCGGGCCTGGTCCATTACGATATCGGCGACTGCCTGCGTTCGTGCTGCAATCCCATGGGAGAAGAAACCGAAAAATGGGAGGCCGTCTATTTCGACACAGTCATTTGCCGGGCCGTCCTGCGGGGTTATCTTTCAGCGGCGAGAGAGTTTCTGACGGAAAGCGACTTTGATTACATGTACGACTCGGTCCGCCTGATAACCTTCGAGCTCGGGCTCAGGTTCTTCACGGACTATCTCAAAGGCGATGTCTACTTCAGGGTCCGTTATCCTGAGCACAATCTTGCCAGGGCGCTCGTGCAGTTCAAGCTCGTCGAAAGCATCGAATCACAGGAAAGGGCCATTCGCGGTATCATCAGGGACCTGAGATGAACTTAAAGAGATTCTCCCTGGAGCCTTTTTCTTCATCCGGACTTCCGCCCGGTCTAAAGATAACAGGCAGCATCGGAAGGCAAAACAACGCACTCGCCGTCCGCTATGAACTTACCGGGTCTCTTGCTGAAATCATTGTTCCCGCGAAGGCAGACGCCCCTGGACGCAAAGATAAGCTTTGGGAAGAGACCTGTTTTGAGCTGTTCATCGGTTTGCCGGAGTCCAAACAGTATTGGGAATTCAACCTCTCGCCGTCAGGGCACTGGAATGTCTACCGCTTCAGCTCCTACAGGGAAGATATGAGGGAGGAGCCGGCCTGTTCTTCACTTTCACTCAGCACGGAAAGTCGCCCCGATGCCCTGAGTCTGTCTCTTGATTTCGATCTCGATATTATCATACCCGCGGATAGTGAGCTGAAAGCCGGCGTCAGCGCGGTCGTCAAACTCATGGACGGCAGGCTGACATACTGGGCGCTGGTCCATCCTGGCGACAGGCCCGACTTTCACAGCAGGCGCAGTTTTATTGTCGAATTGTGAGGACCGGCTATTCCGGCGGGGACGGCGCGCCTTTCAGGGGATAGGCCGGTTCCACTTTGAACGGGTTATAAAGGGGATCGCCAAGGAGAATCATCCGCCAGGACAGAAAAGGGTTCGACATGGCGAAGACCTCAACCAGAGAATATTGTCCGCTCATCAGTAGCTGGAAGAAAATCGAGGGAGGCGGAAAGGAGGTAAGATAAGGCTCCGCCACCGGGCCTATGCTTGCAATCACCCCCCTGTCCAGCATGCTTTTAACCCAGTATTTTGCTTTCGGCTCGTGGAGAGACACCGCTTCAGAGCTCGCAACGTGATAACCGACCGCGCCCTCAGACCACTGGAACGCATCTATGTATTGTCCATGACTGTACCAGCCGCAATAAAGCGCCGCGGCAGGGGCGTCGCCCGGCCCGAAAAGCTCCTGCCTGTTGTCCAGCACGACGGGCATCCGTCCCTTTCCAAGGACTTGAGCTGTCCTTCTTATGTCTTCATCAAATTTGGCATATTCGCTTTTGTTCCCTGTGTATCCCCTGGCGTCGAGATAAAATTTGCCGGCAAGCCCTGTCTTTTCCACTGCGACCGCGGTCCTCATCATTTTCTCGACCACCTCTGGAGAGGACGCGTCAAGCCTGCTCACCATCAGCGCATGAGGCGGGTCCTCAAGCCGTCCCCTGACGGCAACGAAGTCCGGGTTGGGCCGCCACCCGGCAAGTTTATAAGACGGAGAAAGCAGTAAGGCAAGTTCCGAGTCTACCGCGGCAATCGTGTCGTCGCCGACAATACGGTCCAGTTCAAACTGGAGCCCGTTGATCTCGGCCTTTATCTGCTCCAGCCTGCCTGAAATATTTTTATCTTCCTTATTCTCTTCATATTGCCGTTCGAGCCCCTTTTTTTCACGGGTCTTTTTCTCCAGAACTTCTTTCCTTTTTCCGACTTCCTCCCGTGAGACATCCGGCGGCGTCACTGCGCTGATCTTGAGGGGAACTCCGAAAACAGTGACGAGGCAGCGTATCTTTTTCCCGTTCTTTTTCATCCTGTCGATGGCTTCTCTGAGAGGTCCGGCGATAAGCTCATCGTATTGCCGCCTGGAGATATAGTCCTGCACGGGCGCTTTAATTTCCACAAGCCGGGTCGAAGGAATGCGGCGCAATTCGGCGTATAACCTGCCCAGGCGCACAGAGTCGGCGGATTCCGAATTCACTACTATAAGGACCTCTTCCGGTTTGACAACGGCCCCCGCCGGTCCCGCTGTTATGATCATTATCAAAGCTGCGGACAGGACCGTCAATAATAATCTATTCACCGTGGGCCCGGTCCCTTTTTTAAATCGAAATCACGCATCTTCCCGGCAAGGCCCTTCCAGTTGCAGCAGTGGAGCTCCCTGACCATCTTGTGAAAGGCGCCTGTCTCGACGATCCTGGCCCGCTCGGATTCTTTCTCCACTCCGTAAAAAGGGAGCATGATGAAGAAGGCCTGGTCCACATATTTTTTTACCGGGGGCTGGACGTCGCTTCGTCTCGTGTAATAAGGGTCTTCCCCCTCTTCACAGGGCCTGTCGAGTACATTGAATTGCCTGCAGGCCATCGGCCTCACGGGATGTATCGAGCACGCGTCTTCCGCCAGGAACGGGCAAGGGTCGTCCTTTTTAAAATGCTCGAGCCTGTCCCTGAGCGCGTCCCTCGCCCGGCCTTCTATTTTCTCCGTAACATACCATGAAATGCCGGTCAGCTCCAGCGGGTAAACGGGGATGTCTTTATGCGTCCTGCAGCAGTGTGAGCAGCCTTTTGCGCAGGCGGGCTTTCTGCCTCTCTTCTGTTCAGCTTCAAGCGCCCTGGCAATGCCTCTGTCGACTATGTGATAGGCCTCAAGCAGCAATGCAAGCCAGGGTTGCGTCTCTTCATCGCCGGGGAAGGAGGGTCTTCCGGCTTTGACAGGGCCGGGTCTATGTTTTTTTGGTTTCGACATGCAGGGCTGTGTCCAATCTTTTTTACTTTAAACCCGGTCCGGGTAAAATATCAACAAGAAACCCGCTTAAACGGATGTTCCACAGATACAAATAAAAAAGAGTTGAGAGTCAGCGCAGGGTCGCCTGATACAATTTAGAAAAGGACAAAGACAGGCAGGGTCCGACCTGCCTGTCTTCAAGTTCAAAAATAATCCGTTAATTGCCGCAGCAGAGGCGCCTCATGCTTTTCTTGCCTGTCGGTGAGACAGACATGACTACCTCTACCTTGTTTCCACAGAGGCTGCAGAGGCGTGCGGAATTCTTGGCATCCGCCCTCGCCGATACGTCGGTCTTTGACTTGACTTTTCCCGCCATAATACTCCCTCCTTTCCGAATTGCTAAATTTGAAATTTTCCAGTTTCCTGATCGTCTGTATCTCCACGGTCTTTTTACGCAAAACCTGCACAATACCTGAGCGCACCTTCATGCGCGCAAATTCCCTGATTATGTATCCTCATTGAATTTGGTAATACGAGGACAACAAAGCGGCTGAATCCGCGGGCTTTTTTAATATAAACCATGAAAGGAAAATATTTCAAGGCCGTCCTCTGACGTGAAGGAGGGTCTGCGACATAAAAGTTGGAGCAGCATAGCCCCCTCTTTGAAAAAGACCAACAGTAGGTGCCTTAAGCAGGGGTAAGGGGAGATTCTTTAAAATGAGGTTATTTCAAAAAATCCCCGCTTCATCCCCCTTTGCCAAAGGGGGAATATGGCTTTACCAATAAATTTGTCGCACACCCTCTGAAGGGTATTGCGCGGGAGGCATAACCGGACCGCCCCGACACGGGGACAGTTATCTCATTTCACTTTCAATTATTAAGCCATTAATTCCAGGAAAGCCATATTAGGACAAGGAATAATATCCCCTTGGAAAGCTCAATATATCCCGTTGCCCTGAGTTTTTCCGGTCTCGGTCGCAACGCAGTATATACGTTCTCCAGAAGCGGGGCCAGCATCAATACCGGCACGCCGATAGAATAATAAACGAGCAGGGCCATAACGCAATAGACAATCATCACGGATCTTAAGAAGCCTGTCTTCCTCAATCTCATTCTCACCTTGAATACACCCGCCCAGAAAAACAGCGTAACGGCAATGTACAGCTTCCATGACATATCTCCCGTGACCGCAAAATAAACAGCCGGCGCAGCAGCGGTCAGAAGGGCAAAACCGTTGAGCTCGGCAGCGAGATGATGCTCTTTGCCTGTCTGGAGAAGAACGAGATAGCTTGCAGCCGGCAGGGCAAATATCAGGAACGCGCCTGCTCCTTCGGCAAGGAAAGGTATCAGCAGGCAAAGGCCCGCAATTACAAAAAAAAGGAGCCATGCCATATGTTCCTTCTTCTCCCGCGATCTCAATGCCGCGGCAAGGGACGATTTGGAGTTTATGAGAAGGGACAGGCCGAGGACGGTAAGCGCCGTAACGCCCGCAAATTCTCTTTCGCACAGCCACGGACGCGTCTGTAAGCCTGTTATCAGACCGCCGAGACATGAGGTAAGAAAGACCGCCCACGACCCCCACTCTTTTACAAAGGGTATCTTCATCTGGAGCCAATTCTATGGGAATCTCTTCCGCCTGTCAAGATTATTTCTCATTAGAAACAACGTCCCTCATCGCCGGGAATTCGTCAGACGGCATCGGCTATCTTAATATTGCGACGGATGATTACAACCTCACGGGCGTCTGGAGGCGGTTCGGCAACATGTATCATGAGTCAACGTACGTCTTGAGTTCCGCCTTCAGTGACATTTTCTATGAGTCAATCCGGATTGTAACCGATTCAGTTATGTGGATACAAAACTACCCAAGCTGTCATTCCCGCAGTCAGTAAGCGGGAATCCACCCTTCGACGGGTCCACGGATGCCCGATTAAGCCTGCCCTCGAAGGCCTTAGTCGGGGGGACCTCGGGCATGACAGTTCTATGAGTTCGCTCAGACAGCGTTGTCCACATAACTGAGCGGTTACTCCGGATTCGCGGTTCTTATATTGTAATTTCCCCCGCTGTGATATAATAAGGACTTAAAAATTTTAATATGAGCTTGTCCACGCAGGACACGGGTCCCGGCAAGAGACGGGAAAGACTTTTGCATGGACCCCGCAACGAGTCATGAAATTCAAAAAATCTCCGGACAGCAAAGGACATTTCGGCGTCTACGGCGGCAGGTTCGTTCCTGAGACCCTGATGCCGGCGCTTATCGAGCTTGAAAAAGCTTATAAGGCCCATAAAGAAGACAGGGCATTCCTTCACGAGCTTATTCAGCTTCAGAAAGATTATATAGGAAGGCCGACGCCCCTTTACCACGCAAAGAACCTCTCGGAAAAACTCGGGGGGGCGAAGATATATCTGAAACGGGAAGACCTCTGTCATACGGGCGCGCATAAAATCAACAATGCGATCGGGCAGGCCCTGTTGGCCAAAAAGATGGGCAAGCGCAGGCTCATAGCGGAGACCGGAGCGGGCCAGCACGGAGTGGCCACTGCCACGGGAGCGGCGCTCACAGGACTTGAGTGTGAAATATATATGGGCAGCGAGGACGTAAGACGCCAGGCGCTGAATGTCTTCAGGATGCGTCTGTTAGGAGCAAAGGTCACAGAGGTCGATATCGGCTCCAGGACATTGAAGGACGCCATCAACGAGGCCCTGAGAGACTGGACGACGAACGTCCATACTACTCACTACGTGTTAGGCACGGTATTCGGCCCCCATCCTTTCCCTGTTATGGTCAGGGACTTCCAGTCGGTAATAGGCAAAGAGGCCCGGCGGCAAATTCTCAACGCTGAAAAGAAACTGCCCGATTGCCTGATTGCCTGCGTCGGCGGGGGAAGCAATTCAATCGGGTTGTTTTATGCCTTCCTCGATGATGATGTCAGGATGGTAGGCGTTGAGGCGGGCGGGCGCGGGATCGGTTCCGGCGAGCATGCCGCGCGTTTCGCGGGCGGCTCTTTGGGCGTTTTCCAGGGATGCAAAAGCTATCTTCTGCAGAACGATGAAGGCAATGTCCTGGGCACACATTCCGTCTCCGCGGGGCTCGATTACGCCTCTGTAGGGCCTGAACACTGCTTTCTCAGAGACATGAAAAGGGTTGAATATACCTTTGCGACTGATGAGGAGGCCATGAAGGCCTTTGCGCTCCTGAGTGAAACAGAAGGCATAATCCCGGCCCTTGAATCCGCTCATGCGGTCGCTGAGGCGTCAAAGATTGCGCCGTCCATGTCCGGAGACTCAGTTATTATAGTCAACCTCTCCGGCAGGGGAGATAAAGACGTTCAGGAAGTGGCGCGGATAAAGGGGATAACCTTATGAAATTCAAAATTCAAGATTCAAGACACGTTCAGTCTTTAATTTTTGAATTTTGAATATTGAGTTTTGAATTTCCGGAATAACGAATGAACAGGATAGAAAAGATATTCAAAACAAAAAGGGCGCAAAACAGTAAGATTTTCATCCCTTACATAATGTCGGGCGACCCTTCGCTGGAACATACAAAGAGATATGTAGCGGAGTTGGAAGAGGCGGGAGCGGACATTATTGAGCTCGGGGTCCCTTTCTCCGATCCCCTTGCCGACGGACCGACAATCCAGCGGGCCTCAGAGAGGGCGTTGGCGCAGGGCGTAACTTTGAGAAAATGTCTGGAGCTCGTCAGAGAAATCAGGCAGACCTCGCAAGTCCCGCTCATTCTCATGACATACTTCAATCCGGTATTTAAATACGGCATCGCGGCCTTCATAAAAGAGGCCTCAGACGCCGGCGTCGACGGGGTGATAGTCCCTGATCTGATACCGGATGAGGCGGATGAATTCATTCGCGCAGCCAGGCAGCGCGGCCTCGATACCATATTTCTCCTTGCGCCGACAAGCACGGAAGACAGGATCGGGAAGGTCGTCAAGGCGGCAACGGGATTTATTTATTATGTTTCCATTACCGGCATCACCGGCTCGAAACTCTCAATAGGCGAACCGATGAAAGACATGCTGGCCCTGATAAAAAACAGCACGCGCAAACCGGTTGCCGTAGGTTTTGGAATTTCAACCCCTGAAGAAGCTGCGGCAGCGGCAAAAATGGCTGACGGGATCATTATCGGCAGCGCCATCGTACGTTTGATTGCCGAAGGAAAAGATATAAAGGATTTTGCAAAGAAAATAAAGGAAGCTATTTAATTCAGAGTCAGGAGTTATGAGTTAAGAGTTATGAAACAAACACTCTTGACTCCCAACTCTTGCTTAACTCTTGACTCTTAACTCTTAACTCTTAACTCTTAACTCTTAACTCTTAACTCTTAACTCTTAACTCTTAACTCTTAACTCTTAACTCTTAACTCTAATATGGCCTGGTTCAAGAAAAAAGAACAACTTCCCATATCCAAGAAGGTCAAGGTCCCGGAAGGCCTCTGGGTAAAATGCAATTCCTGCAAGGAAATCATCTACCGCAAAGAGGTCGAGAAGAACCTCAAGGTATGTCCGAAATGCAATTACCACTTCAGGATCAGCGCAAAGGAGCGCATATCCCTTCTCGTGGACGAAAACAGTTTCGAGGAAATGGGCCGGGACCTGCTGTCGAAGGACCCCCTGAACTTCAGGGACCAGATACCGTACAGGGACCGTCTCAGTGAATCGCGGAAAAAGACGAACAACAGGGACGCCGCAATCGCGGGACATGCGTCAATCGGGGGGCTCAGGACGATCCTCGTGGTCCTCGACTTTGAATTTATGGGCGGGAGCATGGGTTCGGTAGTGGGGGAAAAATTTGTAATGGGCGCGGAGAAAGCCGTCGAAGACGGACTGCCTCTGATATCGGTATCGTCATCCGGCGGAGCAAGGATGCACGAGGGGATCGTGTCGCTCATGCAAATGGCGAGGACCTCGGCCTCCGTGGCCAGGTTCAGGGATAAGAGGATGCCCTTTATTTCAATACTTGCGGACCCCACCTTCGGCGGCGTGTCGGCAAGTTTTGCCATGCTGGGAGACATCATTATAGCCGAGCCCAAAAGCCTTATCGGGTTTGCAGGTCCGAGAGTCATTGAGCAGACGATAAAGCAGCAATTGCCGGAGAACTTTCAGACCGCGGAATTTCTCCTGCAGCACGGTATGATCGACATGATCATCAACAGGAAAGATCTCAGACAGACCCTTGTTAAGTTGTTATCGTTAACATCCGGGAACGTTACGCCGTAACGAAAACTGAAATTCACCTCTGTCTGTCATTCCGGCAGTTCTTAAGCCGGAATCCATGGTTCGACAGGCTCACCATGACAAGCTTGTCACCCTGAGCTTGTCGAAGGGCTGGATTCCCGCTCAAAAGACTGCGGGAATGACGACCCGGTTAAAATATTATGACCGCCGAATTCAACAAATACGATGCCACTGTAAGTTACCTGTACGGCCTGCAAAAGCACGGCATAAAATTAGGGCTGGCCAACATAAACAAAATGTTGCAACTCCTTGGGAGACCCCACGAATCCTTTCATTCCGTGCATATCGCGGGCACGAACGGAAAGGGCTCCACGTCGGCGGCAATCGCCTCCATCCTGAAGGAAAGCGGCTTCAGAACGGGTCTCTTTACCTCTCCTCACCTCGTAAGTTTTACGGAGAGAATACGGATAAATAATACGCGGGTTGAAGAAGCTGAAGTTATAGAGCTCGCGTCCCTGGTCCGCGATTCCCTGGCCGGCTCGGGACTGAATCCTACCTTTTTCGAGTTTGTTACCGCCATGGCATTCTGTTATTTTGCGAAGAACAACGTTGAGTGGGCAGTCGTGGAAACCGGCATGGGAGGAAGACTCGACGCCACGAACGTCATTCAGCCCCTGGTCGGCGTCATTACAAATATAAGCCTGGACCACAGTGAATTTTTAGGCAGCGCCGTTTCCGATATCACCTTTGAAAAAGCGGGGATCATCAAGCCGGGGACCCCTGTGATAACGTCCTCACAGAGGCCTGAAGTAATAAAACAGTTATCGGACATCGCCGGAGGCCTCGGTTCGGAAATACACGTATACGGCAGAAACTTTGACGGTTCGCTCCTCCTTATGGATGACGAAAAGATAACCTTTGATTACTCCGGTTACAGGGACTATAGAGACCTCTCATTCCCTCTCACGGGGCAATATCAACTGCACAACGCTTGTACCGCTGTACGGGCCTGCGAGGTCTTGAGAGAGAAGAGCTTTTCGATCTCAGGCGCTTCTATCGCGGCGGGATTATCTGCCGTCAAGCTCGAAGGCAGGATGGAATGGATTTCAAAATCACCCCCGATACTCATCGACGGCGCTCATAACCCGGAGGCCGCTTGCAAATTGTCCGAATCCATAAGGACACTTTTCCCTGACGGAAAAATCATACTTGTTGCCGGGGTAATGGACGACAAGGACATTAAGGGCGTTTTGGCCCCGCTGATGGAAATCGCTGAATCGGCTGTCCTTACGAAGGCAGGATATGATAGGGCCGCGTCTCCTGAAAGACTCCTGGACACGGCGCGGGGCCTCAAAGAGTCAGGCAGTCACCGCGTCCCCGGATCGATAATGACGACCCCGTCTGTCGCTGAGGCCCTTGAGCTTGCAAAAAAGCTCTGCCGAAAAGATAATATCATTCTTGTGACCGGTTCCTTCTACACAACCGGGGAGGTGAAAAAAATATCAGGCCGCGGGGGCGTCCTGTCAAACCTGAGTGAGCGGGTAAGAAGCGAGGAAACAGGGAAGTGAAAAAGTGCGCCAGAGAATAAAAACATGTATCATCCTGCTGCTTGCGGCCTGCGGCCTGCTGTCCGCCTCTTACGCCTTTGCCGAAGGGCAGGTCAATATCACGGCAGACCGGCTTGAATATCTTTCTCAAACAAACGTATATGAAGCAAAGGGCTCAGTAAGGATAGAATTTGAAGATAAAGTCCTGACCGCTGATGAAATGCGTCTCGACGGCGACACATCAGACGCCTTTGCCTCGGGTAATGTCGTTTACGAAGACCCCGAAACCGTGGTCCGCGCGGACAGGATGGACTTCAATCTGAAGACAAAGATCGGAACGGTCCATAACAGTTATCTTTATTACAAAAAACAGAATTTCCATCTCCACGGAGACGACATAAAAAAGACCGGGGACAAAAGCTTTTACCTCGACAGGGCTTGCGTCACTACGTGCGACGGAGACGCCCCTGCATGGCATATTGAAGGAAAGGACATAGAAGCGACGCAGGACAAAAGCCTGAGCGCCTGGCACGCCAGGCTTTATCTGCGGAACGTGCCCGTTTTATATACGCCATATTTCTGGGCCCCTCTTACAAAAGAGCGGCAGACCGGTTTCATCTTCCCCTATTTCGGCTACAGCAGCGCAAGGGGCTCCTATTATAAGCAGGGGTTTTACTGGGCTATAAGGGAAGACCAGGACGCAAGCATTTATCTTGACTACTACGCTAAAAACAAGCTGGCTGAGGGGCTTGATTACCGGTATGCCCTGACACCCCGGTCAAACGGCGAATTCTGGATATATCACGCAAAAGACAATGCCCCGGTCAGGGACCTTTTCGAGGTGAAATCTCATCACAATCTGGAGCTGCCTCATAGCGCGTCGGCTTATCTGAAACTTCATAATGTAAGTAAATTCGACTACTATAAGACGCTTGATTCAACGTCGCTCAGAAGATACGGCCTGGCGTCCCAGGAGGTAAATCCCTTTGGTTTCGCTTCAGAGGAAAGGCTGCAGAAGTATCTCGAATCGGACCTGCACGTCTCAAGGCCGTTCAATGCCGGGAGGGTGTATCTCCTGGGCCGGACCAGGCAGAGCCTTGAAGGCAGCTCGGATGAAATCCCCCGGAGCCTTCCAGAGATCGGGTTCGTCGTCAACACCATGTCCCGCGGCCCGTTTTCTTTTAACTCGGCCGTCACAGGGGTCAATTTCCGGAGAAAAGAAGGACAGCAGGGTATGAGATTCGATATAAACCCGAATTTCTTTTTCAGCCGCGGGAAGCTGGTCAATTTCACTCAAAGGATCGGTCTCAGGGACACCGCCTATTTTCTTGACGCCCCGGCAGGCACTGAAAACAGACTGCTTTTCGATCTAAGTTCAACACTGACGACCAGGCTTGCCAGGAAATACTCTTCCGTGATTCATATAGTTGAGCCTTCAGTTGAATATGAGCATGTCCCTGCCGTAGACCACGATAATATCCCGTTTTTCGATTCCGTCGATTCAATACCGCAAAAGAGCGGCATTAATTACTCGCTTACCAACAGGGTCTCGGGATTGTCTCCGCTGAGACTGGAATCGAGGTTCAGGCTTTCCCAGAACTACAGCCTTCTCAACATTGAAAAGCATTTTTCCCCCATACTTGCCGAGGCGGTCCTGACCAGCGGCAATGTCGATCTCAGCGTCAACGCTTCCTACGACGTACATGAAGGAGAGGTAGCGGAAACCATTGCCTCTTTCGTCCTGAAAAACGGCAAAGGCTATGTCGGCGTCGGTGAAAATTTCAGGCGGTCCTCATCTCTTGAGCAGGTCACATTTGAGGCGGGCGTCTACAGGCCGGGCATAAACGGACGTCGGGTACCGGTGGACCTGCGGGGTAAATTATGGTATGACATGAAAGGCAACGGCGTCCAGCAGTTCAACGTAACTACTACCTACCTGCACCAATGCTGGGGGCTGGCCGTTTCCTACACGGGAAGGCCCGACGAATTTCTGCTGGCCTTCACCGTCGAGTTCAGGGGCCTGGGGTCCCTGCAATTAGGGAACACGGCGTCCACTTCATCCCTTCTTGGCCTCATTCCATAAAATATCCATTTCAGCGAGGGTCATGTCCTTCAGTTTCCTGCCCCGCTGCTCCGCCTCTTTTTCCATGTAAGTAAACCGGTAAATGAATTTATTGATCGTCTTTCTCAGGGCATCTTCGGGATTCACCCCGACAAAGTTGGCAATCCTGACCATCACAAAAAAAATGTCTCCCAGCTCATCCTCTATCTCCGCCTGGTTTTTCTTGTTCAGGGCCTCGCGCAGCTCGCTTACCTCCTCATTCAGCTTCGAGAAAACATCCCCGATTTTTTCCCAGTCAAAACCGGCCTTCGTGGCCTTCATCTGAAGCTTTCGCGCCCTCAACAGGGCAGGCAATGACGCGGGGACCCCTCCGATGGCCGATACATAATCCTTCCCTTCCCTCTTCTTATGCTCCTCCCACCGGACCCTTACCTCGTCGGAAGTCTTCAATTCTTTGCCGCCGAAGACATGAGGATGCCTGTTGACCATCTTCCGCGCAATACCGTCTACGACGTCGTTGATGTCAAACCGTCCCTCTTCGCCGGCAAGCCGGCTTTGCAGGACTATCTGGAACAGAAGATCTCCGAGTTCCTCCTTTATCCCTTCCGTGTCACCTTCGTCAAACGCGTCGATAAGCTCATAGAATTCTTCAACAAGATATGGTCTCAGAGACTCTAAAGTCTGTTCTTTGTCCCACGGGCAGCCGCCCGGCCCGCGAAGTCTTGCGGCAATATCGACAAGGTCCTGAAAATTCATCCTGAAAGTATATCAGATTTCTCTTGATAGTGGCCAACGAGTTGCAGTAAAATGCTATCTGCTTATAGTAACAAGTAACAAGTAACAAGTGACAAGTGACGGTAAGTTTTAGCCAGTTACTATTACCTGTCACTCGTTACTTGTTACTTTCGGGGAGGCAAGGACATGCAGAAGACCGTCACTTATTTTGAAAAACCGGGGGCTGAAAACACGGAACAGTGTCTTGAGATTGTAAACACTGCTATAAATGAATACGGCTACAGGCATATAGTCGTTGCGACCACGGGCGGAGATACGGGGGTCCTCTTTGCGGAAGGACTTAAAGATAAAAAGACCAATCTCGTTGTCGTGACCCATTCGTGCGGCTTCAGGGAGCCGAACAACATGGAGCTTACCGGTGAAGCGAGAGAAAGAATAACGGCTTCCGGAGCCATAATTTATACCGGCACCATGTTGACTCACAGCATAGAGACTTCGCTGGCAAAAAAATTCAGCGGCGTCTACCCCACTCTCCTCATCGCTCAAACCCTCCGGAGGTTCGGCGAAGGGGTAAAGGTATGCTGCGAGATGGCGATGATGGCCGCCGACGCAGGGCTTGTTCCCGAGGGGGAAGAGGTCTTGGCTGTTGCCGGCACCGGTCGCGGGGCCGATACGGTAACGATTATACGGGCGGTCGCCTCAAAAAGATTCTTGGATCTGAAAGTCCTCGAAATCCTCGCGAAGCCGAGAGGCTGAATATCCCCTGATTCACCATCAAGAGACAAACCACAGAGACCACAGAGGAAAAAAATAAATATTAATCCACAGATTACACTGATTAACACAGATGTATTTAGAAATATTTTTTCAATCTGTGTAATCTGCGGATAAATTAATCTTTTCTCTGTGCCCTCTGTGGTCAGGTGGTGGATTCCGGTATCACACTATACTTTTAAATTAACAGTGTATTATTATAGTTACGCTGTAATCCTATTCTGAAAATTAAGGAGAAACAATCATGAAAAAACTCTTTATTGCAGTTTCACTGCTTTTGTCAGTGTCTATCGGCACCGTTTCAATATATGCCCAGAAGGACCCTGTAAAAGAAACTAAAGCTTCTGCGATATCGAAAGATGACCTTTCCGAAATGAAGAAGTCACTCGCGGACATCCAGAAAAGTCAGAAGGCGATACTGGACAGGTTGTCCGATCTTGAGAAAAAAATCACTGCGCCCGCGGCCCAGGGAAAACCCGCAATTGATCCGAATAAAGTCTACAACCTTCCGGTTGCCCATTCGCCGATAAAAGGCAATAAAAGCGCGCCCGTGACGATTGTTGAATTTTCAGATTTCCAGTGTCCGTACTGCGCGCAGTTGCAGGCCACGCTCACCGAGGTCCTCAATGCCTATCCTAAAGACGTCAGGCTCGTTTTCAAACATTACCCTTTACCGTTTCACCAGAATGCGATGATCGCGGCAAAGGCCACCGAGGCGGCAAAGGAACAGGGGAAATTCTGGGAAATGCACGATCTCGTCTTTCAGAATTTCAACAAACTCAGTGAGCAGGCGTTAAAGGACTTCGCGCAGCAGCTCGGCCTGGACGTGGAAAAGTTTTCCGCCGACCTTGCGGGCAACAAATACGATCAGCTTATCCAGCAGGACATGGCGCTTGCAAGGAGCTCCGACGTGTCCGGCACGCCAACTTTATTCATCAACGGAAAAAGGGTTCAGCAGAGGTCTTTCAATGACTTCAAACAGACGATCGACGGTATTTTGAAAAAATAGAAAACGTGAACCGTGTCCGTGATTCGTGACCGTGAAAGACGGGCATGGACGGTCACGGACAACGGACACGGGTGACGACTATATGGTGACCGGAAAACCTTTTCTTACGGTTGAGCAGATACAGGGCAGAGTAAGAGAGCTCGCCCTGAAAATATCAGACGATTATAACGGCAGGGAAATCCTTGCCGTCGGCATCCTGAGGGGGGCGTTTATGTTTTTCCCGGACATTGTCAGGAACATCAGCGTCCCCATGAGGATTGATTTTCTCATCGCGTCAAGCTATGTCAAATCAAAGACTTCAGGGGAAATAAATATCGTTGCGGACATCAGAGAAAATATCGAAGGCAGGGACGTGCTTCTGATTGAAGACATTGTCGATACAGGGCTCACGTTAAAGAGCATCCACGACATGCTCCTTGCAAGAAATCCCGCTTCCCTGAAGATATGCACGTTTCTCGACAAGAAATCCCGGAGGAAAGTAGACCTGAAGCTGGATTATGTGGGTTTTGAAATCCCGGACAAATTCGTCGTCGGGTACGGTCTTGACTTTGACGGCAGGTTCAGGAACCTTCCCTATATCTCGATTTTCAAGGAAAGCACATAAGGCTGATGTCCTGACAGCGTGCCGGAGGTCAGCTATTGATGCCGGATTGTCTCCCGGTTTTCCGGAAACGTCTGAACCCCAATATTGTTCCGCCCGTAATAAACAGGATGTAGCTTATCGGTTCGGGCGCGACTGCTGCGACTGAGTCTATTTCCGGTTCACGGTACAGACCTGTCTGGGCCCACGGCATCAATTTAACATATTGATAAGAATCTCTGAATTGAAATACGGCCGAGACATCGTCGCTGAGCCATTGATTCTGATTTGCGTCTTCCGAAGAATCATGTGTTCGCCAACCGTCCAGATATACGTCGGTAATTCTGCCGGGCTGAAGGGAGCCGTTGTCCCACGGCGTGTTGGTGCCGAACACTCTGTATTCCAGACCCTCCGAAAGATAAGGTCCATGGTCCTGTGAAGAAAAGACAGTAATAGTGTTCGAGGCCGTCCCGAGGTCCCACCATCCGCCCTCGCCCTGAACGTCTACCCACAATCCATCAAGCGCATCGCCATTTATGTTTCCGTCTCCGACAAGAGGAATAAACCGTTCATCGTCCCATCCGGTACTTGCTCCGTTATCGCCGTAATCCAACGCATCAGGCTGAGTCTCAGAAATTCCCAGGTAGTCTCCAAACGCAAGATTAGAGGTATCAATTGTGCCCTCATGGATAGTTGCCTGCGAGTTGTAATTCGGGTCCCCCGATTCCCAGCTCCAGACAGCCCCTGAAGTATACGCATAAACTCCCTGCGATATCCCGATTGACAATAATACTGCTAAACAAAAAACGAGCTTTTTCATGATGTCACCCACCTATTCTTTTGTAATAAAATATGCAGCGGTTGAATCTGCTGCCCAAATATTAAGCAAAGCCTATGCCAGGTAGACGAGTAAAACAACCTTTTTATTTATTATTAATAAACAGGAAGTTAACAGATTGGGTAGCGAATAAGCTTGTCTGTCTTTTTTACAATAAGTGTGACGTGGCACAACAATGTATCGACACATCCTGCTTATTTGTCACAATTATAATGAGCACCGGGCTGACCTCTAATCCGGATTATTCACAAACTTCGGGAGGTATGATTCAGACAGGCTCTTTTTCAATCCGGCACAGAAGTCCCCTCAATTGGTAGGAGCCGAAGGCGGGATCATAAGGGGGGGCATTATTAGTAAGGATATTTGCGTTTGATTCCCAGACGCCAAAGTCAGGCGCGGCCTTTTCAGGGAACCACCATCCGTGTTCAATATTTATGACATTCGGGTTTATATCTTCCGTAACAGTTGCCTGCATGCGGATACTCCCCCTTGGAGAGCTTATCTTTACCCACTCGCCGTGTTGTATTCCATGCTGTCTGGCCGTATCAACATGAATCTCAACCTGCGGGTTGGGTCTGCGCTTTCGTAAGGATTCTATCTGCCTGTGCTCACTGTGAAAGAATTCGGTCCTTCTGCTCCCGGTGGTAAGCACATAAGGAAATTCACCTAAAAGTTCAGGAGTCTGAAGCGGGCTTTCAGGCGGCTCTTTATAAGATGGAAGAGGATCATATCCCATCTTCTCAAGCGATTTTGAGTATAACTCCACCTTCCCGTTCGATGTCCTGAATCCGCCTTTTTCATGTTTCCTATATTGATGCGGTGGATAAACATACCCTTTTTCCTTCAGCTCCTGATAGGTTATCCCCAAAGGAGAAAGCTGATAATCCATAATGTCTTTGAGTCTCTTGTCTGAATCAGGGAGCTTCAGCCTTTCACTGAGTTCATCTATTATCCATTCATCCTGCCTGCACTGGGCTGTCTGCACAACACCTTTCTGGGCCATGACCATGTTTTCAGCAACAAGGGGATATCCGATGACCTGTTCGACTTCAGGCCAGTAGGCTGCGGGAAAGACATAATCTGCAATAGCCGCAGTCGGCGTCATGAACAGGTCCGTTACCGTCAGTAAATCAAGTTTCTGCAGTGACTCATAAACTTCTCTTGAATTGGCTACGGTAGTCAGGGGGTTGTTTCCGAAAACCAAAAGCGCCCGGACCCGGTACGGGTCCCCTGTCCGCATCGCATTAAACAGCGTGGGAATATGCGCAGACGGCATGAAGGCCCGCCATCCGCCCAATAGTTTGTAGTCTTCGGCGCCGAGCCGTTTTTTAATCATTCCGCGGGGAAGTTTGTTCCTGAGGGTCGGATAGGTGCGGATAATATTCATTCCGATAACATCCCCCCCCGGGATGTCAATATTGCCTGTTAAGGCACGCAGGATGGCGATGGCCCTTACGGTCTGCAGCGTATTGACGTTCTGTTCAATCGCCAATCCCCATTCAAGAATCGCCGGCTTGTGCGATGCGTATGTTCTGGCCGCCTTTGCTATTTGAGCAGCAGGCAGCCAAGTAATTTTCTCTGCCCATTCAGGGGTATTGCCTGCTATATGATTTTTTAGTTTTTCAAATCCGAAAGTCCATTTTTCCACAAATTCCCTGTCATAGAGTCCTTCGTTTATAATCACGTTTATCATGGCGAGCGCCAGCGCATCATCTGTTCCGGGACGAACGGGCAGCCACATAGCGCACTTCCTGGCCGTTTCAGAACGTCTTGGATCTATGGCGATACCTACGGCCCCCTTGTCCAGCGCCCGTTTGAAGGCGATTGCAAGTTTCCCGTCGGCGCTCGAAACGAGCGGATTATGTCCCCAGAACATAATGCATTTGGGCGCGACATTGCCGTAATAGTCCCCTACCACATGCCCTCCATATGTAAGATGGCTGACGGTAATTCTGGGAATAAAGCACTGGGCAAGTCCCGGCTCATACCAGTTGGGGGTGCCGAGCGCATTGGCAAATCTGACGACGTGCATATAATGATGACGTCCGGTGCCCTGACCCAGGGCTATTGATTCGGGGCCTGATTCTCTGCGAATGGCATCAAGCCTGTCTGCCACTTCATCGAGCGCATTCTCCCATGTAATCTCGGCCCATTTCCCCTCTCCCCGTTTGCCCGTTCGTTTCAGGGGAGTTTTTAATCGGTCAGGATGGTTGACGATCTCCGGGGTCCTTAATCCCTTGACACACATCCATCCCCTGCTCAAAGGTGATTCAGGATCTCCTTTTACCTTTATCAATTTTCCGTCCTGAACATAAAGAAGCGCTCCACACCCTCCATGACATATTCTGCAAACGCTCCTGTATGATTGTATCCCGTCCATGTTTTGCATCATTTCTTATCGTAACATTGTGGTTATAAGTTTAATTATATTCACAGGCTTGCTCAGTATAGACTAATGTGGAAAATAATTGCGTTAAGCAGGCAATTTTTTCCTGATGAAGGGGACAACACAATATAATATTAATAATAAATCATGTATAAATCAATACGTACTAAAATTGGCACAAATTTTGCAACGCAATGATTCCAGAAGTCTATTCAGTTACACCGGCCATGTTTTCAAATAATGAGGAGGTGATGATATTCATCAGACCAGGCAGTACCCGTATCAACCTTTAAGCTGAAGAAAGGAGTCAGGCATATGTGCAACATACCCGGAGTAGGCAACCAGTGGGGTACTCACTATCCTATTCAGAATCGCCTTAATTATATGACCACAAACCTGATCAAAGACAAAGACGCTAATCAGGACAATGTTTTAAACGCGGAGGAGTTAGGGATAGACGCGGAGGCCTTCGCAAGGATCGACCGGAATGAAGACGGTCAGGCAGGCAGAACGGAGTTGGCTATTGATCACCCGTTGAGTCGCATCAATCACATGACCGCCGCGCTGATCAAAGACAAAGACACTAACCAGGACAATGTTCTGAACGCGGAGGAGTTAGGGATAAACGCGGAGACCTTCGCAAGGATCGACCGGAATGAAGACGGTCAGGCAGGAATAAAAGAGTTGATTATTGCTCACCCGTTGAGTCGCATCAATCACATGAGCGCTACCCTGATCAAAGACAAAGACACTAATCAGGACAGTGTTCTGAACGCGGAGGAGTTAGGGATAGACGCGGAGACCTTCGCCAGGATAGACCGGAACGAAGACGGTCAGGCAGACAGAAGAGAGATAAACATTCATAAATTCAAAATACTGTCGAATTATCAGTCACTGACATCAGAACAATCGGATCCGGATGTCAGTGTATCAGTTTAAACCGATTATCAGGCCCGGCAACAAAAGGGGAGATACTGTCCTCCCCTTTTGTTTTCCTCTGTAACAGTGAGAAATAAAACATAAACAGATTGCCGCGCTTTCTGCTTCCCCCGGCCCTGGACCTTGCATTTATTCAGCGGCTGTTCTGATCGGACGGTGTGGTTTGCGTGAGCGATGATCTTTCAGGTCCCCACGCCTGTCACGCCTGTCCTCTCGTCTGTCGCGAATTTTTTCCCTGTTGTCTGAAATGTTTTCGCGCCGGTCGCTGGTGTCTTCCTGTCTGTCGCGGACATCTTCACGGCGGTCCTTAACATCCTCACGACTGTCTACGCGATCTTCACGTTTATCTCTGGCGATATTCTGTTCTGATCTGTCTATTTGGCCCTGCAGCCTTGCCTGATCTTCGGGGTTCGAAGTGTTCTCCAATTGTTCTTTTAAGCTGCCTAACCGCTCAGCCTTTATTGCATTGTCTCTTTTGTCACGAACATCTTCCCGCCTGTCCCCGATGTCTTCCCCGCGGTCTCGTCTGTTTTCTTTTCTGTCGCGAAAGTTCTCAGCCTTGTCTACGGCATCCTCACGACTGTCAAGCCTGTCCTCTCTCTTATCGCGAACGTCTTCCCGCCTGTCTCTTGCGACCCCTGATTTGTCTCCGGACTGGGGACCCAAATGCTCCGAATCGCCTGAAACAATTGTCCCATCAGCAGTCGTCACGCTGTCCGCCCCGTCAGTCCCCGACAAGACGGGCATTGCGCAAATTAAAAAAAACCCCAACGCCATCATTAGTATTGAGAACCTATTCATTGGTTTCCTCCTGTTTCCCTTTTAAATATTAATTATTGATCTGAAATCCGACCATCAAATTTTACCACATACCTCCTGTCGAATAAAGGTACATTTGCCTGGTCCTAATTCAAGGGGCCTTAAACTCGAGTTGAAACCGGATTATTTTATCTATGGGGAACTGACTTCCTGATTATGACCTCATGGTTTAATCTTCGAGAATCTGCCGTTCTCTACAACACCGGAGGATTACAGGAAACTCACGCCGCTGCACCTGGATCGAAACCAATTCGATACATCACTTTCCCAGTGGGGTTAATTTGACGCTTACGTTTAAAGACGTGGTTTTTCAGGGTCGTCTTAAACCTTTGCAGAAGGCATTACCGAAAAAATATGCTCCTCTCGTTTCTTCCCATCCATTTCTTTACAAAAGAAGGCGAAGAACAGACATTAGAAATAATAACAGAGAGAAATCAGGAAAACGTGAAACGCTGGGAAGGAATGACCCCTGAACAGAGGGATGGGATAAGAGAAAGATATCGTAAATGGAGGGACACGTCGCCGGAAGATCGCGAGACTTTTAGGGACAACTTCCGACGGTTTAAGGATATGCCGCCCGAAAAAAAAGGACCTGCTAAGAGACAGGTTTAATCAATTCAGGCAGCTTCAGCCCAAAGAAAGAAACCGGATTAAAAAAAACTTTGAAAGGTGGAGAATGCTCTCTCCTGAAGAAAAAAGAACAATGAAGCAGAAACACAGAAAATGGAGGCAAATGCGTCCTCCACAGTCCCCACAAGGCTGAAGAACAATAAAAACAACTTTTCGTAAAGTGTCCTTAACTGCAAAAGCTTTGACAGTCGCCTCCGGGCAAGAGGTTATTTTTTGACCGAAGGATACATCGGTTCCCTGACATCATACAAATTTTCTTGAATGCAGTATTCCCCATATGCTTCCCATGCCGAGTGACAATGCCCTTAAAGAAAGAAAAAAAAGAGAAAGCACGCCGACTATAAAATCCTTCCGCAAGGCAAGCAAGGTAAATGGGACGGATGTCAATATGAACAATCCAAAAGCCGCCGACATCAGGGAATATGCGGCACGCGGCAGAACCGGCGCTAACGGCAGCGATATAAATAATAAGAACAGGAAAAGTATCTGCAGTTTCAATGTCTGGGGAGTATATGAGTCCTTCAGCATTTTATCGGGATATCTCTTATAAACGACCATACGCCAGTAGCCCCTCCAGAATTTCAGTCTCGCATATCTTTTTATGGAGTCCGGATGATTGAGGTGATAAACAATCGCGTCAGGATTGAATACCATTTTATGGCCTTCGAGTGACAGTCTGTATGACAAGTCCGTATCTTCATTATTTGCCACGGGGAATGACGGATCAAAGCCTCCCAAAGATAAGAATACGGATTTTCTGAAGGCAGCGGAGTATGTATCCACCATATCTATGGATACAGCCCTCTTCAGCATCTCAAATCTTTCTTCAAATTCAACTTGAGCAAACCGGGCCGTCAATGACCGTTGTCCGGTCCTGTAAGCGCCTTTTACCGCCGCGACCCCGGTGTTTTTCAAAGGTTTGACCATTTCTTCCAGCCAGTCCTTCTGCGGAACGCAGTCAGCGTCGGTAAAAAGGATGATTTCGCCCTGAGCTTCCTGTGCTCCTCTATTTCTTGCCGCCGCCGGACCCCTGTTAGTCTGCCGTATGCACTTTACCGGGGACCTGCCGATAATATCAGGCGTTTCATCGGTTGATCCGTCATCCACTACGATTACTTCATACATATCCCCGGGAATCGACTGATTCACCAGGGAATGAAGACATGCGTTTATTGTCTTTTGGGCATTATAAGCAGGGACTATTACGGAATACAAAATCATTTCCTATATTGAGAAAGGCCTTTAACAGCCGAACAGGCAGTCCGGCTTATTGTCAATTTACCGATGGAACGTCAGATCCTTTTAAAAGGTATCGGAAAAAAGTCCTGGCTGATTTCAGCGTCCTTTTTATCTCTTCAGGATGAAGCAGCATCTGTTTCGCCTTATACAGCAGGTAGGCGGGTCTCAGGTAAAACTCTCTTCTTGCATGATCACAGAACCTTACAAGGTCCTCGGGCTGGAGGTGCTCTGTCTTGACGACTGTATTATGCAGGCCTCCCGGCGTTATCCATTTGGAGAAATCATCGGTAATAAGGAATCCCTGACTTTTATACCATTCATAAGCCTCTGTGCCCGGATAAACCATGACAGGATAAAACTGGACCGTATCAGGTTTCAGCCGCTTGGCCAGGTCAAGTGTCTGCTTCATTGTCTCCTTTGTCTCGCCGGGCAGCCCCGCAAGAAAACAGCCATGCACAAGAATGCCCGCCTTCCTGGCGTTTGTCATAAAGTCAAACATCATATCAAGCCTGGAGCTCTTTCTCATATTGTTAAGAATATCCTGATTGCCGCTTTCAAATCCGACGCAAAATGATCTGCAGCCGGCCTCTTTCATCTTTTTCATGGTCTCCAGGTCCAGGCCGACCCTTGCATTTGCGGTCCATGATATCTTTATCCCGCGTCTGATCAATGATTCCGACAGCTCGATACATCTTGTTTTATTAACGGTAAGCGTGTCATCCTCGAAAAATACGGCCTTGGCCCGCGGAAAATTATTAGTTATATATTCAATTTCATCGACCACATTCTCAACGCTTCTTAAGCGATAACCCCTGCCCATAAGTGTCTGAGGATATACACAGAAGGTGCATTTGAAAGGACACCCTCTGCTTGTCGTAATTGTAACCATCGGATACAGCGCATTGGGATTGAAGTAGTTTTCTATATTCAGGAACTTCTTATATACCCTGCTTACAAATGGTATCTCATCCAGGTCTTCAATCAAAGGTCTTTTTTCATTTTCCACGACCCTGCCGTTTTGCCTGTAGCTGATCCCCGGCACCTCCGATAAATTACCTTTGTTTTCCAGCGTCCGGGCAAGATCACGCAGGGTATAATCGTATTCATGATGGGCAACCGCATCAATTCTTTCATCGATGTCCAAAGATTCACGAGGTAAGGCTGAGACGTGAGTTCCGACAAGAATAACGAAAGATGAGGGAAACAGGTCCTTCAACTGCCCTGCAATGGAGGCATCATTATAAATACTCGGCGTACTTGTGTCCACCACTATAAGGTCAGGGTTGAGTTGTTTGCTCCGCTGCACCACCTTTTCCATTTCATAATCATCGGCAGGGGCATCTATCAAATCAATTTCATGCCCTTCTTTTTCAAGTACTCCGGCTGCATATGACAGCCACATGGGGAAATAGATAGTGCCGCTCTTTGTAACGGCCGGACTGCGTTGGGGACGGGAAAAATTTTTCAAAAACGGCGGATTAAGCAGTAGTATTTTCACTTACACAACCTTTCTTGTTATTTCGTCATATTGTCTCATCTGTTCAGCCATAAAACCCAGGCTCCCTCTGAATTCAATAGCCACGGACGGGCATACGAGAAAACAGTAAAGACATTCAATACACTTTTTATCATCAAATTTCTTCGGTAGGTCCAGTTCAACCGGACAATAGTCTCTGCACCGGGTACAGCCGCCGATGCATCTGCTCATGTTAAAGTTCAGGCCCTCGAACTTCATTTCTTCTTTAATGAAGTTATCCTGCCTCAGGCCGGAAAGAAAAAGAAGGTGCCCGAACCATTTTGTGGACGCCATATAGGTAAAGAATTTTGTATTCCTCACGGCAAGAAAATATTTTTGTCTTTTCGGGCTATGGATGAAGGTCGCAAGAGGGCCCGCCTCCGGCGGTTTAAAATGATATTTTTTCTCAAGTTTAAAGCCGTCAGTAAATTTTTTATAATCATTGTTAATTATACCTCTTTTTTCAGCCTCCACAAGCGTTCTGACCTTTCTATAGTCAAACGAGGCAAGCCTCGCGCACAGCAAGTCTATTAAGTAAGGGTCCTTGCCGATGATAACTGTACCTGTATTTATAGGGATTCCACGTGTAGGCCCAAGCCCTTCCATGGACAGAAGCGCATCCACTATATGGATATGAGGTTTAATCCGTTTATTAATATTAAGGATATTCGCTGCAAGCGATTGGTGGGTCTTTTTCTTGTTCTGCTGTCCAACGAGACAGCCCATCAGGTTCTTAAGACAAACGCTCATTCCCGCCTCAAAATGGGTCTTGAGTTTAGGCATATTTATCAGGAACTCGGCTTCAACGACCTCCCGCGCAACTCCCGCCTTGATTCCGTCTTCGAAATCAATATAAACAGGCTCGGAATAATTAAGGTCTACTACCTTTACGCCGTAATACCTTGCCAGAGCATCTACTTTCAGACGCGCAATGACACTGATATTACTTCTGTAGTAGCCGCTATTAGTGCCTTCACCGATGGAGATATTGTCATAACCTTTGTTCTTGAGATATTCAATGACGGCAGCAAGCAAGCGGAGATCGGTGGTATTCCCCGTTAATGCATTCATATTGGCATTAAGGTTGGGTTTTATGAGTATCCGTGCAGTCCTGGACTGGGGGAAAATGCCCTTATGCCCGTCAAGGACCGGCAAAATTTTTTCCTTGATTTCTCTGGCGGAGCCCGCCTTTATAATATCTACCTGGAAAGACATATGCACTATATTAATAACTTTCGCAAATTAACTACATCCCTTTGTTCATTGATGGTCCACAGCAACTGTCCTGTCCTGCATTATTTCCATAGCGGCATTTATGACGTCATCAGGCCCTATGGCGGTCATGCATTCATTATGCATTGTATGTCTGCATGTACTTTCATCACAATCGTACCTGCATGGGAAATCCTTCTCAACCACTCTGTGAGTGTTTCCATAAGGACCCGTCTCTCTGCTCTTGGAAGGGCCAAAAATGGCAACAGTCGGTGTTTTCATGGCGGACGCTATGTGCAGCGGTGAACTGTCGTTGCAGATAAATAAATCACATTTTTTAAGTATCGACGCCATTTCCCTTATCGTTGTTTCTCCCGCAAGGACAACAGGTCTGTTTCTCATTATCTTTTCAATCCTTTTTACAAGATCAACTTCATCCGGAGAGCCGGTAAATATTATATTAGCACCTGATTCTTCTATCAATCTATCGGCAACAACGGCAAAACCTTTAGCCGACCAGCACTTAAGCTGCAACCTTGCGCCCGGATGCATCGCTACCAGGGGTCTGTCCGAAGGGACACCCAGTTTCCCCAGAATGTCGCCGGCTTTCTTTTCTTCAACAGGAGTCAGATATATGCTCCACTCAACAGGCCCGTCATTGCAGCCAAGATACCTTGCCATATCCAGGTGATACTCTACTTTATGCTTCAGCTCCCTGTACGGCACGGTATGCGTCAACAGGTATCCCCCGCCGCCTACATTATAGCTGACTTTGTACCGGCTGCGGCTCGGATAAACCAGCATCAATATATCCCGGATATCGGCCCTCGCCTCAATTACCAGATCGTACATTTTTGCCCGCAGGTGTTTCAGAAAATGGAGGTATTCCGGCATCACTTTTTTACCTTTTTTCCCGTAAAACCAGAAGGCGTCATATGTAAGGACCTCATCGACATAAGGATTATTGCTGATGACCTCCGCCGATTTGATCCCTGTCAGAAATGTAATTCTTGCATTCGGGAACCTTTCCCTGAGAGGCTTCAGTACCGGCAGGGTCATAATTACGTCGCCGATGTAGGCAGTACGGATGATGAGGATATTCATGACCTCCCCCGGCCGTATCTCCCCTCTCCTTTTGAACAACAGCTTCGGCGAAAAGACGATATTCCCTGCAATATCCACAGCCAGGGTGGCCAAGAGTTTTTTTTTGTTGATTATTTTGTACATATCTCCCGCACACTGGTCGCATACCCTGGCCGGATAATCCGGCGGCGAATAGTAAGTAGTTTGCGGCGCAGGCTATTTCTTTTATATTCTGCAGGAATTCTATTCATAACTCACTAACGTTGTTCTCCCTTATCATGGGGCTTCGGTTGCCGCAGGACGTCGACCGGGGGGAATCGACAAAAAAGGGAGGGATCGCCCCAAGCCTTGATTCCTCTCTCATCCCATACAGCGTCATCGCGTAATGGTCGGGGTGTTCGGAGACATATTTCTCGAAAATTCCGACGAGCCTTTCAAGATTGACCCTCGCTGCTTCTTCTTTGTCCTCCAGAGAGGTCATTTCAAGGGCCGGGCTTACTATTAAATTATGCCTGCCGTCCTTACCCATGATCGCAATAAAGGGGAGGATCACAGCCCCGGTCCTCATGCTCAGATTGACAAGGCTGGGCGAGAATTGCGCCGTCCTTTCAAGGAATTTCACAGGTATCATTTTTGTGGCCTCCCTGCCGTCTATCACAACACCGGCGATCTCGTTCCGTTTGAGCGCCGTCAACAGGGGCTTCAGCGAATTGCCCACGACAACGACCTTGAAAGGATAGCGGCTTTCCTCCTCTTTCCTTAACGCATATATTTTATTTTTAATATAACTGCTGGCCTCAATAAGGGGCGTACCCGTGATGGCGTTGGCTTTGTATCCTCTCAGACCGAGTCCCAGCATGGAAAGGAAGAAAGACCCGAAATGAAGAGAAATCAGCATAACGCCCTTACCCTTTTTTAGTGCCTCGTCGAGGTGGTGCGTCCCCTGGAACGTGAAGATACTGTCGGCGCCGCGCTTCGTAATTTCACCATAGAGGAGGTTTTCGTAAACCTTTCTTGCAAAGATATAGAAAGATGAGCGGGCTGTCCTGTTTATCTCATCCTCTCCCATGCCCTTATCGAACAGCAGCCGCAATTCCTCTTTGACCCCTTCTCTTCTCTTTTTATCTATCGCATATAAAAGGGACGAACACGCCCTCAGCGTTATTGAGACGACTGGCAACGGTATCCTCACGACAAGCTTCCTCATCGGCACCCATATAAACCATAAAATGAAATCTATGATCAGTCTCATCGCAGTTAATTTAAATTCTCACAGATATCCAAGATCACTGAGCCGTTTGCTTATCTCATCTGCCTGACTTGCCGAGTAGATGAAATTTTCTTTTTCCTTCTCCTCGCCCTCCCTTGTGCGCCTGCGGCGGATCTCGGCGTCCGGCGGTACGGACTCCAGCAACTGAGTGAGCACGTCGCCGTCCATGTCATCGGGAATCTCCGCATCCAGCAGAAAGAGGACCGTGGGCGCAAGATCGCAGATGTGGGCCCCGTCGATTGCGACACCTTTCTTTATCCCCTTTCCTTTTGCCAGAAGGATCCCGTAATCACGGTGCATCCCCCCAAGTCCGAGACGTGGAATACTTTCGAATTGTTCCTTTGCAAAAAGGCCGTCGCCGGGCAGGTAGGGATTGTCACAGAAATCGAATATCAAATCAGGGGCATGCCTGACAAAATCCCCCCGGTACAACTCCTCGCGTTTCCACAGCTTCCTGAAGACCTTTGCCGACGTTTCGGGGTCCCTGACCTCGGACAGTCCTTTGATAATGCGGTCCCTGAGCATTTCGTACTCCGGGCCCTCCGCCACAATGCCCTCCCCCTCGCGTCCCTTGAGGTTTATGTGAATTCCGTATTCGCCGATCCGCCCGGCATACGCCTTTGTCATGGACCAGTCGATAACATTCTTCCTGGCAAAGGCCATCCTCTTCGACCGGGTCCTGAACCCGATGAGTCTGCGGAGGCCAAGCACATCGAACCGCGAGCCGGCGTTTATAATTCCCGTAAGGGCCTTTTTCAGGAAGCCTATCGAAACGCCGTAACTTTTGTCGTAATTCTCTTTTATGTGCAGCAACCCCTCGTCCTTGAGCCACTTGTTCACCTGAAATACTTTATGCGCAGGACCCGCGCCGTGATCCGACATGATCATCAGCACGGTATTCTCATCCATAGACTTCAGCCTGTTGGCAATGATATCGTCCAGAGCCATGTAACATTTCTCGATGAGGGGAAGAAATTTCCCTGATTCCCTGCGTTCGTAATTCGGATGCGAGGGGTCAAGACAGGACCAGAAGATGTGCTGGATAATATCAGGGATCGCAAAAAAAGACATGGTAAAGTCGCAGGGATGCTTCCGGATAAGATAAGAGCAGACGCGCTCCTGGCACTTCAACTGTCTTGCGACGTGACGCAGGAAGTGTTTTGTACGCGAGATTTGTCTGAACGGTTCGACCTTGAAGCCGGGCTCCACCCCAAGGATCTCCGCCTTGAGAGCCTTTGGGAAAGTGTATTCGGCGTCTTCACTCGGGGTCTCTCTGCCGGCGACGATAAACCCGTTCACCTCCGAGGGAGGGTATGTGAAGAGCATATTAATGATGCCTACCTTTCTACCCTGCTCCGAGAGGGTCTCCCAGAAGGTCTTTCCGGGAATAAATGAACTGTTTATCGGCGTGCACGCATATTCTCCCGGCAGATTGCGGAAAAAATCGTAAATACCATGTCTGCCGGGCTGTTTCCCGGTGGAAAACGTCGCCCATGCCGGACCCGAAAGGGGCGGCACCGTGCTCCTCAGTTTACCCCATGCGCCCTCCTTCATAAGCGCGGCGAAGTGCGGGAGCTTGCCCTTGGAGATCAATTCATTGATCACATTAAAAGACGAGCCGTCAAAGCCCAAAACCATCACTTTTGTCTTGTTTTCTTTCTTATTCATTTACCTGTTGCCTTATCGGCAGCCCCTTCCTTTTGAATATTGAACAAAGAAATTGCCAGCGCAAAAAAGAGCCATATTATGCTTTTGAAATAATACTGGTCCACTGTGCTGTGGATGCCTAAAGCAACGAGCCCGCCGCACATCGCTATCCCCATCACCTGAGCGTATGTGGTCTGCCCATGGAGATTATTTCTCATAACGTTCCATATCTTCCGGCCGAAGACAGAGAAGAGGACCGTGGCGTAGACAAACCCGAAGAGACCATAATCGAACACAAGCGAGAGGAAGAGATTGTGCGGATGGGGCCGTTTGGTAGTATAGTCGAAGCCGCCGGGACCCAGACCCACGAGACTGAGATGCCTCCTTTTCATCTGCGCCCACCCTTCTTTCCACATGTCGACCCTGTCCTGGACAGACACGACGTCGCCCCGATATGATACGTGCATCAGGCGGGGCGTCCTCTTTTCCCCGGCATACACCAGCGAGAGCCCGAAGATAATCACAACCAGAACAAGACTCAGCGCTGCGTGCCGCATGAACCGCCTCCTGGTCTTCTCATAAACAGCCAACAGGAGCAGGAGCACTATGAGGAACGAGCCGATGCCGGCCTTCGACATGGTGAGGAAGTTTGCGAGGACAAGGAGAAATAACGCAGTCCAGAGGAGCAGCTTCTTCCATTTCACCTGTTCGAGAATGAGCAGGCCCAGGGCCGCCCAGGTGACCATGTTCAGGATCGTGGAAGAGGCATTCGGATGTCCGAGGGCATGGCCCCGGATCTTCACCTTCGTCGAATTGTTAAAAATAAAGGTGACCCAGTCCGAAAGCTTCTTACTATAGAAAAATTCACCCGGGATATCGAGAATCGAGAGCATTACCAGCACGGCCGTAATGACTCCGGAGACGACCCAGCAGACCATCAGTCGCTTATGCAGGCGCTCGCTGTCGATAACGTAAATGATAAAATAAAAAAGTGCAAAGTTGATAAGCATAAGAACAAAGCTGACAAGGCCGTAATTAAACCCGGGTGACCATAACGCCAGCGACACGGCGGCATACAGTATAAGCAGGCCGTTGAGCGTCGTGAGGGGCCCTTTCCACGGTATGCCCCTGTGGAGCCCTGCTGCTTTCTTTATACCCAGTGCAACCGCTCCCAACACGAGGATTATGGAGAAGACCGGTATCGTCTTATTCGTTTTTATTCCGATGTTCGCGGCGTCGAAGTAAAAACCCACATAATTAAAGAGCGTCATCACGGCGACGATCAGCATATAAGACGCCGCTTCCGGCTTAATGAGAAAGATCACAGTTAATATAAAGAGCACCAGGGCCGACAGCGACACATACCACGGGCTGAAAAGATACAGAACAGACCACATCATGAGAACAACCGCAGCGACCAGTCCTCGATACACACTCCTGTCATCCCCGGGCCGGACATCCTTTTCGCAGCTTACCTTGCCGAATATTGTATTTGTCTTCATAACCTATATTGCTCCCGTCGTATCTGATTTATTCTCTGAAATAGTCCCACCACACAACATAGACCTTTGCCCCCGACTCTTTCTTTGTAAACCTGTATACATAGATGTTGTCTTTACCGTCCACCACTGTCTCGACTCTTTTCCAATCGCTTCCATCAAGAAGCGAGGTCATCAGTTTATAACTGTAGTAAGAGAGCTTCTTTACACCCCGGCCCTCATCAGAGGAAAACTTCCCGTCATACATAAGGCCGGTATGATCAAAATACGTATCATTGCCATGAAAGCCCTCCATTAATCCCCACGCCCAGAATATCTTCTCCACTCCTATCGAAAGACCGTATACATATCTCTTGATAAGGTCCCCTGCCTGCATCCCCTCGGACTGATAGGGCGGGTCCCAGGGCTGGGAGGAAGCCTTTACCGGGTCGCCGCTGTATGTGCTCATTTCGGTGATCCATACCGGTGTATCCCCCGATAATCCCGCTTTGACCAATTCGCTCCTCAAATAGGAATAAATATCCTTGTAGTCCCTGTAGTTCCCCTGCGCATTGGACCCCCAATGGAAGTCTATGATATCGATATACTTGCCCTGCAGTTCTTTTATTACCGGAATAAAGGCCCTTTCAAAATTAGACCGGCTCTCCATGACGATGCGGAACGCCCCTCCAAGGACGACCTTTGCGGATGGATCGGCCTGCCTTATCGCCGAGCTTGTGATCTTCACAAACTCTGCGAAATCGGCTATTTTGGGGTGTGGCTCATTGCCTACCTGCCAGTATTTTATGGGGCTGGTCAATCCCGGCATGTCATCGATGCCGTCACCATCGTACCGCTCGACACATGCCGTAACAAAGGCCGTATACGCTTTATTGTTTACCGGGAGATAAGAATCTTTCCTGATGTATTTCTCCAGATCAAGCCCCTTCTTTTTTGCCTTCTCGAAAATGTCCTTTTGATGGGACGAAGCCGGCGGCGCGACGATTATATTGTAGAGAAGATTCATGCCGGGAGGGACCTGCCTTATCTCGCTGTCGAAGAGAGACCAATCATACGCGCTTTTGGCGATATCCGTCTGCACTAAAATCCACGCAAAATATTTTGCAGGACGGTGCCAGCTTACACCGATATCCGTCGCATACTGATATGGATTTTCAATGTCTTCGACCTTTGCGGGATGGAGCCCAAACGGAGAGCTCTCGGACAATCGGGCAGGCGTTAACGGCAAGCGGGGCTGCTCTTCGAGAATGAACACCGGCTGCGCAGTGAGGGGAACGGTCACTGCCCCGTCTTTCAGTGCGAGAGGCGCTACATCAAATGCCCCCTCCCCGTCCGGCGAGGTGATTTCCTTTCCCTTTTGGTACCGGGGCTTGAGGCTGACCATGTAGGCGGCCTTCAGAGGCAGATTGAGACGTACGCTCTTATTTTTCGTCTCTTCAATGCCGGATGTCCGAGCATCTTTCTTTTCCGGACTCGCGTCGGCCTTCGTAACGGGGCCGGAAAGCTCTCTGAGGAGCTCCTCAACGAGGCGGTCCGCCGTATCCATGTCCCTGCTCCTGAATGCAGTCACGGATCTCCGGTATTTTTTTTCAGACTCGGCGACATCCTCTCCCCTCTCCTTCTTTGCCCGCAGCAGGTCCCTCACCCTGTCCGCCTTCTCTCTGAGCTCGACAGGGGAAGTCATGGCGCTGAGAGGACTCGATGCGTTCATCTGATACATGCAGGCGAATACCAGGAACGCTATGCACAGGATAATCGCATTATTTTTCATATTCATTGCAGACCTCTTTTTGTGCATTGGAGTCCGTCCCGCCGCCTTACGGAACAACCCGATACCCTGCAGTCCGGACTGCTTTTGGACCTTTTAGAGAAGAATGCTTTAATCACTCCACTCCTGCTCCCCTCATGGGAATGACAACCACCCCTTCATCGGGATCATTGGAATAAACTTTCAGCAATGCATCCTGTCTGCCGGCGGACAACGGTTTAAATGTCACGGTGATCTCGCAGAAACTGTCCGGGGTGACCGTCGAGCAGGTATTCGACTGTGAAAAATCGCTCTCATACCTCTCGGCTATCGCTATGGAGCGTATAATCAGGCCGGACAGTCCGCTGTTCCCGATAAATACGGTTTCGGAGGATGAAGTATTGTTCCTTACAGGTCCTAATTTCACGAATGAAGGCTTGACGGTAATGTCCGGGTCGAGTGCATCTGAACACAAGGTCACCGGAGGCATCCCGATCAGCGCTTCGGGAATGCTTTCAGCTTGAGGAACAGCATCAGTCATTATACCTGCAATCCCGGTATTCCTTATCATCGCACTCGACGTGCCCGCTATCATGTGAGGAGTATATTTGTTCGGGCACGCGCCGATATTCCCGTTTCCGTCAACTTTAAGTACCCATGAATCATTACTCATTACACCGAAGGAGGCTGTTTCGGCAGCCACCACATATCCGCCGTCGGGAATCTGGATTACAGAGTTTGATTTATCATCGCCCGAATCACCGTACGCGCTCTGCCATACGATATTCCCGCTCGCATCAAGCTTCAGTGTCAGCACATCATAGTCGCCTGCGCCGAAGGAATTGCTCCACCCGGCAACAATATACCCGCCGTCAGACGTCTGCTGGATATGTCTGGCCTGATCGGTCCCGGTATGACCATACGTTTTTTCCCATTCAATAGTTCCTGCGGAGTTGAGCTTGAACACCCAGAAATCGAAATCGCCCCTCCCGAAAGAAGCGGTCCAGCCCGCCACTACATACCCGCCGTCGGAAGTCTGGAGCACGTATTTGGAATAGTCGTTCCTGTATCCGCCAAAGGTTTTCTGCCATTGCACATTTCCGGACGCATCGAGCTTCAGTATCCAGGCATCAAAATCACCATTTCCGAAAGACGAGGTCCAGCCGGTTACTATGTACCCGCCGTCGCTGGTACTCTGGACAGTGCGGGCCTGATCATCGCCTTCACGCCCGTATGCCTTCTGCCATTGCACCTGTCCCGCTGCATCGAGCTTCAGCATCCAGGCATCGGACATTCCGGTCTCGAAAGACGAGGTCCAGCCGGCCACGATGTACCCGCCGTCAGAAACCTGCTGTATGTAACGGGCATAGTCGGCATCTGCCCCCCCGTAAGTATATTCCCATTGAGTAGACCCATCCGGTCCCAGCTTCACAACCAGGGCGTCCATCAGCCCCTTGCCGAAGGAATCAGTTACACCCGCAATAATGTATCCGTCGTCCGAAGCAAGCGCGAGCGTACGGGCGGAGTCAACGCCGCCGCCACCGTAGGTTTTCTGCCATTGAACATCACCAGCACCATCAAGCTTCACTACCCACAGGTCTGCATCACCCTCGGAAAAAGAGGTCGTATAGCCTGCTGCAATATACCCGCCATCCGGCGTCCGTACAATGGAGCGAATGAAATCATCGCCGCTGCTTCCATACGTCTTCGACCAAAAGGCGGCGGCATACGTTGTAACTGGAAGGAAAAGCGTGAAAAACAAAATCGGGATAAAGAGAAGCAACAAGCCAATCATAATAGATGTAAAACATTGCCGCATAAAAGACCTCCTTTCCCGTACAAAATAGTTCATTGCTGTACCTTGAGCTTGATGAGCACGCCGTTGAATTCACCTGTCCCAGCGGTATGCATCACCCCGAGGACAACATAACCGCCGTCGGCTGTCTGCGAGGCGGAACCGCTCGTATCATAGGAGTTAGCGCGTCCGATCGTCCGGTCCCACAGCTTGTTGCCGTTCGCGTCGGTCTTGATAATCCACATGTCGTCCAGTCCTGTCCCGAAAGAATACGTATAACCGGCGATAATATACCCCCCGTCGCCGGTAATTTGGACAGACCGCCCTCGGTCGTCCTTAGCTCCGCCGAAGGTTTTGCTCCAAATCTCGTTGCCGTCCCTGTCCGCCTTGAACAACCAGAGGTCGTAGTCTCCCTCTCCTACAGAATCAGTATAGCCTGTAATGATATATCCACCGTCGGCCGTCTGCTGCACGGCACAGCCGCGGTCATCGCCCAATCCGCCGAACGTCCTTGTCCATTCCGCAATACCATCCGCATCTGTCTTTATAAGCCATGCGTCATATTTCGAAAGGGAAGAGGCATATGAGATCGTCTCCCCTATAATAATGTACCCGCCATCGGCCGTCTGCCACGCCTGTCGCCCGTAATCTATCATCTCGCCGCCGAATGTCCTCTTCCAGACCTCATTTCCGATGCCGTCCGTCTTGATCAGCAGGACATCATCGAGACCGGCCCCGAAAGACTTCGTATAACCCGAGACAATATACCCCCCATCGGTGGTCTGCTGTACGGAGCGTCCATAGTCGTAATCTTCACCGCCGAATGTCCTGTTCCACTCCTCATTGCCGTTCCTGTCCGTCTTGATCAGCCAGACATCCCGGTACCCTTCGCCGAAGGAGCGAGTAGCTCCTGTCATGATAAACCCGCCTTCCGCTGTCTGCTGTACAGATGTGCCGTAATCGGCAGCCGTCCCGCCGAATCTCTTTTGCCAGATGATAAGACCGCGTGGGTTCGTCTTTGTCATCTGCGCGTCGTAGTCGTGTTCAGTGTTCGTCGTGGCCGAGCCGGATATGATATATCCTCCGTCGGTCGTCTGCCGGACAACTCCTGCGGTATCGCTGCTGGACCCGCCAATGTTCCGATACCACTCGATCTGCGACTGCTCGATTTGCGACTGCGCACACCAGCCCCACGATGCCGAGATTAAAACTGCAGTCGTGATGGTAAAGATATGAATAAGTCTCTTGTTGTCCATCTCTTCCTAATTCGTAAAAAAATCCATTAATAGAATAGCTGTCTCATGTATCAGCTTGAAGTTACGCGTGAAATATCTCCTGCCGACTAAAACCCTCTTGCAACTTATTCCTCTAACAGACATACTAAATATACCCCAGGTCCTTCAACTGTCTTAAAATCTCTTCGTCAATGCCGACCTCATGCGCGGGCCTGCACTGCAGGGTGAATCTCTTGGCAATCTCATTGATCTCATCGAGCAGGGAACGGTAAAGCGCCCCCTCCCTCATAGCCAGGTTCTTCCGTTCCTCCCTGTCGTTTCCCAGGGAAAAGACCTTGTCCGGCAGATAGTGGAGCGCCCTGGTCAATAATTTCCGCTTCCATGATTTTGCGACCGGGTTGTATATCTCCGTATAATTTTTCAGCCTTGAATATTTGGTGATGAGCTTATGTCCGCCCTTTCGCACGCACAGATACGGGTACCCCTCGGCCACGGTCCCCCGCTCGGGAAACGGGCGGTCGTGTATCAGCGGCATGAGGGAATGTCCGTCGATGATATTATCATGCTCAATCCCCAGCAGTTCGAGTATGGTCGGGAAGAGATCCATAAGCTGCACGGGCGTCGAAACCTTCCCTTTCAATCTCCCGCTCAGGTCCATTATCAGGGGAACATGTATCAGTTCCTCGTACAACGTGAGGCCGTGGCCGAAAACGCCGTGCTCCATCAGCGCCTGCCCGTGGTCCGCCAGAAGTATAAAACAGTATTCCTTGTTGCTCCCCCTGATAACGCTGTAAATTTCGTTCACAATCCTGTCCGCGCAGTATATCCCGGCATCATAGGCCGCTTTCAGATAGGCTATCTCCGGCCCTGAAAGCCTCGTCATCTTCATATTGATCCTCGACATGACCTTTCTCATGTCCTTGCTTGCAATCGTTCTTGATGTCAGCGCATCCACAGCTTTGGATGCCGAAGCCTTTTCGGCGTTAACGCCGTTTTCAAGAAACATCTCGATATATTTTCGTTCAGCGAAAAACGGTTCATGCACGAACTCCCCTATATGCAGGAACAGGAATGAATTGTCGTGCTTCCTGGTCCATTTCCTGACCGCTCCCGGAAGGTCGTCCTTTATCTTCAGTTGCTCATTCTCCTGAAAGTGGCTGCAGAAACAGCGGGGATTGAGGAGCCCCTTAAACGAGGTAATCAACCCTGTACGGTACCCATTCGCGGACAAAATCTCGGGAAGCAGCGGCACATTTTCGTTCACCCTCTGGTCCCACCACGATACGGCAAGGCTTGAGGGATATCTACCGGTCATCATGGAATACACGGACGGATAGGTCCAGTTAGACTGCGATACAGCATCTTCGAACAGAAGCCCCTCTCTCGCGACGGCATCGATATTAGGCGATGTCGGCTTCGGATACCCGTAGCATGAGAGGTGGTCGGCCCTCAGACAATCCAGCAGAAGAATGCATATGTTCATAGTACGCTCCGTATCAATTGATTGCCGCCTTTCTGGTAAACCTCATGTCGTCCCTCGAGATTGTCCTGAAAAACATCAGGGAGACGACATAAGCGGCCACGCCGAAAGGGAGCAGCATTAGATTATATGGTTTGCTCATACCGAAAAGCGGCAGCGCCAGGACCGCCGCTGCCGCAGAAGGTCCGATTACCGTGCGCTGCCATATTATACCTTTCAGATGCTCTCTCAGGAAGAAAAAGTTCATGAGGCACTGAATATTAATGGCGGCGACCGTCCCTATACTCGCGCCGATGTAGCCGTACGACGGCACGAGAATGACGTCGAGAATAAGGTTGCACGCGACACAGAGGGCGTCTGAAAAGCCCGTCACCCTCTGGCGCTTCAGCGCGATGAAGAGGTATCGCTGGAGCGTGGTCAGGCAGAGTCCCGGGACCGCAAGAAGCAGTATTTGCAATGCGCGGCTGGAGGGGAGATACTTCTCGCCGAACGACAGTCGGATAATTTCCGTTGAGAAGGCCACGCCGATCAGCGAAAGCGGCAGGGCCGCTATCAGTATCCACTTCATCATTTTCTCAAACAGCAGGTTGAATTCACCGATCGTGTCCCTGGAGCCTGCCAGACGGGAATAGACCGGAAGGGACGCAATAAAAAACGCCATCGGCAGCGCCTGAAGCCGGGTCAGTATCTTGTGAGGGCCCTGGAAAAGGCCCAGTTGCATATCGTCCGAAAGTATCTTCAGGACAAAAACATTCACATAAAGAAACGCCTGCACAAGGAAAAGAGACACCGTAACCGGAAGGCATTCTCTGAACAGGCCCGAAATCCCGGACAGGGCAATTCTTATCTTCGACTCGAAGAGCAGCCTTCTGGACAGGAAGACACACGCGGCAACGCCGAGCATCTCCGCGGCGAGGGTGGCAGTAAACAGAGGGACGAACCCCATATCCATGACGATCACGAGCGCAACCAGGGCTATTTCCGTGATCCGCGTAATGAGCGTTATGATCGCGAGATACTTCATGTCCTCGCGGGCAACCGCCGCGCCGAAAAAATTCCTGATAACGGCGCGCGGAATGAACATCCCTGCGGTGATAAAAAGCGCTATGACGGCTTGCCTGTCCAAATCAAACGCATAGGCTACGCCGGCCGAGCAGGCAAGAAGCGGCGCCGTCATTATGAGATTCAGTACGATGCTGTTTCCGATGGCGTCGGCGGCGGACCCGGGCTTGAGGGAGACGTCCCGCGCGAGTATCTGATTCAGTCCGAGAAAGAGCAGGGGAGACAGGACCCATATGGCCGCCATTATAAAGGAGTACGTGCCAAACCCCTCGACGCCGAGATAACGCGCGACCATAATGAAAACGATGAGGCTGAAAACAACCTCTGAAACGCGCGCGGTAAGCACGAGGAATGAATTCTTTACTATTCTGCCCGTGGTACCCATATATAATCTAATTGCATGACGCCATATGATAAAGACATTCGCATTATCCGCCCCGTACGTACTGCACTGTGTCTACGATACGGTCCTCTTATCATATTCATCCCAAAAATGCCAGAGATAAGGATATCGTTTAATATACGATTCCAGGAGCCCGGCAAACCCGTCCATGCGCGCCCAGCCTTCGGCGCCGGACGTGACCGGCGGATGTATGATGGTTTTATAGCCGCTGCCTTCCGGAATGGTAAACATCGGGAGCACCGCAGCTCCCGTCTTGTCCGAAAGGATATTCGCCCCGAGCGTGAAAGGGGCCTTACCGCCGAGAAACTCTTCAACGGACACTTTGCCCAGGAACTTGTTTCCTCCCGCCCCATCCCCTGTCATGAAGACTACGCCGTTGTTTTTGAGCGCCTCAAAAAGAGGCCGTAAAAACGATGTGGCCGGAACAATTCGCGCCCTGATTTTCGCTTCATACCGTACCCGGAGACGGAACGAGACATGACGACCTATCAAACTCAGGCCGTCGGCGGTCGGGAGACCGACCTGGACCGCCTGATATCCAAGTATTCCGAGCGCATGGAGGGGCAGTTGCGTAGGACCGAAGTGGGAATGGAGAAGAATGCTCCCCCGCTTCCTCTTCAGAGAGTCATCAAGGTGCTCTATTCCCTCGAATATATGGACACTCGTCAGATTCGATGAATTGAGCCGGGGAAATATAAATATCTGCAGTTGGTTGATATAGTGATTTCTGAGATACCGTCTTATGATTCCCGCGAATTCCCCTTCACTCCTGTCCACAGTCCCCAACCCTCTTTTGAGGTTCGCCAGGAGCAAACTTTTCTTTCGCCCGGAGGACAGGACGTACTCTACATCTCCCATGAACCCAAGCAGTGTGTACGCCCTCACTACAGGGACAAGCCTGAGGAACCACCTGAACGGATACCAAATGACAAGCCGTAATACGTCTCTTGCAATGCTCTCCCTGACTATCATGGCTTGCTATTGCGCGTTATTTTTCGAAGCAAAAAAAACGCTGCCGGCCACCTTAACTTTTGCCCTGTCCAGATTGTCTTTAATTTCTTTCACCCCGCTTCCCGAATTCTTTCCTTCCCTGAGCACCATCACAGCCCCTTCCGAAGCGGCCGATATTATCATTGTGTCGGCGCCGGCGGAGAACGGGGGCGTATCGAAAATAATGAAGTCGTACCGGCCGGACAGGTACTCAATCAATTCTCCAAGACCTCTCGTCCGGAGATGATGGTGGTAGGTCCCGTCGCCCTGTAGGGAGCCGGCGGTAATGATATCCAGATTGCTGAGGAAGGTCTTCGAGATGACATTATCCACCGCCGCAACGTCGCCGGCGAGATAATTTACGAGACCTTTAGAGAGAGGAATGCCGAATATTTCATGAAGAGACGGGGCTGCCAGATCACCGTCAATCAACATGACCTTCCTGTCGCCCCGCGCAATAGTGTACGCCAGATGACTTGCCACTGTGGACCTGCCGTCTCCCCTGGCGGGACTCACCAATGAAATCACCTTGAGCTCTTTGCCCAGCATGACCCGTACGCCTGTAAGTAAATTATGGACCGGCACTGCGAACGGAGAGTTCGTGCTGATGTCGAGGGTCCGCTGCAGGTGGCGGATCCACGGGAATACAATAACCGGCGCCTCCTGAAGAAATTGTTTTATTTCCTGTGGTTCGGTAATGGCGCTGCTTAAGTAGTTAAACATAAAGGCAAAAAAGATACCGAGACAAAGTCCGCCTGCAGCAGCGCCCGCCAGGACCGACTCAGTTTCCTCGGCAGGAAAGTAGACAGACGCCTTTGGGGCCGGCTGAACGGTAAAGGCGTTGGAAAGATTGAGCTTCTCTGCACTCCTTACATTCTCCAGGTCCGAGAGTAATGCTGCATAAGTGGTCTTCAGGGCGTCGGCGTCACGCATCAGCTCATTCAGCATACGCTCCTTGGAAGGGACCCTGCTCAGTTCATTCTTCTTGTCTCTGATCTGGTTCTCCAGCATCCCGGCGCGCACTTCCAACTCAACGATGGATATCAGATTATCCGAATATTTCCTGCTGAAATTATCATAAAAACTTCCCTTTTCAACAATCTGGGAGGCAAGACCCTTCGTGATCTCCTTCCGGATATTCGACTGTACCACCTCTATCTGCTTATTCAGCGCTATAACATCGGGATGCCCCTGCGCCCTTTCTGCCGACGTTTTCGCCAGACTTGTCTCCAGACCGAGCAGTTGTTTCTTATATTCATCGATAACGGTATTGCTCTCTATCCTGACCTGAATATCTTTAAGGTCGCCCCTGTCCGCCCACGAGGCTTCTTTTATGTTCTGCAGCCCCTTTTTAGCTTCCGCCAAAGCGCGCAGTGTCTTGCTTTTATCATTCTCGAGATTGTCTACCGAGGAGACAAGCGTGCTGAGCTGGATTGCAGGACTATAGAACTGTGAGGACAATTTGAACTGTTCTACCTTCTGTTCAGCTTCGGTGAGTTCCATCCGCACTTCATCAATACGCTTGATGATAGTCTCCCGCGCCTGAATCATTTCCTGCCGGTATCGTTTCGCGAATTCATCCTGGAAGTTGCTTACGACCTGGGAGGATATCTGTTCAGCCCTGGCGGGATCGGACGAATAGCCTATGATCTCGAACACTTCGGAGGCCTCGAGGCCCTCTACATCAACGCCGTTTTCCTGCATAAAGAGCTTGACGACTGAGGGGTCGGTAAAGTCATCCATCTTCAGCGCCTTGCCCTCACTATCCCGGAGGCCGAGGTCGTCTATTACCTTTTTGATCACCGGCTCGCTTTCAATAAGCTCCTCGATCGTGCCCATGCCGAAATCCGTATTCGTAAACGTGATCTGGGTGATTGAGTCCTTGATTCCAGTAATGAACATCTGCTGCATGGTCCTTGAACTGAAAAGGACTTTCGCCCTGCTCTTGTAAATCCTGGGGGTCACCTCAAGCAGCGCCAAAGTAAAGAGCACAGTCAAGAGAGTTATAATGGCCACCACCAACTTCCTTCTCCAAATAATATTCCAGTATTTCTTAAGTTCCATACGCTTTTCTTACCCCCAATTTATATTGTTCAAGTTTCCATCCGTCCGCTTCCTCGTTGTGGAACTATGTGTACGCCCGAGGCCGCATCGAAGGGATATTACGCCATAGTTGTTTGATGCAGCTTCAGACGAAATCAACATATGATGCATTCTGCAAATTCCTTCACTGAATACACTACATTTTTATTAAAATTTTACCGTCGATCCTCTCAGTCGAAGCCTCAAGCGCATCAATTACTTTTTCAAAAGGATATCTTGCCGTAATCATCCTGGAAATGTCGAGTTTATTTGACGAAAGCAACCTTATTATATGGGGGAAAATTCCATACCCCGCATGCCCTCTGGCGCCGATGACCTGATTAGCGCCGGATACAAGGACATCGAGATACATGGGGGTCGATGTTGCCGCCCGCCCGAGGTAAATGATCTTTCCATGGGCCGACAGACTTTTCTCCATCTCCGGTATGGTCTGCGGCGCCGCCCCGGCGGCTTCCACCTGGACATCAGCGCCTGATCCCCTGGTAAGCTCCAACACCTTATCCGCCGGACTACAGCCGTCCATCTCAAATACATTGAAGGAATAATCAGCTCCCATATCACCGGCAATCTTTGCCCTTTCGTTATTTACATCAAATGAAATAACAAGACTTGCGCCGGCAGTTTTGGCCAGTGCAACGGCGCCGAGGCCTATAGGTCCGGCCCCGTAGACCGTTACAACCGCGCCGGGTTTAAACCCGCCGCCGCTGATAAAAATACCATTATACGCGCAACCTACAGGCTCAATAAGCGCGCCCAGATCAAAGACGACGTCATCCGGGACCCTTTCCGCCAGTTCATTGATTTTCCAGCAATATCTCTCAGCCACAGCCGCAAATTCAGCAAAAGCGCCGTCGGCGCTGAGTCCCAGAAGCTCAATATTTCTGCACTGGTTGGGCGCGCCGCTCCGGCATATTTCGCAGGAACCGCACCACATAATGCTTTCAACGGCAACCTTGTCCCCCGGCCTGAGAGTAGTTACTCTGCTGCCGATTTTCTCAACTACTCCTGAAAATTCATGACCCATAATACACGGCAATTTTGTCAGTCCGGAGAAAATAATATACCCCTCATCATCCGTCTCATATAAATGCGTGTCCGAACCGCATATCCCGCATGCCTTTACACGAATAAGGACCTCATCGTTCCGGATATCAGGCGCCGGGACCTCTTTAATATTGAAAGTCGGGTTACGCCAGACCTGACTGCCGACAAGGGCCTTTTTCTGTTTTTCTTCGTTTGCGCCTGGGGCATAGCTTTCCCTCGGTTTCCACTCCGCATCAGCAACTAACGCCTTCAAGCAGCCTCCATTCGCAGGGCCTTTTTATTGATCTTTCCGCTTCCGATCTTGGGCAGGGACTCCCTTATTTCCATACTCCGCGGCAATTTGTAAGAAGCAAGTCTTGTTCTGCAAAAATCGAGGACCTCTTCTTCAGTCAGGTCTGCGCCGTTCTTCGTGACTATAAGCGCCCTTGGGACTTCACCTCTCAGCCTGTCCTGTACCGGAATGACCGCTGCTTCCTTGATAAGAGGATGCTCCAGTAAAGCCAGCTCAATCTCAAGAGGATAAACCTTTAATCCCGCCACCTTCATCATCCCGGATTTTCTCTCGACAAAATAAAAGTTCCCCTCGTCATCTCTTCTGCCGAGATCGCCGCTATAGTACCACCCGTCCTTGAACGAGGTCGGACCATCTGTTACAGCCTCATAATATCCGCTTACAATTGCAGGTCCCTTAAATATCATTTCCCCGATTTCCCCTGAAGGCAGCTCTCTGCCGAAATCATCGACTATTTTTACTTCATATGACGGGCATGGTCTTCCGACGGAACCTGATTTCATTTCTTCTCCGGGACGATTTGCCAGGGCTATGCCTGTCGTTTCAGTGCTTCCCCAGACCGGTATAATGGGCGCCCCTAATTTTTTCTCAAATCTGGATATGATTTCCGGACGCGTAAACATCCCGCCGCTTTCCGGGACCCTTAAAGAACTTAAATCGTAATCCTTATGCTCGAGCATGTCGAGCAGGTTTTCATACATGGGGGCCAGCCCCATCATGCATGTCACCCTGTTTCTGGATATGGCCTCTGCGATGGATTTCGGATAAATCTTGTCGACGAGCACCATTGTGCCGCCGAGATATAACGGCCGGGCGAATATTTCATGAGGATGCGCAAAAGGGGCAAACATGCACAGGTGAACATCCTCACGGGTAAGTTTCAGGGCGTCTGCCGATGCCAGAGTATTCCAGTAAATATTTGAATTGGTCGTCACAGCGCCTTTAGGGTTTCCCGTTGATCCGGAAGTATAATTCAAATAAACGACGTCGTCATCTTCATAGTCAAAACATGGATTGTCCGGATTTCCCCTGAGAGACATTTCAGACCACGACAGACTTCCATACTTCTCTCCTTCTCCTGCCAGGATGATGGAAGTCCCGGAACCCTCAACGGCTTTTCCGGCGCTGTCTATGCCGGCGGTGTTAACGATCAGAAATGTCGGCGATATATTTTCCAGAATATCCCTGATCTTTCCGGCCGGAAACTCAAAATTAATCGGACATGCTATTGCCCGGGCTTTAACAATGGCCAAAAAACTGATGACAAGCTCCGGTATTCTCGGGAGCATAAGCCCGACCCTGTCGCCCCTTTTAAGGCCCGAAGCTATCAGCGAATCGGCCAGCATATTCACGGTCCTGTTTAAGTCACGATAACTGATCTTCGTATCATGAAAAATAATCGCCGGTTTCTCCGGCGTTTCCCTCGCGCTTTTTTCAAGCATTTCAATAAGAGTCATTCATACCTCCCGAACCTGCAATTCTACTTAAGTAATTCTCAGATTACTGTCACGGCGCAACAGCAGTACTGCCTGCTCCGCCCTCGATCTGTTGTCCTATAAAATAACCGGTTTCCAATGAAAGAATGGGCGCGATTATTCTTGAAAGGTGTTCAAAATACCTGCTCACATCCGCGATATGCGTTGCCGGCACATATACTATATCTCCTGTTTGAAGGTTGGCCAACTGTGTAATGTCCCCATTTTCAATGGACTTCTCGACGTCAAATTTCATTAATTGCGGCTTCCCCATCCCTCCCCTGATAAGAAGAATGGACCCTTGTTCCGCATCAGGCGTAAATCCACCGGCCCTTGCCATTGCCTCGAGTAAATTAACGGGTCCTTCCAGACTGAATATGCCGGGGGTCTTCACCTCCCCGAGGACCGAGAATTTCTGGCTTCGAATTGATGTAACGCTGACTGAAACCTGCGGGTCCGTTATATATTTCAGAAGACCGTCCCGGATTTTATCTCTTAACTGAAGGACGCCGAGTCCGGCGGCCTTGACATCGCCGACCAGAGGATACGTTATAATTCCTGAATTATTTATCTGGATAGTCCTTTTCAAATCGTCATTCCGGTAAACGGTTACCTCAATCGTGTCCCCGGCCCCGAGAATAAATTCGGTAATCTTCAGTTCATTCGGGGCCGGTGGGGGCTCAAGGGAAACATTTTCCGCCGTTTTATTCGTGGCGCAGCCGTTTACAAAAAGCAAACAACATAAAACAGTTATACTCATACTCAATGATAACGAACATAGTTTTTTGATATTCATTTGTATTCTCCTTCTGTTGTTTCCAATTTATTATATTTCCGCATAAACATGAAGTTCAAAATTCTACGCAGCCCCGACGCCTTTGAATACCGCGGGGATTGTCCTGATAAGTATCATAAAGTCGTTGACCAGGTTCCAGTTGTCGATATATTGCATATCCAGTTTTATCCATTCTTCAAAGTTAATATTGTTTCTGCCGCTGATCTGCCAGGTGCAGGTCATGCCGGGGATAACGCTGCAGCGCCTGTGCAGCCAGTCCTCATGGAAGTTGTTGAAATCTCTTATGGGAAGAGGCCTCGGACCCACTAAACTCATCTCGCCCTTGACTACGTTAAAAAGCTGCGGGAGCTCATCCAAACTGAACTTTCTGAGCAGCCTTCCTACCTTTGTCACCCTGGGGTCATTGCGAATTTTAAATACCGGGCCTTCCATCTCATTATGAGACTCGAGCTCTGACTGCAGTTGCTCGGCATTTATTACCATTGTCCTGAATTTGTATAACCTGAAAAGCCTCTTGTTATAACCGACACGGTCCTGCACAAACAGGACCGGCCCCGGAGAAGTCAATTTAATCAGGAGCGTAATAAACAACATCAACGGTGACAACAAAATAATACATGTGGTTGAGAAGGCCATGTCCAGCACCCGTTTTGTTATTAATTGCCAGCCGCTCTGCGGTCCTGACGACATTGTCATTACCGCATACTCTTCAAAAACGTCAGACCGTGACTGGGCCACTTTTGTATTAAACATCTGAGAAAGATAACGTATGACTATGCCGTGTTCTTCCGCCTTAAAAACGATTTTGGATATTTCGTCGTAATATGATTTGATGGGGAGGCTGATTACCACTTCATCGATGACATTGTTTTTTGCAAGACTTGGAAAATCCTCTAACGTCCCCAGGATATTTATTAGTCTGTTCGGTTTGTAAATTTCCTTGTCGATGAATCCGATAAGCCGATACCCCGACTCTTTTCTTTCTTCTATCATGTCGGCAAAGTCATAGGCCCTTTGGTTTGTGCCGACGATAAGAATAAATCGCAAGTTTCTGCCGAATGCCCTTGTCTTGCTGAGAAAATATCTGAGGAAGCCGCGGAATGAAATTGTGCTCAAAGTGCTTGTCAGCCAAAAAACGACAATAAACCGGGTAGTAATTACATCGATGGAGAAGAAAATCCCGAATAATGCAATTATTAATGCTCCGGCGGTTGTTGCCTTGATGATATCACATATTTCCTGTACGCGACCGTGGATCCTGCGCGATCGATACAACAGGAAGCCGTTAAAAATCAGATGCCAGCCTGTCATCAGGACCAGGACAAGAATTACGTTTATAATTTCGACCCGGGCGTGCAATAATTCTTTTATACTGAAAGAGGCTATGCGGCGGGTCAGATTCGGGTATGATACGACTAACGACAGTACTACGATAACAATATCTGAAAACTTGAATAAGTCCAATAAAGCCTTGCGACGAAAATTATGCATTTCTATGATGACTCACTAACGGCTAAGGTTACGAGCTGTTTTATATGGCTCCGCTCTCTGAATTACATTCTCAATAATTCACGATAAAATTGCCAGGTATTATTCCCTTTACAAAGGCAATTATATTGATGAATGAATCAATTTAAACCCTTAGCCTTGTTCTCTTGACTTAATCCTGTTTTTCAAGGGCCCTGCGCAAACGCTCGGGACCTAAAGTCAAAAAACCTCCCTTCCGGGAAGAGTAAACGGATACGTCGGCAGTCATCAAAAACATGACCGATATCTTGCAGTATCGGCCATGTTTACTTTAATCTTTAATTTTGATGACAACAATGCAACACTGCAGCCGGTTCAGCATGCAGTTTTATCTCCCTTTTCTCATGTCAGGTTATCCGTTAACCATAGACCGGGATAATCAAGCGCCAATAGAATGAAGCAATATTTACATAACAATCGATTCTTGTTACGTTAAATATCATGTGATAGGCCCTCACTATCAGTAGATTGATTATCTTAACACAATAAAGATGTCATTTGCACCTGTCCCCGGTTACCAGAATCCACCACCTAACCACATAGGTCACAGAGAAAAGATTTATTAATCCGCAGATTACACAGATTTCACAGATTGAAACAATATTTCTAAATACATCTGTGTTAATCAGTATAATCTGTGGATTAATATTTATTTTTTCCTCTGTGGTCTCTGTGGTTTGTCTTTTGATGGTGAATCAGGGGTTACAAAATGATTACCATTTGAGGGTCAGAGGCGAGAACGCTGCAATCAGAGGACCCGGTCTCCGGTAAGCCCTTGCTGCACGATAGATCGGGAAATTCGGCTGATTAAAAGCGAGGCAACCGACAGAAAGTATAGACTATGACAAAGTCGCCCCTGGAAAAGCGGTCAGCAATGTAATGCCGGAGACCGGACTTGAACCGGTACGTTCTTTTGGAACGAGGGATTTTAAGTCCCTTGCGTCTGCCAATTCCGCCACTCCGGCAATATGTTAAGGCCCTGGATATCTTACTGTAAAGAAAGTCACGGGACTTCAATGTAATGACTTCCTGATGTTGCTGTAATTCGGCTCCCGCCGGTCGCCGTGCATTGGAAAGTCCCTTGCGTCTGCCAATTCCGCCACTCCGGCTTACTGATTTATAATGATTTTCCGGCGTTATCTGTCAGTTTAGACAAACTATTGTAGCAAATTTGTTTCAGATATCCAACACCTTGCCCCTGCAGGTGACCATAGGGCGATAACGGGCCCGGAACTCCATACGCGATAGAATGCAGGCAAAGGCAAGGGCGTGGACCGTTCCCTATTCTTTTATAGGCAATTTATATTTCTCAATCAAGTCATAAAGGGTCGGACGGCTTATCCCCAACTCCTCGGCGGCCCGTTTAATATTCCCTTTATGCTTTTTCACTACGTCCTCAATAAGGTCTTTTTCAAGTTTGTTACGAGCTTCTTTCAAAGTCATTCCCGTATATTTCTCGTCCGGAGCGTCACCGGATATATCTCGTTTATGCAGGGCTTCCAGGCCTAAATGATCAGGCTCTATCATGCTGGAATCCGCCGTGATGACCGCCTTCTGAAGTTTGTTTTCAAGCTCGCGGACATTGCCGGGCCATGAATAGTTTTCAATTGCATCGAGCGCCTCGCGGCAAAAGCCCTTTATTTTCTTTTTGAACATGAACTTATACCTTTCAAGAAAGGCATTTGCAAGCAGGAGGATATCATCGCCTCTTTGCCGAAGCGGAGGGATATTAATTGATATTACGCTTATTCTGAAAAAAAGGTCTTCCCGGAACTGTTTTTCCTTCATTGCATTGTTCAGGTCGATGTTCGTTGCGGCTATGATACGCGTATCGATCTCTATGTCGCTTCTTCCTCCGACCCTCTGGATCTTCTTTTCCTGCAGAAACCTTAAAAGCTTGGATTGCAGCCTGGGAGACATTTCTCCTATTTCATCGAGGAAAAGGGTCCCTTTGTCCGCGTATTCAAACTTGCCGTTTTGCTGCATATACGCGCCGGTGAACGAGCCTTTTTCATGACCGAAGAGTTCCGACTCAAGGAGAGAATCGGGTATGGCCCCGCAATTGATCGCAATAAACGGTCCCTTGTTCCTTGAGCTTTTCTCGTGGACCGCGCGGGCCACCAGCTCTTTTCCCGTCCCGCTCTCTCCCATAATCAATACCGAAGCGTCGGTTGAAGCCACTTTATAAATTGTGTCAAACACTTTCATCATCTCGGGACTTTGCCCGATCATGCCTGCAAACCCTGCTTCCCTTTTAAGAATCGAATGAAGCTCGCGGTTCTCTCTTTCTATCTCGTAAAGATAATATGCCCGTTGTATAATTATCTTGAGCTCGTTCATGTTTATGGGCTTAAGATAATAATCATATGCCCCCATCCGGACGGCCTTGAGCGCACTCTCCCTGTCATTATTGCCGGTAACTATGATTACCTTTGTCTCCGGCGCCATGGACAACATCTCGTGAAGGCACAACAATCCTTCACTTGCTCCGTCCTCATCAGGAGGCAGTCCCAGATCAAGGGTCACCGCCGGGGGGCGCTTCTTTCCGACCAATGCAAGGGCCGATGCCCTGTCCCTCGCCTGGAGCACGTCATACGCCTTGTTCAGACCCCATTTTATCAGTGTCTGTATGTCAGGATCGTCTTCTACTATCAATAACGGTTTCATATTTGCAGTATCCCCCGTCACGGCCGTCGAGATAAAGGAAACAGGGCATCAATGTTTGTTATCATCCGGGCACCGTCAATCCCTGGGGCAATAAGACGGGATTATCAACACCCTCTGCGGAAGGCCCATAATTACTAAACCAGACATTTCCCGTCGAAACTGTCTTCCCTGATATTCAGCAAAGATATTATTGTAGGACCGACATCGATAATGTTTATATCCGTCGCGGGGACCTTCCGGTTGATATAAAACACGGCGTCCCCTCTCGTATGTCCGCCTGTCAGAAAACTCCTGCCGGTTATCTGTGTCTTGTTGACCGTACCCTTCAGATCATACCCTTCATTGGAAAGCGCCACGACATCCGGGGCCTCATCGGATAAAACGCCGCTGTACAGGTCCTCCTTGAAGAAAACGGCTTTTATGACTTTTTCCCCTTCAACGGTCATAGACAGAAGGTCTTCCTTCAATCTCAGTCTCAGTCTTTCATAGTCCTGGGGTCCAACGCCTCCCCTGGGATATTTTCCCTTCATATGGATATAGAGTCTTGAAGGGTCCAGGGCAAAGACCGTGCTCTCCCCGTCTATGTCCTCAAGGGACTTCGGACTATCTTTTATGAACTTAAGATAACCTTTCTCTCTGAGCCAGGAATTCAGGTATATCTCCTGCTTTATGGCCGTAGAGCCGTGGTCGGACAATATGATAAACGGGACATCGTCTCCGGTCCTTTCATACGCCTCCCCTATAAACGCATCCAGTTTCCTGTAAAAGTCGATAAAAAAGTTGTGCTGCGGGTGCTTCGCGTCTTCGAGAGCGGCCCAGAGATAGTGGTGAAGGCGATCGGTTTCCGTGATAACTCCTATAAACAGGTCCCACTCGTGATTGTCCAAAAAATGCAGTATCGCGTTCTTCCTGATGACAAATGTCTTGTCGATGTCGTCCGCGAGCGCCGACAGGGATTCCTGCGCCTTTTTCGTATCAACATCCATCCTGTACCCTATGCCCTCCAGATACTGATACGCAGAATCGGGGTATGTGGCTTTCTTGAGGTCGAGGGCCACAAAGCCCGCCGTCAGTATGCCGTTGAGCGGCCTTGCCGGGTATGTGGAAGGGACATTAAGCACTATGCTCTTTTTGTTGTGCCTGCCGGCGATGTCCCATAGAGTGCTGCTCTTTATGTCCGAAGAGTTCGGAAAACGCCATTGATACGTTCCTTTTTGAAGCTCCATGAAACCGTATATCCCGTGTCTGCCGGGATTTACGCCTGTCATGAATGTCGTCCACGATGTAGATGACACTTCGGGGATGGAAGCAGTCATATCGGCAAGCGTGCCTTTTGCGGCAAGTTTTGCAAGGTTGGGCATGAGCCCCTCTGCGATAAAGCGATGCAGCAGGCTGCAGGGAACGCCGTCGATGCCTAACACAACGACCCTGTCCTTTTTTGCTTTCTTCTTTAAAAAGCCGAACATTACATATATCCCAGATCTCTGAGTTTGCCCATAATTTCTTCCTTGCCCTGTCCCCTTCCCGCCCTTTCGGTGGTATTTTCAAGGTCCTGCTCCCATGCCGGGATATCGGACATTTTAACGGTAGAGCCTTTTGCCCCGAGCGACCTGTAGCCTTCCTTATATAAAACGCAGAATGGAATATCGTACTTGAAGATAAAATTCCAGATGTCCCTTTCTTTAAAATGCAATATCGGCTGTACCCTTGTATGGGGCGGGGTGCTTCTCGGGCTGAAATATGTCTCCTCTATCCGCGCCGACTGCTCATCCCACCTTATCGCGGTCGCCAGCGCCTCTATCCCGTTGTCTTCAAGAAACACGTTCATCGCGACCGTCTTCATCAGGTGGTTTCCCACGTAAGATTCGGGCTCGAAGGGAAATGCTTCATCCGCAAAACCGAGTTTTACGATCTCAGCCCTGTTGCGCTCATTAAGGCTTGCGACCTTGACCATGTCTCCGACATTCCGCGCCTTATCGCTTACATCGGTATTCTTGGCGATGATAACGTTGAGGTCCCATTCCACCTTAAGCCGGTTGACGACGTCCCAGATCTCTTCAAACACATACCCCTCGTCGATAAACATCAGCTTCGGCATCGGGACCGAGAGCTCTTTGCAGGCTTCCCTGAACAACCATGTCATGGTGGTGCTGTCCTTGCCGCCGGTCCAGGCAACCGCTATCTTCTCTGAACCGAATTTCCCGATGGCCTCTTTGACTATTTTTTTTGACTGGCTGATCTTCCCTTCCAAATCCATGGCCATAAGCATTTCTCTTTCCCTGATATCCATGCCTGTTCTCCTCCCTCTGTTTTTATAACAAATTATCGTGTCGTGGAATAAAATTTTAACTTAATCTTCGGATTATATCCATTTTTTATAATGACTCTTCGGTAAGCGCTGTGATTTTCTTTAATTTTCAGCGAGTCCTCTGAAGTGTTAAGTCCGTCATCCGGATATCAGCGGCAGAACAATCACAAAATCGGTCCCCTTGCCTTCCTCACTTTCAACATTCAATTTGCCGCAATGGGCGTCGATAATTGTCTTGCATTGATAAAGGCCTATCCCGAGCCCTTTTTTCTTGGTGGTCTGGAAAGGTTTAAAAAGCTTTCTCTCAATAAAATCGGCGGACATCCCGCATCCGTTGTCGGAGACTTTTATGCAGGCGCCGGAATTCTCTTTGCCGACTACAATTTTTATTTCACCCCGGTCCCCGGCGGCTTCAAGCGCGTTGAGGACCAGGTTGACGATCACTTTTTTTATCTCTTCCCTGTCAATCTTTGCATAAACCGGTTCCGTTTCCATGAAAGAAACCTGAGGGGCCCCGTTCATATTGAGCTGCGTGAGGGCCGCCCTGACGCACCCCCCAAGGTCCGAATACTCAAGTTCAAGCTCCGTCTTGGCCGGAAGATTCTTGAGCCTTCCTATAATACTTCCGATCTTTTCGGACGTGTTGGAGACGGCCCGAATGGCGTCTCTCTGGAACTCCGGGTTGTCGATATGCTCTTCAGCGTTTTGCGCCACGAGGGTGAGCCTGGAAACCGCATTCTTGAGGTCATGAATGATAAAGGATGACAGCCTTCCCACTGCCTCCATTTCCTTTGCTTCGGTCAGTTCCTCGGAAAGTTTTGCATTCATAATTGCCAAAGTCGCCTGTTTAGCCAGGGTCTTCAGGAGATCATAATCTTCATAATTGTACTCATCCCGGGCCAGGCCTTCTTTCAGGATTACAAAGCCGATAAGTTTTTCAAGATGAATAAGAGGGACTATAAGGGACGCCTCACTCTTTCCTATGAAGTCCCTGTTCACCTCGACGACCTCTCTGCACTTTTTGTCACGGACATTCAGTATCCACTGACTGTTTTGCAGGAATTCCAGAAGTTCCCTGCCGGGCCTCGCCCTGATCACATCGCCGCCCGTGTCGTTGAAAAGCCTGTATTCCCCGTTGTCTTTTTCCTTCAGCCAGATTGAGACGCCCCGCGAGCCTATAGCTTCCTGAAAACCTTCGGCTATGGAATCCAGAAGCTCCTCGGGGGAATGTCTCAGTGAAATGCGCTGGGTAAACCGCAGCCACTGCTCTCTGTAATCATATTTCAAGCTGAAAAAATTCTTGCTGATAAAAACCAGCGCCTGCCTCCTTAACTGCTCCGACAGAAGGACGGCCACGATCAGGATCGCCCCGACAAATCCGAGGAAGGTCGTAATGTTCCTGCCGACCTGAGGGCCCAGATAGCGCATTCCCTCCCCGATAATTCCAAGGCCGAGGAGATAAAATCCTATAATAAAAAGGCTCAGAGACCTGTAAAGCACTCTGCGCGATATAACGATCTCGATGTCCATGCTCCTGCTCCTGAAAACAGACAGTCCCAGAAGCAGGACCGAAATTAATATAACTCCGTCTCTTACAGGGAGAAGATTCATGCTCAAGGCGCGGTAAAGAAGCGCATAACTGTAATAAAAAATATTCATGGCAATGAGACTGCCTGCTCCGATAACGGCGTATTTAATCTGCCATTTGCCGGTCCCGGACGAGCTCCTTAAAGTTGCTTCCAGGTTAATTACAGCCATGATGGAATAAAGGAGAAGCAGAAGATTAAATACATAGCCGACATCCCCCAAAAAAAGGATGTTCTCGGCATCGAAGACGCGGGGATCAAAAAATTCCTCAATCGGCACTGCCGTAAAAAAGTATATAATTACGGGAATCCCCGCGAGTAATAACAACCCCGATATCTTACTGACGGCGCTCCGAAAATCGGCACGCGCGAAACTCATGGAAAATACGAGCCATGAGGTTGCCATTACGGCTTCCGCTGTAAATACGATCCTCTTCAATATCAAAAGCGCTTCCGGCCGGAAGATGCAAAATGTATCGCCGGCGATTACGACGGAGGTAGAGAGGGCGCCGAGCAAGAAGGCAACGCTGCAAGTACGGTTATATCTCCTGGAAATAAATGCCGACGCAATGAAAATCAGGGCCAATACTGCGACGGCTGAAAGTATATATACAAACATTTCCATGGTCTGCGTATTATAAAAATTATACCTTTTTTAGATCTTTTTTTATATTTACGGGCCCTGGCCGGACAAACAGGCTCTCAGCGATCAGCTTTCAGCAAAATAAAAAGAAGCTGACTGCCGGTTGCTGAACGCTGAAAGCCGTTATGGATGAATAAGGACCGGCCGTTTATTTTATAATGTTATATGTTGAACCTCGAACAGAAGCTCTACCAGCTCATAATAAGCAGGCTTGACGGGGAAGGGCTTTCTTCGGTCCCGTATCAGGAACAGACTGTCGGGCTTGTTAAAAAAGGCCTCGGCGGGTTCATCCTCTTCGGAGGCAGGAAAGATGAAATGAAAAGCTTCATTTCAATGCTTCAGTCCGTTTCCGAAATACCGCTCTTTATAGCGTCCGACATTGAACGCGGGGCAGGCCAGCAGTTTGAGGACGCAACGCGGTTTCCCTTCCAGATGGCCGTGGCGGCGGCAATCGACAGGAGTAAAGCCTCTGACGTGAAAATCCTCCGGGGCGCCATCCGCTCCATTGCCTCGGAGGCTATTGATACCGGGATCAATATGCCGCTCATTCCGGTCCTGGACGTCAACAGGAATCCCGACAATCCGATCATATGCACACGTGCGTTTTCGGATGATCCTGAGGAGGTCGCATGGTTTGGAAAGACGTATATCGAAATCCTTGAAAAAGCGGGACTGCTGAGCTGCGCGAAGCATTTCCCCGGGCACGGTGACACGGCAATTGATTCGCACATCGCGCTACCCGTCATTTCAAAATCCCTGAAAGACCTGGCGGACGTGGATTTACTACCCTTCAAAGAAGCCATAAGAGCGGGGGTAAGCAGCATCATGCTCGGTCATCTGGGCATTCCCTCAATCGATACGCCGCCCGCCTCCCTTTCAAAAAAAGCGATCGAATATTTACTGAGACAGGAGCTTGGTTACGAAGGTCTCGTTATGACGGACGCGTTGAACATGAGCGCGTTGAAGGCGCTTGGAAACGTTCCCGCAAAATGCCTGAATGCCGGCGTTGATATTCTCCTCCATCCTTCCGACACGGATGCGGCTGTCGAAGAGCTGAAACAGGCCGTTGCTTCAGGGGAAGTTGAAGAGGTGACGATAGACACGGCGGTGGAGAGGATTTTAAGGTACAAAAAGAAGGTAGGAGCAATTCATGCATTGCCCCCGCATGTTGAAAGTCACGCTGAACTTTCTCAGACCCTTTTTGATAAGTCGGTTACACTGGTGAAAGCCGCTCCCGGAATACTTCCCATAAAGGACATGCGGAATGTTTCTCTCGTATTTGCGGGTGATGAGAATTTACATGGGACGTCACCGCTTAGAGGTATATTCAAGGGGAATTATGCCATTACGGTAGGGGCAGGTTTCAAACCTGCCCATGAAGGGCAGACACACAGGTCTGCCCCTACATCAATTTTCGCCGTTTTCACGAACGTCGCCGCATGGCGGGGAAGTTCGGGCATAAGGGTAGAAGAAATTGACGCTATAAAAAAGCTGATGTGCAGTTCGCAAAATTCCATCGTGATCTCCTTCGGCAGTCCCTACGTCCTGAGGCATTTCAGGGAAGCAGACGCGCTCATTGCCGCGTACGATACGGCGGAACAGGCGCAGTTGTCGGTCATGAAATGTCTGAAGGGCGAGCTGAAATTTCAGGGAAGACTGCCGGTACGGCTCTGACGCGGTAATTATATTTTCCCCCTTACTTTCAACCATAAAAGCCCCAGGTATTCATGTGACGCCAGTTCCAGTTTATGCAGGCCGGCAGACGAGGGAAAACAAATATCCGGACTCCAGTGGTCCTTTTCATGGACCAGGTGCATGGCGGGGGCAGGCAGCGGGTCCATATCCAGGCTTTTAAATAGGGCCATCGATCTCGGCATGTGCGACGCCGAGGTCACGAGTATAAAACGTTCATGCCCAAGCACCGGCTTCAATATCACGGCTTCATCTTCGGTGTCCCTGGATTTCGATTCAGTGATGATGTCCCGGGCATCGACCCCCATTGATCTGGCGGCCTCAGCCATTGTATCCGCCACGGGAATCTTTCCAAAAGGGGCGCCCCCCGACAATACCAGCTTGCTCCCCTCGATCCTGCGATATATCCGGATGCCTTCTATCAGGCGCGTCAAAGAATCATAACCGATCCGGCTCGTTACAGGAAAACGGGGACCGGGTGAATGTCCTCCTCCCAATACCACAATCAGTTTTGGGGCATGACCGGATGTGAATACATCGTCGCTGATGGGCGGATACCGGTCTTCAAGATATCCGATCAGGATGTCCGGCGCCGTGCCGAAACTGAACAGGACAAGCAGGGCTATTCCCGCAGTGATCAATGCCTTCCCGAGTTTTTGCCTTGAGGTGAACAAGAGGAATAAAAGCCCCGGTAAAGAAAATATCAGGACCAAAGACAGCGGAAGAAAGAATGACGCCGTGATTTTTTTCAAAAGGAACATATTTACCTCCTGTTATTTTTCCTGGGACCGGTCCATTTAATCTTCACCGCCGGCCCTTCATTCCGCCTTCTTCCATTCAGCGAATTTAAGCAGCAGTACCATTCCGGGGACAGCGATCACCGTGCACATTATGAAGAAGCTCATCCATCCCATATGCTTGGCCAAATACCCGGTCGGGGCGGACGCCAGCACCCTCGGTATACCCATTAGGCTGCTGAGAAGAGCGTATTGCGTGGCGGTGAATTTCCTGTTAGTTATGCTTCCCATGAAAGCGACATATGCGGCGGTCCCCATGCCGCCGCTCAGGTTCTCGAAGGCGATCACCGCTGCCAGCGCGGGAAGGCTGTGCCCGATATGCGCCAGCAGCGCGAACCCTGCTGTTGAAACGGCCTGAAGAAAACCGAATACCCAGAGAGAATGGTTGATGCCGAGTCGCAGCATGAGTACGCCTCCTGCAAGGCTCCCGATTATCGTGGCCCAGAATCCGAACAGCTTCACTATCGCCCCGATCTCCGTCTTTGAGAACCCGATATCGAGATAAAACGGAGTTGTCATCGCGCTGGCCATCGTATCGCCGATTTTATAGAAAAGTATGAATGCGAGAATCCAGACCGCGCCCGGCCGGGAGAAATATTCGGTAAGGGGATTTATGACCGCTTCTTTCAGACTTCGCGGGGTCCCCGCAGGGACCGCGGGTTCAGGCGTCAGCAGTGTTGTAATGACCCCGGGCAGCATGCATGCCGCCATGAGCATGTAGACCATTGAAAAAGGCATGTGGTCCGCCATGATAAGTCCGCCGCCTGAGGCCAGAAGCATCCCGACGCGGTAACCGTTGACATAAAGCGAAGACCCCAATCCCAATTCATTGTCGGCAAGGTCTTCCCTCCGGTAGGCATCGACCACAATGTCCTGCGACGCGCTGAAAAAAGTGACCAGGAACGCCGAGGCCGCGATCATCCATATATTGCGGGGATCGGTAAGCCCCAGACCCGCCACTGAACAGATCAACGCTATCTGGGCGATCAGCAGCCATCCCCTTCTACGGCCGAGGACTGAAAGTGTAAAGCGGTCCATGACCGGGGCCCAGAAGAATTTCAGCGTATAAGGAAGCCCCACGAGCGACATGAACCCGATGACGGTCAGATCGACCCCCTCTTCCTTCATCCAGGCCTGCAATACGGTTATGGTAAGAAGAAGAGGAAGCCCGCAGGCAAATCCCATTATAAAAGATACCAGCATGCGCCGGCTGAAGATGGTCCTGAGGATGTGCATCATCAGGGGCAAGGGGCAAGGGGCAAGGGGCAAGGGTTCAGTTTGTTCCCATGACCCATGACCCTTGACTCTTGCCCCGGTCCTTTAGGTCGCAACACAATAATTCCCGGCTTACCGGCGATGTACTTAATGAAATCCTCGTCAATAACTTTCCGTTTTGCGGACGAGGCATGCCTGAATTTCACCTTATCTTTGTAGCTCTCTTTCACAATTATCCCGACATGTGAAACATCCAGTCCCTGCTTTTCCGAATATATCCCGATGTAGTCTCCCGTCCTCAGCTTTTGAATTACCGTATCATCAACATCTTCTACGGGGACATGCACAATTTCTCTTTCGCTGCGCGGGACCCCGGGAAGATAAAAGGTCCCGTCATCTCTCAGGTTCAGCATTTTCATTACGTTCCTGCCTTTACCGCCGCCCGCATGTCCAGTCACATCTTCAATCAGGTCCGGATTATGCTCCCTCCAGTCGGTGAAGAAATGGTTTCTGGTTTCATACGTGATTTTTCCTGAACGATACCTGACCTTCTTAAGGTTCTCCCGGAATTCAGGAAATGATCCTGATATCCTCATCGCCTCGATGTAATCCAGGAATGTAAAGCAATCGACCCTTTCAAGGTTAATGACAAAAACCTCCGGCGTGTCCGCGCCTCCGGCCAACGTCGCTTCTTTATACGCGACGCCGATGAATTGCCTGGAGAGAAAGTCTATCCTCTTGCCTGCATTCCTCGCAGAAGGAGATTCTTTAAGGAGATCATCCAGCTTCTCCTCAGTCCATTTACCTAAAAGTATCCGCTCGTTCATGTCCACTGTGAAATATAAAAATAGCGGTCAGCGATCAGCTTTCAGCGGTCAGCTCAAAAAAGACCGCCCTGGCTGAGTGCTGAATGCTGATCGCTGACCGCTAATAGACCGACCGTATCCTGCCGGTCCTCTGATCTATTATTACCCTGTCAACAGCCTTGCCGTGTTTATCTAAAATTTCCGCCTCGAAGTAGTGCTTTTTCCTTTTGAACTTTCCAATCCTGAACTCCTTGTTCGGAAAGTATTCTTTCACTATGCCCTGCGCCTCCTCCTCGGTCACAATATTTTTCTCTCCGTACTTCCCTCTCTTTGAACCGCCGTAAGGATATCTCCCGTCGTCGGCAAAGGCCCTCGAGTCGGCGAATATGCAGGTATCACAGGAAACAGATTGACCGCGGGCGCCGTCGCCGGCGTATAAGCAGGTATGAACAAGCAGTATTATTATGGTCGTCAATAAACCGGTAAAAACTGCCTTATTCACCATGCGTCCTCCGTTTCCTTTGTAATATGCTCACAACATTATAAAATTTGTCGCATAAAGTGACAAGTAACAGGCAGTTGTTGAATTACCCGTCACTTGTCACTGTTGCACGTTACCTGTTTAGTCCCACCCGTCATGGCGGTGCCACCTGTCCCATCTCCAGTCGTGGTCATGACGGCACCATTGCTCATGATGTCCTCTTCTATGGTCCCATCCTCTGTGACCCGGTTTGACAATTATTATCTTTGTCCTTTCGACGTACCTGTCTGAAGGATATCCCCGGCTGTAGTACGCGGGATAAGTCACATATTGCTCTCCGGAATAAACAATTCTTTTCTCTACGACCCTCGTGACGGGCTGCTCAACAAAGGTTAGCGATCCTGAAAACACGACCGCTGGTCCACCGTGCATTGCCTCGGCCCTGCCATACCCCGCAAGCAGAAAACCCGCGGTCAGAATCAGAGTTGCCATTATTGTTATGATCTTTTTCATGTTGTTACCTCCTGTTCGTTCATATTCATCAGGCCCATGGTTCGACAAGCTCGCCATGACTTCTCACCCCTGGGCCTGTCTATGGGTAAGCTTGCCCGGCGCATCCGCGTCATCACCTCCTTTCACACCGAATAAATTCATCTCTCTGTACCTTCTGATTTAAGAATACCGGAAAGATATGAATTGACTGCGAAGGGATTGTGAAGAAATGTGAAGGGCATTGGAGCTCCGCTCCAACGGCAGGGGCAAGGGGCAAGGGTCCGTGGTCAAGGGAAAGACGTATACCGGGCGCAAAGGGGAGGCTGTGGAGGAATTTCTATACGACACCTTTTCAAAAAAAACCTTTACAGGACATAACGAATTGAATTATTAAAGAAACAAAAGAGCGCAGAAGCAATAATGTAAAATGGTGTTTGTCGATTATAGAAATTCTGGAGCAGGCTCCCCTTTGCGCCTGTAAAGATGTTAAACGGCTAATGCGGCAGAAACACCGTAAACGTGGAGCCCTTGCCGTATTCACTCCGCGCCTCTATCCTGCCGGAGTGGGCCTCGACGAGTTCTTTGACTATGGCGAGGCCGAGGCCGAGGCCGCCGTCGCGGCCCCTGTAGAACCGTTCAAAAATGAACGGCAGGTTTTCCTCCTTTATTCCGCTTCCGTTGTCCGTGACCTTCAGGACTATTTCCTCTTTCTTCCGCTCCGCACTGATCAGGACGCGCCCCCCTGACCCTGAGGCATTCAGCGCATTGTTGAGGAGATTCAGGACTACCTGGCTGAGCCTTTCGGGATCGGCGTTTGCGACGAGCCCCTCTTCGCAACGGACCTCAAGCCCGACCCCTTTGTCCTGAAAGGTCTTTCCGAACCTTTCCGCTATGTTATTCAGAAAAGGCATAAGTTCAAAGCGCTGTTTCCTCAGCGTGAGGATGCTCGCCTCCGCCTGGGCGAGGTCTTCGATCCTCTCTATGATGTTCCTTAATCTTCCAATCTCGTCATACAGGGATTCAAGGTGTTCTTTATCCATGGGGATGAACCCGTCCATCATGCCTTCGAGCTCGCCCCGGACTATGCTCAGCGGCGTCCTCAGCTCATGTGCTATATTCGACGTCAGTTTTTTCCTCAGAGACTCCTGCGTCTGGAGCGTCCGGGCCATCATGTTGAAGGCCTCTGAAAGCCTGCTGATTTCGTCTTTGCCGGTAATCGCGACCCGTTTTTTGAGATTGCCCTCCCTTATCGCCGTAACGCCTTCCGTAAGCCTTTTCAGGGGGCTTGTCAGCTTTTTTGAGAATACCAGACTGAGGATGATCGAGCTTCCGCCCAATAACAGGAGTGAAAGAAAAAGCATCGTATCGGAGCGATGAATAAAGACGTCTTCTTTCTTGGGCCTGAGAGGACTGACATCGAGCTGCCCGATTTCCCTGCCGCCTAAGAAAAGGGTGTAGGGGACATACCTGTCGCTGCCTACTGTCTCCATGAGCTCGGAGATCGCCGCGACCCTTTTTTTAATCAGCGGCGACAGCGCCTTGACGGCGCCTTCCGTATCGATTATCAGGACGCCGTCCGTGTCGTAAAGCCTTGCCCTGAATCCTAACATGAGCGCCCAGACAATATCTTCGGAGACCTTCTCCTCTTCCCATCCGGAATATTTCTCGTAGGCGCTCTCCATCGACGCGGTCACCCAGTAGACCCTGTCTTCCATTTCACCCTCGAGGTATTTTCTGAAATCGGAAAGCATTAGTTCACGCAGAAGAAGCGCCGATGACAGCGCGACGAGAGAAACGGCGATAAGGAGGAGAAAAAACTTTATCCGGAGGTCCTTAACCATCTTTAGCGCCCGAGAACCTGTACCCGACGCCGTAGATGGTGAGGATGAAGGAAGGGTTCCGTGGGTCGTCCTCTATTTTATGACGTACATTCTTGATATGGGCGTCTATGCTTCTGTCATATCCCTCGAACTGATACCCCAGGGCCTTTTCAATAAGCTCCTCCCTCGTAAAGACCTTGCCCGGGTAAGACGCAAGGGTATACAGCAGCCTGAATTCCGTAGGGGTCATGCTTACCGTGAGGCCTTTCTTCTTCACTTCGTACGTGCGGCTGTCGATCAGCAGCGCCCCGTTGTTGAAACTCACCGGGGCCGCGGAATCCGCATCTCCTTTGCCGGCCCTCTTAAGAACGGCCTTTACCCTGTATACCAGTTCCCTCGGACTGAAGGGTTTGACTACATAATCGTCCGCCCCGAGGGCAAACCCCGCGACCCTTTCTTCTTCGGAGGATTTCGAGGTAAGCATGATGATAGGGAAATCCCCCTGCTCCCTAAGCGTCCGGCACACCTCTTCTCCGCTTATATCAGGCAGCATTAAATCCAGTATAACGGCCAGCGGCGTCTCTTTCATGGCCGAGTCTAAGGCGTCCCTGCCTTTTTCAGCATGAACAACCCTGTATCCCGAGCCTTCGAGGTAGGCCTTTACGACCGCCGCTATTTTCCTGTCGTCTTCCACGAGAAGGATGGAGTTGATCAAGTCTTACCCTTCTTCTTCAGCCGCCCCCATTGATCTGAACTTGCGATATCTTTCCCCGATCAGGTCGTCGACTGTTTTGTTCTTCAGCCCGGTGATATGCTGCTTGAGGACCCTTTCAACAGCCTTCGCCGTTTCCTGCCAATCCCTGTGAGCTCCCCCGACCGGCTCAGGTATTATTTCGTCTATTATGCCCATGCCGTACAGGTCCTGGGCCGTCATCTTCAGGGCGTCCGAGGCCTTTTCATACTCAGCCTGACCCACCTCAGTGCCGTTTCTCTTCCATAAAATCGCCGCGCAGCCCTCAGGCGAAATTACTGAATATACGGAATGTTCCATCATAAGCACCGAGTCTCCGACCGCGAGCGCAAGCGCCCCGCCGCTGCCTCCTTCTCCGATTATGGTAGCGATAACAGGGACTTTAAGCGTAAACATGTCCAGCAGGTTTCTTGCAATCGCCTCCGCCTGTCCCCTTTCTTCCGCCCCGATTCCGGGATAGGCCCCCGGGGTATCGATAAACGTGAGGACCGGATTGCCGAACCGCTCCGCAAGCTTCATTATCCTCAGCGCCTTTCTGTAACCCTCGGGATGGGGCTGGCCGAAGTTCCTTACGATCCTCTCTTTTGTCGTCCTTCCCTTCTGGTGGCCTATCACTGCCACATTCTCCCCCTGAAAGCTCGCGAATCCGGCCACGATCGAGGGGTCGTCCCCGAAGCCCCTGTCTCCGTGCAATTCAATGAAGTCATCCATAAGAAGTTTAATATAATCGAGCGTATAAGGCCGTTCGGGGTGGCGGGCGATGAGGGTCTTCTGCCAGGGGGTTATCTTTGAAAATATATCGGCCCGCAGGTCCTTCGCCTTTTTTTCGAGCTTCTTAATCTCCGAGGTTATATTCATGTCCTTGCCGTCGGCAAGGCGCTTGAGTTCTTCTATCTTGTTCTCCAGCTCCGCAACCGGGCGTTCAAAATCAAGGTAATAGTGCATTTATGCTCCGCTTAATTTATAAATTCCCCTCTTCGTAAAAGAGGGGTCAGGGGAGATTTTTTGAAGAATTTTATTTCCAAAATCCCCCCTCGCCCCCCTTTTACAAAGGAGGGATAAAACTCTCAACTCATAACTCTAATTCAACGTCGCCGTTCCTTCTCCCAGGAGTCCCTCCGCTTCCAGGACCAGTTCGGGCGACGGCTTTACGGACGTTCCGGTCTTCAGGACAGTCTCCCATTTCTGCGGGGAGACTATCTTCAGATAGACCGGGCAATCGCCCGCGTGCCTTGAAAATATCTCGTTCAGCTTCGGCAGCGCCTCAGGGTCCACCGCGCTGTGCAAGGTCAATATAAACGACTTATATTGGGGAGACGCAGGGGTCGTTCCGCCGTTGGTCCGGCTGCCGGTCCGGCCGTTTCTGCCTCTGCCGTTTTCACCCCGGGAATTGCCGCAGGTCTTCAGTTCCTTCGCCAGATTGCCCTCATCGATCGGAAATATTTTTTTTGCGACGACCTTCAGCCCTTTGTCGGTCTTTTCCGTATACCCCGCAATAACGACCGGGAGTCCCTGCGACACTATATCCTGCGCATCCCTGTAAACATCCGGAAACACGATGACCTCAACGGTCCCGTACAGGTCTTCCGCCGTGATGTACGCCATTAGGTCCTTGCTCCTGGTCTGGATCTGTTTCAGGTCCCTCACGAGCCCGCCGATATTGACGTCGCTTTTTTCTTCCATGTCCTGCAGCTCATGCGTCGGGGTTATGGAAAGCTCCGCAAATTTGTCCCGGTACTTGTTCAGGGGATGGCCCGTGATATAAAAGCCCAGCGCCTCCTTTTCCATCATGAGCCGCGTGTCTTCATCCCATTCGTCGACTTCCGTCATCATCGGAGGCGCCGACTGCTGCATCCCGAACATGCTCTCCTGCCCCGAGTTTTTCTCTTTGTGAAAACGCGCAGCGGCGTCCATGAGCGACGGCAGATTGAACATCAACTGCGCGCGCTTGCCGAAAGAATCCAGGGCGCCGGCCTTGATAAGGCTTTCGATTACCTTCTTGTTGACCCGCCTCGAATCTGCCCTTGTGCAGAAATCAAAGAACGAGTCGAACCTGCCCCCGTTTCTTGTTTCGATTACGGCGTCTATGGCGGAGCCCCCGACCCCTTTCACGGCCTCCAGCCCGAAACGGATGGAATTTCCGATGACCCTGAATTCCCTCGTGCTTTCATTAATGTCCGGAGGCAGGATCTCAATACCCATGTCCCTGCACTCCCCGATAAAGGTCACCACCTTTGCGGTATTGTCCATGTCCGCGCTGAGGGAAGCTGCCATGAATTCAACCGGATAATGGGCCTTCAGAAAGGCCGTCTGATACGCGATCAGCGCGTAAGCCGCCGAGTGGGACTTGTTGAACCCGTACTGGGCAAACTGGAGTATCAGGTTATAAAGAGTTTCGGCCTTCTTTTCGGACACCCTGTTCGCCTTCAGCCCCTCAATAAATGTGTTCTTCATTTTTTCCATCTCTTCGGGGTTCTTTCCGCCCATCGCCTTTCTGAGGATATCGGCCTGCGCGAGACTGAAATCGGCCAGCTTATGGGCCACCTCCATGACCTGCTCCTGGTAGAGGATTATCCCGTGGGTCTCTTTCAGGATATCGTCAAGCATGGGGATATTAAGCTTTGCCATGGACCCGGTCGGTTTCTTCCCGCCTTCCGGCGCGCCGCCCCTCTTGCCCTGTATAAATTCATCTACCATGCCGCTGCCGAGGGGCCCCGGTCTGTACAGCGCCACGAGGGCGATAAGGTCTTCGAATACATCAGGCCTGAGTTTTGAGAGCAGGTCCCTCATGCCTGAACTTTCAAGCTGGAATATACCGGCGGTCTTTGCCGCGGTCAACAATTCAAAGGTCGCTTTGTCGTCAAGAGGGATATTTTTTATGGAGAAAGGTTTAGAGTCTTTTGCCGGGGGCTGATCGCTGATCGCTGATTGCTGAGGCTGGTTTATTATCTTCTCCGCCTTGTCAATGATTGTCAGCGTCTTAAGTCCGAGGAAGTCGAACTTCAGCAGGCCGAGGTCTTTGATTGCGTCCATATCGAACTGCGTGGTTATCGCCTCTTCGTTGGGCGCCTTGAAAAGGGGAAGAAAATCAGTGAGCGGTTCCGGAGATATGACAATGCCCGCTGCGTGAGTGGAGGCATGTCTCGAGATGCCTTCGAGCCTTTGCGCAACATCAAGCAGCTCCTTTATTTCGGGTCTGGTCTCGTACATCTCCTTCAGTTTGGGCTCCATGTCGAGCGCCGACTTAAGCGTGATCTTGGCGACCATGGGGACCAGTTTGGCCACCTTGTCCACCTCGGAATAGGGGATGTTCATCGCCCTGCCTACGTCCCTTATAACAGCGCGGGCCTGCATGGTGCCGAACGTTATGATCTGCGCCACATGGTCCTTGCCGTATCGGTTCGACACGTAATCGATGACCTCTCCGCGCCGGTCCATGCAGAAGTCCACGTCTATATCAGGCATGCTGACCCTTTCGGGGTTGAGGAACCTCTCAAAAAGAAGGCCGTATTTAATGGGGTCTATATCGGTAATGTCGAGGCCGTAGGCAACCAGGCTGCCTGCTGCAGAGCCCCTGCCGGGACCCACCGGGATATCTTTGCCTTTGGCATAATTGATGAAATCGCACACAATCAGAAAGTAGGAAGAGAAGCCCATTTTCTCGATCATCGCGAGCTCGCTTTTCAGTCGTTCCGCATAGTGGTCCGGGATGCTGCCGCCGAGTTTTTTCCGCAGACCGTCTTCAGCGAGTCTTTCAAGATATTGCGTTACCTTTTCTCCGTCCGGGACTGTAAATTTAGGCAGCTTGAATTCGTTGAACCTGAAATCGAGATTGCATCTTTCCGCTATCCGTCTCGTATTCTCCACGGCTTCAGGCACATCACTGAAGGCGCTCATCATTTCCGCCGGGCTCTTGAAATAGAACGTGTCCTTTGAAAACCTCATCCGGTCCGCGTCATTCATCGTCTTGCCCGTCTGGATGCACAGAAGGACCTCATGGGCCTTGGCGTCTTCCCTGTTTAAATAGTGACAGTCATTCGTGGCGACCAGCGGTATATGCAGGTCCCTGCCCAATTCAATGAGCAGTCTGTTCACCTCCTCCTGTTCGGGCAGCTCGTTAGGCTGGATTTCCAGATAGAAGTTTTCGGCCCCTAAAATCTTTCTGTATTCGATCGCCGCTTCCCTTGCCCGGTCTGTCATTCCGGCCGAAAGATAGTGGGGTATCTCGCCTTTAAGGCAGGCGGAAAGTCCGATAAGCCCGCCGCTGTACTGCGCGAGGATGTCCTTGTCGATCCGGGGCTTGTAATAAAAACCTTCGAGGTAGGCCCTGCTTATGAGCCTGGAAAGGTTTCTGTAGCCGTCCATGTCTCTGCAAAGCAGGATGAGGTGATAGGCCGATTCGCCGGCCTCCGCGGCCCCGCCTTTGTCGAAGCGGCTCTTCGGGGCGATGTAGACCTCACATCCGATAATGGGTTTTAAGCCGGCTTTGGAGACCTTCTTGTAAAATTCCACCGCGCCGAACATGTTTCCATGATCGGTTATCGCAAGGGCGGCAAGATTAAACTCCTTTGCCTTCGCTATCACGTCATTTATTTTTATCGCTCCATCGAGCAAACTGTATTCGGTGTGGAGATGAAGCGGGGCATACCCGGAATGCATGAGAAATTTTAGAACATTTCGACGTGTTTTTCAACGGATAAAAAAGCGGTGAAAAAAGCACAAAATATAATCTCCGGAATTGAGCGCCCTCCGATAAAAAGGGGGCGGCAGGGGAATAAATATCCCCTCTGACGGGCAGAGGGGATATTCAAGGTAAATTACAGTTTCACTACATTAACTGCTTTAAGGCCTTTTGGTCCGTTTTCAGTATTAAAGCTGACTGAATCACCTTCAGCGAGGGATTTAAAACCGTCGCCGCTGATAGAAGAGTAATGGACGAAAACATCGGCGCCGTCTTCGCTTGATATAAAGCCGTAGCCCTTTGTTTCATTGAACCATTTTACTGTTCCTTTAGCCATCTCTTACCTCCTTACTCATAGACTAAAGCTTCCGAACGCCTTGCACCTGACAAAAAAAACCACAAAGTTTAAAGTCCTTGTGGTTTTTTATTTACGTACAAAAACTTCTGAAACTCCGCAAACATTATGTCATCTCACCGCGCGGCGTGTCAATGGAACTATAAGTTTATAAGTAAACCTTATATCATGCCTACGCGCTCCCGCAAAACGACCTGATCTCTTTCAGTTTATTCATCGCCGCGCCTGAATCTATCGCGTCCGCAGCGACCTTGACTGCGTCCCGAAGGCCTTCAGCCCTGCCTCCCACGACCAGCGCGGCGGCGGCGTTCATAATAACTATATCTCGCCTGGCGCCTCTTTCCCCTTTCAGGATATTGCTTGTTATCTTTGCGTTGTCCTGCGCCGTTCCGCCGGCAAGCTCGGATTTCCCGGCCCTTTCAAGCCCGAAGTCTTCGGGGGCCGTGAAATAGGTGCTGACATTTCCGTCCTTCAGCTCGGAAATTATAGTTTCCTCCGTTATTGTTATCTCATCCAGACCGTCTTTGCCGTGAACTACGAACGCATGTTTTACTCCTATATTTGCAAGCACCTGCGCCAGTTTCGCGGTAAGCCCTTCCTGAAAGACGCCCATCACCTGCCTTTCAGCGCCGGCGGGGTTGGTCAGCGGTCCCAGGATGTTGAATATTGTGCGTATGCCCATTTCCCTTCTCGGCCCGATCGCATATTTCATCGCCGGGTGAAAAAGGGGCGCAAACATGAAACCGAACCCCGTGGTCTCAAGGCATCTTTCCACCTTACCGGGCTCAAGGTCTATCTTTATACCCAGCGCCTCAAGCACATCTGCGCTCCCGCAACTGCTTGAGACCGAACGGTTGCCGTGCTTTGCAACCGGCACACCGCAGGCGGCCACGATAAGGGCGCTCGTGGTGGAAATATTGAAGGTATGGGACATGTCGCCGCCCGTACCGCAGGTGTCCACGGTATACATGGGGGCCTTTATTTTTGTGACCTTCTCGCGCATCACTTTTACGGCGCCCGTAATCTCTTCAACTGTTTCGCCTTTCATTCTCAACGCCGTCAAAAATGACGCGATCTGGGCATCCGTCGCATTGCCTTCCATGATGTCCTTCATGGCGCCGGTCATCTCGCTTTCAGTCAGATCTTTTCCGTGTGCCAGTATATTTATCGCCTCTTTGATCATCCCTTCCCTCTCACTCGAACTTTTCTACCACGGAGTCCACAGAGAAAAATAACAAAAATCTCTTTAGATATATAAAGTCTCTCTTCTGTGATCTCCGTGTCCTCTGTGGCTGATTTTCCTAATCCAGACAGTTCCAGAACCTCCTGACGCTGCAGTCGGTCATCTCATGGTAATATTTAATTTGCTCCCGGGCCTTTTCCTTCATACCCATCTTTTCATAGAGGACGCCTATATCCCACAGGGCATACCGGTGAGAAGGCTCGATCTCAAGCACCTTCTTATATTCGGAGAGGGCCTCTTCGTAACGCCCGCTGTCTCTGTAGATATTGCCTATGGCATGATGGGCCTGGACATTTTCAGGCAATATTTCCAGCGCCTTTCTGCACAGCCTTATCGCCTCGTCATACCGTTTTTTTTCTACGTATATATATCCCAGGTCAAAATAGGCGAACGGATGAGAAGGAGAGATTTCAATAAGTTTTTTATATATCTCTTCGGCCCTGTCAAAATCTTTCCTCTCCTTGAATATAAGACCGAGCTGATAAAGGGCGTACGCGTCTCGAGGGTTGGCTCTTGCGGCTTCAGTAAATTCAGCGACAGCCCTGTCCTCCGCTTTCAGCGTCTGATAGAAGATCGCAAGAAGGTTATGCCTGTTGTTTACGACATATAGAGATAATATTGCTACAAATAGGCCGGTTATAAGGAAGGAAAGAATTTTTTTTTATGCTTCACTTATGGACCCCGTGTCACTGCTTCGTCCCGCAATACCGGGACGAAGCAATCTCAAAATACGCTTACTACTGAAGTCGTCCAGATGTCCGCCCTTCTAAAAAGACCTCACAAGCGCCAGACCGAAGGTCTCACCCATGGCGCTGTTCTTGGTCTTCAGCCCAAGGAGGTTCTTCATGTCCGCGGCGTAAGATAATACAACGCTGCCCGGAGTATACTTGCCGCTTGGTAAATTGAACTGCAGTCCGATATACCCGCTCATAGTGTCCGGTTCAAGCGCCAGGGAATCTTTTTTAAGCTGTTCTTCAGCGTGAACTGAATCAAGTCCCGTGCTTAAGCTGGCGTCTACCATTTCACTGGAAACTTTGGCCCCGCTCGCTGACCGGGCCCATTCCAGATATCCCGTAAGCGACAGCCATGACACAATCGGATAACCTCCGCCGAAGGCCACATTTATTTTATCCGAAGGCTTAAAGGTCAAAGGGGCAAACTGATCATTTTCAAACCTGTACTTGTAGCCGACATTGGCCCAGATATATCCCTTGGGCAATCCCCTCCCGAATTTGAGGGTCAGGGCCGCATCGTATTGTCCGTCCCCCAGGCTTAAGTGCGTCAGGGGATGACCATAATTATAAGCTTCCGGTATTTTTACGTCTCCCTGCACCGACATCAGCACTCCGGTACCGAATAGGTTGGGCATAAGCAGATACCGCAAGCCGAGGTTGATATCGCCGACGCCGCTTGGGCCGTCTTCTTCTGAAAACTTGACGGTATCATCCGACCTTTGCCGGTCAAAAGGGATCGAAGCGACCACGGTAAGCGAATCTATAATGCCGTATTCTACATAATATGTCATCTTGGCAGATGTGAACTCGGCCGAATCCTCCTTCTCTATCTTCGAGTTTGTAGAAACGAGGTTCTCATGTGCATCCCTTTCCAGGGTAGTGGTTTTTTCGTTTGTCCTGTAATAACTGAAGCCCAATTGATTATAAGAATGCCCTTTTGCCTGCGTCCAGGCGGCAAAGACACTCTGGGAAGAAAAAATGCAAAGCACTGCCGACAACAAGAAGACAAGTAAGACTCGTTTTTTCATAGATCAACTCCTCTTTCCTAAGATTTATATTGAAGCTGTCCAAACCTTGCTGTTACTGCGCCGCTATCACTTCATCCGTGTTGTTCTTTGAAAGCAGGTGGCGGGCCAGCCTGCTCGAAAAAATGCCTCTCAATATTACTTGATAAACAGACAAAAAAGCAACATAAAAAAACCCGACCTGAAAGATCATAAGAAACGGTATTGAAACGTAAATTTTATTAATATATGCAAAGTAAATATTGAACGTAAAATAGATTCCCAAAAGCAATTCAACCAGCACCAGCAGATTTACTTCTCCACGGTATTTTTTCCCAAGCCATCTGTCCTTCCTGGCTTCAATCCTGTACTTCGGCGTCCGCTTGAATTCGGTCTCCCTGTTAAACAGGGCCTCAAGCACGGCCTTTGAATTATTCACCGAAAGCCCTATCCCGAGCGACATCAGCAGGGGCATATAAATCAACCGTGATTTCCAGTCCTTGTAAGCTTCCTTCTGCGAGCAGAGGTAAAAGAATGATATGCCGGTGGTCGCCACCAGCAGGAAAGGAACGTCGGTAACGATCATCTGGAACCAGCCGATATTGATCCTCGCAACCATCGACGGGTACATCAGCAATGAGAGCAGCAGCATAAGCAGGTAAGACATGTTGTTGGTCAGGTGGAAAAAAGCCTCCACTTTCACCTTCATCGGGAGCTTGCTCCTGAGAATGGACGGAAGCAGTTTTTTGGCCGTCTGGATCGAGCCCTTCGCCCATCTGCTCTGCTGGCTCTTGAAGGCGTTGATGTCCACCGGGATTTCCGAAGGAGACTTTTCATCCTTCAAATAGATGAACCTCCATCCCTTCAGTTGGGCCCTGTAGCTCAGGTCCAGGTCTTCCGTGAGCGTGTCGTGCTGCCATCCTCCGGCGGTCTCTATGGCCTCTTTCCTCCAGACACCGGCCGTGCCGTTGAAATTGAAGAACCTTCCGGACCAGTTCCTTGCGGTATGCTCAATTATAAAATGCCCGTCGAGCATGATCGACTGTATCCTGGTCAGCAGCGAGTAATCCCTGTTTATGTACGTCCAGCACGATTGCACCATGCCGACGGATTTGTCGCCAAAATAATGGACTGTCCTCTGTAATATATCCGCCTGTGGGACAAAATCGGCGTCAAAGACCGCAATGAATTCGCCTTTGGCCGAGCTCAGCCCGTTGGCAAGCGCCCCGCTCTTATACCCCTCCCTGTTGTCGCGGCGGATATGCTGAATATCATGACCCTCTTTCTGAAATTCCCTGACGCACTCCTTCGCCGCCGCGGTGGTCTCATCGGTCGAATCGTCAAGGACCTGGATATCGAGCAGGTCCTTCGGATAATCAATGCCGCACGCCGCCGTAATCAGTCTTCTGACGACATACATTTCGTTATATATCGGGAGCTGAACGGTGACTCGCGGCAGGGGGTTCAATTTATCTCTTAATTCCGGCTTGTCTTTTTGGTGCTTGTAATACAGATGCACCATGTGGTACCGATGGGACGAATAGATGAATACCGTTATCAGGACACAAAAATATATTAATAGAAACAGGTAAAGTAACATTAATGGGCCTTTTTTCCTGAACTTTGAAAAGGTGTATAAAAAAGTTTAATCCAGCGATTATAACACACTGCAATTCGCGGACGCAATTAGAAATTCTTATAACTCAATTATGACGCGGCGCGAGGACCGGCGACGCCTGCAATGCGCTTTGCTTGATTTTATAATGCGCGAGACCATATAGTATTAATAATGAAACGGGGATCGGGCAAAGCGTTATCAGCATCCTCTCCTCCAGGCTGGACTGTAATATTAAAGGCCCTCGCCGATGAAAACCGGCTGCAGATAATCGGCGTTCTGCTGAAAGATGAAGCTACAGTCCAGGGGCTTTCAGACATCCTCAATATGAAAGTATACAACATATCAAAGCATCTGAAGATACTCGAGGCGTCCGGGCTTGTTGAAAAAAGGAAGGACGGCATTCACAGAATTTACAGCATAACGCCGAATTTAAGCTTCCGCTATTCCAGAGACAATCAGGTGCTGGATTTAGGCTGCTGCAAGTTTATATTTAACGACGCCTGATAATAGTCTTCCCGCATTGTTTACATCGTTTTTTCAACTTAACAATCATTTTAACCGCAGAGTCGAATGGGGGAACTTTTTGTAGGGTAAAAGCTAAAATAAGCATACTCATTGACCCGAAAATACATCGTCATTCCCGAGAGCAGGCCTCGGGAATGACGAGCTTATTAAATGTGGCAGCTATGTCGGGAAAAATTGGGGGAACTCCTGTCCAAGTGGTTATTCAGAATCTGTTTATATAAAATAAACCTATGGCGGTCCGGCACAAGAGATACGGGATGCTCATCAACCTCGACAGGTGCATCGGGTGTTATGCCTGTCAGGCCACATGCAAGGCTGAATATGCCATACCCTTCGGGACCTTCCGGTGCAGGGTCGAAACATACCGGTCGGGCAGGTTCCCCCTCCCCGGAAAATTCTTTGTCCCCCGTCTCTGCAATCATTGCGACATCGCGCCGTGCATCGAGCAGTGCCGTGAAAAGGCCCTCTTTAAAAACCGGGACGGGGTTGTGGAAATAGACCCCGGCAGTTGCGTCGGCTGCGGCGCGTGCAGTGAAAAATGCCCTTATCATGCGATAGATTTAAACAACGTCGCCGGCAAGGCTGAAAAATGCGACTTTTGTTATGCGAGGATAACAAAGGGCCTTTCCCCTGTCTGCGTGCAGAGCTGTATGGGAAAGGCCATATTGTTCGGAGACATCAATGACCCCGCGAGCCGGATATCAACTGAAATGGCCCGGCATCGGTTAAAGGTCCTTAATCCTGATTTCGGGACAAACCCTTCAGTGTTTTATACCTTCAGGGGTGATACGGGAGATGCGCCATTAAAAAATCTCTTTCTGACCGAAGGACCTCCCACGCGGCGCGTCATGGCCGGGCGTCCGGGAGAACAGGCTGCCGGGTCGGCGAAACTCGTGCATACATCGGATTCAATGTGTCCTTCCGAATGCGGTATTTCCGTGCTTGTGGAAGACGGGATTGCCAAGAAAATATACGGCAACCCCCATACACTCATAAACAACGGGGCCTTTTGCGCCAAAGGCGCCTCAGGCCTTCAACTCACGTATTCCCCCGACAGGATAAAGACCCCGCTGATTAGGACCGGACAGAGGGGAGAAGATGCCTGGAAGGAAATTACATGGGAAGAAGCGTGCGATTATATCGCCGGGAAGCTGGTCGAAGTTAAAGAAAGATACGGCCCTGAATCAGTGTTTCTGGACTGCGGCGACGTGACCGACAGGGAGGCTTATTACCGGCTTTTTTACGCGTATGGAACTCCTAATACATATAACCACGGGAGCATTTGCGACCCCAACCGCAGATGGGGACAGGGGATCATGTTGGGTGATGAAAGGCCCCTGCCCGACGTTCAACGGCCTGTACTCATGCGAAATGACGACAACGAACTTTATCTCAAAGAGACGCACGACGCCCGGCTCATACTGAATATCGGGGCCAACCCGTTTGTTGCGACAAGATTCAATTATATGTCCGCCGGTATCGTGGCCGCAAGGGAAGAAAACCGGTGCGCCTATATCGTAGTAGACCCGGCGTATACCAATTCCGCTGCCCGCGCCGATATGTGGTCCCCCATAATACCGGGAACGGACGCCGCACTCCTTGCGGGCATGCTGTATAACATCATCCGGGGAGACCCCGAACATGGGTATATGGACCATAATTTCCTGAATAATTACACCACCGGCTGGATGGAATTCAGGGAGGCGTTCCTCGCGTATTCGGAAGATATCGACCCTTCAAACAATCTCAGCTATTTCAGCGCTGAATGGGCTGAAGAAAAAACCGGCATACCCGGAGACGATATAAAAAAAATGGCCCATTTGTTCGGAAGCACAAAACCCGCTTCAATCGAGATCGGGATGCACGGCACTGCGCACCATGCAAACGGCGACGTGACCTCGATACTCATGTCGGCCCTTTGTCTTGTGACAGGCAACATCGACGTCCCGGGAGGGACGGTCTTCGCAGGTTCGACAAGACCTGAGAGGGGCGGCAAGACCTCGGGAAAGGAATTCCTGAGAAAAACTGTGCGCCGGACAATCGACTGCTCTGATGTCCTGGGCAGGATATCGGAGCTCCGGAAAGACCTTTACGGCGATTTCCCTGCGGCGTGGAAGGGAGTGCTCACCGATCTTCCAAAGAAGATAAGGGAAGGAATAACACTGAAGCACGGGACATTCAAGGGGCATTCCTATCCCGTAAAGGCCTTTATAACGAGGGCGGGGAATCCTGTAATGACCGCCGGCAGCACCCCGGACTGGATCGACGCCCTGACGCTGAAGAAGAAAAAAAATCCCCCCTTACCCCCCTTTGCTAAAGGGGGGGACGCATTAAATCCCCCATTGAAAAAGGGGGACGAAGGGGGATTATTAAATGAATATGAGCTCGAGCTGATCGTCTTTATCGATACTCATATAACCGAAACAGGGAAATACGCGGACATCATCCTGCCCGAGGCAGGATATCTTGAACGTATGGGAGTAAGCGACGTTTATACCATGAGTCCGGAAATAGCCCTCAGGGACCAGGTGATCAAACCTCTTTACGATTCAAAGACGCCCTACGAGATAATGATCGCCCTTTCCGGGGCCCTGATCAAGGCGGGCGATCCCGATGTCAGGGCAGAAGACTTTGTCCGGAAATACAGGGATGAAGAAGATTTCATCAATGAAATCCTTGCCGACGCTCCGGGACTTTATAACGTCGGCGTGCCGCTGCCTTATCCCGATCTTCCGGAAGGATGTCTTGTACTGGGGGCCCCTGATAACCCGACCGCTGTCTGGGGGAAGCTAATCATCAGACATGGAGACCCAGTTACCGTCGATTGGCTCAGGCGGCATCACGGCGTGGCAATATGGCCCGCAAGCTATTACAGGTACAAAAAGGCAAACAATCTGTCATCGGGGATATATCCAAAAACGGCGTCCGGAAAATTTGAATTCAGGTTCTCTTACCTCGAAGGCATCAACAGGAAACTCGGTACAAACTTCCCCGTCACATTCTACTGGAGGGACTTTAAGCGGGAGAAGAACTCATTACATAAGGGCGCCGACGAGGAATATCCGTTCCGGATGATAACAGGGCGCGCGCATCATTCAATGACCATGACGACCGTATGTCAGTATCTTTCGGAGACGGAAACAGAGTGCATGCAGAAGATGAATGATGAGTTTTCATACGCCGGGACCTGTTTCAACGCGCAGACCGTCTCAATCCCCGTCATTGCCATGAATATAAAGGACGGCGAGCGGATGGGAATAAAGACCGGAGACCTCGTGGTCCTGGAGACCCCTCTCAAAAATCAAACCAGGGGCAAGGCCTTTCTCACGGAGGAAATAATGCCGGGCGTCATAAAAACCGCCTTCGGTCCCGGAGGACAAAAGGCATCAGGTCGCGGCTTTATCAACAGCGTCTCCGAATACACCCCGAATATCAACGAATGTTTTGACCCCGGAAATATCTCTCCCTTTACCGGCATGCCGGGGTTCGGGGATATCATGGTGAAAGTAATAGAAGTGACTGGTAGCGGAGAGGGGCAAGGGGCAGGGGTAAAATACCCTCATCTCAGCTTACCTTGAAAAAACACCTCACTAATTGCTAAATTAACCTGAAAAAATAAACAAGGGCCTGGTGTCGGGTCCATGGGTTCATATGAGCGCCCTTGACCCTTGACCCTTGACCCTTGACCCTTTATTATGTCAGACCTTAACGAGCTCAGAAAAAAGATAGACGAGATCGACCGCAGCATACTCGAACTGCTGAATAAGCGTGCGGAGGTCGCCATTGAAATCGGCAAGGCCAAGCAGGACCTTAACCTGAGTATCCATTCGCCTGAAAGGGAAAAACAGGTCCTTAAACGGCTCACTGAAAAAAACCGGGGACCGTTCCCCAATAATGTCCTCAAGCTGATCTATGAAGAGATACTCTCCGCGTCGCTTTCCCTTCAGCAGCCGCTGAAGGTGGCTTACTTCGGGCCTTCCGGGACGTTTACGCACCTTGCGGCAAGCAGGAAGTTCGGCTCCTCGGCTGAATACCTTCCCGAGAGCACCATAAAGGGCGTTTTTGAAGCGGTCACAAGGGAGAAGGCGCAGTACGGAGTAGTGCCCATTGAAAACTCGACAGAGGGGATGGTGAACTCCACCTTAGACATGTTTATCGATTCGGACCTGAAGATCGCCTTTGAGATAATGCTTGAGGTAAGACATAACCTCCTTTCAAAGACCGGAAAGAGGCAGGATGTGAAGAAGATATATTCACACCCGCAGCCGAGGGCACAGTGCAGGGAGTGGCTTGAGAACAATTTTCCGGGCACACCCATCATCGAGGAAACAAGCACTGCCTCGGCGGCAAGGCGCGTTTCCAGGGACCCGTCCGCAGCGGCAGTCGCCGGCGAGCTTGCGGCCTCCGTCTACAATCTCCGGTTTATCGAGAAAGGAATAGAAGACTATAAAAACAATTTCACCCGCTTCCTTGTAATCGCGAAAGAATCGCCGCCGGGCACGGGCAGGGACAAGACGTCCATTATGCTTTCGGTAAAAGACAAGGCCGGCGCGCTTTATTCCATCCTGAGGCCGTTTGCAAGACATAAGATCAGCCTCACCAGGATCGAGTCGAGACCCTCGAGACGAAAGGCTTGGGAATACATATTCTTCATAGACATGGAAGGTCATGCGGAAGACGGGGAAGTTAAAAAAGCGATCCGGGAAGTAAAGAAAGAATGCCTTTTCCTGAAGGTGCTTGGATCATATCCGTTGGCGGAGTAAATAAATTCAAAATTGAAAATTCAAAATTCAAAACAGTGCTTGTTGAATCTTGAATTTTGAATCTTGAATTATGTTAAAACCCCCTGACCACATAAAAAGCATTAAACCCTATGTCCCCGGCAAGCCCGTAGAAGAGCTCGAACGGGAGTTGGGGATCAAGGGGTCGGTCAAGCTTGCCTCCAATGAAAATCCCCTGGGACCGTCGCCGCTTGCCGTCAGCGCCCTCCGAAAGGGACTGAAAGACCATAACAGGTATCCCGACGGAAGCTGTTTCTACCTCAAAAGCGCGTTGTCCGGAAAACTTCAGGTATCACCCGACGAGATTTTATTGGGTAACGGCTCCAATGAACTGATCGAGCTGGCGGTGAGGACCTTTCTCAGCCCCGGCGATGAAGCAGTCATGGCGCATCCGTCGTTTGTCGTGTATTCAATGATCGTCCAGGCGGTAAACGGTAATAACATAATAGTCCCTCTGAAAGAATGGCGTCACGACCTTGAGGCGATGGCGTCGGCGATAACCGGAAAGACAAAGATTGTTTTTATAGCCAATCCCAACAACCCCACAGGCACGATAAACACCTCGACGGAGATGGACGCGTTCATGCAAAGGGTCCCGGATGGGACGCTGGTCGTCGTTGATGAGGCCTATTACGAATATGTCTCATCCCCTGATTACGCGGACAGCATGAAATATTTCAGGGAGGGGAGAGACATCCTTATCCTCAGGACTTTTTCTAAAATATACGGCCTCGCCGGCCTGAGAATAGGATACGGCCTCGCGAAAGCCGGCATCATGAGCGAGATGAACAAGGTGCGGCAGCCGTTCAACGTGAGCCTGCCGGCCCAGAGGGCCGCCGTCGCGGCGCTGCAGGATGAGAAACATCTGGCGCGGACCAGGAGAACAAATGAAAAAGGCAAGAGGTATCTTTACAAAGAATTCGATGCGCTGAATATTAAGTACGTGCCCACAGAAGGAAATTTTATCTATGTCCCTCTGCCTGAGGGGACGGCCTCACGGTTATATCATGACCTGCTCCTGGAGGGTGTAATCATAAGGCCGATGGGACCGGATGCAATCCGTGTTACAATAGGGCTTCCCGAAGAGAACAGGAGATTGATAGAGGCATTGAAGAAAATCAATGATTAAAATGCAAAATGTAAAATTAAGGAAGACTGTTTAAAATTTCTTCCGCAATTTTGATCTTTAATCTTTGATTTTTAATTTTACTATGAAAACTGATTTTAAAAATATTACCATTATCGGCATCGGACTTATGGGCAGCTCATTTGCGCTTGCCCTTAAGGCAAAGGGATTCAGGGGCAGGATAACAGGTATCGGAAGAAACAGGAAAAACCTTGTCAAGGCAAAAAGGCTCGGCATAATCGACGACTATACAACTGAATATACTGACGGTATAAAAAATGCCGACCTGATTCTGCTTGCCGTACCTGTGGGCCGGTTTGAAACAATCGTAAAAAATATCAGGAAGGAAATCAAAAAGGGCGCAATAGTGACCGACGTCGGAAGCGTGAAGGCGCAAATCGTAAAGAAGATCGGACCGTTAATGCCCGAGGGGGTCCATTTCGTAGGGGGGCATCCCATTGCCGGGAAGGAATGTTCAGGCATAAAATGCGCTTCCGCCGGTCTGTACCGCAATGCCCGCTGCGTTATAACGCCGGGCCGCAATACAAATAACACGGCCCTCAAAAAGGTAATAAGTCTGTGGAAAACAGTCGGCGCAGACACAGTGCTTATGACGCCTGAAGAACATGATATCGTCTTTGGAGCGGTAAGTCATCTGCCTCATGTAATCGCCTACGCGCTGGTCAACGGCATTACAAAGGTGGAGGACAGTATCCTTAATAACGGGGGCAGGGGATTGAGAGACATGACGAGGATCGCCCTGAGCCCCCCGGAACTCTGGAGGGACATTTGCGCCCACAACAGGAAAAATATCCTGAGATCGCTGAAGAAATTTTCATCCTCCGTCACGCGCGTCACACGTCTCATTGAAAAATCGGACTGGCCCGGTCTTGAGAAGGAATTCAGAAAAGCCAGAGAGGCGCGGCAAGGCCTTGAGTGAGATAAGGGTCAGACACACCAACCCCTTACGCGGGGAGATTACCCCTCCGCCGGACAAATCCATTTCCCACCGCGCGATAATTCTTTCATCTCTTGCGGAAGGCAAGAGCATCGTCAGGAATTTTCTCCATGCCGAAGACCCGATGAGTACTGTCGGAGCTTTCCGGCAAATGGGTGTGGAGATAGAAATACAGGGGCAAGGGTCAGGGGGCAAGGGTCAGGGCGGTAGGGGCGAGGTCTCCTCGCCCGTCGCGGTGACGATAACAGGCAAGGGACTGGATGGTCCGAGAAGACCGCAAGAGGCTATTGACTGCGGCAACTCGGGGACCACGATGAGACTTCTTTGCGGGGTCCTTGCAGGGCAACCTTTTTCTTCAACCCTCAAAGGAGACGCCTCTTTGTCCCGCAGACCCATGAAAAGGGTGATCGAGCCCCTCACGCAGATGGGCGCGGTCTTTCAGTCTGAAAATGGTCATCCTCCCCTGACCATAACCGGCGGGGAATTGAAATCGATATCCTATAATTCTCCGGTTGCGAGCGCTCAGGTCAAGTCTGCAATCCTGCTTGCCGGTCTTTACTGCGACGGTATCACCACGGTAAATGAGCCCGAAAAGTCGAGAGACCACACCGAACGCATGCTCAGGGCGGCGGGGGTGGATATTTCAATTGAGGGATTGACGGTGAGCGTCAAAGGCAGGGCCGTGCTTCGTCCATGCGAAATAACCGTGCCGAACGATTTTTCGTCGGCGGCATTCTTTATCGCTGCCGGCGTCATCGTCCCCGGCTCTGAAGTACTGATAAGGAACGTGGGAATCAATTCGACCCGGACCGGTTTACTCGATATCCTGAAGGCGATGGGGGCGGACCTCAGGCTCGAAAATGAGAAAGAAGTCTCGGGAGAGCCGGTTGTCGACATACTGGCGCGATATTCCCCTCTTTCAGGAATGGATATAGGCGGCGATATGGTCCCCAGGACAATTGATGAATTCCCGATTCTCTGTGTGGCCGCGGCGTCGGCCCGGGGGAGGACAAAGATAACCGGGGCAAAAGAACTGCGGGTCAAGGAGTCGGACAGGATAGCATCGATGGCTGCTGAACTGCGCAAGACCGGAGTGGATGTTGAAGAACTTGAAGACGGCCTGATTATTGAGGGGAGAGAAAAATTGAAACCCGCCTTCATTCAAAGTTACGGCGACCACAGGATCGCGATGTCCATGGCTATAGCCGGATTGAGGGCTGAGGGAGAGACGACGATTTCAGACACTGACTGCATCAATACGTCTTTTCCCGGATTTATGGGGATGCTGGAGAGGTTGCAGAGGTAGAAGATTCAAAATACGTCGCCACAGTAGTTGCGATATTCAAAAGAGCTTATATAACTGTAAAGCGCCCCGGGTTTATCCAGCCTGAACCTCTCATAGACGTTTGGGTTACCCGGATAAGGTTAGGATATTTTAATTTTTTAAGTTTGAACAACTTCTTCGAGGGAAAGTGTTTTAGCGGCATACAGAAGCGCTGCCTTTATGTCTTCTTTCTTCAGGAAGGGGTATTCCTTCAAGATCTGATCCTCGGTTTCCCCATAAGCGAGCTTTTCGAGGATTATCTCAACGGGCAGTCTGGTGCCTTTTATTACAGGTTTCCCGAACATGATGTCGGGGTTTGTCTCTATCCTCGTCAGTAATCTTGTTTTCATCGCGGTCCTCCTAAATCGGTATAAACCTGATTTTCTCTTTAGTCACTACGACAAAATGCCTTTCGATCTTATCCTTATAAAATGTCAGCAACTTCTTGAGCGACTTTTCTTTTTCCCTGACATCCTGCCCTTTAAATCTGAAAAGGATAACTCCTTTAGGAACAAGCTTCTGCCTATGCCGGCCATCCGTGTCATTCTATTTTGAAATAATCGAAAGGAGGCACGGCGATGGAAAGAGTTATGGAGCAAACGAAGAGCAAGAGGGAAGGAGCCCTCAGGGCGTGTCGTCAGTACTGGAGGGGTCAGGTACAGCA
>JACRHD010000020.1 GCA_016234115.1 Nitrospirota bacterium
AGTGAGAACTGACACCGAAGCGATTGAAATTGCGGCAATGGTGAAGACATTCGGCAATTAAACAAAGACGTGAAAAGTTCCTTTTCACGTAAAGGGGTGTCTTTTTGCTTGACAACAAGCCTTTAAATGGGTGACCCCATGAGTTTTGCACCATAGCGCATGTGCGCCGATTTCAGGTATGCAAGAAAGTGCTCCCTGTCGCGATTGTCTCTGAAGATATTTTTTCTCTCATTACCCCGTGACGTAATATGGTAATATGCGCCTGGATATTGAATACGCAAATGTCTCGTCATGCCATGTCTCCCCCAACAGTTTATAATTATAAGGATAAAAGATGAAAAATAAAATATGGCTACTGCTTATGTATGAAATGTGTAGACGCGACACCACGATCGATGCGCGTAAGAACGCGTCAGTCGGACCGCAATTAGTAAGGATGCTCCCAGTTTGAGCAATAGAGATAGCTGCGGCGAAGCGCCGCTGGACTATTGTATAATGTTGATAGAAGGAGGACTGATGCCGACTATCTCTATGTTTTTCGGAATTATTATCCGGATGTTTTATCGTGACAACAAGCAGCACCATCTGCCACATATTCATGCGGAGTACCAAGGTGAGATTGCCGTTTTTGCTATTGAAGACGGAAGAATTCTTGAGGGCTCGATTCCTGTTTCTAAACGGAAACTTGTTGAGGCGTGGATCGAAATACACCGGGAGGAGTTGCTTGCTGATTGGCAACTCGCAGTTGCAGGGGAGACAGTTTTTAAAATCAAAGGATTGGAATAATGAGAAAAATCACTGCCATTTACGCTAATAATGATTGGACGCTCGACGTTTCCTTTGATGACGGCGCAAGGCGCCGTTTTGACGTAAAACCGCTACTTGAACTTGAGGCGTTCGCATCTTTGAGTCAACTCGGCGCGTTCAAGTCTGTTCGCAACGGCGGCTATTTCGTCGAATGGGCAAACGAGGCGGATCTTAGCGCGGACACACTATATCTGGACGGTATACCCATAGGCAATGGTAAAGATACTGAGCACGACCGGCCAACCAGTCCGTCAACCCGATAAACGGGTTACGTCCGCATTGGAGGAGGATTTCGACCTGCATTCAGGAGACCCTGCTGCAACTCTTGCTCCTCTTCATTACATTTTCAAATACTCATATAGCGGCAAAAATATTTTGTTTGACAGTATATCTTGCTCTATGCTACGATTTTAAACTTTCGTAGTTTATGTACTTTTAACGGCCTCAATTGCATGGTATCATTTGAATACGTCCGGTTAGGGTAATACATAATAATATCCTGCGCTGCCTGAAGGGAAATTAATCTCAGAGGACGCCGGAAAATCAATATATCGAGGAGGATTTGAAAATGCCGTACGATGCAACGAAATTAGCCGACTGGCAGATATCCGAAGAAGCTGAAAAGAATATGCCTACCGCCGAAGAGTGGCGGGAGAAGCTCGGCCTTCAGAAGGACGAGATGCTCCCGCTGGGCCGCTTGGCCAAGATCGACTTCCTGAAGGTCATCAATCGTCTAAAGGACAGGACTGACGGCAAATACATAGAAGTGACTGCCATTACCCCTACCCCTCTTGGCGAAGGCAAGAGCACCACGTCATGCGGCCTGATGGAAGGTCTCGGTAAGAGGGGCGTCAATGTAGGCGGCGCCCTGAGGCAGCCTTCCGGCGGTCCGACCATGAACGTAAAAGGGACCGCTGCCGGAGGCGGAAACTCCCTTCTTATCCCTATGACCGAATTCTCTCTGGGACTCACCGGCGACATCAACGACATCATGAACGCCCATAACCTTGCGATGGTCGCACTGACCTCGCGGATGCAGCATGAGCGTAACTACACAGACGAGCAGCTTGACAGGCTCACAAAAATGAGGCGGCTTGATGTCGACCCTACCCGGGTGGAGATGGGCTGGATCATGGACTTCTGCGCACAGAGCCTCCGCAATATCATTATCGGAATCGGCGGCAGGACAGACGGCTTCATGATGCAATCGAAGTTCGGAATCGCAGTTGGTTCCGAGTGCATGGCGATCCTTTCTGTTGCCAATGACTTAGCTGATCTGAAACAACGCCTGAACAACATCACCGTTGCCTTCGACAAAAGCGGCAAGCCTGTCACAACAGGCGATCTCGAAGTCGGAAACGCAATGGCCGCCTTTATGCGCAATACCATTAACCCGACGCTTATGTGCACTGCCGAATACAACCCCTGCTTTGTCCATGCAGGACCATTCGCCAACATCGCGGTGGGTCAGTCCTCCATTATCGCAGACCGCGTCGGCCTGAAATTATTCGATTACCATGTCACGGAGTCCGGGTTTGCAGCCGACATCGGTTTTGAGAAATTCTGGAACGTCAAGAGCCGCTTCAGCGGTCTGAAGCCCCATGTTTCGGTGCTCACAACCACTGTCCGCGCCCTGAAGATGCACGGCGGAGGGCCGAAGGTCGTGGCAGGCAAGGCCTTGCCCGAAGAATACACAAAGGAAAACATCGGTCTCGTCGAAAAGGGCTGCGCAAATATGGTCCATATGATAAACGTCATCAGGAAGTCCGGAATTAACCCTGTTGTCTGCGTCAACCGTTTTTATACCGATACGGACGCTGAAGTGGCGGCCGTCAAAAAGGCCGCGGAGGCTGCGGGCGCCCGCTGCGCCGAATCCCAGCACTGGCTCAAGGGCGGCGAGGGAGCACTCGAGCTTGCCGATGCCGTCATCGACGCATGCAAAGACAAAAACGACTTCAAGTTCCTCTATCCGCTCGAAATGAAGCTGCGCGACCGCGTTGCAACGATAGCAAAGGAAGTTTACGGAGCAGACGGGGTCTCCTGGCTGCCCGAAGCGGAAGCAAAGGCCAAGATGCTCGAAAGCGACCCCAAGTACGCTGACTACGCGACCATGATGGTCAAGACACATCTGAGCCTTTCTCACGACCCGGCAGTCAAGGGAGTGCCGAAGGGCTGGACACTGCCGATCAGGGACGTCCTGATTTACTCCGGCGCTAAATTCCTTTGTCCATGCGCGGGTACAATCAGTCTCATGCCCGGAACAAGCTCCAACCCCGCCTTCAGACGGGTCGATGTAGACGTGAACACCGGCAAGGTAAGCGGGCTGTTCTAAAAAAGACAGGGTTCGAGGGTTCGAGGGTTCAGGGTTCAAGGGAGAAGTTATTTTACCTTGACCCCTTGGACCCTTTATTGTTTATGCTTGGAAATCTCCCGAACATTTTAACTCTTACGCGAATATTGCTTTTGCCGTTCTTTGCTGCTACGCTATTATATGGAGAGTACAGGATTGCATTGCTGGTGTTTATATTGGCGTCCGTCACGGACTTCCTCGACGGGCTCATTGCGAGAATAAGGAACCAGGTAACGTATTTCGGAAAAATCCTTGATCCTGTGGCGGACAAGTTTTTTCTGATAACGTCATTTGTCCTGATGGGCGTATCCGGATTGACGCCTAAATGGCTTACGATCATAGTAATCAGCAAAGATGTGATCGTCCTGACCGGAAGTATGATACTTTATTTTGTCACTCACAATTTGAAGATAGAGCCGACGTTTTTCGGAAAGTTGGCCAGCGCATGCCAGTTCATCCTCATCGGTCTGGTCCTGCTGCTCCTTAACTTCGGCGCGACTATGCAGGTCCATCTGTCGGTCTTTATTTTCGTGGCCGTTATCACGGCTGTCTCGGCTGTTCACTATATTTATAAGGGATTGAAGATAGCGCATACTGAAAACACATAAGGAAGAGTTAAGAGTCAAGGGTTAAGAGTTAAGAGTTAAGAGAATAAAATCGCGCAGCGATTCACTTAACTCATAACTCGTAACTCTTAACTCTAATAATATGCAGGCAACAATTAATAACATCACGGAAGGCAGCCCGGCCCATGAGACCGGGCTTGAAAAAGGGGACATTATTCTCGCTATCAACGGCGACGCGGTGAGGGACGTCATTGATTACATGTTTTATACCAGGGACAATACGCTCAATCTCAAGGTCCAGCGCTCGAACAGGACACATTTGTTCAGAATAAAGAAGAAGGACGAGGACAGCCTCGGCATTGAGCTGAAATCCTTCAAGATAAAGTCATGCAGGAACAGGTGCATCTTCTGTTTTGTCGACCAGATGCCTAAGGGCATGAGAAAGACCCTGTATGTAAAAGACGACGATTACCGGATGTCGTTCCTTTACGGCAATTACATCACGCTCACAAACCTCTCGGAAGCGGACAAAAAGAGAATAATAGAACAGAGGCTGAGCCCCCTTTATGTTTCCGTGCACACAACCAATCATGACTTGCGAAAAAAGGTATTGGGCAACGCGAGGGCGGAGAATATTCTTAAAGACGTCCTTGAACTTACGGCTCACAAGATCAAGCTTCATGTGCAGGTAGTATTGTGCCCGGGAATAAACGACGGGGAGGAGCTTTCGAGGACCATCAAGGACCTGCTGAAATTTTATCCCTATATCGCTTCCATAGCCGTAGTGCCGGTGGGGCTTACAAAATATAAGAAATCTCAAATCAGGCCCTTTGAAAAAGCCGAGGCGGTAAAGGTCGTTGAAACCGTAAAACTGGCAAGGGCCAGGTTCAGAAAACGCCACGGAGATCCGGTAGTTTATCTTGCCGATGAATTCTATATTAGAGCCGAGATGCCGGCGCCTCCCCTCAAGGATTACGGCGACCTGCCTCAGATTGAAAACGGCGTAGGGCTTGTTTCTTCATTTCTGCAGTCGGCAAAGAAACTGAAGCTGCCGAAGAAGATCGAACCGCTGAAGGCGGCGGTCTTCACCGGGGCCTCCTTCATGCCCCATCTTGAAGATTTTGCAAAAAAAATGAATACGATCGAAGGGCTTGACCTGGAAGTGTTCAAAGTGGAAAATAAATTCTTCGGCCCGACAGTGACTGTGACCGGCCTGCTCACCGGGAAAGATATAATAAAGACAATCGGCGGCAAGACCAGGGCCGACTGCCTGTTCGTCCCGAACGTTACTCTCAAATACGGGTCGGACGTCTTTCTGGACGACTTTACGCTTAAAGACGTCGAGGAATGTCTCGGCATGCGCGTCAAGGCGGTCGATCCGACTCCTGAAGGACTGCTGAAGGGGATATCAAATGGAACTAAGTGGGAAAACTAAAATAATAGGCATCTTCGGCAATCCTGTCGAACATACCCTGTCGCCGGCGATGCATAACGCGGCGTTTCAAACCCTGGGACTCGATATGGCTTATGTCCCGTTCAGGGTCCTGCCCGAAGACCTGCCTGACGCTGTCCGGGCCGTCAGGACCCTTAATCTGCAGGGTGTGAATATAACTGTGCCGCATAAGGAAAACGTTATTCCTCTTCTTGACGAGGTTGATAAAGAAGCGGAGTTTATCGGCGCCGTAAATACCGTCGTAAACACCGACCGGAGGCTGAAAGGGTATAACACCGACGGACGCGGGTTCATGAACTCTCTTTCCGAGGCGGGCCTTTCCGCAGAGGGGAAGACGGTGCTGATGATCGGCGCGGGTGGCGCATCCCGCGCAGTCGGCTATTACCTCAGTGATAAGGCGTCCGGCCTCTTTCTCTATGACGTAGACAGGCCGAAGGCGGAGAAACTGACGGCCGACCTGCAGAATATCCGCAGCAACGTCGTCCTTCTTGAAAATATCTCCGATGTGGTCAAACCTGATGTCCTGATCAACGCGACGCCCCTGGGACTTAAGCCGGGAGATCCTCTTCCCTTCGACCCTGACCGCATAACCTCCGGCATGGTCGTATGCGACCTGATATACAGAAAGACCGCGCTCCTGCGGGAGGCCGAAAAGAAGGGGGCGAAAACAATGAACGGTTTAGGGATGCTTCTCTGGCAGGGCGTGCTGGCCTTCGAACTCTGGACGGGGATTGTGCCGCCGGTAGACGTCATGAGGGAAGCGCTGTTGTCGAGGATCAAATAACAAGAAAGTAACGAGTGACAAGTAACAAGGAACGAGTAATGTTTTAAAATTATCCGTCACTTGTTACTTGTCACATGTCACTATATGTTCTTTATATTCACCGAAGGCGACACGCAGTTCTTCCCCGACGCCTTGGCCTTGTACAGCTCGTCGTCAGCCTGTTTGATTACGCCCTCCCATGGAATATACCCGACATTGTCTGCAATATTGCAGGCCACTCCCACGCTGAGCGTTAAAATCCCTGAACGGGAACCCGCATGCGAAATAGAGAGCGACTCCACGGACAGCCTCAGGTTCTCCGCGACCTTCAGGGCGGCGAATAAATTCTGCTCAGGCAAAATAATGATGAATTCCTCTCCGCCCCACCTGAATATCTCGTCAGTCCTTCTCAGCGATTTCTTCATGACGCCGGCGATTGAAACAAGCGCATAGTCGCCCTTTTGATGCCCGTACGTATCATTGTATGTTTTGAAATTGTCCACGTCGCATATGATTACGCTGTAGGGATGCCTGTACCGGAGAGACAGGAGATGGATGCTTTCCATCCTCTTCTGGAAACTCCTCCGGTTGCCGGTCTCCGTAAGGGGGTCGGTATCGATAAGGACGTTAAGCTTTTCATTGAGTCTCTGCAGTTGCAGGTTTTTGCTTTCAAGGAGGGCCATCATGTTATTGAAACTCTCGCCTATCAGGCTGATTCCGCCCTGAAAGGCATACTGGTAAATCTCGCATTTTCTGCAGTCGCCGTATTTTTTCGCAAAATGTCCCTGCACCTTCCCCCCGCAGAAAGTGCCCGAGACCTGCCAGCACCTGAGGTTTTCAGATTTGAAGCTGGGACACCCGGTCTGTACGCAGTCTTTCACTTCCCAGCATTTCAGCAGGCTGTCGCACTGGAGCCTTACGCCGAAACTCTCATTCTGGATGACTTCATCTATGGCGCTCTTTATACGCTTCTGGGCCTCTTCGAGCCCGGCATTGTACAAATCGATCTCTTTATTCTGCCCGTCTATGATAGAGACGGCCTTTCTGATGACGATCTGCAAAAAGAGGTAAAGGGCGACCATAGAGAAGATCAGAAGCAGAGGGACCTTGAAAAACTCTTTTCTCATCAGTTGAAAAATGGGGCTCACGTCCTTATAGATTTCAAAGGCGCCCACGATATCATACGGCGAGGTCCGGGCCGGATCTCCGTATATCGGGGTATAAATCTCAAGCATGTCGGCCGGGAACCTTCCCCCGTCGCCGGATGATCTGTCGCGGGACTCCCTTCCCTTCTTCGTAAGGATCGAATTGGTTTGTCCCGTCAGAGAGATCTTTAAGGCAAAGGAGTCGTTTACATGACCGATGTCCCCCCTTTCAGTCGAATAAATAACCGCCCTCTGCAGGTTGAATATCTTGATTTTCTTTATATCGCGGTAATCATGCAGGAAGGCGCGGGCCATATTATCAAGATGAAGATATTGTTCGGAATGTCCGTCAACGCGCAGATACCCGTATTTTGACACATTGGCTTTGATGAAATCCCCGTGTATCCGGTCCGTCAATTGCCGGGCAAAATCCTTTGTCGACGATATCGAATATTCTATCAGGGCGTCCCGCTGGTTCCAGTAAACGAGGGCGCTTAAAAGGACGGTCAGGGCAATGATTATTACCACGCTGAACAGAGAGAAATATCTCCTGAGATTGAACGTCCGCTTGGGCGCCCCTTTGTCCGGACCTGATTGCATATTATCAGTCATGCCCTCTGATCAGCGATCGACTTTATTGCCTTTTCAAGCCTCCCCAGCGTTTTCTCCTTACCCATGACCCCGAGCACTTCGAATATGCCGGGGCTCTCCGTGCCTCCGGTCATGGCGACGCGAACAGGCTGGGCCAGGGCGCCGAGCTTTACGCCGTGGTTTTCCATAATCGCCTTAAATGCGATTTCAAGCTCTCCGTGCGAAAATACGGCGACCTGTTCGAGACTTTTTTTAAGTTCGATCAGCAGGTCAAGGCTCTTCTCATTGAGGAACTTGTCTCTCGCCTTCGGGTCGTATTCAACTTCATCGGCGATATAGTAGCGAAGAAGATGAGCGAGCTCCTTCAGGGTCTTCGCCCTCTCCTTCAGGGTGTCGATGGCCGAAGACAGCCAGCCCGCGTCAAGCTCGCTGTCCCCGCTTATGACACTGTCCCTTATGAGAAACGGAATGACGAGGCCGGCGAGCTTCTCCGAAGAAGTGTTCATTATATACTGGCTGTTCATCCAGACCAGTTTTTCAGGATTAAATACGGCCGCGGCCTTGCCCACGTTCTCAAAAGAGAAATATTTTATGAGTTCTTCCCTTGAAAATATCTCCTGGTCTCCATAAGCCCAGCCTAATTTCACGAGATAATTAAGGAGGGCCTCCGGCAGGTAGCCCATTTCCTGATAAGCCATGACGGACGTGGCCCCATGCCTCTTTGAGAGCCGGGTCTTGTCGGCGCCCAGGATCATGGGCAGATGCGCGAATTTGGGGACCTCGTAACCGAGCGCCCGGTAAATGTGGATCTGTTTCGGGGTATTATTCAGGTGATCGTCGCCCCTGATTATATGAGTGATCTTCATATCGACGTCATCGACTACAACAGTAAAGTTGTAAGTGGGCGTCCCGTCCGACCTTAATATTATGAGGTCATCCAACTGGCTGTTCTCGAACGTTACCGCCCCCCTTATCAGGTCATCCACAAGGGTCTGCCCTTCCTGCGGCATTTTAAAGCGCACAACAGGATTTCTATCTTGAATCCTGAATCTTGAATCCTGAATCTTTTCGATATTCCTGCACCTGCCGTCATATTTCAGCGGTTTTCCAATGGCCATCGCCAGCTTGCGCCTCTCCTCGAGCTCCTCCGCGGAACAGTAGCAGCGGTAGGCCTTTCCCTCCCTGACAAGCTTCTCAACATAATCCCTGTAGATGCCAAACCTGTCGGTCTGCCTGAACGGACCTTCATCCCATTCAAGGCCGAGCCATTTCATGCCTTCGATTATTGCCTCTATGTATTCTTCCGTTGAGCGCGTCCTGTCCGTGTCTTCTATCCTCAGTATAAAGACACCATTGTTATGCCGCGCGAAAAGATAGTTGAACAGGGCCGTTCTCGCCCCTCCTACGTGAAGATGCCCCGTGGGGCTCGGCGCAAACCGGACTCTCACTTTTTCCATAGAGATAATCCTTTCAGTTAATTAGGAATGTGATTTATTATAACAGAAAAAGACATGCGGCATGAGCTCTTATACGGCGAATATTGTCCTGCCGGCAAGGCCTGCCCGGCGTCCGACGGTTTCAGACAACATAAAAAAGGAGCAGGCCTGATCAGCCCGCTCCTGATTCATAGACCTGTATAAAGCAGTTATTTCTTTTTCAGGTAACCTCTCACGCCGAGTGTGGCCACGCCTATCAGAAAGAGAACAGAGCTTACCGGTTCAGGCGCCACCGGCGGAGGCCCTGCCACGCTTGTCCCGGAGATGTCGTAAGGCGTATCACCCTGAGCAAAGTATGCAACGAACGGATTGTCCCCTAACCGGTAGGTGACATCGAAGCCGAACCCCGTAAAAATTCCTCCCGGAGCTATAAAAGATTCAGGTCCGTCGGCAAATGCGGCCACGTATGTAGTCAGTTCACCCCCCGGCAGACTTTCGTTGCCATACGAACCGGAAAATCCGGACGGCGTCGTCATGTTCGAAAGAAAGGTCTCAATGTCGGTGGTCCCATCCTGAAAATACAGGAGAAGCCCGAAGAAATTCGAGTCATCCATAGATGTGTTAACAACGCTATAGTCATACCGCCAGCCGTTCGTAGTTGATGTCTCTACATAAGTTACTGTCGCCCCAGGCAACGCCCATGTCGCCGATGAAAACATCATAAGACTTACCGCGAGTATTACTGCTGCCAAAATTTTTCTCATCATTTTAAATATCCTCCCAGGTTTTGTTTTAAACTATTCATATCTTGTACGCAGGTTGATCCTGCGGTCGGTTTCCTGCCCTTTCAGCTTTCCAAAGCTTCCTATTTGGATTTGTTATTACTTAATTAACATTTCTATACAAGCAATAACGGTGCCAGAGAATTGATGAAACCCTGAAGATATCTTTATTCTGATTTTACAGGAGGTTAATAATTTACTGTTCTTTTTCAGGAGCGGCGGAATATGAAAAATCACCGAATGTACTGTGTCATTTCACACAAATGTACCGGCACATATTGTGCGTGACACAGTAATCGCTCACAGTTACGTGGATAAGGCCGCTTGCACGACCTCATAAAACTGTCATGCCCGAGGTCCCCCCCGACTAAGACCTTCGAGGGCAGGCTTAATCGGGCATCCATGGACCTGTCGAAGGGTGGATTCCCGCTTACTGACTGCGGGAATGACAAGCTTAGATAGATATAACTTGCATCCACAAACTGAGCGGTTACCTGTCGGCCTGACCTTCATAATTCATAATCAAAAACAGTCCTGTTTCCGGTCCGGGCGTGAACCGTTCGTCAGCCCTGTGCCCGGCTATCCATATAATATCATTGCCTGACACCACGACCGGGACCCTGTCCCGCTCGTCTCTCGGCACCTTTTCATCCACGAAAAAATCCTGCAGTTTCTTCTTCTTTCCGAAGCCGGAGGGATAAAAAAAGTCGCCATCAGCCCTCGCCCGTATTTTAAGGGGAAATCGTAAGATGTCCGCATTGAATGCAGCGGACTTCCTGCCGTCGTGATGACCGCCTCTTTCACCGAACGAGGCCCGAATCACGTCGCCGGATTCTTTAATCACGATCTCGGACGGCGGCTGAATTTTATATTCAGTAATCATGACCGGAGTTGCCGATGTTATTCGCAGTACAGAGTAGTCCCTTATCGCCCTTATGCCCTTCGGCAAATAAAGCCTGTCTCCGGGCCTCCCTTTTTTGATCAGATCAATGACAGACTCCACATGAATGAAAGCCATCCCCCTGAGGCCTTCGGTTGCGCCGACGGCCCTCCTGAGGACACGTCTGAGTAGGGCCTTCTCAAGCGTCTCGAGGGGAGAAAGGAAAAGCTCTATCATCACGGCGTCCTTCCTGCTGATGAGTCTCATAAGCGTTTTTGTGACGACGGTCTCCAGATATTCATCCTCTTCCCTGAGAATATCCATAGTCCTGCACAGACCCTGAACAAGCGAGGGATTTCTCTTTTTCATTTCCAAAAGGAATGTAAGCCTCAGCCAGTTTCTGAAATAGTCTTTCTTAAGGTTGGAAGAATCGACGACAAAAGGAAGTGACAAGTGACGAGTGACGAGTGACGAGTCATCGGCAAGAAATTCCTCTATTTCAGTTCTTTCAATCTCAATTAACGGCCTGATTACGGAGATACTGCCCCCGGACCCTTGCCCCTGGACCCTTGCCCCCAATCTCCTCACGGGTGGGATTCCCGTCAACCCTTTTCTGCCGGAGCCTCTGAGGAGATTTATCAGGAAGGTCTCCACCCGGTCGTCCGCGTGATGACCGAGGGCGATTCGCGCCGCGTTCAACTTCCATGCGATGTCTTCCAGCAACCTGTATCTCAACTCCCGCGCCGCCTCCTGGATGCTCATTCCCTTTTCCCCGGCGTGTCCTTTTACATCCACGGCTTCACTTAGGAAGTCAATTCCCATACCCTCGCAAAGATCTCTGCAAAAGGCCTTCTCATCAGCCGTCTCGCCCGGCCTCAGCCTGTGGTCGATGTAGACCGCGTGGAGCGTAATATTGAAATCCGCCTTTAGTTTGTCTAAAATAGCTGCAAGGCAAACTGAGTCCGGGCCTCCTGAAAGCCCGATTAGAACGCGGTCGCCTTCTGAAAGCATGGAATATTTGCTGATTGTGTCTTTAACTTTTTTCAGAATATCCATAGACAGATAATTATAACTTAAAAGAAAGGGTTCAAGGGGTCGAGGGTTCAAGGGGTCAAGAGAAGCTCTCACTCGAACCCTCGAACCCCTGGACCTTTGAACCCTTGTTAAAAAGCATGAACGATTTCAAGTATAGAAAATCTGAGTTGTACGCTGAAGACGTGCCGGTCGCCAAAATAGCTGAAAGGACAGGCACGCCCGTATATATTTACAGTCACGGTACGCTTGTCAGACATTACAGGGCGTTTAAGGAGGCGTTTGACGGATACCCCCACGTCATATGTTTTGCTCTGAAGGCCAACTCCAACGCCGCCATATTGAGACTGCTGGCCAGGGAGGGCTGCGGCGCCGACGTTGTATCGGGCGGTGAGCTCTTCTTTGCGCAAAAGTCCGGGATGCCCGCAAACAAAGTCGTATATGCAGGCGTAGGCAAGACAGAGGAAGAAATCGCGTACGCGCTGAAATCGCGCATCCTCATGTTCAACGTGGAGTCCTCCGAAGAATTGGCGGCCATCGACAGGATTGCCGGAAAATTAAAAACGAAGGCTCCGATAGCGCTCAGGGTCAATCCCGACATAAACGCCTCGACGCATCCTTACATTTCCACGGGGCTGAAGAAACATAAATTCGGTATCCCCATCGAGAAGGCCCTCGAATACTATGGCCTGGCGGCCGGACTGCGTAACATCAGGGTCATCGGAATACATAAGCATATCGGGTCCCAGATAACGAAGGTGGAGCCTTTTGTCGATGCCCTGAAGAAAATCCTGACACTTGCTCAAGACCTCAGGTCCCGAGGGATCGACATCAAATACCTCGACATAGGCGGGGGATTAGGCATTTCTTATAATAATGAAAAAGGCCTTCCCGGACCGAAAGAGCTTGCAAAGGCGATCATTCCGCTCATCAAGCTCTATGATTTTACATTGATTCTCGAACCGGGGAGGTCCATCGTAGGCAACGCCGGGATACTCGTCACCAGGGTCCTTTACCTGAAGCAGCAGCCGGAGAGGGAATTTGTGATCGTTGACGCGGGCATGAACGACCTGATAAGGCCGAGCCTGTATGACGCCTACCACCATATACAGCATGTAAAAAAGAACCGTCGTCCCCTGAAGCCGGTTGACGTGGTCGGCCCCATATGCGAATCAGGCGACTTTTTCGCGAGAGGAAGAATGATAAACCTTCCCAGGCATGATGATTTGCTTGCCGTCATGAGCGCCGGCGCGTACGGCTTTTCAATGAGCTCAAATTATAACGGACGCAGACGCGCCGCAGAGGTGCTGGTCAGGGGAAAGGAATTTTTCGTAATAAGGGAAAGAGAAGAATACACGGACCTGATAAAAGAGATAAGGGTCCCTGATTTTCTAAAATAAGGATTTGGCCACAGAGAACACAGAGGAATTTATACATAGAAGATACGAAGTTGCGATGTCAGGAAGGAATTCTTTCTCTGTGTCCTCTGTGGCTGAAATAATTTATATGAAACTTCAATTCACAAAAATGCATTCCCTCGGCAATGATTTCATTGTCATTGACGCCAGGGACCTGAAACTGAAAAATCTCCGGAAACTTGCCGTAAGTCTCTGCGACCGGAGATTCGGCATCGGCGCCGACCAGATGCTTCTGCTCGGCCGCTCAGGCAAGGCCGACTATAAAATGCGCGTCTTGAACGCGGACGGTTCGGAAGTGCAGATGTGCGGAAACGGGATCAGGTGCCTGGGGAAATATATATGGGACGAAGAAAGCAGAGGGCAGAGGGCAAAGGGCAAAGGGCAAAATCTATCGATAGAGACGCTCGGAGGGACCAAGTATCTCAGGAGGGCCGGCAAACTTATCGAAGTCGATATGGGGGAGCCGGTGTTTGAACCTGAAAGGATACCGGTACGTCTGAGTTCAGAGTCCGGAGTCCGGAGTTTAGAGAAAGACTCGAAACGCCGTCTTTCCAATTCAAAACTCAAAACTCCAAACTCCAGACTCTTACTCAATTACCCCCTGAAGGTGAAGGACAAGACCTTCAAAATAACCTGTGTCTCCATGGGCAACCCGCACGCGGTAATAGTTGTCAGGGACGCGCGGAGCGCGCCGCTGAACGAGTACGGGCCTCTTATTGAACGCCACGGGCTGTTTCCTGAAAGGACAAACGTCGAGTTCATTCAGATTAAGGATAAAAGAAATATAAACATGAGGGTATGGGAAAGGGGCGCGGGAGAGACAATGGCCTGCGGCACCGGCGCGTCCGCCTCAGCCGTGGCAGCGGTCCTTCTCGGCCTTTCAGACAGAAATGTCCTTGTACGCCTTCCCGGCGGAAAACTCCGGATCCGGTGGTCTGATAAGAATGACCATGTCTACATGACAGGGGACGCAGTTACTGTTTTTGAAGGGACCGTGGAAATATAGAAGAAGGGTTCAAGGGTACAAGGGTACAAGGGTTCAGGCAGGGGCGGGTTTAAAAACCGCCCTTCATTACCCTTGAACCCTCGAACCCTTGAACCCTGAATTATGAAAGTAAAGTGCCCGACATGCAGAAAACGGACTGAGTGGCAGGACAATCTTTACAGGCCTTTCTGCTCCGAAAGGTGCAAGCTTACAGACCTCGGGGCGTGGGCCTCGGAAGAATACAGAATCGAGGGTAAACTCGCTGATGAAGGCGGACAAACGCCTTTAGAAAAGGAGAACGAAAATGGTTAATATCATCGTATCCGGCGCCGCGGGAAGGATGGGCAGCCGCATTATTGCTTTATCGAGGGACATCAGGGACCTTCGGCTCTGCGGGGCGCTGGAGAGCAGTAACCACCCTGCTTTGGGAAAAGACATCGGGGAAGTTATCGGCCTCGGGAAGATAGGAGTAAACCTTTCGGGCGGTGTTAAAGACATACACGAGAAAGCAGACGCGCTGATTGATTTCTCCTCCACTTCCGCGACTATCGAATGCCTGAAGGACCTGTCGGCCAAACCGCTGCCCGCAGTCATAGGCACGACCGGTTTCAGCAAGGATGAGGCCGGACACATAAGTTTATACGCCCGGAAAGTCCCATGCGTTCTGGCCCCTAACATGAGTGTCGGGGTAAACCTCCTCCTGAAGGTATTGGCGGACGTGGCAAGAGTGACCGGCGACGATTACGATGTCGAGATAATCGAGGCCCATCACAGGATGAAAAAAGACGCCCCCTCAGGCACCGCCATGAAGATGGCGCAGGTTGTCGCCTCGGCGTTAGGCAGGAACCTGGATGAAACAGCGGTATTCGCGCGTCACGGCTTAATAGGAGAGAGGACGCAAAAAGAGATCGGCATCCAGACCATCCGCGCGGGCGACATCGTCGGAGAGCACACGGTCATCTTCGGCACACAGGGCGAACGGATTGAAATCACACACAAGGCCTCCAGCAGAGACACTTTTGCAAAAGGGGCGTTAAGGGCGGCCCTCTGGGTCTCCAGGCAGACCCCCGGGCTTTATGACATGCAGGATGTGCTGGGGCTGAAGTAGGCCCTGCCCCTGTCTATTGGATGACCCCGTCGGGCGACAACAGCGGCACCCTGCCGCTCAGCAGAACATCCGAGACGTCGGGGTCGAACTGCGTCCCCGCGTTGTCCCTCAGCTCGGACATGACCTTCTCTGCGGTAAGGGCGTTTCTGTATGGACGGGCGGACATCATCGCGTCGACCGCGTCCGCGACGATCACAATCCTTGCGGAAAGGGGGATACGTTCGCCCGAAATACCTTCGGGGTATCCCGTGCCGTCATACCGCTCATGGTGGTAGAGGATGACCGGGATCGCGTCTTCGAGGAAGGGCACGGACTGCACGATGCGCATTCCGATGGCAGGATGTTTCTTTATTTCTTCATATTCGCTGTTCGTTAAATGACCGTTTTTCCTGAGGATGTTCTCGTCAATGCCGATCTTCCCGATGTCATGGATGGAAGCGGCGTGCTCTATTTCTTTAATTGTCTTCTTCGGCGCCCCGAGCTCCCCGGCTATCGCAGACGACAATTCCGCGACGCGCTTCGAGTGGTTATAGGTATAACGGTCTTTGGCGTCTATCGTGAGAATCAATGCGCTCACGGTCCCTTCACAGCACATGACTATGTTGGAGCGCGCCTCATCTATCTGCTTTTCAAGAGTAGAAGCCCTGTCCAACAAAGTGTCCCTCTCTGTTTTCAGATCGGCGTTTGAACGTCTCTTTGCGAGGCCTTTCTCTACAACCGTCAGGATGTCGTCCTTGTCAAAAGGCTTCAGCAGATAATCGAAAGCGCCGTGACGTATGGCGTCCCTCGCCGTCTCAAGACTTGCGTACGCGGTCAACATGACCACTTCCGTATCGGGGTGGGTCTTTTTTATCTCCTGCAGGACCGTTATCCCGTCCATCCTGGGCATCTTGATGTCCACTACCACCAGGTCGGCGGGACCCTCCGACAACATCCTGAGCCCCTCGATAGGTCCCGGCGCAGTGGAAACCGCATACTTGTCCTTCAGCACCATCCGTATCGATTCCCGCGGGGCCATCTCATCATCAATAACGAGTATCTTCTCCTTATTGCTCACTCAAACAACCTCCCTGTCCTTTAATGACACAGCGCCGTCCTTTCTGTCGAGCATGGGCATACTGATAATGAACGTGCTGCCGCCGCCGGAAGTCTTGATATCGAGCTTCCCGTTATGCCCTTCAATGATCTTGTTGCTTATAGGAATATTGAGCTCGGTCCCCAGATTATGAATGTCGATCAGGGGCTTCACCGTATATTGTTCATCCGTCCCGGCGGTCCGGTCTCCTTTATATGAGATGGAGACTTCCGCGAAATAGACGTCCCTTACCGCGGCCCTGACGCTTATTGTTATCGCCGCGCCGTCGGGGGTCCGGTCGACTATGCCCTGGACGATATAATAAAAGGCCTTTACCAGTTGCTTCCTGTCGGCATTTATATAAAAAGGCTTGTCCGGCAGGTCCCTGATAAGCCTGTGCGTCCCGGGCAGGTTCCTCGAGCTGGAATTTGCGGCCTCGTTAAGTACGTCACTTATGTTTTCCCTGCTGAAGTTATAATCCTGTGAGCTCGAAAAGGTTATGAGTTTATCAATCAGGCTGTCCAGCCTGCCGATGGACTGGCTCACGGTCGATACATAAAAATTCTGCAGATCGTCGTCAGGGCGCCTGTCGTTGAGCAACTGAATATACGTCTGTATTGAAGTGAGAGGGTTCCTTATTTCATGGGCTATCTTTGCCATGAGATCATTGATCGCCTTGAGCTTCTCCGCGGTCCCGCGCTGGGCTTCCAGTTTTTTCGAGTCCGAAAGATCGGAAAATATGATCCCGGCCCCGGCCGGGCTCCGCTGCTCGTCGAGCAGCCTGTAACTGTTTACGCCGAGGGGGACCCTCGCGGGGTTTATCGTAATCTCGTAGCGCCTGTAGGAGTTTCCCGTCTCCATCGTCTCATACAGGATATCGCCCAGCGGGGACGGCAGCGCCCTCAGGTCCCTTCCGATCATGTCCCGAGGCCTGAGATTAAGGATGTCCGCGGCCTGCTGATTGAAGACCGTGATCTTTTCATTCCTGTCGATGGCGATCATCCCGCTGCTCATGCTGGAAATTATATTGTCGGTGAATTCCTTCTGGTACCACATGTGATGATATATGTCTATGTCCTTGACCGCGGCGGCAAGGTAGTTGCAGAGCACATAAATGATCTCCAGCTCTTCCCTGTAAAAAGGCTGCTCCGTCACCTTGTTGTCGATATTGAATATGCCTATTAATTTGCCCTTGTGTATCATGGGAAAAGAGACCGAACACTGAAGGACCTCCATCTCGTCCCTGATACTTACCGACTCCGTATCAAAGAAATTAACGGGCTTATTCAGGATGCGGCCCGTTTTTGCAAGCCAGCCGGCAAGGGGCCCGTCCTTTCTCAGCAGCATATTTTCCGCAAGATACGGATCGAGTCCGTAATGGGTCTTGACCCGGAACGCGTCCTTTTCCCTGAGCAGGACGGACATCCTGCTCACCCGGGCAATCTCCATGACCGAATCAATGAAATGGCTGAAGAGCTTCTGCATATCAAAGCTCGCGGTAAGCATTTTGGCGAAGCAGACGACGATCTTTTCATAATCATATCTTCCGCCGGGGACCGGGTCATAACGGCTGCAAAGCACTTCGGAATCGGGCCGGTATAACGGTTTGGCCTGGGCCGGGGGCGTCACATCCTGCGTCCGCTTTAAAAGCCTTAATTCGTTCTTGAATCTGTGCCTCTCGAGGGCGCGTTCGACGACCAGAGGGAGCTCCGTTCTTATGGCCTCGACGCTGACGGAATCGAATATGCTCCCGGGGAGACGCTCCCTGGTAAAGCTGTCGATTTTGTCGCCCGAGATGAGCACGACCCTGTCGCTGTCCAGTCTGTTCAGAAAATTCTCCATGGAAGAAAGCTTGTGCGACGACGTGTCGATCAGGAGCAGGTTCAGGGGTATGTTGCCGTATAAGTCCTCAAGCTCCTCAAGCGTCTTGAGCGGGTATACGGTATACTGCTTCAGCGCCCCTTTCACATTCGTGATAACGGCGTCGTCCCTGCTGCTCAGTAATGCCAGAATCTCCATCCGTTCTTTCTCCGGTCCCTATGTCGGATATTGTCCCTTACTCCCGGCCGTATTCACGAGGGACTTACTATTATATGTTATTCATTCTGCACAGGCAACGAAATTGTGAATGCGGTCCCTTTAGCGGGTTGACTGACGACATGTATTTTCCCGTTGTGGTCCTCTATGACCCTCTTGCTGATGGCAAGTCCCAGGCCCACTCCCACCTCCTTGGTCGTCACAAAGGGATCGAATATTTTCGGGAGGTCCTCCTGCTGAATGCCTTCGCCCGTGTCCCTGATTTCCACATCGGTATATTTGCCTCTCTCCTTTATGTCGACCCGCAAGACGCCTTCTCCGTTCATGGCCTGACAGCCGTTCAATATTATATTGCCGAAGGCCTGCTTCAATTTCCGCGCGTCCCCCGACATTTGTATCTTTCTTCCGTTATAGTTTTTCTCGATGGCGATATTTGTCTTTTCAAATTCGAGCTTCCCCCTGACGTCTTCGATAATTATATCAAGGAGCTCGGTCAGGTCATAGTTATTCATACGGGAGGTCTTTTTCCTCGAGGAAAAATCAAGCAGATCGCTGATAAGCCCGTCGATTTTCTCTATCTCTCCCACCACTATCCTGGAGAACGTCTCCCTGAATTCCACGTCGTTATATTTTTCAGGCATGAGCTGGGCAAAGGTCTTCAGCGAAGTAAGGGGGTTTCTTATTTCATGGGCGAAAGTCGCGGACATCATCCCTATCGACGCGAGTCTCTCCGAATTGATCTTTTCCCGGTAAAGCCGCGCGTTCTTCAGGGCGGCGGAAGTCTGGTTGGATATCGTCTTCAGCAGGTCCACGTCTTCTTTGCTGAACATGTCGCCGGAGACTTTCCCGCCCAGGACAATTAAAAGCGCAAGTTTACGGTCCACGAACACCGGGACGGCGACTTCTCCGTGAAAAGGCTCGAGGTCATTTATGATATGTTCGGCCTCCCTGTCCGCCTCTCTTCCCATACCGTCCAGCTCGTCCCTGACAATAATATCATCGGATCTCCTGTAAAAGCCGGCTATCCCCGAGCGTTTGTTTAAAAACAGCCTCTCCGCGCCGGCTGCGTCTTTATCGCCTGCGGCCCTGTGTTTGTGTTTCTTGTCCAGATAATATGCCGTCTCATATCTTCCGGAGGACGCCGTAAGGAGATAGACGCTTTTCAACCCCAGGAGATCATAAAGTGTGTCCCCTATGAATTTCAATATGCCGTCGTGGTCGAACATGCTCGCAAGCTTCGAGCTGACCTGCCTGACAGTCGCGTAGTAATCGTAGGTTTTCTTGTAGAAGGTCGAATCGATAAAACTCTGTATCCTGTGTCTCAGAGGGTTAAACAGCAGGGCGATCAGCAGGGCGGCAAAGATACTGACCTTGAAAGAGCCCGCATTCGCAAAAGTCGAGAACAGGTTTGTTATTGAAAGGACAAGGGCGACAAAAAGGCCGGTGAGAAGTCCGGCCGCCAGGGAGTACGCGGCTGTCTTTTTGAAGACGATGTTGACCTCCATGGTCCTGTATCTGATAATTGAATACGCGACTATGGCCGTAAATAATATGACGAGAAAGTCATGAGGATAAACCTCCCGCACCCCATACGCTGAAAGGAAGTGAATAAAACCCGCGGTCCCGGCAATGACGAAGGCAATCAGCACATAAAGAAGCTGGTTCCTCTTGAACCCCTTGACTTCCCTGTACCTCATGAAGATCTTATAGTACCCGTATATGATGGTCATCGCGAAAAAGGCAAAAAACAGATGGTACAGCGCCCCGGGGACGATGGCAAAAGTCATCCCGGAAGGGTTGACGGACCTGATAAAATAGGGGCTGAAAGAAGAGAGCAGAAAACCGGCTGAAATCAGATAACAGGTCCTCAATCTGTTGCGTTCTTTTGCTGCGTCATGGAGATCGATCAGGTTCAGCGCAAAAAAAAGAAATGTCGGCGGGACGAGTATCGCGGCAATATATACGACCCTTGCTATAAAGACCGGGGTCCCGATCACGTGAGACAGTCCCGTGGCAAAAGGGAACAGGGTCCAGACGCCTATAAAAAAAGTCTCGACCGCAAAAGACTTATTTACCCTGCTCCGGGGATTCTTCAGGTAAACAAACACCGCCAGGTATTCACAGATTGAAAACGCTATGAAAGAAGAAAGAGTGAAAATATTCATTTGACGGACCTTGCGCCTGAAATAAAAAATGCAAAAAGCGTTTCAAGAAAGTTTACTGTAATCTCCGGGCACAGTATGGAGGTCCCCTTTAAAACCTCCCGCATATTATCGTCGGTAAAAACAGGTTCCGCCGTCTCCAGATACGGTTGTATTTCCCTTAAACTGCCCGAAAAGAAACTTTCCCAGTCAGTCATAGGTATCAGGGAAAACTCGTTCCTTCCTGCAAGCCTGATTCCTGAGACGTTAAGCAGTGAGCTGACGGTTTCGTGAAGCCGTCCGAGCGTCGGCGGGTCCCGGTTTATGATATGGTAAGTTGTGGGACCCGCTGAAGTCCGTATGCACCTGACAACGCAGTCCGTAACGTAATCGACAGGCACTATGTTCAGTGTCTTGTCCGGGTCGGCCTGCATTCTGACGGGAATGTCCAGCCTGTTGTCCCTGTATGCCGCTCCGACGGCAGACGCTCTTTTGCCGCCTCTTTCCAGGTCCTTTGCAAACAGCCCGGCAATTAAGTGCAGCGCCTTGACATAACTGTATACGCCGTCGAACCTGGAGGCCTTTCCGGTCCTCGAATCGCCGGTCACTATCGACGGCCGGAATATCGAGGCGCTGAGATTGAATTTGTCCCGGTATTCATGTATTAATTGTTCCGCACGGAATTTGGTCTCTTCATACGAATTGTTGAAGTCCTGGCCCGTATCCAGATCATCTTCCGTAAAAACGCCGCTGCTTTGTCCGCAGACGTATGCAGTGCTTACGTAATACAGGGCGCGTGACGGCGATTTCAACGCAATGGTAAAATCAAGAATATTGCGGGCGCCTTCGACGTTGCATTTTTCAAGCAGCCCTTTTTCGGCTTCCTGAAAACTCGTCAGTGCCGCGCAGTGCAGGACAATATCCACATCCGAGCGCAATTTTTTCAGCGCATCTGAAGGAATGCCCATATGCTCCTGCGTCATTTCGCCGCGAATTATCTCGAACCTGTCCTGAAAATTCGCGTACTCGTCACTGCTGTCCAGCAGATATTCCAGGCTTTGTCTGAACCTCTCCGCTGCGCCTGTCTTCCTGTCTCTTACAAGCAGTTTAAGACCGTACCCGGCCCTTAAAAGGGCGCAGGCAAGGTTTGAACCGATAAATCCGGTAGCGCCTGTCAGAAAAATTGTCTTCACCTGTTCATCCGTCTCTTTCAGATAGCCTTCGGTATATATACGAATGAATATCGCCGACGGTCTTTATGTCCTCTCCCCCGTCCGGCGGCACGCTGATGCCGAATACGTCTTCCACGTCAAAGATCATCCTTAACAAATCGAATGAATCTATGCCCAGGTCCTCCTTCAACTTCAACTCATCATTTATCTCTCCGATATCAATTCCCAATCTATTTGAAAGTATCTCGCCGATTTTATCTCTTATCTCCTTTTTCAACTCATCTCCCACAACTAATTTATACTCCTCCTGTCCGCAAACTTTCTGAAAATGATGCACGCGTTATTATTGCCCACGCCGAAAGAATTCAGCAAAGCGGTATTCAGGCGCGCCCTTCTCGGTCTGTTGGGCACATAGTCCAGATCACAATCCGGATCGGGATTTTCGTAATTGATCGTCGGCGGGATCATGTTGTTCTCCAGCGCGAGAAAACATGAAACAGCCTCTATTGCGCCTGACGCCCCTACGGTATGTCCTATCATCGATTTGATGGAACAGACCGGGATATTGTAAGCATGCTCTCCGAACACCCTTTTAATGCTCTTCGTCTCCGCCCTGTCATAAGGCTGTGTCGCGTTGCCGTACGCGCTTATATAATCGATTTCATGAGGGTCGATGTCCGCTTCCTGGACGGCCTCATTCATGACCCTTGCGGCCTCAATACCGTCAGGCTCCGGAAGCACCATATGATATGAACCGCAGTTGGACGCATATCCTATGATTTCACCGTAAATATGGGCGTCCCTCTTGATCGCGTGAGAGAGCTCTTCCAGGACGAGAACCGCCCCCCCTTCCCCGAGGACGAACCCGTCCCTCTTTTTATCATAGGGACGGCATGCCTTTTCCGGTAAATTGTTCTCCTTTGAGAGAAGCTGTAAATTGCAGAAGGCGCTGAAAGTTATCGCGGTGATAGGCGCCTCCGTGCCGCCGGCAAAGACGATGTCCGCATCATTGTTCTGTATGATTCTGAACGCATGGCCTATGGCGTTGGCCCCTGAAGCGCAGGCGGTTGAAACCGACATATTAGGACCGGTAACACGAAATTCAATAGCCAGGTGGCTGGCGACGGCGTGGGTGCTGACTCTCGGCACGCTCAGGGGGTTTACCCTGTCAAACCCCTTTTGGTAGCCGGATATTATCTGCGCCTCGTGAAATAATACTCCGCCGAAAACCGACCCTATGACGACCCCCGCTCTCGACCTGTCCTCTCTTTCAAGGGCCAATTTTGAATCCTCCAGCGCCATTCGCGCCGATGCCAGTCCGAAATGGACAAAACGGTCGGTTTTTTTTGCTACATGCTTCTGGACATAATCCGTGGGGTCGAAGTCGAGGACCTGGGCGGCGATCTTCGAATTAAGGTTCGACGTATCAAAGCTCATGATCAGATCAACGCCTGATTTCGCCTCTGTCAACGCGTTCCAGAACTCGTATTTACCGATCCCGTTCGGGGCCACAACGCCCAGTCCTGTTACAACTACCCTGCGTTTTCTTATAGGCACGATTTTTTTCTCATAATACAATTAGTGAACTTCTGACGGACAACGGGCTGGTTGATAAAAATGAGGGATTGGAGACTTCCATATGTATTAAACAATAGGCGACTCTCCCTTTATGGATATAAGCATGCAATATAAAAAACTTTTACCAAATTCCAGTCGGTTTATAAGAAAACTTAAAGACGTTATAATTTTTAACAAATTACAACTAAAAAATCAAGAAAAATTTACATAATAATAGCCGGCCGGTTGCTGCGGCTTCTCTTTTTCAGAAAAATGTTTTAATATATCGATTAGTATAATTTATTAATTCGTTAAGGAGAAACAAGCATGAAATGTAAGAAGTGCAATGGCGAAATTACCATTAAGATGGGTTGAAGGTCTGTCCAGATTGTCTGCATGGAATGCAGCCAGATTTTTTCTTTGGAAGAATACATCGATCAATTAGACGCCAAGACATGGGAAAAGTTGTCGAACCGGTCCTGTAACAGGGTCTAATTCCGCTTACCGGCTTTAATTTTTTCCTTCGATCTATTGACAATTACAAGGGTTTTCAATTAACATGTTACGTTTTTACGTTAAAAGTTAAAAATTTATGTTTGTTGAGAGGAGCCATGAAGACTTTATCTGCGAAGAGTACGGATGTTATAAGGAAATGGCATATTGTCGATGCCGATGGAATGGTCGTGGGACGCCTTGCCTCAAGGGTCGCCTCAATACTGAGAGGCAAGAATAAACCGATTTTTACTCCCCATGCGGATACGGGCGACTTCGTAATCGTAGTCAACGCGGAAAAGATACGGTTTACAGGCAATAAACTCGACCAGAAAGTATATTATCGTCATTCAGGCTATCCAGGGGGGCTGAAGGAAGCGACCGCCAGGAATGTAATGAAAAATTCTCCGGAAACTATAATCATGTCGGCAGTCAGGGGAATGCTCCCCAAGAACAGCCTTGGCAGGCAGCAGTTAAAAAAACTGAAAGTTTACAGAGGCGCGGAACATCCCCATAAGGCGCAGGCCCCTGAGACATTAATTCTGAACTAACTACAAGGAGCTCTAATCAGATGGCAGACATACAGGACCATGCTACAGGCAGAAGAAAAACTTCCATAGCCCAGGTATTGATAAAACCGGGGACTGGAAACATTACGATCAATAAAAAACCGCTCCATGAGTATTTCCCTTACGAAACCATGAAGATGGTCGTCCAGCAGCCTTTAAGCGTTGCGGGCGTTACAGGCAAATATGACCTCACCATAAGAGTGAATGGAGGAGGGGTGAGCGGACAGGCTTCTGCCATCAGGCACGGTATTGCAAGGGCGCTCGTAGCGGTCAACTCCGATTTCCGGGGAAAACTCAAGAAAGAAGGTTTTCTGACAAGGGACCCGAGGGTTGTTGAAAGGAAAAAATACGGCCAAAAGGGCGCGAGAAAACGCTTCCAGTTTTCAAAGAGATAATTATAAAGTCAATGAAGTCGAAAAGGCGTTTCGCCGGTCCTTCACTACATGCCTAAGCCACCTCTTAAAGTCGCTATATTGGGGGGGAGCGGTTACACAGGCGCCGAACTCCTCAGGCTGCTCCTGGGGCATCCCCGTGTAAAAGTAACCGCCGTTACCTCCGAGCGCTCAGCGGGCGCCGACGTATCAGCTTTATTTCTCCATCTGAGAAACACGGGCCTGAAATTTGAACTCCTCGACTTGAATGTCTTAACAAAAAAAGCGGACGTCTTCTTCCTCTGTCTTCCTCACAAGACCTCGCAGGAGACCGCCGCCTTTCTCCACGCGGCGGGCAAGAAGGTAATAGACCTGTCCGCGGACTACAGAATAAAAGATCCGGGTGTATACCGGCAATGGTACAACACGCCTCATCTGTTTCCGTCACTGCTGAAAAAGGCTGTTTACGGTCTGCCTGAAATTTACCGGGACAAAATAAAGAAGGCTTCGATAACCGCTAATCCGGGCTGCTATCCCACGAGCGCCGTCCTCGGACTTGCCCCCGTTATCGGGAAGAATTTTGTCGATCCGGACTCGATCATTATAGATTCGAAATCCGGCACGTCAGGGGCCGGCAGGAGCCCTGTCCAGCCCTTTATGTTCTGTGAAGTCAACGAGTCGGTAAAGGCGTATGCCGTCTCATCCCATCGCCACACACCCGAAATCGAGCAGGAGTTGAGCTCGATATCGGGTAAGAGCATACGTATAATTTTTACTCCTCATTTGATGCCGATGGACCGGGGCATCCTCAGCACGATATATGTCCGGCTCAGGAAAAATATTTCCCTCCCGAAGGTCCAGGGGCTTTACCGGGATTTTTACCGCGATGAACCCTTTGTGAGGGTCCTTGAAAACGGGGTCTATCCCGCCACAAAGGCCGTCAGGGGGAGCAATTTTTGCGACCTGTCGGTATTTCTGAACAACCGAGGCGCGGGCGGACAGACACTGATTATAGTGAGCGCGATCGACAACCTTTTAAAAGGAGCGTCCGGAGCGGCGGTACAGAATATGAATATAATGTACGGGTTTGATGAAACCGCCGGGCTCCTGACCTCACCCCCCTTCCCTTAATGAAAAGCGCGCCTGTCATTGTTCCCGGATTCGGCTTTGCAAGCGTGCCCGCGGGAATAAAAAAATCAGGGTCCGATGATCTGGCCCTGATATTCTCGGAGACCGTTGCGACCACTGCGGGGGTCTTTACGACAAACAGGGTCAAGGCTGCGCCTGTAAAACTCTCCCGGAAACGAATATCTTCACGGCAGGGGCAGGCCATCATCGTCAACAGCGGCAACGCAAACGCCTGCACAGGGAAAGAAGGCTACAGGGACGCGGAAGAAACGGCCGGCATGGCGGCCAGGACGCTCGGCATTCCTCATAGGCTCGTCTATGTTTCCTCTACCGGCGTGATCGGCAGACCTCTGCCCATGGAAAAGATAAGAAAGGCCGTGCCTGATCTGGCCGGCAAGCTCTCTCCCTTCGATCTGGACAAGGTCGCTTCCGCAATCATGACGACCGATACGTTCGCGAAGATATGTTCCACCGGCATACGGGTCGGCAGGAAGACCGGCGTCATCGCCGGCATCGCCAAAGGCGCGGGCATGATATGCCCCAATATGGCCACGATGCTGTGTTTCATATTTACGGATATCGCTATAGAGCCTGACGCCCTTGACTCCGCTCTCGGGAAGGCCGTGGGTAATTCATTCAACAGGATCGCCATCGACAATGATATGAGCACAAACGATACCGTATTGATCATGGCAAACGGCCTGTTGCGCAATACCCCGGTTTCAATGAGGTCCGCAGCTTACAAAAGATTCGAAAATGCCTTATGCGATATAACAACCGGGCTTGCGCGGATGATTGTGAAGGATGGTGAAGGAGCTACAAAACTCGTTGAAATTACGGTCAGGCGCGCGCGGTCTGAAACGGATGCTGAAACCGTGGCCAGGACGGTAGCCAATTCAATGCTTGTCAAGACCGCAATATACGGAAGAGATCCTAACTGGGGAAGGATCATCGCAGCAATAGGTTATTCAGGAGTCGGAGTCGATGAAGCTAAGATCGATATTTACCTCGGAAACATCAGACTTGTGAGGAAGGGGACCGGCACGGGTAAAGAAGAGGCCGCCAGAAATCTCCTGGCGCAAAAGAATATCTCCGTGCTGATCGATCTGGGCGCAGGGACCAAAAGCGCAAAGGTCCTGACGTGCGACCTGACTGAAAAGTACATAGAAATCAACGCACATTATACAACGTGAAATCGCCCTTAACGCCCCGGACCGCCATTGAAGCGGCCCAGGCCGTCAAATATCGGAGCAGCTTCCTCATTGATATTAACGTCTCAAAATAGTAATCACAACTGTAGGCCTTTGTCCGTCATGCCCGAAGTTCCCCCGACTAAGACTTCGAGGGCAGGCTTAATCGGGCATCCACCCTTCGACAGGCTCAGGGTGACACGCTTGTCATGGTGAGCCTGTCGAACCATGGATTCCCGCTCAATCCCGATGCATCGGGACGGGAATGACGATAAGGATATGCAGATTATCATGAGACCGTTTAAAAATGCGCAAAAGGCGGTGATCGTGACCCTTGACATGAATTTCATGCTTGGATAATGTAGGGTATGTGTATGATAAAAAAGCATCCCGAGGAGAGATAATATGAAAAAGGTATATCACATTCTTGTCGTTGCGCTTATGTTCTGTGTCGCCGGCGCTCATGCCCAGGAAACAAAATCCGAAGAATATGTAGTACAGAAGGCAGACACGCTCTGGGGCATATCGGGTTCCAGATTGCAGGACCCTTTTTTATGGCCCAAGCTCTGGAACGTCAACCCACATATTAGCAATCCCGACCTTATCCTCCCCGGAGAGAAGCTGATCATCCCATCCAGGGAGGAGTTGCTGCGTCAGGCGTCTCCCCAGGCCGGGGAACAATCGCCGGAGGTAAAACAATTCAAGGCCCCCGCAGCCAAGGCCCCCCCGGTCAGGACTGCCGGCCCTGCCGGGGAAACTCAGCCGTCCGTCGAATTAACAGCAGAGGAAACGCCGCGCAAAAAATATCTGATAGATAAAGATAGCTATGTCTCCGCCGGCTGGATAACGGATGTGGTCCCCGGCATCGGCAAAATAATCTCGACCCCGTCCGGGCATGAGATCGCCGGGAAACATGACGTCGTATATCTGAATATCTTTCCGGAGAAAGCACTGTCCGGTCCCGATCTGCAGAGAAAACCGGTCCTGATAATCTCTCAGGCCGATAATTCAAAAAGCAGATTTTTTTCAATCAGAGACGTTAAAGAAGTCTTCCATCCGGTAACGGGGAAAACTTTAGGACACCTGGTCCGGGTGACGGGGGTATTGGAAATCATCGGAAAAGACAATGATACTCCGAAGGCCGGAATATTGCGCGCCTTTGACGACGTGCAGGTAGGAGACGGTCTGATCCCCTATAAAGAAATGGAGCCGCCCCTTGCTCCTGACGTGGTCCGTACTCCCGCGATAAAGGGCCATATAGTGGAGTCTCTATCGACCGCTGAACTCTCCAGTAAAGGAGCTATAATATTCCTCGACAGGGGGCAGAATGACGGTCTTCTATCAGGTGACGTTCTTTCCGTTTTTTCAAGTACGCAGGTCTCACGAGTCATCGGAAAGATCCAGATCATAACACTTCAGCCCACTACGGCCGGGGCCGTTATTTTAAGCAATGAAGAAGCGATCGAGCCGGGGATGAAGGTGGGACAAAGATAACAACCGCTCGTGAGTCGTGTCCGGTTAACGTGACCGTCAAGGAAGAAACGGACACGGCTAACGGACACGGGAACCGGTTTATCTCTACCTGTTAATGACCCGGTCGGCGCTCAGCAGAAGCATGACAAACAATATGTATGCGTTCATCCTGCTGAAGGCGATGCGGTAGACGAATATGTCGCCGGGCCCCCGGAGGAGTTTCATACCATTGAGCATATGCAGGATTGCTGTGGCGCAAAGCAGATAGTTCGCGGCGTCAGACGCAGTCAAGCCATAAAACGGCGTCAATAGCGCGCCCACCGTCGTTGATAAAAACCAGACGAATGTAATCCTCTCAAGCTGCCTTCTCTCAAATACGCGCGTCAGCGACGGAAGGCCCGCCCTTTCATAATCCCTGCCATGCGTCAGGAACAAGAGCCAGAAATGGGATATCTGCCATATAAAGAATAAAAAGCAGACAGCCGTCAACCGCTGGTCCGGGAAGCTTCCGCCCGCGGCAAACCACCCCATCGCCGGAGGCAATGCGCCTATCACGGCACAGGGGACTGAGGCAAAAGCTGTCTTTCTTTTTAAGTATGTGTACAGACCGTTATATAAGATTACCGCGCAGGCCCCCAAAAGCACTGCTGCAAGACTGCCTGAAAGGACCAGCGCCGTCATCCCCGCGCACAGCAGCAGAAGGGAAAAATACAATGCGTGGAAGGGCCTAATCCTGCCGGAAGGCAGGGGACGGCCCTTTGTCCTTTCCATGAACGCGTCAGTGCGCCTCTCCTGGTATTGATTCAGGGCGGACGCCCCGCAGGCCGATAAAAATATTCCTGTCGCAACGAACGCGGTCTTTAATGCAAGGCCGGACCCGGCAAGTATATAACCGGTCACGGCAGAAAGCGCGGAAAAGAGTGATAGAGTAATTCTGCAAAGTTCAAGATACGGTTTGAGGACCATAAACATTTACTTCAACCCTTTTATATGATTAATTATGATTTCGATCTCCTCATCGCTCAGAAGACCTTCCTGCGGGGGCATTACAGGAGGATAACCCTTTACTACATCCTCGCCGGGGGACAATATCGACTTTCTCAGATACTCCTTATCCACAACAACCGTCCTTTCCTTCCCCCCTGTTATTACAGTTTCCTTCTTTCCGAAGATACCCTTAAAACTCGGGCCTACCGCCTTAGCGCCGTCTGTGGTGTGACATACGAGGCAGCCTTTCTTTTCCATGAGCTTCAACGCGTCCCGGCCTCCAGCAACCGGGGTCTCTTTCTTCGCAAACCATGCCGCGTATTCCTCCTGCGGCATAACTATGACTTTCGAAATCATGGAGTGATGCCCTACCCCGCAGTATTCGGTGCAGAAGAGGTCGTATTCTCCGGCGCTGTCGGGAAGAAACCACAGGTATGTCTCCATCCCCGGAACAGCGTCTTCCTTTACGCGGAAGGCCGGAATGAAGAGACTGTGCAGGACATCTTCGGAAGTGATGATGAGTTTGACCGGTTTGCCCAGCGGCACTCTCAATTCATCACTATTCAGCCCGTTTTCATATGTAAAGGTCCAGGCCCACATGCGGGCGCTCACCTTCACGGGCATGGCGTCTTCAGGAGGGTTTCTCATAATCCTGAACCCGGCCCATCCATAATAGAACATGGCCATGACGAGAATAGTAGGGACCGTAATCCATATTATTTCAAGAGGCAGGCTGCCTTCGATATCTTTTGCAACAGGATTTCTCTTACGGTTGAATCTTATCAGGAAGAAAATCATGGTAAAGGTGACAATCGATAGAATGACAACGGACACGGCGACTATGAAGAAGAAAACATTATCGACCCTGCCTGTCTGATTTAAAAGTCCCGGTAACATTCGTTTTCAAAATCCCGCTTCATCCCCCTTTTTCAAAGGGGGACTTTCAATTCCCCTCTTTGGAAAAGACCAACAGTAGGTGCCTTAAGCAGGGGTCAGGGGAGATTTCCTTTCAATATCTGACTCCTATATCAAAAAATGTAAGTCCTATAATTACGGCTATGGTGCAGATTGTTACTAAAAGCATAAGTTTCAGGAAAGGTCTTTCATACTTCAGATGCATGAAAAAGAGAAGGACCAGCGCGGCCTTCACCGAGGCGATAAGAACAGATGCAAGCGCCCCGTATCTTCCCATATTCAAACCGGAGACCGTCACGGTTATTGCCGTTAAAACAACAAGGCAAAACCAGATGGCGATGTATGTTTTGAAGCCGATTGTATGGTCATTATTTTTATTCATACATCCTCACTGATTCTTGGGTCAAGGGTCAAGGGTCAGGGGGCCAGAGTCCCAAAAACTCTTGACCCATGCCCCTTGACCCCGGACCCTCAGTTAATCAGATAAAACACCGGGAAAAGATAAACCCAGACTACGTCCACCAGGTGCCAGTAAAGGCCTGAATTCTCAAGACGTACATATTGTTCCCGGTTGATCCTGTTGTTCACGGTCATGATAAACATAATCGTAAGAAGGATGACGCCCGCAAGCACATGGAGCCCGTGAAGTCCAGTCATGAGATAATAGAGTCCGTAAAACATGGTCTTCCCTTTGCCTCTCTGCAGGAGCTCAGGAGAGTTCGGGTATATGCCGTGCCAGAGCTTTGCTCCCCACTCAAAATATTTATTCACGAGAAATAAAATACCGAGGGAAACAGTAAGCGACTGGAACAGTAATGACATACCTCTCCTGCCTGATTTTATGACACTGATTGAAAGCGCCATAGTCAGACTGCTTGTAAGCAGAATGATCGTGTTGACGGTCCCAGCGGTCCTGCTCAATTCAACTGAAGAGGTATGAAACTCCGGCGAATATCTCGTTCTGAACACCGAATAAAGCAGGAACAGCCCGGCAAACAGCAGCATCTCGGTAAACAGAAAAATCCACATACCAAGCCTGGAGCCCTCATAGTCAGGCCTATGTTCTGTTATGCTCATATTACTCATGATATTCAATCCTCTCAGGGTCCAGGGGCCGTAAAAAACCCAGACCTGGGCTCCGGACCCCGGCCCCTTGACCCTAATTATCTGAACCTGTACGGAGCCCCTGTTACCACCGGCGGCTCCTCGAAATTTTCGACGGGAGGAGGCGACGAAGTCTTCCATTCAAGCGTAACGCCTCCCCAGGGATTGCTCAATGCCTTCTCTCCCCTGAAAATCGAGCTGATGAGATTGTAGAACATAATGAACAATCCGGTCGCGAGTATCCATGAACCAATTGTCGATATCACCTGCAGGGTATGAAATTGCGGAAGATAATCATAATACCTCCTCGGCATCCCCTGCCACCCTAATATGAACATGGGAAAGTAGAGAGTATTGAAACCCGCAAACAGAAAAAACCACGCGGTATTCGCAAGCCTTTCCCTGAACATCTTCCCGAATATCTTCGGAAACCAGAAATGGAGCGCTGCAAAAAAAGCAAAGGCCGTCCCTCCGAACATCGTGTAGTGAAAATGGGCGACAATGAAATATGTCCCGTGCACCTGGATATTGGTGGCCAGCGCGCTGTTGACAAGTCCCGTAATACCTCCGATGGAAAAAAGGAATATGAACGCGACCGTGTAAAGGAGCGGTGATTTCATATCTATCGAGCCCCCGTAGAGGCTTGAAACCCAGTTGAAGATCTTAATGCCGCTCGGCACGGCAACGATAAATGTCAGAAACGAAAACACTACCTTCGACAAGTCGCTCATCCCGCTCGTAAACATATGGTGTCCCCAGACGAGGTAGCCGACGAAGGCGATGGCGAGACTGGAGAAAACAATCAATCTGTACCCGAAGATGGTCCTCCTTGCAAAGACCGGGATTATCTCCGATACCACGCCCATCGCGGGGAGTATCATGATATAGACCGCGGGATGCGAATATATCCAGAAGAGGTGTTCGAAGAGCAGCGGGTCGCCCCCTTTGGCCGGGTCAAAAAAGCCGAGGCCGAAAACCCTCTCGAAGATCAACAGCAGCAGCGTCAGCGCGAGGACGGGTGTAGCGAGGATCTGGACCCATCCCGTGGCATAGAGCGCCCACGGGAAGAGCGGCATCCTGAGCCAGGTCATCCCCGAGGCCCTCAGGCGGTGAATGGTAGTTACGAAATTCAGGCCGGTCAGTGTTGAAGAGATGCCTAACAGAAAAACTCCGAAGACCGCAAGGGTCACATTTGTGCCGGTCCTTATGCTGTACGGAACATAAAAGGTCCACCCCGTGTCAGGCGGTCCGCCGCCGGTGAAAAGCGAGATGAGTATCACGGCCGCGCCTGAGACATAAAACCACCACGACATAAGATTGAGCCTCGGAAACGCCACGTCCCTGGCGCCGATCTGAAGGGGCAGCAGGAAATTCCCCAACCCGGCGGGGATTCCGGGGATTATGAATAAGAAAATCATGATCACGCCGTGCACTGTAAAGACGGCGTTGTATGCCGGCGCGGACATTATCGTCCTGCCCGGCGCAATGAGCTCCAGGCGGATGAGCAGGCCGAGGATTACCCCGACAAAGAAGAAGCTGAACATGGCCGTCAGATAAAGCAGGCCTATCCTTTTGTGGTCGGTCGAGAGTATCCAGGAGAGTATCCCCTTATGTTTGTCCTGCGCGTTGTAGAAACTGTTTCCTGTGATCATTTTGAATTTTGAATCCTGAATCTTGAATTCCTTCCCGTTACCACAAGATAAATAAAAAAAGAAGCCAGAGTAACAATTATCAGTGTCGCGACCACTTTCAGCGTATTAAAGACGTACCTCTTTCCCTGGGAATCATAACTCATGCAGTACAGCAGCGCCTTTTTCGCAAGAGAGACGACCCTTCCCTTTGACGCCTCGGTAACGGCCATTTCAAATTCGAACGGCAGGAATGTCACGCCCGAAAGATACCTCACGATCTTGCCGTCACGGGACATGAATATCAATGTCACCGGGTGCGAGAACCCGGCATGCTCCTTTTTAAAATGGAAGCCCGCGGCCCCGGTGAACTTATTTATGCTTTCCGCGTCGCCTGTCAGAAAACTCCACGCGTCCTCCGGAAACGGGATGTTTGTCGCCTTCAGGTAAGCCGGCTTCTTTTCCGAGGCCAGGCGGGGGGTGTCAGTTTCGTCGAAACTGATTGACAGGACCTTATAATCTGTTCCGGGCTTCAGGTTTGATTTACCGATCACGTCCGCAAGCCCTATCAGCAGGAGAGGACATGTATGATTGCAGCTTAAATAGACCGGAGCGATTACAACAGGTCTGTCAATCAGTTCGCCGAGGAAAACTGCATCGCCTTTTTCATTATGGAAAGTGATGTCGAGCGGAATGTTCGAGCCCAATTGTTCATCTACCGTTATCTCCCCTCCGGCATGACCCGCATCACGACCGTAAGCGATATTCATGAATACTAATACTGATGTGAGGGTAATGATAAATTTATTCAATGCGCCGGTCCGGGACATAAGTTTATTTACGTAAATTATAGCCGCAATCCTGTTGCCTGTCGAGGGATTTCTTGGCCTCCCCCTTGTTTGCTGTTTACTGTCTACTGTTTACTGTCAGCTGTCTACTGTTTACTATCATCTGCTTACTTTCCTCATCCATATTGCTATAATTAATACCATCATGGACTTCAAATTCTTTAATAAGAAAAAACAGGAGGACGCGCCCCCTCTTCCGGAAAGGACCTCGACCGACAGCGAAGAGCTTTTCTGTTACGGGTTTGACGCATCTTCGATGCAGGGGACCCCGTCCGCTGTTGTCAGGCCGGTCACTACCGATGAAGTCGTGCAGATGGTTTCGTTTGCTCATAAACAACGGAAGCCCATTGTCCCGCGCGGCGCCGGAACAGGCATGACCGGAGGTTCTGTGCCGTTAAAGGATGCCGTTGTTCTGTCCCTGGACAGCATGAACAGGATACTTGATGTAGATGAAAAGAACATGGTGGCTGTTGTTGAACCGGGGGTGATCAACGGCCATCTTCAGGAAAAGCTTGAGGCGAAAGGCCTCTTCTATCCCCCTGATCCGGCGAGCATGAATTTTTGCACGCTGGGCGGAAATGTTGCCGAGAATGCGGGAGGACCAAGAGCTATAAAGTATGGAGTTACAAGGGATTATGTGCTCGGGCTTGAAGTAGTTCTTCCTGACGGCCGGGTAATGATGACCGGAGGAAAAACCTTTAAAAACGTCGTCGGGTATGACTTGACAAGACTTATCGTCGGCTCTGAGGGGACCTTGTGCGTTGTTACAAAGATATTCCTTAAGATACTCCCGCTGCCCGGAGAGACTGTAACGCTTTTGTGCACGTATCCTGCGCTGAATGACGCGGCGCTGACCGTTTCCAAAATTACCGCCTCAGGTATCATCCCGAGGGTCCTTGAATTCATGGACAAAGCGTCCGTCAGCGCAGTCGAAGCTTACGGCCGATATGGATTGCCCCCCGATGCCGAGGCATTGCTGCTGATCGAGGTGGACGGCTCGAAGGCCTCGGTTTCAGAGGAAGTCGACAGGATAGCGTCAATATGCGCTTCATTGAACGGCAGGGTGAGCATCGCGGAGGACATTTTTTCACGGAAGCGTCTGTGGGAGGCAAGGAGGGCCATATCGCCCGCGCTCTACAGGATAAAACCTTCCAAGATAAATGAAGACATAGTGGTGCCGCGCGGGAGGATACCCGAGATGCTTCAGTCCCTGAGGGACATCTCTGAAAAATTCAATGTGAAGATAGTAAATTTCGGTCACGCGGGGGACGGCAATATCCATGTGAATGTTATGACTGATAAGAATGATAAGGACGAATATGAAAGGGCCGGGAAATCGGTCAAGGATATTTTTGAAGCCGTAATCAGGCTGGAGGGGTCCATATCGGGAGAGCATGGTATAGGGCTTACAAAGAAGCAATACATAGGGATGGAGCTTTCAGAAACAGGCATCGAGATCATGAAGGCGATAAAGAGGGCATTCGATCCCTACGGCATTATGAACCCGGGGAAGATTTTTCCCGCAACATAATTTCCGGCCTTTCTGATATCTTTACAGGCGCACAGGGGAGCCTGCTGCGGAATTTCTATAATCGACAAAAAACATATTACATTTTGCCTCTGCGCAATTATTGTCATTTCCTGTTCTTAACTGTAGGGGCAACCCGGCGGGTCGCCCCTATGCCGGCTCATGGCTCTTTTTTAAGAGGTGTCGTATAGAAATTCCTCCGCAGCCTCCCCTGTGCGCCCGGAGCATGTCCCTTCATCCCTTCCTCCCTTCGCACTTCTACGCGGGGTTTACTTTATGAACATATATTGTTAAAATTTTTCATGAAAAAATTCCCCATGACCCCTGAGGGGCACCAGAAACTCAAAGAAGAGCTCGACAGGCTCCTTAAAGTCGACCGGCCTGAAAACATCAAGGCCATTGCCGAGGCGCGGGCGCACGGCGACCTTTCGGAGAATGCCGAATACCATGCAGCAAAAGAAAGGCAGTCCTTCATAGCCGGACGCATCCAGGAGCTCCAGTCAAAGCTCGCCCTTGCGGAGATAATCGACCCTTCGAGGATATCGATGAACAAGGTCGCCTTCGGCGCAAAGGTAAAGGTCATGGACCTTGAAGCGGATGAGGAATATGAATTTATCCTTTTAGGCCCGGATGAGGCAAACATAAAAGAGCGCAAGATATCGATCAGCTCGCCGGTCGGCAAGGCGCTCATCGGCAAGGAAATCGGGGACGTCGCAGTTGTAAAGGCGCCTGCGAGAACGATCGAATACGAAATATTAGAGATAAGCTTTGAGTAGGTTATTTAAAGCGGCGGTAGCAGAAAACAGACAGATCATCGCCGATCACTTCCTTCTGACCCTCCATCCGCTTACAAAGATCGTTGAGCCGGGGCCCGGCAATTTTTTTATGCTTTCAACGGACAGCGGCCTGGACCCCCTGCTGAAACGTCCTTTCAGCCTCCATCGCCGGGTCGGCGGCGATTTCCAGATACTTTACAGGATCGCCGGAAAAGGGACGGGTATCTTAAGCAAAAGGAAAAAGGGCGACGTGTTGGATATAGTCGGCCCCATGGGCAACGGTTTCCCCCCGGCGCGGTCACGGGACAAAATAATTTTAATAGCAGGAGGGCTTGGCATAGCCCCGATCTTCGCCCTTGCGGAAAAATTAAAAAAAAACAAACCCATGCTCTTCTACGGCGCAAAGACAGGAGAAGAAATGCTGTGCCTGAGTGAGCTGAAAGAACTTGGCATCGAAACTGTAATTTCCACAGACGACGGCACCTCCGGGATTAAGGGATTTGTTACAGACATATTAAAGGGATTCTTATCCCGTCACGCATCACGCATCACGCATCACGTTCTTTACGCGTGCGGGCCGGGGCCGATGCTCATGGCACTCTCCGCCCTTGCAAACAAATTCAGCGTAAAGGGGCATATCGCCCTTGAGCAAAACATGGCATGCGGTATCGGCACATGCCTCGGTTGTGTGGTGAATACAAAAGAAGGCTATAAAAGAGTCTGTAAAGAAGGTCCCGTGTTTCCGATGGAAAAAATAATCTGGGGAGAAGGAATGGGAGAAAATCTCAGGAAAGAGTCAAACTGACTTCCCCCTTTGTAAAAGGGGGGCAAGGGGGGATTTTGAAAATAAATGATTTATTCATAAAATCTCCCCTGGCCCCTCTTTGCCAAAGAGGGGTATTTACGAAAACTATGGACTTAAAGGTCAACATTGGAAAGTTAAAGCTCAAAAACCCCGTCATGACGGCTTCGGGCACCTTTGCTTACGGCAAGGAATATTCGGAATTTGTCGACCTGAACAAACTCGGCGCGATAGTTGTAAAAGGCATATCACTGAAGCCGATGAAGGGCAATCCCGGACCGAGAATATGTGAAACGCCCTGCGGCATGCTCAACGCCATCGGGCTGCAGAATGTGGGGTTGAAAGGCTTTCTGAAACAGCAGCTTCCCTATCTGAAAAAACTCAGGACAAAAATAATCGTCAACGTCCTCGGCAATTCGATAGACGAATACATCGAGCTCGCCGGGGACCTCGAATCCGCCGGGGTAGATGCGGTAGAACTCAACGTATCATGCCCGAATGTCAAAAAAGGCGGGATCCTCTTCGGCACGGAGCCGGGCCTTTTCAGAGAACTGATAAGAAATGTCAGACTCAAGACCTCCGTCCCGCTTATCACAAAACTCTCCCCTAACGTGACCGATGTCAGGATATTTGCGAAAATAGCTGAAGACGAGGGAAGCGACGCCGTCTCGCTTATAAACACGATAAGCGGAATGAGCATCGATATCAGGACGAGACGTCCCCGGCTGGCGAACATTACCGGAGGACTGTCGGGCCCGGCGATCAGGCCGGTCGCCGTCCGGATGGTCTGGGAATGTCATAAAACCGTGCGTATTCCAATTATCGGCATTGGTGGTATAATATCCGCCGAAGACGCCGTCGAATTTTTCCTTGCCGGCGCGAGCGCCGTCGCTGTGGGGACCGGCAACTTTATCAATCCCCGGGCGACGATGGACATACTTGAGGGAATCAGATCTTTTATGTCCTCGGAAGGCATTGCATCAATAAGTGAACTTACTGGAGCGGTTCGGTGTTAGAGAGACCTGTTATTACATTGACGACGGATTACGGGCAAAAGGACCCTTTTGCGGGAATGATCAAGGGGGTGATCCTCGGGATAAACCCGCGCGCGGAGATAGTTGACCTCACCCACAATATCGGGCGGCATAATATTTATGAGGCCGCGCTCGTACTTGGAATGTCCTTCAAATATTTTCCTTCCGCCGCAGTCCACATCGCCGTCGTGGACCCGGGGGTCGGAGGTGAAAGACGGCCCATTCTCGTCGTCACCGAAAACCACTGTTTCGTCGGGCCGGACAACGGTATATTCTCTCTCATTTTTGAAATGGAGTCCGGTAAATTTCTCAGGGTGTATCACATAACATCATCGCAATATTTTCTCCCGGTCACAGGCTCGACTTTCCACGGCCGGGACATATTCGCCCCGGTTGCCGCGTGGCTGTCAACGGGAGTGGATTCCCTGAAGTTCGGAGAACCGGTTACCGATTATGTAACGATCACCTTGCCGAGGCCCTTTTTTTCAGGCGGCAATGTCATCCGGGGTGAAGTTGTATTAATCGATAATTTCGGCAATGCCGTCACGAACATCTCTGCCGAGGACCTTTCCCGCATGTCGCCTGCCGGACCGGGTCAGGGATTTATTGTCAGATACGGGGACCTGGACGTGTCCTTTTTCGGCTGCTACTCCGATGCCCCGGACCGGTCCCTGTCGGCAACCATCGACGGCTTCGGGCGCGTCGAACTGTTTGTCAAACTGGACAATGCCGCCCGGATGTTCAATATCGGCGCGGGCGACCGCGTAATCGTGACTACTGTGAACTGACATGAAGATACTGCTGATAGGAAATTTCGCCCCTCCCTACGAGGAAGAAAATCTTCATAACTTATCGCTCCTGAGGAAACTCGAAGACGAGGGACATGAGTGCAGCGTAATCAATAATTCCCCAAACCCGTCTCCGGACAAGAGGTTCGTCGACACAAATAACTACTTCGACTTCGTGCTGAAACTTCTCCGTGTGAGCGCGGGGAAAGACGTAATCCACTTTCTGACCAAGGGATATCTGCGTCTGGGCCTGCTGAAGCTTATGACCTCGATCCTCATCGGGAAGCTTTTTCGCGCAAAGACCTTCATAACCATTCATTCGGAGCTGTTTTCGATCCAGGGGCAGATGAGGAGCCCGGTCGGCGGGAGGCAGACGCTCTTTACCTCCTTTACCTTTGCCGACAAGATCATATGCGCCGACAAGGACACGTATCACGTCGCTTCCATGTATATGAGGAAATCCAATTTTGAGCTGATCCCCTCATTCATTTATATTCCCGACGACGTCAGGCCGCAGGAATATCCCCAGTTGACAAAATTAAAGAACAAGGAGAAGGTCATCATCTTTTCAAATGTAAAATACCCTTCATTCCTGTTCGACATTTTGCGCAAGATGACGTCCGATTTCCCGCTCCCGCCCGACACAGGCCTGATAATCTCGCTGTCTGAAAAACCGTCGGCAAAATTCCGGCACGTGCTCGAAGAGGCGGGAAAAGAAATGCAGGACAGCCTGCTTTTTATCGAACCGGATGACCTGAAGACCACATTAGCGGCTTTTGCGAGGGCCGATATCGTTATGCGTCCCCTGAGCTGCGACGGGATGACTTTTTTTGAAAGTTTCAGCATATCCGTCAAGAAGTTGATGCGCGCCGGCAATTACGTGTATTTTCCAGGCGGCATGCTGTTCGTTAAAGAAGGCGAGACCGCCGGGATGTGCGTCTGCATTCTCAACACCATGCTTTGCATGGAAAAAGGCATGATGCCTGAAGTCAGGGCGGAAGATTCTTTCACGAGAATAAAAAGCCTTTACGGGAAGTAGGCTGTCCGGTAGTCCATCTTGTGCTGAAGCATCTGCCCTCGCAGTAACCTTAACCACGTAACCGCTCAGAAGGTGTGAAAAAATTCATTTTCATTTAACACATGTCCATTTGATCGGTGAAAAACGACTCTCGATCACCGTTCATTCGATGGAATGCAGTGATAACCCTTATGTTATTCAAACATCAGGGCAGTCTGGGTGTAACGTCTCACATTATTCTGACTCGAAATTCTCACAATAGGTTAAATGTTTCAAAATAGAGTGACCGGTAGGGTTATGCTCTCTACCGGTCACATGATTTTAAATTATTTCTGTTGAAGCGATCCGGACATGTTCTGCGGAGATGACACTGCATTTTTCATGAGCCGCTGCAACCAGAGAACCTTTTGCCAGGAGGTTGGCACGTCTGAGCAAACCTCCTGAGCCCTGATGGATCGCAAGGATTGCCTCGTCGGAGAACAGTTGTTCCTTGATGCCCGCTATCTGCAAATGATGTTTGATGTAACCTGCCATGTCTTTGTGCTTGAGCCCTTCTGTAGATTGTCAATGTCAAGACATTTGACCCCTTTTCCGCAAATAGAACTGACCCCTTTTACTTTGCCTTCTTAAGCTTATTTTTCAGCCTGTAGCTGCTGCCGGTGAATGGGGTCAAACCTTCAAATGTCATTTTGAATTGCGGGTTAAAGGCAGTGATTAGGAAAAAACATTGAACCTTTCTGTCAGAGAAGATGATAAATGAATTTTGAAGGTTTGACCCCATGCGTTCTCAGTTCGTTTATGACCGACAGCAGCGGCGCTGTTGCGTGGAGCGGTGAATACTTGCCTTTTGGTGAGCCATATTCTGTAACTGGATCAGTCATCAATAATCTGCGCTTCCCTGGCCAGTACTATGATTCAGAGACAGGATTACATCAGAACTGGCATAGAGACTATAAGCCGGAACTTGGGAGGTATATCGAAGCTGATCCAATAGGAATAGAAGGTGGGAGTAATCCATTTGCGTATGTAGATAATAGACCTCTGACTCTTGATGATCCATTGGGATTATTACCTTTTGAAACTCTTCCTATAAGCGGCTGTGATTATTATAGAGAGCAATGTAACAGAAAAACTTCCGAATGTGATGAAAATGCTAACGGAAAAGATACTTATTCGTGCAAGGCTTACCAATGCTGCAAAGATTTTGGATGCAGTTGGACAGCTTCTTGTGTTAGAGGATGTTTAATTTCATACGACAAACGGCATTGCTCAAATCTTACTGGGGAACAACGTCATAATTGTAGAAAAATCGCTCATGTGGAATGTTACAGCAGATGCAATGCGCTTCCTTTGTTACTTGACGTGCCGGAATCGTGCAAAGGTATTTGGTAATGATATCAGAAAAAGGAAAGATAATATTCCTAATTTGTTGCATCTTCTCTTTTTTTATAATTGAACAATTTGCATTAAGTATCGATATTCGATTATTCAAAAAGCTTGCAATTGTAATATATCCAAGTATCTCATTTTGGATATCATTACTTGCAGGATTATGGAGTAAAAGGAAGTTTAATTTGGACGTACATTTGCTAATCAAAATTTCTTTTATTGCTGCAATAGTTTCTTGGGTCATCACTTTCGCGTTGATACCAATATATCTACCAGTTACATCATTTAAACCAAAAGTTAATGCTGTCGATATTTATGATATTTTTTATCTGCTAAGTATCTCTCTATATAAGTCAGGCTGGACTTTAATAGTCTTATTAATAATATGGCGTAAAGAAATACGAGATGTGCATTAACATATATGCTCGATTTTCCATTCAGCCATTTTGGGATATGAAATCTTTAACATACGGCAATGCCCTTCAGCGAAACATATTACCTGACAACCGCTACAGGACCGACACGATAACGACGGGCGTGATTCAAAGTCTGGACTATGATTATTACGATAACAGTATGCAAACCTTCAAATGTCATTTTTGAATTGCGGGTTAAAGGCAGTGATTAGGAAAAAACATTGAACCTTTCTGTCAGAGAGGATGATAAATGAATTTTGAAGGTGACCCCATGCGTTTCTTCCACATATCACACTTCGGGCAGCAATGTGGGGAAGGCGATAACTTCATCTACTGACGGCACTCAAGAGACGCTGACGATAACGTATGACAGCGATGCGCAAACGAAAGTGAGAGATTCATTGGGGCGTGAGACGACGTATACGATTGACAAGTCTTTAGGACAGAGCCATGCGACAAATATCTCCGGTTCGGGGTGTAAATCGTGCGGACAGGGGGACAGCTCTTACGTCTATAACGACAACCTTGATGTCACATCAAGAACTGACTCGAATGGAAACATTACAAACATGGTTTATGAAAACGGCAACATGATCTCAAGGACTGAGGCTTTCGGCACTGTCGATGCAAGGACTACGGATTTTACATACAACGATTATGGTCAGGCGCTGACCGAAACAGTTGACGATATTACGACGGAATATACTTATTATGACGACGGCAGCCTGTGGACAAAGACCGAGGCATTGGGTACGACTGATGAAGCGACGACGACATACACTTATTATGGGGCTGAATATTACCGGCAGTTGCACACCGTCGACGACCCGGACGGCAATCTTACGGAGTATGCCTACAGCTACGACAGTACCGGTTACACAAAGACCGAGCTCAGGTATCCGGATGCGGATACTACTCTGACGACGACTTACAGGTACGACCTGATGGGCAATCTTGTTTCAGTAACGGACTCAAACGGCAACACGACAAATTATATATACGACCTGAGAGACAGGCTGGAGAGAGAGATAAGGCCTGATGGCGGGACCACCAGATACGAATATGACAGCCTAAGCAACAGGACCAGGATCATCGACGTGATTAGTGAAATTGAAGAAAAGCTGATATATGAATATACGTATGAGAGGGACCGTCTGATGACGGTAACGGACTTTGACGGCAATTCGACAAATTACACCTACGACACCGAGGGCAACATGACCTCCATGACGATTAAAGACAGCTCGGGTATTGTTAAGACGTCCGAGACATATGCCTATGACGACCGTAACAGGCTGACGAGGACGACCCATCCTGACGCCGCATACACAGAGCAGACCTATGACGCTGTGGGGAACGTCCTTACAAAGAGGGATGAAAGCGGAAACGTCACGACGTTCGCATATGATGCCCTTAACAGGCTAAAGACAGTAACAGACCCGAATACCGGTGTTACGTCGTACACCTACGACAGCAGGGACAATCTGACTTCGGTTACAGACGCCAATGAGAACGTTACGACATATACCTACGACCGCCTAAATCGCCTGAGCTCGACCATAAGCCCCGATACCGGGACGACGACCTACACGCATGACGACAACGGGAATATGCTTACAAGGACTGACGCCAACGGCATAACGACGAACTATGTGTATGACGCATTGAACCGCCAGACATCCGTTCAGCTCCCTGACCCTACACAGGATATCAATTACTTCTACGATGACCCCGAGGCAGAAAACGGCAAGGGTAGGCTTACAATGATGACCGACCCATCGGGATATACCTGGTACGATTATGATAAAATGGGGCGGGTGAAAAAAGAGACGAAGAAGATAAACAATATTCTTTACAGAACCGAGTACACGTACGACTTAAACGGGAATGTCCTGACGATAACTCATCCCGGCGGAAGAGTGATAACCTATACCTACAACCATCAAAACAAAGCCGATTCAGTGACAGAGACATATCTTGGTGTGACAAGGACATTGGCAAGCGATATTAATTATCTGCCGTTTGGGGATATGAACTCTCTCTTATATGGCAATACCCTTCAGCGATCCATCGGATATGACAACCGGTATAGAATCAACTCGATAACAACTGGCAGCGTTCAAAATCTATCGTATAGTCATTTCGACAATGGAAACATCTC